>JACKEA010000002.1:718618-1437237 GCA_020633235.1 Polyangiaceae bacterium | reverse complement strand
TCCCCAGAGGAAACAGCGCTTGGCATGGCGGAGACCGAGCGCCGCGCGCGTGAAGCCGCGGAAGCGCGCGTCGCGGAGCTCGAGCGGAAGTTGGCCGAACAGTAACGCGGAGGCGCGGCGCGACGGGCATCGCGCCGAACCAACAATCTATTGACCCGAGCTGTTCGCCGGAGCGGCTTTCTTCTCGACCTTCAGATCGATGTTCGGCAGCGGCGGCAAGCCGCTGGGCAGGGGCGGCAAACTCTTCTGCAGGGCGCCAAAGTCGAGCTTGGTGAAATCCAAGGGCTTGAGCCCGCAGCCGACGCCGATGATGCGCTCGAGCTTGGCGTTTTCCAGCTCCCGCGTGTCGGCGTCGAGCTTCACCGTCACGCCCACGGAGCCTTTCAAGGCCTGCTTGGCCGCGGCGCCCACGATCTTGCCGAGCACGGAGCCCAGGTGGGTCTCCGCCGCGGCGCCCGCCAGCGCGTCGCAGGGGAGGTTGCCCGTGAGCGCCATGCGAATGCGGGCGTGGGTGTCCTCTCGCTCGATGCTCCCGTTGCCGGCGAGCTTGAAGGCGCCGGCCGCCACCGTGGTCTTGGTGAGCGTCACGTTCTTGCGGTCTGGCGTCACCGTGAAGTCCGACTCCAGCGTGGTGCTGTCGCCGAACACGAAGCCGTCGAGCTCCGGCGGGTGCGGAGGGACGAAGCCCTGGAGCTTGGCCAACAGGTGCCCGCTGATGGGCTTCGGCTCCACCGCGCGCTCGAACACCAGATGCGCCTTGCCGCTGGCAACCACGTCCTTGATGGGGAGCTTCACGCCGAAGGGGCCGGCGAGCTTGTCCAGATCCACGGGCGCAAGCTCCACGTCCGCCGTGGGCGCGGGCAGCGCGTGCTGCACCCGGATGCGCACCGGCGCGTTGCCCACGTCGTCTTCGCCGAAGCCCAAGGCCACGTCGGCGTCGTTGGCGGTGAAGGCGGCGCCCACCTTGCCCACGTCGAAGCCCAGGGCCTTGGCCGCGTCCGCGTGGAACGTGGCGCCGCCGGTGGTGGGCGTGAGGCTGCCGCCTTTCAACGTGAGCCACGGGTCCTGTCCCGCTGCCGGGCGCCAGCTGACGTTCACTTCCTGTGCCTGCGTCGGCAGGCGGTACGCCTCCGGAAAGCGTTTGGTCCATTCGGTGACGGCCAGGGCCAGCATTGGCGCGGAGCCCACGGCCTCCACGCTGACGCCTCGCGTCTCCACGCGCTTCGGCGTGAGGAAGTCGAGGAACACCTCCGTGCTCTCGGCGGTGCCGCTCACGCCGGGCACACCGATCAAGCGAAAGCTCGAGCGGTCCACGCTGACGTGACCGAAGGCCACGTTGACCTCGCCGGGCTCGAGCACGACGCCGCGGCGCGCGGCCTCGTCGATCACGTGCTGGCGCAAGAATGGCTTCGCCAAGATCGCTCCCGCCACCAGCGCCGCGACGAGGCAGCCCGCGACGAAGAACACAACGAGCTTCAGCACTCGGCGCCGTTTCTCACCCATCGACACCTTTCTACCGCCCCGGTACGCCCGTTGCACGTTCTCGAAGCATGAGCATTCCCGTCACTCATCCGTTTTGGCTCGCCCTCGCGGTAGCCGTGCCGGTGGCGGTGATTTCGGGCTTGGTCGTTTACTTCCAGGCCTGGCGCGCCATCACGCGGGTGCCGGAGGCTCGCGATCGCCTAGAGTCCGTGCGTTCCACCGCCGGCCTCGCTGCTGCCTTCCTCGCGCTGCTCGTGGGCGTGGGCGTAGGTCTCGGCTACGGCGCGTTGGATCGCCTCACCAGTGGCTACGCCGCGGGGCTCTACCTCGCCGTGGGCGCCGTCGTGTTCTTGGTGCTCTCCGCTTGGGCCATCGGCGGGCGGGCGCGCCGCGGTGCCGCGTTCGCCACGGTCGCGCTCAACGCGGTGTGGGCCATCGCCTACGGCTATGTGCTTCCGCTGATGATGCACTCCGCCTGATGCGCAGCGAATGCGCTCTGTGCGCGACCGAGCGCATCCGTGGCGCGAGCTTCAGGCGTGGGGTCGCCGCGAATCGTAGAGGCCGGCCAGATCCGGCGCCTTGGTCCACGTCTCATGCGTGTGGTCGTAGGCGCCGCCACGTGCGATGGCGCAGTCGTAGCAGAGCAACTCTTCTCCGAACACGAAAGGTCGCCCCGTCGAGACGTCCAATTCGGCTCCACAGCTGATGCAACGCTCCAGGTCGGCTTCTTGTCGATGCACGCGGGACCTCCTTCCAGCTCCGTCACAGGCAAGCGCCGTTCCCGCGCCGCGCCAACAGAAAACGAACGAAGCCGGTCGAGGCTTCTGCTATTTCTTCGGCGCCCATGCCCATCTACCTGACGCCCGAGGGCGCCAAGCGCCTCGCCCAGGAGCTGAACCAGCTCGCCTCGGTGGAGCGTCCGCGGGTGGTGCAGGAGGTGAGCGACGCCGCCGCCCAGGGGGACCGCAGCGAGAACGCCGAGTACATCTACGGCAAGAAGCGCCTGCGGGAGATCGATCGGCGCATCCGCTTCATCACCAAGCGGCTCGACAACGCAGTGGTCGTGCGCGACGGCGAGCGCAAGAAGGAGGGCGTGTTCTTCGGCGCCACCGTGGAGGTGGAGGACGAAGACGGCCAGCGCAAGAGCTACACCATCGTGGGGCCCGACGAAGCCGATCCCGGCAAGGGCATGGTCAGCTTCCGTTCGCCCATGGGGCAGGCGTTGATGAAGAAGCGCGTGGGGGACGTGGTCGTGGTGCGGCGCCCAGCCGGGGAAATCGAGCTGGAAATCGTTTCGATCCGCTACTGACGAGGGATGTTGGTGCGGCGCGATCCCCGTCGCGCGTAGGATACGTCGATGCGAAGCGTGGTCTCGGTGCTGGCCGTCGGCATGGCGATCGCCATGGGCGGCTGCGGAAGTGACGACGAGCCCGGCGGCGCCACCGGCGGGTCGGCGGCGCCGCTGGCAGCGGCGCGGCGTCGAGTGGCGGCGCGGGCGGCACGGGCGGAAGCAGCGGCGGCGGCAGTGGCGGCGCGACGGGCGGCGCCGGGGGCAGCGCGGGCAGCGACGGCGGCGTGGACGCCGGGCCGCCCGACCCGTGTGGCGGCGCGCTGTTCTGCGAGACCTTCGACGACTACCCCGCCGTCTCCGACATCAGCGACAAGCAGCTGTTCGGCCCGTGGCGCGCGGCGCTGACCGCCGGCGCCACCATGAAGCTCGACGGCACGCACACCAGCAGCGGCGCGAGCGCGCTCCACGTCCACGTGGACGACGTCGTCAAGGCCGGCGGGCGGCTGTTTGCCGACGGAAACGAGCCCATTTTCAAGGACACGCCGACGCACGTGTACGGCCGGCTCAGGATGTACATCGACCCGAACGGCACCAGCGTGCACTGGACCTTCTTCGGCGTGAGCGGCGACGCCGAGCCGAGCTCACCCGCCGTCGGGCGCAACGCCCAGTACATCTTGAGCTCCCTCGCCGGCAACAGCCCCAACACCTACAGCTTCGTGTACGGACTGCAGGCTCAAGGCAGCGACGGCTACCACGACTGTTCGTCCAAGAGCAAAACCGAGATGCCCACCGGCTGGGCGTGCATCTCCTTCGAGCTCGACTCCGTCGCGCGCAAGCTCCGCATGTACAAGGACGGCGCGACGGATCCGATCCTTTCGGTGGACGACCACGGCAACGGCTGCGTGGCGCCCACCGACAAGACGTCCCCCTGGTACGGCCCCGCGGTGAGCCGACTGTTCGTGGGAGCCTGGAGCTTCCACGAGATGAAGGGCCCGCTGGACGTGTGGATCGACGACCTGGTCGTCGACACGAAACCCGTTGCCTGCCCCGCGCCCTAGCGGTTGCGTTCCGCGAGCAAGCGCTCGAGCTCGGCCACGCGCGCTTCCGCCGCATCGCGGGCGGCGCGCTCGGCTTCCTTCTCGTGGCGTTCGGCTTCCATCTCACGGCGCGCGGCTTCCATCTCGCGGCGCGCGACTTCCATCTCGCGGCGCGCGGCTTCCTTCGCGCGGCGTTCGGTCTCCTCCCGGGTGAGCCAAACGCGGGCGCCCTCGGGGTCGTCGGAAATGCGAATCGGGTCGCTCCACAGCCACGCCCCGATGGCATCTGAATGCACGGGACCGGCGCCGAAGTGTACGCGCTCGAGCCGGCTTGCGCTCCGCACCCACTGCTGGACGGCCACCGGGCCTCCGTGCGAAGCAGGGCCGTAGAGCTCCGGGTCGAGCACCCACAGCTCGCCCGCGCCGCTGGCGGCGTAGCGCTCTTGGATCTCGTCGTAGTCCTTGTAGGGATGGTTCGGGCTGACGATCTCGACGGCCAGGCGCGGCGGCGCGTGCCCCGGCTTCCAGGTGCACAAGCTCGTGAGCTCACTTGGACTCGCCGGAGCGGGCGTGACGAGCATCACATCCGGGTCGATACCAACGCTGGGTCGAGCCGGGTCCCATCGCAGCGCCAGATTGCACGTGACCAGCGCGTCCAGTGCGGAGCGCTGTACCCACGCCTCGAGCAAGGCTGCAAGAAAGCGAGCGAGCTGGTTGTGTGCGTAGGACTCGGGCACGGAGATCTCCGGCAAGACCCACGCGTCGGTCCTCGGCTCCATCGCGACGACATGTCGAGATCCGCTCATTGGCTTCAGTGTACCTCGCAGGGACTTGGTTCGCCTGCTGCCACTGCACCCGCTGTACCAGCGGAAAACCGCGCGTTTCGCGAGAATTCGGGCTGGCGAAACGCGTGGCCGCCGGCGGCGGGTCGCCACGCGACGGGGTTCGCGCCGCGCCCCAAGCTCTCGGATACCTGCGACGAGATCTGGCGCAGCACAGCAAGCTCCGCTACTCCTGCGACAGGATCTGGCGCAGGGGGTCCTACCTGCGCGCCACCGCTGTCGTGGCCGCAACTATCGGAATACGTTCACAACTCGAGTTGCGTTCCGCCAAGTGCGTGGAGCAGCGCTCGTACAGTCACCCACAAAAGTGATCGCGGGAGCCATTCCGTCCTCGCTCTCGCGACGAGAATTGGCGAAACTTGATTCCGGCGGAGGGCGAAGGGCGCGAGCCGGGAGGGCAACAGATGACACAGCAGACGCACGCACGCACGCACGCAACTCGTAGGCCAGTTGTTCATGGTGGCGGGGCTGGCCGTCGCGCTTGGCGCGGGATGCGCCGCTGAGCAAGAACCGTCGCCGCCGGAGGAACCCACCACAACCGCATCGCAGGCCATCAGCAACGGCGATCCGGCGCCCAACGCTTCCAATGTGGTGTTTCTCAACTTCGCATCCACTTCAAACGGCGCCACCTGCAGCGGCGTGCTCATTACGCCTGCCCATGTCCTGACTGCCGCGCACTGCTTCAACGGCTCGTACAACTGGCCGCTGGCAACCAGCGACTTCGGTTTGTTTCCGGGCGCATCGGTGCGCATTCAGTTTTCGCACCTACCCAATACAGGGAGCTACTATCCGCAACCGGGCGATGTGACGTCGTACACGCCGAGTCCAGGACACCAGATCAGTGTGCTGACATCGGTAAGTCCCATGAACTTCGATCTGCCGATGATGTCGACTGACGACCTCGCCATCGTCCCGCTGGACAAACGAGTTCCGGGCTTCGTCGCGGTCCCCGCCAAGCTGCCATTCGGCCCCACTCTCGCGAGCTTGACGGCGTGCTCCTCGACCTTCAACGGCACGTACCTGGGCTTCGGTGGCGGTGGGCTTTGGGCCGACCCCGGTGCCGGCACCCGTCGGTCGGGCTCCCGTGAGGTGTATCGCAACGGCACGACATCTTCCTTCTTCGGCGACGTCTACGTTGGAGAGTTCACGCTCTACTCACAGTTCTTTGACGGCCTTCCCGTCGTTGGCGACGTGGTCAACTTCTTCCTGGGCGACGGCGACAACCAGACGCTCCAAGGCGGCGACTCGGGTGGTCCCTTGTTCCAGAGCGGAACCCTTTGCGGCATCAACTCGTCGCTCCTGCCACTCGTGCCGAGCTGCAGCTTCAACATCAACCCGCTGGACGGACCCATCGGGTACACCTGCGACCTGACGGTGCAGAACCACCACACCCGCGTGGACACCACGGGCCACGCTGCTTGGATCTTGGATCACATCGTCGACAGCCGCGGGCACTTCGTCGGTACCTGCGGCGGGGAGGGCGAGCCTGCCTTCCAGGACGTCGACAGCGACGGCGACTTCATTCCGGATGCCTGCGACCCGTGTCCAAGCGTGCCCGATGACGGCTACCGGGACACGCACGTGGTGCAGACCGAGCCAGACTTCGACAAGGACGGCATCCTGGACTTCTGCGACAACTGTCCCGATCGAAAGAACCCCTTCGAGGCCAGCGGCTTGGTCTTGTGGCAGCCCGACGTGGATCACGATGGCGTGGGCGACGCTTGCGACTCCTGCCCCCGGAGCGAAGCAAGGGGGGTAAAGGACTTCGCCTGCTGCAACTCGCACGCGGACTGCGGCAATCCGTACGGCAACCCGATCTACTCTCGCTGCTTCCCCATCGATCTCGGACCGGACGAGCCGCCCCCTTGCCCTGGCTTCGCCGGTCGCTGCTCCCTCGGCGTGGACTCGGACCGCGACCTCATCGCCGACAACTGCGACAATTGCCGGGAGGACGACAATCACAACCAGGAGGACGCAGACGACGACGGCGTGGGGGACGTGTGTGACAACTGCCCCGGCCTTGCGTGCGAAAACTGCAGTGAAGCCGGCGGCCCTCACCCTCAAGACAAGAACGACATCCCTGCCCTCGAGTGCACCACGGATGCCGAGTGCGTGTCGATCACGGGGAATCCCGAGAGCATCTGCGTTCCGGGCAAACTCGTCGATCCCCCGGGCGTCGTACTCCCATCCCACTGCAGCAAGATGGCAGATCCGGACCAGGACGGCATCGGCAGCGCCTGCGACAGCTGCGCGCTGACGGCCAATCCAGTGCGCTACGTCGGCGGCGTGAACGGCCAACCCAACTGCAACCTGGACACCGAGATTGTCAGAGGCGAACCGTACCCGTACGTCGGCGATGCGTGTGATCCCAACCCCTGTACGCGGACGTTCGAAGCCTTCGTAGATCTCGTGCAGACGGACCACACATGGGTTTCCATGTCGTACAACCCGCAGCTGCTGCCCCCGAGCTACCCGGGGGTATTCGCGACTGGACAGGCTTCGTTCGATCGGACCTACACCGGAACGCCCGCCGCGACAGTGGGCGGGAGGTTCTGCGACTGCATCGACGCGCTGAATCCATCCAACGTCCTGAGCGCGCTTGAATGCAACAACCGCGGGCTGTGCTCGATTGACGCGAACCAGTATGGACAGTCAGCAGCCGATTTCTACGGAGTCAGTCTGGTGCCACTGCCCTCGGCCGGCGCTACGCCACCAACAGCACCAACCTCAGCCGACTACGCGCCCGGCTCCGAGCTCCCCGCTCTCGCCATGGAAGCGCCTTGGGACGTGACGCCGTTCGCCTTTGAGAACCTGGCGCCCATCCATGAAGCGCCGAGCTTCCTCGCCTGGGATATCACGGCGGACGGTGCGGGCCTGGTACCCGGATTCCCGCTGACCTTCGGCAAGCTCGGCGTGTACTGGGCTGCAGTGCGGGACATCCCGCAGATGCAGCCCGCGTCGGTGCAGTCGTTCACTGCACTGTCCAACCACTACCAGTCGGCCTTCTTCGGCAAGCCGACGCAGAACGTCTTTGGAGGCAAGGCCATCAGCCAGTGCAAGATCTGCGACATCGAGCCCTGCGCGGTGTGCAAGATGCTGCTGGACGCAAAGTCCCTGGTCATCGATCCGACGAACCTGGTCGTCAGCGCCCTGAACAAGGACCAGCTCACGGACGTGACGGCCGGCTTCTCGGCGTCTGCCATCCAGTCCTTCACACTCACCAACGTGCGCTGGCTCGGTGTGGCGGAAGGCGGCGGCTGGTTGCGCTCAGGGGACGTCGGCTTCGCGGCCCTCTCGAGCGACGGCGCCGTGGTCCGAGAAGTCCTGGCCCGCCGCGGCCCGCAGATCCAATCGCTGCTTCGCCGCAGCGGCCCCGTTGGTGCCGCGGCAGCGCCGGCAGCCACGGATCCTGACACCGGCGGTCCCGCCCCTCGGACCGACTTCGGTGCGGTGTTGAGCGCTCGCGAATCCGCCATCTTCGTGACCGGGGGTAGGAGCACCGCCGACGGCAAGCTGACCCGCGACCTCTGGCGCTACGATATTGGCGAAGATCGCTGGTATCCGCAGCTCATCGTCGGCCCCAAGCCGCGGCGCGTGCTGGCTGCCACGTACCGACCCGAAGACCGCTCGATCCTCATGATCGACACGCGCAAGCTGGGTCCCATCCACCAGGCGCGGCTCTTGCGCTACGACATCCGGACGGACACGATGAGTGTCATGGGAACGTGGCTTCGCACGGGCCTGATGGACCGCGTCGACCTGTCCGCCGGGCCGGACGGCGAGCTCGTGATCAGTGGCTCCTCGTCCAAGCTGAACCGCACCTTCGGCGTGATCGTCACCTTCAGCGGTAACAGTCCGAAGGTCATCGGCGGTTTCGTGGAGCAGGGCGTGCTCGGTCTCGAGCCCACCCTCACCTTGCGCGGACTCACCCTGCCGCTCCTTAGCCAGCCCGATGGCCTCCATCACGTGTTCCTGAGGAACGATCAGCTCTTCCCCGCTGCGCACGATCACGGCAAGCACCACGGCAAGTGGGGCAAGGGCGACAAGGACAAGGACAAGGACAAGGGCAAGGCCGACGACAAGGGCAAAGGGAACGGGAACAGCAACGGTGGCGGCTCGAGCGAGCCCACCGTCCCCGGGATCGGAGAATGTCTGTAGCTCGGCTTGCCATCTTCGCGCTCGCGCTCGCTGCCCTGCAGTGCACGAGCAACGACGCCGCGAAACCGGACGCCAGTGCCGCGGCCGGCGGCACTGGCGCCAGCGGCGGCGCGGGCGGCACCGGTGGCAATGCGGCCAGTGGCGGCAGCTCCGGAACGGGAGCTGCCGCCGGCTCCGGCGGCAGCGCGAGCGATTGGGGCGCACTGCCTACCTGGACGCCGATCCCCGGCACTGTCGCCGGCTGCTCCCTCGAGCGGCTCGCCAATCCCGGAAAGGTCCGCCTGTTCAAGTGGAATGCGTGCTCGTTCGCTGCGAACTGTGAGGAGGCGGAGTTCGGACCAGCGATGAAGTGGCTCGGTTTCAATCCCACGAGCATGGTGCAAGACGACGGGACCACGGTACGAGTCGCACTCTCATTCTCAGCGGCGGTGTTCGTGACGGGCCCGGATGGTGTCGTTGTCGATGGCTTCCAAACACACACACCGGACTGCTCTCTGAGCTCCGCATCTGTTCGGAGCGCGCGATTTGCCGTCCATGTCGCGAGCCAGGGCGCAACCGTATTCGGGGGAGTGCTTGCGGAGATTGGCACGGAATCCGTCGAGACTGTCACCCTGACCACCCCTCCGCCCGGTGTACCCGGACCGTGGTATCCACTCGGACCAGAACGCTGGGTCTGGGGTTGGGCGCCGAACAACCGTCTCTCTTCTACCGACCTGTCTGGCGGTGACTTCCAACTGTTTGCACCGGTGCCGCTCTCTGGTCCCGCCCTTGCTTTTCTAAGTCCGGTCTCTGCAGGCTCGATCTTTCTTTTCCAGGAGTACGATACGAAGGACGGCGGGACGTTTCAGGGCAAGATCGCTTGGTCGGATGGAATCAAAGCTCCAGAGAGCTACCTGGTGCCACCGTCGTCAAACGACGATTACGGATTCCCCGCCTACGCCCACACCCGCGTCGGCTTCCTGAAAGGCATCGGGCGAAAGGACGTCAACTCCTTCGATAGTGTCGAGCTCTGGTCGACACCTTTCAGCGAGGATCCAGCTCAGCTCGCTCCACAGCTCGTCACCAAGCTGCCCGCAATCAACACGAGCATGAACGACACCATTGGCGGCTTCGGACGAATCAGCATGCCAATCCTCGTCGCACCCAAACAGATCGCCATTGGCAGCTGGGATCTCAAGACCGGAGACTCGACCACGTTCCAGCTACCAGACGACCACAAGTTCAAGTTCCTCGCCGGGCTCACCCGAACCCACCTCTGGATTGGGGCCGCGAAGCCCAACCTTGGAATCGTGTCCTATCTCGTACGCTTGCCCGTGAAGTAGTGGCACATGTGCCGACGGCGTTTGCGATGCGCCCCGCTCGTTGGCAAGGGCCGAACCGGGGCGCCACGCGACGGGGTTCGCGCCGCGCCAACAAACCCATGTAGAGGGCGAGTCAGCGCGGGGCGGTGGGAGCGAAGCTGGTGCGTCGCTTTTCGAACAGCTTCGTGCCGTCGAGGCTACCTTCGACCAGCTCGTAGCCGAGCAGCGCTACGATGCGGTTCTTGAAGAAGAGCGGGCGCGCGTTGCCGTACCAGTCGACGCAGGACGCTCGACAGCCATCGTCCTGTCCCACTCCGGCGTGCGCCTGCAGCGTGCCCAGCTCGCTGAAGCTCAGCCCGACGTTCTTCAAGAACAACACGGAGGCCGAGCCTTCGTGCAGCTGGCGGTAGCCCGGACGACCTGCGCCCACGATGGGCAGGCCGAGCAGGCCCTGGCCTTCGCTCTGGGATTTGTAGAAGAACCCGTGACTGCGCGTTTCTCCCTGGCTGGCCCCGGCCCGCTTGTAGGCCGGGCGCAGCGCCGGGGTCTCACCGAGGGCTACGGGAGTGAAGTAGAGATCGGTGCCGTCCGAGCCTACGGCTACGGCATCGCGACCCACGGCTTCGATGCGATCCACGCCGTGGGGTAGCGGCAGCGCCGCCGTGGGCCCGCCGCCGGCGTAGCGGTAGACGTAAAGGCTGCTGTCCCTAGGCGTGGTCGGTCGTCCCCAGGTGCTGCCCGTCCCGTACAACACGTAGTCCCCGACGAAGCGGTTTTGCATGGCGTAGCCCTGGGGCCGCGGCAAGGTCGCGTAGCTCTCCGAAGGCGCTTCCGCGTCGCCGCCTCCGAAGGATGAGAGCGGTACGCGCAAGAGCGCCATGTCGCCGGACTTCACCTCCGCACGCCACATGGTGTCGCCGCCGCCATCGGCCCGCACCACCACGTTCAGGAAACCGTCACTCCCTTCCAGGAACGACATCTGATCGATGGGGGTGCCCTTCACGCGCAACGCCGAGGGCGCGCTGCCGTCCAGCGGCATGCGATACACCAGGGAGCGGGGCGCGCGACCTTCTGGGTCGCGTTCCCAGTGCGTCATCCAGACGTAGACGGCACTCGGCGAAACGTAGAACACGCGCCCGGCCGGGCCCATGACGCTGGTCGCGGCGCAGGAGAGCTCGGGCGTTCCCAGATCGCAGGTGGTCACCGTGTGCAGCGCCAGGAACGAAGACTCGATCAACGGCCGGTAGATGCGCTGGGGCGTCACGATGCGCTTGAAATCGGCGGCCGTGGCGCCAGTGTGCCAGCGACGCAGGGCGGGGAAGGAGTCCCGCTTGTTGTCCAAGTGCAGGTAGAGCGGCGAGTAGAAGATCAGCTTCTTGCCCACCAAGCGGCTCGCGTAGTTGCGGGACGAGTAGTAGTCGTTGGAGCGCAGGTGGTAGGTCGCGCGGTAGCTGAGCTTGCCGTCGCTCGCCATGTCGAAGATGCCGAGCTCGGTCCCGCCGCGCTGGTAGCTGTAGCCCACCACCACGATGGTGCCGTCGCTCACCAACATCTCGTCGTACCAAGCGCCTCCTGGCGAGATATCCGGTCCGAAGGCGTCGATCTGACTGACGGGAGTCAACGTGTCGTCGTCCATCCGAATCGTGAACAGGCGGCCGCGGCGCAACACCACCAGGTGCCCGCGGTGCAGCTTGACGATCCCGCCTTCGTCGACGCCGGCGTGCTGCACGTTGGTGACCGATTCGTCCGACTTCGCCTCGGCCTCCGCTGCCGGCTCTTCTGCGGGCGATGGTGCGGGCTGTGCGCCGGCGGCCCGCGGGCGGCGCGCTGCCTTTTGCTGCTCGCGGAGATGCGCGAGGAATGCGTCCAGGTCCGCCTGGTCCTTGAATGCCGTGAGTGTGCGCGGCGCGTCGCCGGCGACGACGTGGTTCGAGCTGCTGCTCGCCGTCGTTCCAGGGTCCGCCTTGGTCTTGCTGCAGGAAGAGCAGGCGGAGCAAAGCGGTAGCAAACACAGCAGAAGGGCGCGGAGGAGCTTGGTCATGGCCACCCCAGACTACGCTTCAGGGGGCCGGAAGATCTGGAGCAGGGGCTCACCATGGGGCACTTTTCAGTGCGCGCGGCGCCAGCGAGCGAGCGCTTGCAGCGCCGCCGGGTAGAGCCCCAGCTGGGCGCAGTGATCGGCCTTGGCACCGCCGGCGTAGCCGCGCACGTGGAGGGAGCCCCGGCTGAAAGCGTGAATCAACGGAATGCCGGGTGGATCGCGGCGCTCCACCTGGATGGCGCGAGTCGACAGCGCCGAGAGCCAGCGATGGGTGCTCTCCGTCGTCGAGGCGTAGCCGTCCGGCACTACCGACGAGTGCGTGGCGAACACGAACACCTCGCCGGCCAGGGCGCGCTTGGCGAGCTCGACGAAGGGGCGCAGCTGGAAGTCCGACACCTGCTCTCGCCGCGCGACGTGGACGCCGTCGAGCAGGATCACGGCGTCGGCGTCGACGTCCTTGCTCTGTTCCAGCAGCGTGGAGATGGCTTCGTAGCCTCCGCTCCAGGATCCGAGCGCGACGTGGCGGGCGTGGACCTCGCGCCCTTCGGCTCGGCCCAGCGTCTGTTCCATGGCTTCCACCAGGTGGCGGTAGGCATCGGGGCCGCCGAGCTGGCTACGCCAACCCATGCCCCGCTCGCTGCGTACTCCGAGCATCACCATGGGCACGTCGGCCTGCACGAACTGAAGCCAGGCCAGGTCGTGCCCCTGGAAGTGGATGAGCAAATCGAAGTTGCCGTCGGCGTCGACGGCGCCCGCTCTGGGCTGGCTGTAGAACCCCGCGGGGGAGGCGGACTTCCAGGTCGTGAAGTTACCCGGGCCGGTGTCCTTGGGCGCGCATGGTTCGCCGCTCGCTTCCGTGATCACGAAGCCGCGTGCACGATGCGCCTCGGTGGGAGGAGCCGGCGCGAGCTCTCCGTTGGGCGCCGCGTACAGGCCCTTCGGTCGCTGCCGGAGCTTCTCGCGCACTCGGAGAGGCCGCCGAGCGTCGAGGGGATCGGCGAGCTCGGCGATTCGAATCTCGGGCACGCGGGCGTCGCCCAGACCGAGGCCCAGGACGCGCACCGGTCCCGAGCGCAGGTACCCGTATCCCGAAAGCGCCAGAGCTACCGTGCTGCCCGCCAGGAGCTGAAGCTGGCGGCGCGTGAATCGGGGGATCGCCATGGGATGCGACGCGCCGTCGCCGGCGGAGTTTGCGTCGTTCGACGAGCCGAGTCAAAAGCGCGACCGCGCGTTGACCCCAACGCCCTTGGCTTGCATGGTCGCCCCGATGCGAACGCGCTTCAATCTCCTGCCCGTCCTGCTCGCCTGTGGCTGTGCTTCCGCGGCGGCGCCGGCTACCAAGGTGCCCGAGTGTCCGAGCTCCGAGAGCGCGGTGGAGCCCGTCGCTCCGCCGGCCGCGGAAGCCTCGACGAAGCTCGTGCTGCCGAAAGCCGTGGCGAGCTTCCAGCAGTTGCTCGCCCGCCTCGAGAAGCGCGAGTGCGACGCCATCTATGCGTCGTTCAACGACAACATGCAGAAGGCGCTGGGCCCCGACAAGACCAAGAAGATCTGCACGGACCTGTCCAAGCTCGCCCCCTTCCAGAGCTTCTCGCTGACCAAGAGCTCGAGGACCACCTCGGAGTTCGAGGTGACCCACGAGAGCGGCAAGCTCGAGGCCAGTCTCACCCTCGACGATGCGGGCAAGATCGGCGGCCTGTGGTTTCGTCCTGCCGCCCCGCCGCCGGCGCCCGTTGCCGAGTCCAAGACGCTCTTGCGCTTGCCCTTCGAGGGCAAGTGGCTGGTGTTCTGGGGTGGCGACAACCTGACGGACAACAAGCACATCACCAACAAGAACCAGCAGCGTGCGGCAGATCTCGTCGTCGTCGACGAGAGTGGGAAGTCCCACGCGGGGGACGGCAAGCAGAACAAGGACTACTATGCCTACGGCAAGAAGGTTCTCGCGGCTGCGGATGGCGTCGTCGTCAGCGTCATCGACGGCGTGCCCGAGAACGTGCCCGGGGTGATGAACCCGTATTCCGCCGTCGGCAACGCAGTCATCGTGAAGCACTCCGACACCGAGTTTTCGGTCTATGCGCACTTCCAGCCGGGGAGCATCCGCGTCAAGCCCAAGGTCCGGGTGAAGGCGGGGCAGGTCTTGGGCCTGTGCGGCAACAGCGGCAACTCCAGCGAGCCACACATCCACTTCCACATGCAGGATCGCGCTGACCTCGCCACTGCCGTCGGCGTTGAGCCCATCTTCGCCAAGGTCGAGCGTGAACGTGCGGGAAGCAGCGCGGAAGCCGAGGGTTATCGCTTCCAGAAGGGCGACCAGATAGCGCCGCCCTGATGCGTCAGGCCATCGCCTGACTGGGGTCGGCCATGCCCTCCTTCACGCCGTAGTGGATGAGCAACACGTTGACCGGGTACGCGGCCATCAAGCCGATGGTCAGGGAGGTGAGCATGGATGCCCAGAAGATGGGCTCGCGAAACGTGGCCGAGCCGGCCAGCAGCTGATCCACCGCAATGGCCACGGCTTCCATCACCACGATGGACGCGCTCTCGCTGATCACGGCGTCCTTGAATGCGCTCGGCAACGCTTCGCCGTCTTGCATCAGCGGGACCACCGTGAGCGCAAGCCCGAAGCAATAGGCGAACGCGAAGGTGACCAGACTCACCCCCAGCTGTCCGGCCGCAAGCACCACGGCCGCGACCAAGATCCCGACGATCTCCCCCGCGCCGCAGCCGGAGTAGCAGTGCGCGACGGAGCGCACGCCACGCCGCCAAAGGCTGTCGTGGTCGATCTGCTCGCGCCCGGACGAGTAGTAGAGCAAGAGGCCGAGCGGCCCCGAGTAGGCCACCGTGAGGCCCCACACCCATTTCATCATCGGCATGATGGGCTGGCGTCGGACGTCTCGGACCAGCAGCCCCACGGACACCGCCGAGACGGCGACCCAGGTGAACACCACGGACCAATGGTTCAATGCGTCGTGAACGCTCTGCAGCATGCCCATCGCTACAGCAATTGGCGTGCCGCCATTCCGACGTGCGGCGGCCTCACCACTGGTGCAAAACGCCTCAGGTGAGCGGCTACGCGACGCTCAATCCGTGCCGGGTCGCTCTTAACCCCAGTGCTCACCTGAGTCGGTCCTCTCTCACAAGCTGCGGCCCGGCGTCCGTTCGGCGCGGAATCAGCCCGCGCGCATCGCGCCTACCGCGGAACGAGCAATGCCAGTGCACGACGGAGCAGCTCTTCCAGCGAGAGGCTGCGGGCTTCGGCAGCGAGCTTCTCCGTCGCCTTCGTGGCTTCGGCCTTCTTGAAGCCTTGGCTCGTCAGCGCCAAGAGGAGCTTGTCTTGCTTCTCCCGCGCCTCCGCATCCGCAGCGTCCTCGGTGTCTGAACGCCTTCGCTGACGAAGGCGAATCTTCTCTTCGACGTACTCGCGGCCGAAGGTCTTCTTGGCCGCATTCAAATTGTGGCTCCTGCAGTACACCCGACCATTGGAGGCGCCATCGCCACCACCGATGCCGGTGGCTTCGATGTGGTCGTACTGGAGAAACGCCGTCGCCGTGCAGCGCACACCGGACTCCGACACGAAGCAGCACTGGGCCCCGTCGCGTTCGTACACCTCGCGCCGGGCCGCACGGCCGGGCTCGCCCGGCTTCGTTCCGCGGGAGCGGCGCGGCTTGTCCGTAACGCCCCAGCGCTTGTTCGAAAGCTCGCGAATCAGCGCATCCAGCGCACGTTCGACCACGACCTCCAGCTCGCGGCTCACGTGGCTCATCAGGTTCTGGGCGTGCTCGAGCTTCGCTTTCATGCTCTCGCTGGCGCTGAAATGTACCTCGAAGCGCCCTTCCGAGAGCGGCTCCACGCCCGGCGCCGGACCTTTTCCGCCAGTGCGCAGCGGCTTCACCTGGTCCGGAACGTCCGGCTTGGGGAACCAGCGCGCGAGCACGACGCGAATCCCCGCGCTGGTCTTGCCGGCGGCTTCTTCCAGGAGCGCACTGTGATTTTCCTGCGTGAGCCGCGGAGCCAAGAGCGAAAGCCCGGAAAGGTGCAGATCTCCGCTCGCGAGCAGCGTGAGCACGACCGGAAACGAGCGCGCTGCCCGCGCCCCGGCGATGCTCCGATACGCCGTGCCCTCGCTCATCCCGAGGCCACGCACGCAGAAGTCGTACATGGACGAGTATCCCTCGTCGAACACGAGCTCGCGCCGGTCGATTTCGGCGAGGTGGGCGACCAAGTGCGCGGTGGCTTTGCGCCGACCGGCGTTGGCCACGACCGCGCTGGACCAGAGATCGCGATTGGAGAGGTCTTGAAGTGCGGAGAGCGCAGTGCGCTCGGTGGCAGACGGTTCTACGGAAATGGCTTTGGACGATGACATGACAAACCCCCGTGGTTTCCCCGGGCATACCATGGGAAATTTCGCCTTCTTCAGCGCCCTCTCGAGACGCTTTCGCAGACGCGGACAGCTCGAAGAGCGATTTGCTTTCGAACGCGCGCCCAGTGGGCGCACGTGTGCTGCGCAGGCACTGTGCGAACGAGAGCGACGAAGTGAGAGCGCGGAGCGTCCGAAATCTCGTCAACTGAAATCGTCTTCGCGGTGTCGAATTCTGTCGTCCGCTTCGCACTCGTCTCGGATCGCCATCGTTGCAGACATTCCGGCCGCTTGGTCCGCCATCGAGCGACGCGCGGCAGCGGCGGCACCTGTCCGTCGCTCTCGCCGGAGTGGCACCGATGGTGGTCAACCCAGGTGAACAGTGGGTCTAGAGGAAGCGCGGGCTCGCCGTTGGAGCTCGAGCCGCAAGCCACGCACAGCAACAGCACGCCGCCGATGAGCCATCGCATTCCGACAGCTGTCCGGTTTTTGGGTGTTGGCCCGGCGCGATGCCCGTCAGGGACGGGTATCGCGCCGCGGAAAACAAAAGGAAACGTCAGGCGGCGCGGACGGCGGGCGCTGGGGGTTTCGCTTTGGCGAGCTCATAGTCCTGCTGATACTCGGGCAAGACTTCGCCAGCTTCGTCGAGCAACCAGTCCGGCGCGTGGCGGCGCGGTACCCGGATCTTCCCCGGCTCCTGATACGTGCCGAACACGAGATCCCACACCGGGCTGGTGACGCCGTGGTTCAGCTTCGGGTTGCCGAAGTGATGGTAGAGGTGGTGGCGTCGGGCCCAGCGTGAGAACGCACCCCGCGGGGCGTGGGTGTGGGTGCGGCGGTGCAAGATCTCGTAGCTCGCGTAGGTGACGCCGAAGCCCAGCACGTAGGACAGACCGCGGCGCGGGCCGAAGGCGAGGGACGTGGCGGTGCCCAGCACCGAGAGGGCCACCGCGGCGGCCTTCACCTTGCGCGGCGTGGGCGTGAAGTAGCGCGTGTCGGCGTGGTGGGCGAGGTGCTCGGAGCCGAAGTCGCCGTCGAACAGCCGCGGTTTCGCTTGGCTCTTGGGCGGCTTGGGGGCGTGGCCCGCGAAGCGATGCAGGGCGTACTCCGCGAAGCTCCAAGTGGCGGCGCCGGCGGCAAAAGCGGTGGGGGATAGGAAGAGCATTCAGGACCTCCGAGAGCGCGGCTTCGAGCCGCGGCGAGCGAGAGCCGCCGGGGCGGAGACGTTCCGCTCCAGGCGATCGAGAGTTTCGGGCCGGGCACCGAAGCCCAGGAGCAGTGCCCGAGCTGCGGACTTGCCGATGCGCACGGCATCGAAGTACTCACTGTCGAAGCGCGCGAGCTTGTCGAGCTGTGCGGCTCCCTGCAGCGTGGACCACAAAGCGAGGGTGCGATCCGTCGCGCTGCCGGGGGTGAGGGCGCCGCTGTCTTCCGCTGCGGCGAGCAGCGAGCGAACCTCCCCGAGGAAAGCCATGAGCACCGGCGCGCTCTTCAACGCTTCGGCGCCGTCTACCAGGGGCCGCGGATCGGTGAGCATGACGCCGACCAGTCGAAAGCGCTCTGGCGCGGTCTGCGGCAGGGCGAGGTAGAAGCCGACGCCCGCCCATAGCTCCGCCAGCGGCTCCTCTTGCTTGCTGAAGCCCTGCTCGCGCCAGGCCTGGGCGGCGGCCTTGCGTTCCTGCTCGAAGCCCGCCGACAGCTCCTGGATGGTGCGGCGCTGCAGCTCCGCGAGCAGCGCCTCCTTCGAGTCGAAGTAGCGGTACAGGGCCGCGGCCACGTAGCCGAGCTCGCTGGCCACGCGGGCCAGGGTCAGCGCGGGTAGCCCCTCGCTCGCGAGCAGCCCCGCCGCCGCGTCGAGGATTTCTGCCCGCCGCGCGGCCCGCCGCCGGGAGCGGCCGGTTTCGTGAACGCCATTCACAAAGTGAACGATATTCACGAATCAGCGCCCGTCAAGCAATTCCGCATTTCTTCGGCATTTTCGTGTGGTTTTTTCCCGCCGCTCCCCGTCAACGCCGCGGGAAAGATGCTGTAGCGTCGTCGCCCCGAGGCGCGTGCCTCCACCCCAAGATTTTTCCAAACAGGGAGACTGCTCATGGCGGACATCCGTTTCGACAACCGAGTCGCAATCGTCACTGGCGCCGGCGGAGGCCTTGGTCGCGCCCACGCGCTGCTGCTCGCCTCACGCGGCGCGAAGGTCGTGGTGAACGACCTCGGTGGTGCCGTGGATGGCTCTGGCTCCGACAAGAAGTCCGCCGACAAGGTGGTGGACGAGATCAAGGCAGCCGGTGGCGAGGCCGTGGCCAACTACGATGGCGTGGACACTCCGGAGGGCGCCGCCAAGCTCGTGGCCACCGCGAAGGACGCCTTCGGCAAGCTCGACATCGTGATCAACAACGCCGGCATCTTGCGGGACGTGTCGTTCATGAAGATGACCCAGGAGGACTGGGACAAGGTGCTCGCGGTTCACCTCACCGGAACCATGAACGTGAGCAAGGCCGCGTGGCCGCTCTTGCGCGAGAACTCCTACGGCCGCGTGGTGAACACCACCAGCGCCGCTGGGCTGTACGGCAACTTCGGCCAGGCCAACTACAGCGCAGCGAAGCTCGGCATCGTCGGTCTCAGCAAGACGCTCGCGCACGAAGGCGCGAAGTACGACATCAAGTGCAACGTGATCGCGCCCATCGCCAAGAGCCGCATGACGGAGACGATCATGCCGCCGAACGTGCTGGAGAAGCTGCTTCCGGAGTACGTTTCTCCGCTGGTGGCGTACCTCTGCTCCGAGGGCCTCGCAGAAACGGCGCAGGTGTACGCCGTGGGCGGCGGCTACTTCTCGCGGGTCGCCGTGGTGGAAGGCGAGGGCGTCGGCATCGCGGTCGAGAAGGTCTCGCCGGAAACCGTGGCCGAGCAGTGGGCAGCCATCAACGATCTTTCCAAGGCGAAGCCTTACGGCAACGCGATGGAAGCCGCCGGCGCGGCGATGAAGTTCGCGATGAGCTGATGGCCGACGAGGGCGGGGGTGACGCTTTCGAGCGTCGCCCCGCCGCTCCCACATGGAGGGGACGCCGTGGATCCCTACCGCGACAAGCAAGCCCAGCAGGCGATACCTCAGCCGGAGACGGGATTCGTCGCGGAGATGGTCCGGCAGTTCGCCGACCCGTACGCGTTCTGGCGCGAGCTCGTTCAGAACTCGATAGACGCGGGCGCGACCGAGCTCCGCGTGACGCTCCACCGTTCCGCCGACGGCGTGGTGCGCTCCGCTCTCGCGGACGACGGCTGTGGAATGACCCCCGAGGTCGTCGAGGGCAACTTGCTCACGCTGTTCTCGTCCACCAAGGAGGGCGACGAGAGCAAGGTCGGCAAGTACGGCGTGGGTTTCGTCTCCGTGTTCTCCCTGGACCCCGGTCGCGTGGTGGTGGAAACCTGGAGGGACGGCCACTGCTACCGCCTGGAGCTCGGGCGGGACCACAGCTACGAGCTCCTGGAGGTCGAGCCGCGCCAGGGTAGCGGCACCGTGGTCGCGCTGGAGAACACCTTCGACGTGGAAGCGTTCCAACGCCACGTGGAGGCCTCGCGGGCGGCGCTCACGCGCTGGTGCCGGCACGCCCGCGTCCCCATCACCCTGTTCGCCAGCGACGAGACCGGTTTCGGTGACAGCAAGCCCGAGCGTATCGACGTTCCCTTCGGCCTGCCCGCGCTGGTGACGCTGACCCACGAGGCTCTGGGCGAGCGCTTCGTCGTCGGCGCTGGCAGCGTTCCGGAGGCGCCGCCGAGTCTCGAGGCGCACGAGCACTTTTCCGGTTTCTACAAGCGTGGACTCACCCTGTACGAGAGCGATACGGAGCTGTTCAGCGGCATCGAGGGCGTGCGCTTCAAAGTGGAGAGCGAAAAGCTGTCCCACACCCTGAGTCGGGACAACGTGCGGCGCGACGACGAGCTGGTTCGCGTCCTCGAGATGGTGAAGCAGCTGTCGCGGGGGCCGCTTCGAGAGCGACTGGTGGAGCGCCTCGCCGTCGCAGCCCGGGAGCGCGACCGCGCGAGCTACCTGGCGCTGCTCACCGCCTCGTCGCTGCCAGGGTTCGGGCTCGGAGCCGCGGAGGTGACCATCGCCCTCACGGATGCCGTTGGCGGCGCCACGGCGATGACGGTGCGGGAGCTGGAGGCGGCCACGCCATGGCGCAAGCCGGTGCTCACGGCGACGGCACCCGACGCGCTCACCGCGGCGCTGGCGGCGCAGGGACGCCCAGTGGTGTGGACGCCGAGCGGCGAAGTGGAGAGGCGACTGGCGAGCTTCTTCGACCCGCGGGCGCTGCTCAATCCGCGGAGCTGTCGTCCGGCGCACCAAGAGCTCGTGCTGCTCGAGGCGCTGCCGGACGTGCCGCTGTGCCAGCACCTGGCGGCGATCTTGGCAGCGACGTCCCTCGGCATCCGCCGCGCTCGCTTGGCGCGTGTGTGCGGCGAGCTGGACGGTCGCTGCGCGCTGGCGGTGCCTTCCGGCGCGACGCTCCTCGCTCGCAACGACCTCGGTCGGGGCGGGCCCGAGCTGTGGCTCGACGCCAACGCTCCGGCGGTGGTTTTGGCCCTTCGCAAATACGACGCGCAGCCTGCGGAGGTCGCGCAGCTGGTCGCTCGTCTGGTGTTGCTCGAGCTGGGCGGCGCGCTGAGCGAACGCGACGCAGACCATCTGCTGCACGCCAGTATTCGGGAGCTCGGCTGATGGCCCGGGCCATCGCTCGCGGCAAGATCCGCGTCGACGCGCGCCGGGCGCTTTCCAAGCTGCGCGAGCACATGCTCGCCGACCCGTACTCGTATCTCTCGGAGTTGTGCCGCGGTGGCGTGGCCAGCGGCGCCACGGCGCTCCGGGTGGTGACGGACGCGGACGACGTGATTCTCTCTTGGGCGGGCGGTACGCCGCCCGTCGGTCGCGTGCTTCGCCTGTTCGACTACCTGCTGTCGGACGTCGCCAGCGCCGAGGAGCGGCGCATGCGGCTCTTGGCGATCGGCGTGAACGCCGCCCTGGGGCTCGACCCGCGCTTCGTGGATGTGACGTTGCCGGAGCCCGGCGGCCACGTGCGTGTTCGTTTCTCCGCCGCGCAGCTCAGTGGCAGCCCCGACGCCCCGCCGCCTCCGCCGCAGGTCACGCGGGTGCCGCCGCCTCGGGGCGCCTTCGACGACGGCGCGGTGATTCAGGTGCGCAAGCGCGTCGGTCTGGGTGTGGTGAGCCGGGCGCTGTTCGGCGGCGCGCATCCCGAGGTGCGCGCGCTCGCGGAGCGCATCGGCGACTTGCCCATCCCCTGCGAAATGGAGCATGCCGTGCCCGCCCCGCCACGAACGCTGGTGCGCGCCGCCGTCAGCATGGCCGGAGTGCGCTGCGCGTACGTCGAGCTGCTCCCGGCCGGCAATGCGCCGGTTCAGGACGTCTCGGAGCAGGGCGTGCAACTGATTCGTTCCACGTGGCGGCCACTGGAGCTCGAGCCAGATACGCTGATCGGGCTTCCGGCGCGCCTGTACGTGGACGCCGAGGCGCTACCGACGAACGCATCGCGTTCCGTCTTGCGTGAAGACTCGGCCTTCGTCCACGAGCTGGCCGACGCCGGAGCGACCGCGCTGTTCGCGGCGCTCTCGGCGGCGGCATTCGAGGTGACTGGCCGCGGCGAGGTCGCCGATGGCGTGGAGGTGCTGGAACGGGGCGAGATCTTGGAAGACGCCTTGGGCGCCGTGGTGTGTACCTTGGCGTCCGCGGCCCGGCGCGGGCGTTCCCTCGAGCCGCGGCTGGAGAAGTTGCTCGAGCTCGAGCTCTTGGAGGACGCCACCGGTCGCCGTCGGTCGGTCCTCGAGTTCCTCACGGCGCCGCGGGCGTTCGTGCTCCGCGGAGCAGACCCGGTTCCCCCGGAGCTGGCCATGTGGATGGGCGACGTGCTCCGGCTCCGCGGGAGGGTGGTGGAGAGTGCGCTTGCGGGTGTCGAGCTGGCCGACGGCGAGGCGATCCTCGAACGCGCCAAGATGGGCGCCCAGCGATGGCAGCGATGGCTCGGGCACGAGACGAGCGGGCCCGTGGTGCCCGAAAGCGACGATGAGCTGTTCCGTGAGGCCATCGCAGACGAGTGCGGGCTCACGGGACACGTCGCCGTGCGTGACCCCGAGACGGCGCCCCTCGCGTCGGTGGTCCGCGTGTTCCTGCAAGAGCGCCCCCTGGAGCATCTGCGGCTCGACAGGAGTCAGCTGCCGCTGCCCGTCGATGCAGCATTCGCTTGGGACGATCGCCTTCGTCCCACCTTCGACTTCGATGGGGTGGAGCGCAGCGACGACCTGACCGAGGCGACGGTCAACGTGATCCTCGTAGCCCTTCGGGGCGTGGAACACCGCGCCCGGGAGCTCGCCGCCGACGAGCGCGGGCGCCGCGTCTTGTGCGCGGCCCTCTCGACCCTCGCGCGCTTGCCGCAGAGCTTCGGAACGGAAGTGTCGTCGGCCGACTTTCCCGAGCTGTGGCGGGCTCGGGTGTGGTCCGGAACGGATCCCGGTCGGCGCTTGAGCTTGGATCAGCTCGCCCGCTGGGCGGCAAAGCGGCAGGCGCTGTGCTTCGTGGTCGAGTCGTCCGCTGCCCAGGGTGCGGCGCCGGACGGGCGTCCCGTACTGAAGGTGGCGGAAGCCGAGCTCGACGACATCTGTCGCCTGCTCGGCGGAGACATCGAGCGGGTGCCTTACGAACGCGCTTTCGCGGTCACCAAGGACGAACGACGTGCCGCCGTGCGGGAAGTCTTTCGACACGAGCTCGAGGAGCTGAAGCTCAGCGGGGCGCCCACAGTAACGCTCGAGCAAGACCACTTCGTCGCGCTGATCGCGCCATCCCCCGTCAATCGCATGGTGGAAATGCACGCGGGCGTGGTGCTCGCTCGGTTGCCCAAGCACGGGGGGCTGGGCTCCTCGCTGCGCGTGGTGGACGACATGGAGAGCGTGCCCCGCGAAGGGTGGGATGGCATTCGACACAGCCCCACGCGCTTCTGGTGGCTCGAGGCGGAATCCGCCCTGTGCGAGGAGCTGATGACCGCCGCGGGGCGAGGGTCGCTCGCTCCCGTGGCTCGCGTGTTCCTGCTGTCCGCCGCCGCGGAGCTCGCCTCTCGCGTGGAGAGCGCCGAGCGGCGAGGAAGAAAGGGCCGCTGGGAGCAGCAAACCGCCGAGCTCCATCAACGCCTGTGGGAGCTGCCCTTCGTCGAGCGGGTCGGCGCCAACGGAAAGCCCGAGCGCGTGAGCTTGGGTGAGATCTCTTCGCGGGGCCCGATCTACTTCTTGGCGGCTGCTCCGGGTTTCGAGACCGACGGAGCGCGGCCAGTGTTGCTCTCGACGGCCGAGGAACGAGAGGCCCTTCGTCGCGTGTTCCCCAACGCCGTGGACGGTGAGCCGATGCTTGCGGACTGGCGTCAGCGTGCCCTCGCTGCTGAACGTCGCCGAGCCTTTCTTGCTCGAGCCACCCTCGCTCCGGATCGACCCGGACCGGCCGCGGACCCCGACAGCCCCGTCGTCCAGGTTCAGCGCAGCGGTGCGGGAAGCGGAGCCGTGGCCCTCGCCAAGTCCGTTGCGGTGGAAGACCCGGTGGAGGTCACGCATCAAGGGCGGTTGGTGGTGCGGGTGCGCGCCGTGGATCTCAAGATCCCCGTGGCGGCACGGGTGGAGCTGCCGGAAGAGCGTCACTTCGAGATGCTGTCGTCGCTCACGGAGGGCGGCATCGAGGCCTTTTGGCGAGTGTTGGAGAAGGGAGCGCGCGCCCTGGCCCTGGTGCTCATGAAGCGCGGCGACTGGATGGAGGACGCACGAAGCGTCGCGTTGGTCGCGGCCCTTTCGCGCCGGGATCCCCAAGGCGAGGTAGCTGCTGCTGCTCGGGAGTCGCTGCCGGGCTTCCCCACGATTCGCGGCGAACGCGCGCCCATCGCCGCCCTCGCGCGCCAGAACCTGGAGATCTGGTTGTCCCACACCATGGTCGCGAGCTGGCCGAGCACGAGCCGCGACTCCGATCTCGATCGCCCGGTGCTGGCACTTCCGATGGAGCATTCGAGCGCGTGGCAGGAGCTGCTCGTCGCCCTCGGCTACTCCCTCCGAGACGTGAGCGATGCGGTGGCCAAGCTACTCTCGCTCCGGACTTCGGAAGAACGCCCGCCGGCCACGTTGCCCGGGGCGCCCGCGCATCCACTGCTGCGGCGTACGCTGGCGGAGCTCGGCGTGCGAGTGGTGGAAGGCGAAGCAGAGATTGTCGAAGGGCCCGAGTCCGAGGTCACCCTGATGACCCTGGATGGCGGTCTGAGGTCGATCCCCGCAGAGCTCGTTCTGCCCATGCGCTTGATGCTGCGTTGGGACCGCTTGGACAGCTCGCGGGACGCGCAGAAGACGGTGCTCAAGGCGGTGGTGCGTGCTGCGTACCAGTACCTTGCGAGCATTTCGGATCGACTCGACGAGCTTCCGGGGTGGGTGCGGCACCACCTGCGAGGACATTTGCTCCACCGCCAGAAGCGCGGCAAACGGCTGGGCGAGGCCGAGCGAAAGTGGCCAGTGTTCGTGGACATTCGTGGCGCGTGGCATTCCATGGACGATCTCGGGGACGGGCCCTGGCGCTTCACCAGCCTCGGCCCGCCCTATCCCGCCCGAAAGTACCGCTACCCCATCGTCGTGCTCCGGGCCGATGAGGTTCCGCTCTTGTCGTCGCGGGAGAGCCGCGACGTGCACACGATGCTGGTCGGGGACCTGCGCGGCGAGGAGCGCGCGCACGCGGCGCCCCGGGAAACGGTGGCGCTGTCGGCCGAGCAGCGCGCGCGTTGCATGGGAGTGACCTCGTTCTCCGACGGCACGACCCAGGGCGAGGTCGGCCTCGTGCATCCGAGCGCCTTCGACGGTGAGACCGGCGTCGAGCTGCTGACGGGTCGCCGGCCCTTGTGCCGTCTCACGTCGAGCCTCGGCTGGCCCATCGTCGCCGTCGTGGACGACTCGAGCGTCTCGCCCAATCGTTGGTTCTCGAAGCCGCGGCGCAAGAAGGACGGGGAAGTCGTGTTGGCCCGCGTCGAGACGGCGGCGCGACGATTGCTTCGGGAGCTCTTGCCCGCCAGCGGCGACGTATTGGTCAGCACCTGGCTCGATGGCGAGGCCACGCCGGGGGGCCTTCGTCTCACCGGCCGTGTGTGGCTGCCCAAAGAATGGCCACGCACGCCGCGAGTGGATCTGGCCGTCCCGGGCATGGCGCACCTGCTGCAGGGGGGCCTCTCGGTACGTCAGGGCGTGGTCCCCGTCGCCGGCAGCTTGCTCGTGGCACCCGCCAGCGGAGGGAGCGGCGCACTGGCTTTGAACCTGACGCAAGTGACGGGCTCCCTGCTGCTGCCGGCCGTCGTGATGGACGATCTCGGGGCGGCGGTGTTGGCACAAGCGATGAAGCTCACGGAATCGGCCAAGGTACCGATGGAGTATCTTTGGGACTTGGCGCTGTTGGGCGCGGACGTCGCGCCGGAGACCACGACCGTCGACGGCCAGCCCTTCGACGCGGCCCGCTTGCGTGCCGAGTTGTTGGCGGAGGGCGTGTGGCTCACGCGGCACGCGGGCAGCGCGGAGGGGGCGTTCCCGGAGCGCTTCTCCGGAAAGATCCTCGCCTACGACGATCCCCTCGCAAACGTGCTTCGAGCACGCGCGCCGGACAAGGTCCACGAGCTTGGAGGCGCCGCCGCTCCGCGTGCCAATCCGCTGCCGGCGGCGATGCTCCCGCGCCGGGTGAAGACCGCCGACAAGCGCGTGGGTCTTTCGGATCGTGTTCTCGCCGAGCTCTCCCGCCTCGCACTCGCGGGCGCGCCGGCGAAGTCGGTGGAGCTCGGCTCCGGGCGTCGCCCCGTCACCTATCGCGAAGGACACGTGGCGCTGGATCCCGCTCGCCTCGCGGGGCTCGTCCCCCGTGCCGAGCGCGAGCCGTCGGCGCTCACGTTGTTGGTCGCGGCGGCCGTATCGGAGATCAACCGGGAGCTGGGTCCGGTGACGGACGAGGAAGAACGCCGAGCGCTGCTCGAGCTGCTTGCTTCCTTGTGACTCACGGGTTGCAGGACGGGTGGTACCAGCAGTCCTGGCAACCGCAACCTTCGTAGAACGGATTGCAGACCCCGTCGTTCTCGCAGTAGTCGTAGCAGTAGGCCTCGTTCCAGCACGAGGGACAGGTGCAGTCGGATACTGGATCGCCGTTCGCCGGGTCGTAGCAGTAGGTATTGTCGCAGCCGAGGCAAGAGCAGGACGCCTGATCCTGCGCCCAGCACTTCACCTGGAACTCGCCGGGGATGGTGTTGACGTCCACGCACGTAAAGGCGGGGGCTCCGCCGGTGCCGCCGCCGGTGCCTCCCGACAGACCCGCGCCGCCGGTGCCGCCACCCGAGGTGCCGCCACTCGGGGTGCCCCCGGTGTTGCTGCAGCCAATGGTCGTGCAACCCGCATCCACCAGCCCGCCCACGGCGGCCGTACCCCCACTGCCCCCCCCGGCTGGAGGGGGTTTCTTCTCCTCCAAGGGGGCGAGCTCGAAGGTACAACCTCCGACCACGATGGTGATGAACAGCCAGCGCCAGTGCATCGAAGCCCACAATGCCGCGCCGCGGCGCGAGGCCAAAATTCTAGCACGCTGCGCGCGGCCGAAAAATCCAGGCTGAAATGTCGGGCCTCGCGGCCGTATGCTTCGCTGAGTGACGGCCCGTTACGCGCACAACGACCCGTCGCTGCCCTTCCCGGAGCGCGTCGGCCGCTACGAGCTGCTCATGCCCATCGCGAGCGGTGGCATGGCCACGGTGTATCTCGCGCGCGTCACGGGGCTCGCAGGCTTCGAACGCGAGGTCGCCGTGAAGCTGACTCACGAGCACCTCCGGGACGAGCCCGGCTTCATGACCGCGCTGATCGACGAAGCACGCTTCGCTGGACGCATTCACCATCCGAACGTGGTGAGCGTTCACGACGTCGGCGAGTGCAAGGACGGCGTGTTCGTCGTCATGGACTACATCGAGGGAGACTCCCTCGCCGGAATCGTCCACAAGCTGAGCGCCACGGGGAGCCGCATTCCCATCGAGATCTCGCTTCGGATCTTGGACGAGATGCTTGCGGGGCTGCACGCGGCGCACGAGCTTCGCGACCCCACCAACATGCCGCTGCGCCTGGTTCACCGCGACGTGACCCCGCACAACGTACTGCTCGGCATCGATGGCGTGACGCGCCTCACGGACTTCGGCGTGGCCACCGCTGCACGTCGGCTGTCGAAGACCCAGACGGGTCTGGTGAAGGGCAAGCTCGCCTACATGTCACCGGAGCAGGTGCGCGCACGGCCGCTCGACCGTACTTGCGACGTGTGGGCAGCCGGTGTCGTTGCCTGGGAGCTGTTCTGCGGTCAACGCCTGTACGAAGGCTTCAACGACGCAGCGCTCCTGCTCAAGATCGCCAACGATGCACCCACGCCGCTCCGCTACGTACGGCCGGAGCTGCCGGTGGAGATCGAGCAGGCCGTCGCCGGTGCGCTCACGCTGTCCAAGTCCGAGCGCTACCCGTCCGCCGAGGTTTTCGCCGACGTACTGGCCGCCGCAGCGCGCCGGGCGGGCATCACCGCCGCGGACGTGCGAGAGGTCCGCCAGTTCGTCGCGCCCGTGGTGGAAGGCGTCATCACCTCGCGGCGGCAAAAGCTCGCCAAGGTGTACTCGGATCGTCATGGAATTCGTCCCGCGCCGCCGCCTCCGGTGAGCGCGGACGGCCCGGTGACCATGGCGCTGCCGCCGCCGCCCACCTTGCCGCCGCCGCCGTCCCGTCCCCGCAGCGTGCGGCCGAGCTCGGGATCCATCACCGAGACGGATCGTGTTTCCGCGCCTCCGGAGCCGACCTCTGCGGAGACGGTGAACTATGGACCTGTCGTCGAGGCGGAGCAGACGTCCACGCACGGTACCGGCGTGGAGCTGTCCGAGCCGCGGCCCAGCGTGGCTCCGCCGGGCAGCACCGGCCGCGCGCTGACGCAGAATCCGCTGGTGTGGGTGGCGGCCGGCGCCGTCGTCACCTTGGTGTCCGTTACCGGTGTGTACGTGGTGTTGCGTGGCGGGGAGCCGGAGCCCGTGACGCCCGGTGCGGACGACAAGACCCTGGTGATTGCGGCGCCCAGCGCGCCCGCACCGGTCGCCTCCACGCCCCGCGCCGCGAGCGACGCGGCGGACATTCCCGTCGTCGATCCCAATGCGCTCCCCGTTGCTGACGACGAGCCCGACGCCGGCAGGAAACGCACTCCGAGCTGGCGCCCGCCCCGCGCGCCCGCGCGCCCGCCGCCCGAAGAACAGACGAAGCCCGTCGAGCCCACGCCGCTGGGCAATCCATACTGAGCCGGGTATCGCGCCGAGCCGACATTCAAATGAAAATGTCGGTGCGGCGCGGAACCTCATGGCGCGCAACCCATCGCGATCATTTGTCCCAACGCTTGGGACGGGGCGCCACGGCACTCGCGAGAAAACGCCGGGAACCGTTGGGGAACGGAGGTTGCACGACACGGCGCCGAGATGTGCGAGGTCCGGAGTGTGGTGTGTTGGCTCGTGCCGTTGATTGTGTTGCTCCCGGGCGTCGCACGAGCCCAGGAGCGCGAGGTGAGCATCTCCATCGAAGACGCGATCCGCCGCGCGGCCCCCGTGAGCGAGGAAGTGGACATCGCCACGCATGCCGTGCGGCGAGCGAAATCCGAGGCCACCAAGGCTGACAGCGGCTGGTACCCACAGGTGACGGCATCGGCGTCCTACACACACACCTTCAAGTCCGAGTACGACGGACTGTTCGACAACGCGCCCGGCGGTGCGGGTTTGTCGAACCTTCCATTCGGTAGGGACAACACTTGGCGCTTCGGCATTGCCATCCGCCAGAACGTCTTCGGCGGAGGACGGACCCTGGCCGCCGGCAGGAGCGCCGACGCTGCTCGGAGCGCTGCGGCGATTCAGCTCTCGTCCGCGCGCGCTCAGGCTGTTCTCCGCGCAACGGAGGCCTACTACGACGCGCTGTTGGCAGACCGGCGAGTGAAGATCGCGTCGGAAACGCTGGCTCAAGCCGAGCGGAGCCGAGATCAGACCGACGAAGGCTACCGGGAAGGTCGTCTGTCCGAATTCGATCTGCTGCGAGCACGCGTCGCGGTTCAAACCCAGGAGCCGGTGGTGACTCAGCGAAAGGCAGAGCGCCGTCTCGCCTTCTTGCACCTCAAACAGGTGCTCGACATCCCCACCTGGAAGTCCGTTGAGCTCACGAGCGACCTCGCGACGCCGCCGCCGATCGAGTCGGCGGGCAAGAGCACCACGCTCGAGCGTGCGTCGGTACGGCAAGCCCGCGCCCAAGTCCGAATGAGCCGCGCCGCCGTGGATGTGGCCCAGGCAGAGCACTACCCGAGCGTCGATCTGACGATGGATTGGGGGCGTGTTGCATATCCGAAAGGCACATTCCCGACCTGGGACGACTTTCGAACGAACTGGACCGGCGGCGTAATGGTGACGGTGCCGCTGTTCACGGGCTTTCGCATCTCCAAGCAAGTGAGCTCTGCCGAGGAATCGTTGGCTCAATCGCGGGCCAAGCTACGCCAGGCGAAGAAGGCGGCGCGCTACGATTCGGAGAAGGCATCGAGTGACATTTCCACCGCCAAGGCGCTCATGGACAAGAGCAGCGCGGCATTGGTGCAAGCGGAGAAGGCCCATCGGATTGCCGCGCTTCGATATCGAGAGGGCGTCTCCACTGAGCTGGAAGTGAACGACGCGCGCCTGGCGGTAGAGCGCGCCAAGCTGAGCCAGGCTCAGGCCGCACGGGATCTGCGTGTCGCCAAGGTGCGGATGGCACTGCTCGGACAATTGCCGCTCGCAGCGAGAGGTGCGCCGTGAGTCGGATTCTCCTGCTGTTACTCACGGCGCTACTTCTCGGCGCATGTCAGGAAGAACCCAAGGCGGAGCCACGGCGAAAAGCCCCGCTGGAGGTCGGCAAGGAGGTGCTCGCCACCGCTGAAAAGACGACCGTGGAGGCCGGACCCGAGCTGTCAGGCTCACTCGAGCCTCGCGAGCGAGCGGAGCTTCGCTCCGAGCTTTCGGGGTCCGTTCGCGACGTGCGCGTGGACGTGGGCGAGCAGGTGAAGAAGCACCAGCTTCTCGTACGCATCGAGACCAGCGACCTTGGCGAAGCCTACGCTTCCGCGAAGGCGGCGGTGACTGCGGCGGAGCGAAACCGGCGCTTGGCCCAGCGGGATCTGGAGCGAACCCGGCGCTTGCTGACGGCGGGCGCAGTGCCGAGCCGAGACCTCGACGCCGCGGAGAATGCGCTGAAGAGTGCGGAGTCGCAGGTGGAGTCTGCACGCTCGCGCCGTGCAACGGCCGCGAAGCAGTTGGACCGAACCACCGTACGCTCTCCCATCGACGGGACCGTCAGCGCGCGCCCTGCGCACGAAGGGGACGTGGTGAGCCCAGGTAGCCCTCTCGTCACCGTCATCGATCCATCCAGCCTGCGGCTGCGAGCGAGCGTGCCGTCCGACGCGCTGCCGGACATCGACGTTGGCACGCCGGTTCGCTTCCGCGTGCGAGGCCACCCGCACGAGACCTACGACGGCAAGATCCAACGCATCGCGCCGACGGTGAACCCGGTGACACGGCAACTCGACATCCTGGCCACGCTTCCCAACCCGAACGGCAAGTTGCTCAGCGGGCTCTACGCCGAGGGACGCGTAGCGAGCAAGGAGCGGCAGGCCGTCGTCGTACCCGCGAGTGCCGTGATTCGCGAGGGGGCTGGCGAGAGCGCCTTACGCGTCGTCGAGGGCAAGGTAGAGCGAGTGCAGATTGAGACGGGCGTTCGCGACGGTCAGCGCGTCGAGGTCGACACCGGGCTCGAGCCAGGGGATCGCGTGCTCATTGGCCCCGCCCGAGATATCGCCCCGGGGCGCCGCATTCGAGTGACGGATCGCTGAATCATGTGGGTCAGCAACTTCGCCATAGACAATCCCGTCGTCACCACCGTGCTGATGCTCGCGCTGGTGGTTTTCGGTGCCACGGCCCTGGTGGTGTTGGATACGGACGAGTTCCCGGAAGTGAACCCGCCGGTGGTCACCATTTCCGTGCCGTACCCGGGCGCGTCTCCAGAGAACGTGGAAAGAGAGGTCACCGACCCGCTAGAGGAGTCGTTTGCGTCCATCAGTGGCGTGGACAAGATCCACTCGCAATCTCGCGACGGCTACGCGCTCATCATCATCGAGTTTCTGTTCCAAAAGGACCTGGACCAAGCCACGCAGGACGTGCGGGACAAGATTTCCGAGACGCGGCGAGACTTGCCTCCCGAGATGAAGGAGCCCGTGGTCGAGCGTTTCGATCCGAACGATCTCCCGATTGTCTCGCTGACGCTCTCCTCCGACTCACTACCGCCCGACCAGCTCACTCGTCTGGCGGATCCGGGTCTAACGAGCGAGCTGAGAAGCATAGCGGGTGTCGCCGACGTGAAGCTCGTGGGCGGAGTTGAACGCGATCTCTCGGTGGAGCTACACCCCGACGCTCTGGCAGCGAGCGGGACTTCGGTACACCAAGTGGTGCAGGCGGTGGAGGCGCAGAATCTAGCGGCGCCAGTGGGCAACGTGAAGACGAAGCTCGAGGAGCACAGCATCCGACTGATGGGTCGCTTGGAGGGCCCGAAAGACTTCGAGGACATCGTCGTCGGCCATTCCGACGGATCCGTGGTGCGCCTGGGCGATGTGGCCACGGTCAAAGACGGCCACGAGGAAGCGCGCTCCTTGGCGCTGTTCGATGGAAAACCTGCGGTGGGCATCGACATCTTGAAGTCCAAGGGATACAGCACCACCAGCGTCAGCAACGACATCAAGGGGCGTCTTTCCGAGCTGCGCAGCACGCTGCCGAAGGCGACGCGCCTCGACCTTGTGCGCGACGCCGGCGATCGGGTGTCCCATTCGGTGTTCGACGTTCAGCTTGCGCTGCTGGCAGGGGCGATCTTGACGGTGCTCGTCGTGTTCGTGTTCCTGCGTTCCTGGCGTTCTACCGTGATCACGGGATTGGCGCTGCCCGTGAGCGTACTGGCGTCCTTCATCGCGGTATGGGCGTTTGGCTTCACTCTGAATACGATGTCGCTACTGGGCCTTTCACTGGCCATCGGCATCCTCATCGACGACGCCATCGTGGTTCGCGAGAACATCGTGCGTCACATGGAGCTGGGCAAGGACCACCTGACGGCGGCCCGGGAAGGAACCGCGGAAATCGGACTTGCGGTGGCGGCAACCACCTTCTCGATCGTCGTCGTGTTCGTGCCGGTCGCGTTCATGGGTGGCGTCGCGCAGCAGTGGTTCGCCCCATTTGCTCTGACCATCGCTTGCTCGGTCCTGGTCTCGCTGTTGGTTTCGTTCTCCCTCGACCCCATGCTCTCGGCGCACTGGCCGGATCCATCCCTGGAGTCCAAGCAGCAGGGGTTCTTCGCCCGGCGTCTGGAGGGCTTCAACCGCATGCTGGATCGCCAGACGCAGCGATACCAACACGTGATCGCCTGGGCGCTGCGCCATCGCCTAGTCACTGGATTGATTGCCGTGGCGACGTTCGCGCTGGCGCTGGCGGTTCCCGCCACTGGGCTCGTCGGCAGTGAGTTCTTGCCGCCGCAAGATCGCTCGGAGTTCACGCTGAAGCTCGAGACGCCACCGGGATCGTCGCTCGACTTCACCAAGAGCATCGCCGAGCGGGCTGCGCGGATGGCGCGTGAGCGTGACGACGTCAAGTACACCTATACGTCCGTCGGCAGCGAAGGAAACGTCATCGACGAGGCGAGCGTGTACGTGCGCCTGGTTCCCAAGGGTGAGCGCAGTCTTTCGCAGCGCGAGGTCGCGCGGCAGCTTCGAAACCGGATGCAGACGCTCGGCGCTACGGACGTCGCCTTGTCCACCGCCATGTTCGGAGATCAGAAGGCCATCCAACTACAGGTGCGAGGCGCCAACGTCGACGTTCTGTCCAAGCTCGCCTTGAACATCGAGAAGGCGGTCAAGCGAGTGCCAGGGGCCGTGGACGTGGGACTGTCCACCAAGGGTGAGAAGCCCGAGCTCGAGATCGAGGTGGACCGTCGCTTGGCCTCGGACATGGGCCTCAGCGTGGGACAGGTGGCACAGGCCTTGCGCCCGGCGTTCGCGGGTATCGATGCTGGAGATTGGGTGGACCCGAGCGGCGAGACCCGCGACGTGTGGGTGCGGCTTTCGCCCGAGGCTCGCGCCACGGAACAGGATCTAAGGACCTTGCCCTTGGTCGTCCCCAGCCCGAACGGGACACCGGAAACGCTACCGCTGTCCCAAGTAGCTCGCATCGAGCTCGGCAAGGGACCCGCGCAAGTGAGCCACCTGGATCGAAAGCGCGTCATCACCGTTGGGGCCAACACCGAACAGCGACCGCTCAGCGCCGTGGTTGGTGACATCAACGCCCGGGTGAAGCGGATAGACAAGCCCGCCGGCTATACCGTGCGCCAGGGCGGCGAGACGGAGAGCCAGCACGAGGTGTTCGGGCGTCTGGCGCTCGCCCTCGCCGTGGCCATCGTGCTCATGTACCTGGTGCTCGTGATCCAGTTTCGTTCGTTCCTGGATCCGATCGCCATCATGGCGTCCCTGCCGCTCTCTCTCATCGGGGTCATGCTGGCGCTGTTGATCACGGGCACCACGGTCAACCTGATGAGCTTGATCGGCGTGATCTTGCTGATGGGCATCGTAGCCAAGAACGCCATCCTGCTGATCGACTTTGCCAAGTGGCGCGAGGAGGGGGGCATGGACCGAGAGCAGGCCATCATCGAAGCCGGCGCCACACGCCTCAGGCCCATCTTGATGACGACCTTCGCCGTGGTTGCCGGCATGCTGCCGGTCGCTCTGGGCTATGGAGAGGGCGCGGATTTTCGTGCGCCCCTGGGCCGCGCCGTGATCGGTGGCGTGGTCACCAGCACGCTCTTGACCCTGCTGGTGATCCCGACCCTGTACGACGTGCTCGCCGGGCTGCGAGACCGTTTTCGAGCCTTCGTGGTACGCCACACGAAGCACGGTTCGGCTCCCGACGTCGCGGCTGCCGAGTGACCGGGATGGCGATCTGAGCCCCCAGGCCCCACACATGGCCCATGAATGAACTCCCGAGTTGGGCACGCCGAGGCCGCGCGCAGTGGGAGCACACGGGGGAACGGCGGCCGGCCTTCGCCGACACGCCGGGGCCGGGACAGGAGTCGGTGTGGGACTATCCGCGGCCGCCGCGCCTGGAGCCGGATGCCCGCCGCGTGTTGGTGCGCCTGGGCGGCGTGGTGTTGGTGGACAGCACTCGCGCGGTGCGCGTGCTCGAGACGTCGCATCCACCGAGTTTCTACGTTCCGCGAGCGGACGTGCGCATGGACCTGTTGGTCGAGAGCGGGCCCCGCTCGCGCTGCGAGTGGAAGGGCGAGGCGACGCACTGGGACGTGCGTTCGGGGGAGCGCCGGGTGAGCCCCGCCGCGTGGTCGTACGATCACCCCTTCCAGGAGTTTTCGGCGATCGCCGGCTACCTGGCGTTCTACCCGGCGCCCTTCGCTTGCTCCGTCGGCGGCGAACGCGTGCGCCCCCAGGCCGGCGGCTTCTACGGCGGTTGGATCACGCCGGAGCTCGCCGGCCCGTTCAAGGGCGACTACTGAATCAAAGCCCTTCGAGCTGACCCGCGAGCTGCAGGTTCAGCTTCCGCAGCCGCGCGAGAGAAGCGCCATGATTCACGGCGGACTTGGAGTGCAGCGCGCTGGAAAGCTGCTTCCCTGCCGTCTTCAGCTGGACGGAGCTGGCCTTCAGCTTTCCGACGGATCCGGAGAGCTTTCCGATGCTCGCGACGAGGCCGTCTTCGCCGATCAGACCCTCTTCGCCAATCAGACCCTCTTCGCCGATCAGGCCGTCTTCACCGACCAAGGCCATGGCCCCGCCCTTCTTGGCGGCGGGCTGCATGCCGTCTTCGCCGATCAGTCCGTTCGCCACCATGCCGTCTTCGCCGATCAGCGCATTCAACGCTGCGACCTGCGCCTTCAGCACGGCTCGTGAATCCAGTTTGCTGGCGAGCGTGCTTGCCGACTGGAGCGCGCTCTCCACCGCCTGATGGAGCTTCAGTGCTCTCGCCTTCGTGGGGGCGGCCTTCGCCGCCTTCAAGAGTGCGCTGGCCTTGGCGATGCGCGCGCGGGCGACCGCCAGCTGCGAGTGCTTGCTCGACACTCCGTGAGCCTTGGTCAAGGCTTGTTGAAGCAGGTTCAAGGCTCGCGCGCGAGTCTTTGGGGACTGCTTGTACGCCGCCAGCTGCCGGCTGAGCAGGCGAGCCACGTACAGGTCCGAGAGCACGTGGACGGCGGGTCCCGCCGCTGCCTTGGCGGCGGTCGCCTGCGTGGTCGCCACCTTCTTGGACTTGGGTGCAGAAAGGACCGGGCTGCTCACGAGCAGCGCGGTGGGTAGGAACAACCAGCCGGGAAATCTCATCGCTCTCCTCACGAGAAAGGAGTCACCATAACACATGCGAGCCTCTCTTTTAGGGGGATGTCGCTGCGGCGCGGAACCTCACTGCCGCGTGCGGAGGATGCGATACACCGTGGAGCGGGCGACGCCGAGCATGCGGGCGGCGGCACTGACGTTCCCCGACGACGCGTCCAGCGCCTGGCGTACGGCTTCTTCCAGGATCTCCTCGCGGGTGTGCCCTTCAACTTCCACGGTGCGCGACGCGGGCGCCAGCGGCTCGGGAAAATGCTCGCGCCGAAGGGTGGAGCCATCGCACAGCGCCAACGCGTGGCAGAGGGCGCTCTTCAGCTCGCGCACGTTGCCCGGCCATGTATGAGATTCGAGCCAGGAAACGGCGTCGTCCGCCAACGCGGGCGCGCTTCGCCCTTGTTCCTTGGCCGCGGCGGCGAGCAGCGCCCGGGACAGCTCCACGCGGTCCGTGCGATCGCGCAGGGCCGGCAGGCGCAGGCAGGCGCCATGAATGCGATAGAACAGATCCGAGCGGAACTTGCCGCTGTGGACGAGGTCCGGCAGGTCCCGGCAGGTGGCGCACACCAGCCGCAAGCTCACGTGTCGCGCGCGGCTCTCGCCCACACGGAAGTAGCTACCGTCGTCCAGCGCCCGCAGCAGCGCGGCTTGGAAGCCGCTCGAAGTCTCGGCGATCTCGTCCAGGAACAGCGTGCCGCCATCCGCGGCGGCGAGCTTGCCCTCCGAGCCCCGCCGCGCCGCGCCGGTGAAGGCGCCCGGCGCAAAGCCGAACAGCTCGCTCTCGAGCAGGCTCTCGGGTACGGCGCCGCAGTTCATCGCCACGAAGGGACCCGCCGCCCGAGGGCTGGCCTCGTGGATCGCGCGGGCGAACAGCTCCTTGCCGGTCCCAGTTTCGGAGAGCAGCACCACCGGCAGCGGCGTGGCCGCGAAACGCGCAGCGAGGCTCTTGGCTCGGAGCAGCTCCGGATCGCTGCCCAGCACGCGATCGAAGGCCGGATGATGGGGCGCTTGCGGAGGCCGCGAGCGCGGGCGCTCGATGACCCGGGACGCTCTCTGCTTGCTGCTCTGCTCGAGGTACACGACCACCGCCAAGAAGCGATGGTCCGCTCCCAGCACCGGATCCAGCTCCACGCCGAAGGTCTGCCAAGGGGTCTCGAAACGGGCCCGCTGCCCCGTTCGCGCCAGCTCGGAAAGCTCCGCGTAGCTGAGGCCGAAGACGTGCTGGCAGTCGAGCCCAGGATCTCCTTCGCTCACGCCGAGCAACGTGCGCGCCGGTCGATTGGCGACGCGGATGGCGCCGTCCGCTTCCACCACCAGCGCTGCGCCGGAAGAACGGTGCACCAACCGCTGGATGACCGAGAACGCACCTCCCGACGACAGCGCCTGGCGCCGAAGCGCGGCCGTCAGTGCATTCGCCATCAGCGCGACGGTGGCGCCAATGGACGGATCGTGGCGTTCCAGCCTTCCCGTCACGTCCAGCACGCAAGCGAGCTCGCCATGGGCGTCGAACACCGGGCTCGCGAAGCAGAACAGTCCGGCGTTGCGCCGCTCGAAGTGCGCCGGCCCGATCACCCCCACCGCCGCGCGCTCCGCGATGGCCGTGCCGATCGCGTTGGTCCCGCGGGTGCCTTCGTCCCAGCAGGCTCCCGGCACCAACCGCACGCGGGCGGCGCCATCGGCAAAGTCTCCACCCCCGTGATCCATCACGATCACGCCATCGGGATCGGCAACGATGGACACCAGCCCGCGGTCGGCGAAGGCCGGCGTGTCCACCAAGCCGCGGGCCTCGTGCAGCACCGCGTCCAGGCGCGCGCGACGATCCGATAGATCCGACGACCCCGTGCCCGCCGGAAACGCCGACGAGCTCGGGTCCACGCCGAGCGCAGCGGACCGCGTCCAGCGGCTGATGACCGGGTACTCCCGTGCGCCGCCGACGGTGCCGGCTTGAAATCTTTCGCCCAGCTCGAGCGGCGCTTCGAGGAGCAGCACCCGAAGAGTGTCGCACCAACCCCCGAGCGGGTCACGCCACGCGTATCGCCGCGTCGCGTCGTGTTGCAGGACGCTACACGACGCGACGCATCCGAAGCAGCGAGGACGCGAGATCACGACGCTTTTTCTTGGTGTGCTTTCTGCTTCAGCTGCTCCGGCCAACGCACAGGAGGAGCCATGATCTACGCCAAGCCGAATCAAACGGACTCGAAAATCAGCTTCAAGAGCCGCTACGGCAATCTGATTGGAGGGGAATGGTCACCTCCCATGAAGGGGAACTACTTCGAGAACATCTCGCCGGTCACCGGCAAACCGTTCTGCGAGATCCCGCGCTCCACGTCGGAAGACATCGAGCGCGCGTTGGACGCAGCGCACGCCGCCAAGGGGCGCTGGGGCAAGACCAGCGTGACGGAACGCGCCAACATCTTGAACAAGATCGCCGATCGCATGGAAGCGAACCTGGAGCTCTTGGCCGTCGCCGAAACCTGGGACAACGGCAAGCCCGTGCGCGAGACGCTGGCCGCGGACATGCCCTTGGCCATCGATCACTTCCGCTACTTCGCGGGTTGCATTCGCGGGCAAGAGGGCGCCATCTCGGAGCTCGACGAGAACACGGTCGCCTATCACTTCCACGAGCCGCTCGGTGTGGTGGGCCAGATCATCCCGTGGAACTTCCCCATCTTGATGGCTGCCTGGAAGCTCGCGCCGGCCTTGGCTGCGGGCAACTGCGTGGTGCTCAAGCCTGCGGAGCAGACGCCGGCGTCCATCTTGGTGCTCATGGAGCTGGTAGGTGATCTGTTGCCCCCCGGCGTGCTCAACGTGGTCAACGGTTTCGGCGTGGAGGCCGGCAAACCGCTCGCCCAGAACCCACGCATCCGCAAGGTGGCGTTTACCGGCGAGACCACCACTGGGCGACTGATCATGCAGTACGCCTCCGAGAACATCATCCCGGTGACGCTGGAGCTCGGCGGCAAGTCGCCCAACATCTTCTTCGCCGACGTGTTCGCCAAGCAGGACGACTTCGCGGAAAAGGCCCTGGAGGGCTTCGGCATGTTCGCCCTGAACCAGGGCGAGGTGTGCACCTGTCCGTCCCGCGCGCTGATCGACAAGAGCTTCTACCAGGAGTTCCTCGGTCGCGCCGTGGAGCGCGCCAAGACGCACGTACCCGGTAACCCACTGGACACCGCTACTACCGTCGGCGCGCAGGCTTCCAACGACCAGCTCGAGAAGATCTTGAGCTACATGGACATCGGCAAGAAGGAAGGCGCCAAGGTGCTGATGGGCGGCGAGCAGGCCAAGCTCTCCGGCGACCTTTCGGGCGGTTATTACGTGATGCCCACGGTGTTCGAGGGCAAGAACGAGATGCGCATCTTCCAGGAGGAGATCTTCGGTCCCGTGCTCAGCGTGACCTCTTTCGACGGCTACGACGACGCCATTCGCATCGCCAACGACACGCTGTATGGCCTGGGCGCCGGCGTGTGGACCCGCGACACCAACATGGCCTTCCGAGCCGGTCGCGCCATCGAGGCTGGCCGCGTGTGGACCAACTGCTACCACCTGTATCCCGCGCACGCGGCCTTCGGGGGCTACAAGCAGTCCGGTATCGGCCGCGAGACCCACAAGATGATGCTGGACCACTACCAGCAGACCAAGAACCTGCTCGTGAGCTATGACCCGAAGCCCATGGGCTTCTTCTGATCTCGTGGCCAAGCCCAACAGAGTCGAGATCACGGACGCTGCTCGCGAAGTCGTCAAAGAGCTTCGCGAGCAGCACGGGCCGCTCTTGTTTCATCAGTCCGGAGGCTGCTGCGACGGGAGCGCGCCCATGTGCTACCCGGAGGGCGACTTCCGCACCGGGGCTCAGGACGTGCACCTGGGCGAGGTGGAAGGCTGCCCGGTGTACATGGGCCGGGCGCAGTTCGAATACTGGAAGCACACCCAGCTGATCATCGACGTGGTTCCCGGCCGCGGCGCGGGCTTCTCCCTGGAGGCTCCCATGGGAGTGCGCTTCTTGACGCGATCGCGGGTGTTCGACGACGCCGAGATCGCGGCGCTGGAAGCGACGTGACGAGACGGGCTTCGCGCCGCACCAACATCATTCTTTTCATGTTGGTGCGGCGCGCTGGCCTCAAGGGATGGCGGGCTTGACGCCCATTTCCTGGAGCAGCGCGTCGGCGCCGCCCACCGCGTCCATCACCCACAGCACGTAGCGCAGGTCCACGTGGATGGAGCGCGTGATGTCGGGCATGAACAACCAGTCCGACGCCATGGCCTCGTAGTTGCCGTCGAAGGCGAGCCCCACGAGCTCACCGCGGGCATTGAGGGTGGGGGAGCCGCTGTTGCCTCCGGTGATGTCGAGATCTGCCAGGAAGTCCACGGGCACCGAGCCCAGCGCAGGGTCGGTGTAGGGGCCGAACTTCTTCTCCTTCACCAGGGTCAGGAGCTTTTCCGGAGCGTCGAAGGGATCCTTGCCGGTCGCCTTTTTCACGATGCCCTCCACTCGAGTGAAGGGCTCGTACGTCTTCGCGCTCGGCGTGGGCTTGTAGCCGCGCACGGTGCCGTAGGTGACGCGCAGCGTGCCGTTGGCGTCCGGCGCCAGCGGTCCCGGCGTCTTCTCCTTCAGGGCGGCGACGTACAGCGGGCGTACCAGCGCCAGCGCGCCATCCCGGGCGTGCTCTCGCTTGTCCATGTCCAGCAAGAGCGGCGTGAGCTTTGCCGCGGCCTGCAGCAGCGGGTCCCGGCTGGCCTTGATCTGCGCCGGGGTCGCCGTCTTCAGGAGCTTCACCCGCGCCTTGGCGTCGGAGAGCTTGGTCTTGGCCAGAGCGCCCTGAACGGCCTTGTCGATGTCTTCCTGGGTCGGGTTCTTCTTCTCGACGAAGGCGCCCAGGATCTGATCGCGCATCTTCGCGTCGGAGAGCTTCGTCGCGCGCTCCAGGGCCAGGCTGATGAGCCCGGCCTCGAGCTTGGCCGAATAGCGCTTGTCCAGGGCCTCTTGCGCTTGCTCCAGGTTCTTCCAGTTGCGCTCCTGGTAGCGAGGATCGCGCTCGGCGTCGGGCTTTTTGCGTTCGCTCGCCATGCGCGCGATGGTGGTCGCGGCGTCCGCCAGGCCGCTCAAGCGCACCAGCTCCCACAGAGCGAAGTCCGCATCCCGCGTGCGACGCCGTTCTTCGAACACACGCTCGAGATCCGAGAACACCTTGCCGTAGTGTTGCTTGCGCCCAGTCTCGCCCTCGATCCACTGCTCGAGCTCTTGGTCGCGCTTCTCGCGCTCTGCCAGCGCGCCGCCCTTGGTCAGCCCTTCCAATGCGCCCTTGGTGTAGGTGAGGGCGTTGGAGAGCCCGCGGCTCAAGGGCGTGGCCTTGATCTTCACGTCCGGGTCGTCCTTGCCCAGCGCTTCCAGCATGGCCAGGTACTGCTCGAACAGGGCGATGCGCTTCGGGTAGTGCCACTCCACCGCTTCCTTCGTCTCCTCCGCGGTGTACAGGCGATAGGTGCGGCCGGGGTAGCCCGCCACGAACACCAGGTCCCCCGCGGAGAGCGGGCTCGTGGCGAGCTTCAAGTGCATCCGCGGCTTGAAGGGCACGTTGTCCGCCGCGTGGTCCGCCGGTTTGCCGTCCTTGCCCACATAGGCGCGCAAGAAGGAGAAGTCCCCCGCGTGGCGTGGCCAGCGCCAGTTGTCGATCTCGCCGCCGAAGTTACCGACGCCCGAGGGCGGCGCGTACACCAGGCGCACGTCGCGGATCTCCAGGCGCTCGATCAGCAGGAACTGACCGCCGCCGAACATCTCCGCGACCTCGCAGCGCACGTTTGGTTTCTTCTCACACTCGGCGATGAGCTCCTTTTCGCGCTTCTCGATGGCGTCGTAGCGGGCCTCGTCGGTCTTTATGGCTTCGAGACCCTTGCGCACGCGCTCGGTGACGTCGGTGAAGGCCTGCGTGACGAACACCCGAGCCGAGGGGCCGTTCCATTTCTCGTCGGAGCGGGTCTTGGCCAGATAGCCCTTCTCGAGCAAGTTCTCCTTGGGCGTGGAGCTGTACTGCAGCGCGCCGGTGGCGCAGTGATGGTTGGTCACGATCAATCCGTCGGGCGAGACGAAGGACGCCGAGCAGCCGCCCAGGCTCACCACGGCGCCCAGCGGGTACGCCATCGGGTCCGCCAACGCCGCGGGGTCGATGGCGAGGCCGAGCTTCTTCAGTTGATCGGACTGCTCGAGGAGCTGTCGGGGCACCCACATGCCCCCAGGATCTTCGTATCCGGCCTTCGCCTCCGGCGCAGGGGCAGGGGCGGGAGCTGGGACGGCCGGTGCGGCCGGCGGGGGCGCGGCGCTCGGGCCGCAGCTCGCGAGCAACAGGGAAAGAGAAAGGAGAGTTCGGCGCGACAGCATGGCTCCGCGCATATCACGGTGGGAACGTGTCGCGGAGGCGCCCGCGCTGGGGTAGGGTCCGGTTCCGCCTCGGAAGGAGCACGAGATGCCGAATCTCCAGGGAAAGACGCTGTTCATCACCGGCGCCAGCCGAGGGATCGGGCTCGCCATCGCGCTCAGAGCGGCCAAAGATGGCGCCAACGTCGCGGTGGTCGCCAAGACCGCGGAGCCGAATCCCAAGTTGCCGGGCACGGTGTACAGCGCTGTGGAAGAGATCGAGAAAGCCGGCGGCAAGGGCCTCGCCTGCATCTGCGACATTCGCTTCGAGGAGCAGGTCCTCGAGGCGGTCAAGAAGACCGTCGACACCTTCGGTGGCATCGACGTCTTGGTGAACAACGCCAGCGCCATCAGCCTCACGGGCACGCTGTCCACGCCGATGAAGCGCTATGATCTGATGCACCAAATCAACACCCGCGGCACCTTCCTGTGCTCGCAAGCGTGCATCCCGCACCTGAAGAAGAGCGCCACCCCCCACATCCTCAACCTCTCGCCGCCGCTCAACATGGAGGCGCGCTGGTTCGGCCCTCACGTGGCGTACACCATGGCCAAGTTCGGCATGAGCATGTGCGTGCTGGGGATGGCGGACGAGTTCAAGGGGGAGATCGCCGTGAACGCCTTGTGGCCGCGCACCGCCATCGCCACCGCTGCCGTGCAGAACCTCTTGGGTGGAGAAGACGCGATGGAGCGCTGTCGCAAGCCCGAGATCATGGCGGACGCCGCCTACGCGATCCTGACCAAGGGCGTGGACTACAGCGGCAACTTCTGCATCGACGAGACCGTCTTGAGGGAGGCTGGGGTCACGGACTTCGACCAGTACGCCAATGTTCCGGGGCAGGAGCTGCTCCCGGACTTCTTCGTGTGACCCGGCCCTCGCTGCTCCGAATCTTCTGCGTGTTTGCCGTGCTTTGTCTGCTCGGCGAGCCGGCGCGCGCGAAAAAGCCCGACCCGGGCGAGAAGTTCAACGAGGGCCTCTCGCTGTTCCAGGCCGGGCAGCACGAAGAGGCGGCGGACGCGTTCTACGAGGCATACCGCGCTCGCCCCCACGCGGCCGCGCTGTACAACGCGGGGCTTGCCTGGCAGCTCGCGGGGGATCTCGGTCGTGCGGCGACGGCGTACTCGCTGGCGCTCGAGATGAAGCTCGGGGACAGCGCCCGAGCGGACGCGCGCAAGCGGCTGGACGAGCTCGGTTCCTCCGTGGGCCGTATCGAGGTGGGCGCGCCGGAGGGCGCCACCATCCGCTCGGCGCCCTTCTTGGTGCACGACTCTTCCGCGGTGTTCTACCTGAGCCCGGGCAAGCATCGCATCGACGTGAAGCTCGTGAGCGGCGTGTGGGTGGTGCGGCGGGTGGTGGCCGAAGCCGGGCAGACCACGGTGGTGCTGGTGGAAGCGAACAGCTCGGAGCGCGATCCCGAGGCGGTGCCCCAGCACACGGTCAGCAAGCCCAAGGACCGCGCCGGCGAGCCGCCGGATCGCACGCTCGGCTACCTAGCCCTGGGCGGTGCCGCCCTGGCCGCGGGCACGGCCACCGTTCTCGGCATCGAGGCGCTCAGGGCGCGGGACAAGTTCGACGCCTCCGGGCACACCAGCGAGAGCGCCCGCGACCGCGCGGCGAAATACCGGTTGTGGACCAATATCGCTTGGGTCAGCGCGGCGGCCCTCGGCGCTTCCGGCGCCGTGTACCTCATCATGATCGACGACGACACCAGTGGAGCGACTACCGAGATCGGCGTGACTGGGCGCTTCTGACGTCTGCTACTCGAGTGACCTCGGACGTCGTGCTGGACGCTGCTTCCAAGACTTCTCCCCGGTCTTCGCTCCAGCTGTCGGAAAGCTGGTCCAAGAGGCGCAGCAGCGAGGAGTTCTTGGTGGGTTCTAGCCACTCGGACGCCTTTGCGCGGGCGACCTCGAAGGCGAGGGAGTCTCCAGACTCCCGGGCGATTCGCGCGCGCGCCACGTGTAGCGCGCCGGCCAGCGGGGGGATCTCGCGCTCCTCCGCCATGCGAAGACCACGATCGATGACCTCCAGCGCGCGCTCCGGTTCTCCCGCCTTGGCCAAGCACAGGCCCAGCACACGGTGGACGCGGAGGTAGGGAAGCACCACTCGTTGCCCTGGCGCATCCCCGCGCCGGAGGACCTCCCGCGCGGCGGCTTCCGCCTCCCCCAAGTGGCCCGCCGCGAAGGCGCACTCCGCCAAGGCCGAGCGGGCCCACTGCTGCATCAGGGCATCGCGCTCTTGGAGCTCGTCACACAGTTGGCGCAGAGCCTCCAAACCGCGCTCTGGACGACCTCTCGCCCGTTGATACTCCGCGCGGGTGACCACGATGCGGGCTTCGAAGCTGAAGCCTTCACGCGACCAGTGCGTGAGCGCTGCCAGGCTCCGCTTGAGGCCCAACACGTCGTTGCACAGGGCGTAGGCGGGATGAGCGAAGAGCAACGCCTGAACGTCGGTGGACCAAGACCCGAGCTCCAGGCACTGTGTCTCGATCGCTTCCTCCAGCTCGGTCGCCTTTGATTCTTCCCCCCGATAGCGGTAGGCCACGATACGCGTGGTATTGGCGACGAGCTGGTAGTAGCGGAAGCCCATCTCGTCCAGGCGAGTGAGATCCTCCTCGAGGCGCGGCTCGAACTGGTTCACGTCGACCAGCGCACGCAGACCGCGCACAGCGGTCTCGGCGAAGCGCCGCTGGGTCTCGGTGGCCGGCGACAGGTGATCCTCCTGGATGATGCCCAGGCAGGTGGTGAGATTGCGCGCGGCGTGCTCCAGATGCCCGAGGAGGATCTGGGGGAAGGCGTGGGCCGCGAGGTAGGTCGCGTAGGGAACTCGCTTCTTGAAGATGCCCAGGGGCTCCGACAACGCGACCAACGATTCCAGCTCCTCCAAACGGTTCTTGGCGTTGGCCAGGCCGCACGCATACCCCAGCGTGAAGGCGAATGTGGTGAGCGCGGCCAGCGGGTTGGGTCCCCGCGCTCCAGTGAGCAACCAGCGCAGCACGGCGAGGGTCACCCCGAAGCTGAGCGCCAAGTGCTTGCCGAGTAGCGGCCGGAGGCGTGCTGCCATCGATAGTCCGGCCTGGCGGCTGTAGGCGATCATGGCCGGTGCCGCCCAACGTCCCCCGACACGATGATCCACCACCCACCCCGCCGACAGGAGCATCACCTGCAAGTGCATCATGCGTGTGATCGGTGCACCGGAGCGCTGCAGGGCTCGTAGCGCGGATTCCAGTGGCTCGAGGCAATCCGCGAGGGCCTGGGCGTCGTAGAGCTCCGTGCCCACTTCTTCGAGCAGAGCGGCGCTGCGCGCGTCGTCTCCCGCGGCGTACAGGTGGAAGCCGGCTTCCCGCCGCCGCCCAGCAGACAGGAAATACTCTCCGATGCGAAGATGCAGCGTGCGCTTCTCGCTCTCCGAGAGACTGCGGATCAGTGCTTCACGCCAGGCATCGTGCCGGAATCGGTAGCTTTGCCCGTCGCCCACGAGCGTGCCTTGACGCGACAGCGCATCGAGGGCTTCGAAAGCCTCGCCCTCGTTCGCGCCGGCCTGAACGCACAGCTCGAGGGGCATCTCGCCACCTACTACCGCGAGCACCTCTGCCACCCGGCGGGTGGGCTCATCGAGCTGATTCAGTCGTGTCTCGATGGTCTGAGCCAAGCCCGACGGCAGCTCGTCGAGGTCGATCTCAGCGTCGAGCAGCCACTGGCCATCGGAGTAGTGGAGCGCGTCCGTGTCCACCAAGTGGCGAAGCAGCTCGGTACAGAACAGTGGGCTGCCGCCAGTCTTTTCGTAGAGCAGTGCAGCGAGGCGCTTTTCGTGAGGCACCTTGCCGAAGGTGGACTCCACCAGCTCGAGGATGGTGCCTTCGTCGAAGCCGCGCACGGCAAGCTGCTGGCTGCTCGCCTCGAGCAGCGCCTCCACCGCCAATGGGGCGCGGACTCGCTCTCCGCTCCGCTTGGAGATCACCAAGAACAGCCGACTCTCGTCGCTGGACCGAGCCAACGCGGCCAGGGCCATGGTGCTCGCTTCATCCGCCCGCTGGACGTCGTCCACGAACAGCGCTACCGGCTCGCCGCGAGATAGCTCTTGGATCAGGTCGAAGATCGCAGCGAGCACTCGCATGCGCTCCTCTGCAGGATCCACGGCGGGGCGCCCTTTGCCCAGACGACCCGCAAGGCCCGGGAGCACGCGACAGAGCTCGTCCGCGCGCCTTTCCAGTAGCGGGCGCACCGTCTGCGGACGCGCCGTCGCGAGGGCTGCGAGCAGATCCGCGGCGACGCCGAACGCTCGCGGCGTGGTCAGCTCCGCGGAGGCGGTGGCCACCAAGAAGCCGTCGAGTTGCGCCTGCAGCGCGATCTCCCGCAGCAAGCGAGACTTGCCGGCGCCGGTCTCGGCCTCCATGAACAGCGCAGCCCCGTGCCCGCGGGAGGCAGCTCCAGCGTACTGCCGCGCCTGGGCCATTTCCTGCTCGCGACCGACGAGCGCGGCGGTGTGCAGATAGCCGCGCGCCTCGAAGCGGGCCACGACGTCGGACAGCGGTGTGATCGCCGAAAGCCGCTCTAGCAGCTCGGCCGCGCTCGATGGCCGAGCGCGGGCCTCCAAACGAAGACACTGTCCGATCAGATCCTCGAGAGCTTTTGGTACGTCCGGGCGCAGCTTGGACAAGCGCTCGGGTGCCGTGCGCATGGCATCGACCTGCTCTTCGAAGCTGCGGCAGGGGAACGGCAGCTGATGGGTCAGCGCGAAGTACGCGAGCACACCGAAGCCGAACAGGTCCGAGCGTCCATCCAAGGGCAATCCGTAGAGCGCTTCTGGTGCCACGTAGCCCGGCGTGCCCGCGAGATCGCCGGCGTAGCCCGCGTCTACCACCACGCCGAAGTCGAGCAGCTTGGCGCGACCATCTTTGGTGCAGCGCACGTTGCGTGGTGCCACGTCACGATGGACGACACCGCGGTCGTGCAGGAACGCGAGAGCAGACGCCACGTCCGCGAACAGTTTCACCGCGTCACCGACGGCCAGATCTCGCACGTGTCGTAGATCCTCACCGTCCATCAGCTCCATCGTGTAATAAGGGCCCTCCGGGTCGACTCCGAAGCCGAAGACCTCGACGATGCGCGGGTGACGATGCGCCGTCAGCGTGGCGAACTCGCGCCGGAACCGTAGCTCGCTTCGGGCCTGTCGTTCGTCGTCCTTGGCGTGTTCCAGTAGCTTGAGGGCAACCGTGCGCTTCCGGCTGGTGTCGAAGGCGCGATACACCGAGCCCATGCCCCCGCGGCCAAGGCGCTCGTCGAGACGGTAACGACCGCCGATGAGCTGTTTGCGCTGCCGAGCCACGCCAACGATCCAGCATAGCGGAGCCGGCTTTGCTACAGTGGGCGAAAGTGTCGCTCGTCCACACCTGGGCAGACCAAGCCGCCATGCAGCTTCTGCCGCGGATCAAGCTGTATCGCTCGGGTTTCGGGGACCGCACACGGCTTGGACGCTGGGTCGACGAGATTGCGGAGTACGACCGCGACGTGGAGTTGCCGGAGCTATCGGAGCTCCTCGGCCAGCGCGAGCGTGTCCATGGGCTGTTGCGTCGGCGTAGGCTTCGGTTCGCATCCCCAGCTGCGCGGCGCTTGCCTCGGGAGAGCGCGTTCATCGAAGCAGAGCTGCTCTCCCCTGTGCGCCATGCTCCGCGTGGCGCTTGTGTGCTGCTGGCCGCGACCGGAGAGGAAGGATTCGCGCGCCGACGGCGGTTTGCCGCCCCGCTGGTGCGCGCAGGGATCGCCGTGCTGTCACTAGAAAACCCATTCTACGGATCGCGTCGACCTCGCGGGCAGATCGGCCCGGTCCTAAGAACCGTGGAAGAGCAGTTCGCCATGAATCTCTCTACGGTGGACGAAGCTCGGGCGCTGCTCGCCTGGCTCCAGCGCCAGGGCCATTCGCGGCTCGGCGTCAGCGGCTACAGTCAGGGCGGGATGATGGCTGCGTTCGTCGGAGCGCTTTCGAACGCGCCCGTCGCGTGCGTACCCCGCGGCGCGGGAGATCGCGCGCGCGCCGTATTCATGGAGTCCGCCCTCAGCCGCTCGGTGGATTGGGCCGCGTTGGCGCGAGATGCCGGAAGCGCCGCGGAAGCGCGCGCTCACTTCGATCGCTGTCTCGAGCCCGTACGTTTGTCACGCCACGTGGCGCCGCTTTCCCCGCGCTCCGCGATCGTGGTGGCTGCGCGTCACGATGGGTTCGTCCCTGCAGCCGAGAGCGAAGCGCTCCACGCTCACTGGCCGGGGTCCGAGCTGCGCATGCTCGAGTCCGGTCACGTGACGGCGGCGTTGTTTCAGGCGCGCGAACACCGCCACGCGATCGTGGACGCTTTCGAGCGTCTCAACGCGTCGTCGTGATCTGCGCGTCCGCCGTGCCGTCGTCGGCGGTCGTCACGCTGATGGTCACGTCGAGACCATCGCTCGCCGTGAGGCTGAGCATGTGGGTCTTGCCCAGCGCCAGGTCCGACTCGATCTTGAAGCCCTTGGCCTTCTTGTAGAAGTCGATCACCTCGCTGGGCTTGGCCTTGGTGTCGATCGTGACCATGTAGGCGTCCTTGCGGGAGCCCATGCTCACCACCGCGATGACCTTGGCGCCGGGATAGATGGGGACGCTCTTCGGGAAGTCCGCGGGCAGCGTGGTGCCTTCGCCGAACTGCACCTGCGTCTGGCTGCCGGCGTCGTCCGTGGCCTTGAGGTTCACGCGGCCCTTCTCGTCCACCGTGACCTCGCTGCCCGCCGCCTCCGAGGCCTTCTTCTCGAACAGCTTCTTGCGCAGGCCGTCGCAGCCGGAGGTGACCACGAGCAGGCTGAAGAGCACGATGACGGTGCGGGTCATGGGCTCGGGGATGTGGCACGGGGAGGCGCGGTTTTCAACACGCTGTCCAGCCGGCCGAGCTCGTGCTCGCCGAGCACCGCGTGGAGCGCCACCGCGTGCTGGCCGTACACCTGAGCCACGGGCTCCGGCACGCCGCCGTCCGGCGGTGCGCTCTCGTCCGGCACGCTGAGCAGGAACACGAAGGTGTCGCCCTCGCGGCACATGAGCTGCTCCAGCGGGCTGGCCGCGTTCACCGGCGCCCACAGCGGCAGCTCTTCCGCGAGCTTGGGCCCTGCGCTGGCCAGGCTGCCCTGCAACACCTCCACCACGTCCGCGATGGCATAACGGTAGCGCGCGCCGTTGGATTCCAGCGTGCCAGTGAACGAGAGCCGCGCCCGCACCACCTGCGTGCTCGCCTGCGCCGCCGCGACCAGCTCCGCGTCGCTCACCGGCTTCAACGCCTGGGTGGAATCCCCCTCGCACACGGCTGGATGTTGGGTGTCGGTCCGCCGCGGCATACACGCGGACAGAAGCAGCAGGGCCGTGAAAAGTCCGGCTCGGAACCACATGACGCGAGCATAGAGCGGATCTCGGAGCCGAGGTTGCGGAAGATTACCAGAGCAACCATGTTACGGCCGAGCGCGAAATCGCGTCCAAAGCCGTGACCACGTTCCCCACACCGCTCTCGCGATGGCGCTACGCGCTGAAACCGGCGAGCTGGCCCAAGCTCCTGGTTCCAGCGCTGCTCGGTGTCGCCATCGGCGCCCTCGATGCCGCGCACGTCAGCGGTCGCGGCGTCGCGTTCGGTGCGCTGTTCGTCGTCTTCGATCTGTGCGCCATCGTGCTGCTGAACGACTGGGCGGATCGCGACGTGGATCGCATCAAGCGTCAGATGTTCCCCAAGGGTTGTTCGCCGAAGACCATCCCGGACGGCATCTTGCCGGCGCACCATGTGTTGTTCGCCGGCATCGCCGCTGCCCTTGCCGCGCTGATCGTGGGCGTGGTTGGCGCCGTGTGGCTGGGGCTCCCGGGGGCCGCGGTCGGGGGCGTCATCGGCGTCGGCATCTTCATCGCGTACTCCCTGCCGCCCTTGCGCCTCAACTACCGCGGCGGGGGCGAGCTCCTGGAGATGGCAGGCGTGGGCGTGGCGCTGCCCTGGCTCGAGGCACACTTCGTGAGCGGCCGCTTGCTCACGCCCGCAGACGCGCTCCTGATCGGCTTCGTGCCGTTGTGTCTCGCCAGCGCCATCGCCAGCGGTCTCAGCGACGAGGTGAGCGATCGTCGGGGTGGCAAGCGCACCGTGGCCAGCGTCTTCGGCAACCGCCTGGCGCGCCGGATGGTGGAGACGCTGGTGCTCGTGGGCGTCGTGCTGTGGGGCCTCACGGCGGTGGCGCTGCCCAGCGTGCTGCCCGCCTGGATCGCCGCGCCGGTGCTGGTCGTCGTGCTGTGGAGCTTTCGCAAGCTCCGCCAGGAGAGCGGGCAGGCGACGACCAACGCCTTCACTCCGCAAGCGCGCTACAAGGCGCATCTCCACCACGCGATCTGGCGGGGTGCCACGCTGCTTGCCGTCCTCACTCTCGCGCGGCCCTGGCTACCGCTCTGATTTTGTCGCTGCGGCGCGGAACCCCGCGGCGGACCATGCAGAATGCCTCGGTGTGTCAGGTCGCCGCGGCCTCCGCAGACGGTCAGCGCCTGCAACGGAGTGGTCTGGAGTTTGCTCCGACTTCTTGACCATGCACGAGCTCGACACGGCGCTGGCTTTGCTGGGGCTGGTGATGCTGCTCCTCGGTGCGACCTCTGGACTCGTCAAGAGCCGCTGGTACGTTTCGGAGCCAGTGTTGGCCTTGGCCGTTGGCATCGTTGCAGGTCCGTGCACGGGCCTGTTGCGAGTGCCGCCGGACGCCTTCGGCTTTCTGGAGCAGGCCTGCCGCCTTACTCTTGCTGTCGCGGTGCTGGCGACCGCTCTCCGCTTGCCGGCGGGATTCATTTGGCGCCGTCGGCGCAGCGTGGGCGTGATGATCGGACTCTTGATGCCCGGCATGTGGCTAGTCACCTCCCTGCTGGCGTACCTGATCGTCGGCCTTTCCCTACCGGAGGCCGCAGTGGTCGGTGCCGTCTTGACGCCAACGGACCCCGTGATTGCCAGCTCAATCCTGACCGGCGCGCTCGCGGAGGAGAACCTGCCAGCTCGGCTGCGACACACGCTCTCGGCGGAGGCCGGCGCCAACGACGCTCTCGCCAGTCCGCTGGTGCTTCTTCCGCTCATCTTTGTCGCAGATGCGGGCTCCTCGTCACTGACAAGTTGGTGCTTCGACGCCTTGGTGAAGGGAGTCGTCGTCGGCGGCGTCATGGGCGGGCTCGTCGGATACGCGACGGGTCGGGCCGTGTTGTGGGTTCGCGGTCGCTTCGAGAGCGAGCCGGTTTCTCACCTGAGCGTGTCCTTGGCGATGGCCGCGCTGCTGGTCGGTAGTCTGTCTTTGGTGGGCTCGAACGAGCTGTGGGGGGTGTTCGTGGCTGGCATCGCGTTTCGCTCGGTCACCCACGATGCTCCCGAGCTGCGGGCGGAGAACATTCACCAGACGCTGGAGCGCATGTTCCTGCTTCCGGTGTTCGTGTTGTTTGGTGCCTTGCTACCCTATGCTTCGTGGCTGAAGTTGGGCTCCTTGGGGCTCCTGTTCGCGGTCAGCGTGCTGCTGCTGCGGAGGCTGCCACTGATGCTGCTGCTTCACCGCACGGCAGCGACGATTTCGACCCCTCGCGAAGCGCGCTTCGCTGGCTGGTTCGGCCCGATTGGCATCGCCGCGCTCTATTATGCCACTCTGATCGCGCGGCGTGCCGAGCGCCCAGAGCTGTTCGCGCTGGCAAGTCTGGTAGTGACCGGATCGGTCTTCGCACACGGCGTCAGCGCTACGTGGCTGGTCAAGCGTTTCGGTCAGAGGCAGCCGGGTAGCGCCCAAGGCCCTGTCCGGACGAACCGAGGGACGCGGCAAGCGGAGACCGGGTCGGCTCCCTCTCGAGCTTCTCCGTTCTCGTGACTAGCGGCGGGACGGGGATCGCGCCGGACCAACATACCTGCGGCCAAATACGGGTGAGGAGAGGGCGGCGTCGGCGGTGGGAAGCGGAGCCTCGATGACAGGGCGTTTCGCGGGTGTGAACGGCGGTGGGAAGCGGAGCTTCGGGGGCAGGGCCTTTCGCGGGTGTGAACGGCGTGTTAGCGCTGTGATGTGGACGGAAAAGCCAAGAAATCGAAGAAGAAGAAGGACGCAAGGCGCGTCGTCGTGCGGACCCTGAAGCTGAGCGATTACCAGGCCGTGTGCGACCTGCAGATCAAGTGCTTTCCGGGAATGAAGCCGTGGAAGCAGGACCAATTCGAGAGCCAGATCGAGCAGTTTCCGGAGGGGCAGATCTGCATCGAGATGGACGGCAAGATCGTCGCCTCGTCCAGCAGCCTGATCGTCGACTTCGACCTGTACGACGAGTGGCAGAACTGGGCGGTCATCGCCGACAACGGCTACATCCGCAATCACGACCCGGACGGCAACACCATGTACGGCATCGAGATCATGGTCGACCCGGACTACCGCGGGTTTCGCCTCTCGCGCCGGCTGTACGACGCGCGCAAGCACATCGCGCGGGACAAGAACCTGCAGCGCATCATCATCGGCGGCCGCATCCCGGGCTATCACCGGCACGCCGCCGAGCTGACGGCGCGGGAGTACGTCGACAAGGTGATCGCCAAGGAGCTGGTGGACCCGGTGCTCACGGCCCAGCTCGCCAATGGCTTCATGCTCGAGAGTCTGATTCCCGAGTATTTGCCGGTGGACAAGGAGTCCATGGGCTTTGCCACGTTCTTGGAGTGGGTGAACTTCGACTACCGGCAGGATCGGCGTCGGCGCTGGCGCGCGGTGGAGATCGTGCGCGTGGCGGTGGTGCAGTACCAGATGCGTCCGGTCTCCTCCTTCGACGAGTTCGTGCAGGGGCTCGGCTACTTCGTGGACGTAGCCGCGGATGCGCAGTCGGACTTCGTGGTGTTTCCGGAGCTCATCACCACGCAGCTCCTGGGACTCTATCCGGGGCTCCGACCGGGGCTCGCGGTGCGCAAGCTCGACGAGCATACGCAAGCGTTCGTGGAGCACTTTCGGAGGCTCGCGATCCGCTACAACGTGAACATCGTGGCCGGCTCTCACTTCACGGTGGAAGACGGCAACCTGTACAACACGGGCTACCTCTTCCACCGCGATGGCCGCATGCAACGCCAGCAAAAGCTGCACATCACGCCGGCGGAGCGGCGCTGGTGGGGCGTGAGCCCGGGCAAGAACCTGGCAGTGTTCGACACGGACAGCGGCAAGGTGGCGATCTTGCTCTGCTACGACGTGCAGTTCCCGGAGCTCGGGCGCATCGCGGCCAAGAAGGGCGCGCACATCCTGTTCGTGCCTTTCAACACGGACGACCGCAACGGGTACCTGCGGGTGCGGAACTGTGCTCGCGCGCGCTGCATCGAGAACCACGTTTATGCGGTGCTCTCCGGCGCCACGGGCAACCTGCCGTTCATCGAGAACGCCGACACCCACTACGCCCAATCCGGCGTGTTCACGCCCCACGACTATCCCTTCAGCCGTGACGGCATCGCCGGGGAGTGCTCGCCGGACGAGGAGACCGTGATGATCCACGATCTGGACATCGAGCTCTTGCGCCGGCACCGCTACCGCGGCACCACCACGAACCTCTCGGATCGGCGTTTGGACCTCTACACCGTCCGCTACAAGGACGGCGAGGAGACGAAAGAGCTGTGAGCCGCGTACGCGTCTGCTTCGTGTGCCTGGGCAACATCTGTCGTTCTCCAACCGCCGAGGGCGTGATGCGTCACGTGGCGGAGGAGCGCGGTCTCTCACACCTGCTCGAGATCGACAGCGCGGGCACGGCGGCCTACCACGCCGGGGAGCCGCCGGACCGCCGCGCCACGGCTGCGGCGAAGAAGCGCGGCATCACCCTCTCGGGGCGGGCGAGGCAGTTCCGACGGGAGGACTTCGAGCGCTTCGATTGGGTGTTGGCCATGGACGCCGAGAACCTCGCGGACCTCGAGGCGATCCAGCCCGCGGGGTCGGGGGCGAAGCTGATGTTGTTTCGCAAGCGCGATCCCGAGGCGGCGCCCGGCGTCGGCGTTCCGGATCCCTACTACGGCGGCGCTCACGGTTTCGACGAGGTGCTCGACATCTGTGAGCGCACCTGCCGAGCGTGGCTCGACACCTTCGCCAAAGAGTGATGGACCGGCGCGCGCAGCGGGTGCTCGAGGCGGCGTTGGGCGCGCGCGTGGAGCATGCAGCGCGGCTCGGCGGTGGCGATATCAACGACGCGTTTCGGGTTTCCATGAGCGACGGCCGCGTGGTGTTCGTGAAGACGAACCAGCGCGCGGATCCCGCGATGTTTCCCGCAGAAGCCCGGGGCCTCGAGTGGCTCCGGCGCGCCAATGCCCTACGCGTGCCGGAAGTGATCAGCGCGGCGCCGGAGCTCTTGGCGTTGGAGCACATCGAGGCCGGACGCCCAGCGCCGGATCACGACGAGCGCTTGGGGCAGGGGCTGGCGGACCTTCATCGTTTCGGCGCGCCGAGCTTTGGTCTCGACCACGACAACTTCATCGGCCGCTTGGCCCAGCGGAACGCCCCGGCGGAGAGCTGGCCGGAGTTCTACCGAACCCGGCGCCTCGAGCCCCAGCTCCGGGCAGCGGAGCGCGCAGGACTCGCTCCCAGGAGCCTGCTGACGAGCTTCGAGCGGCTGTTCGGCGTGCTCTCCGAGCGCGTGGGGCCGCCGGAGCCGCCGGCGCGGCTGCACGGCGATCTGTGGGGAGGCAATCTGCACACTGCGGCGAGCGGCGAGCCGTGCCTGATCGATCCCGCCGTGTACGGCGGCCACCGGGAGATGGACCTGGCGATGATGCTGCTGTTCGGTGGCTTCGGGTCACGGGTGTTCGATGCCTACGAAGAGGCCTACCCCCTGGCTCCGGGCCACGAAGAGCGCGTTGCGCTCTATCAGCTCTACCCCCTGTTGGTGCACGTGAACCTGTTCGGTCAGAGCTACGTGGGTTCCGTCGCACGCGCGCTGGCTCAGCTGATTTGATGCACTGAGCTTTCGAGATAGGGTCCCGATCATGTCACTGAACGTGGTGCCGCCCGGGAAGGACCTGATGGCCGCGCTCTCCACGCTGCTCTCGGGCGCGGAGGGTTGGATCTCGGCCACCGGGATCGTGGAAGAGGTGCAGCTCAGGGTCGCCGGAGCAGAAGGCGCGCGCCCGCTGGCGGGTCGCTTCACCCTCGCGTCCCTCGGAGGTCCTGCCGGCGGACCCTACGGCGTGGTGCTGAGCCGCGTGGGAGACATCGGCGTCGACGTCGTTGCCGGGGAGCTCTCCGCGGCGCGCTCGCTGGGCGTCACCGTGTGGCTCATGGGCAGCGCTCGCCCCGCGGAGCGCACGCAGGCGCCACGCGCGGAGGAGTCATCCGGCTGGGCGGCAGAGGCGAGCGCCCACGCGGAAGCCCAAGCGGACGACCCGTACGAAGACGAGCCTCCGCTGCCCGAGGCGGGAGACTTGGTACAGCACTTCGCGTTCGGGCTGTGCGAGGTGCTCATGGCGGCGGACGAGCGGCTGAAGATCCGAGATCTCAAGGGCCCTGGACGCATTCGCGAGATCCGCCTCGAGATGCTGATCGTGCACGGCCCCACGGAGAAGGACGGCAAGAAGCTGTTCCGTCTCGAGCGCAAGAACTGATGATCCGCAAGTAGCGTGCAAGCTGCAGAGCTGCGGCAGTGTGGCATTGGTGTTAGCGTTCTTGCATGCGGCGTATTTCCGGCGCGCTGGAGCTGCTTCGAGCGGCTGACGCTCGTCTGGATGCCGTGCTGATCGAGCGGCGTTCGCTTGGCCCGGGGCGGACGCGGGCGACGTCGCTCGAGGACATTGGCCACGCGCTTCTCGGCTCGGTGGCGGAGCCGGACGCCCTGGCTCGCGACCTCGTGCGCATCGCCGAGGCCGTGCACAGGGCGTTCCCCGGCAACCTGTTCTGGGACTTCGACTTCCTCGCTGCCTGCTTGGCGAAGGCCGAGGCCGGCGTGCGTGGGGAGATGACGGAACGGATCGTCGCGCTGCAAGATCGCTTCGGCCTCAGCTCGCCGATCTGCTTCCGCTACGTGCACGACTTCATGTACGGCTTCGACTGGGCGCGCTGGGTGCAGAAGGCGCCCGACAGCCGGCGTGGCGTGGGTCCTTTCGATCTGGTGTTCCTGAGCTATCTAGATCGGCGAGGGGGTGAGCTCGTGAAGCTGATCTCCGAGAACGATGCGAAGTACCCTCGGCTCGAGGCCGGCGTGATGCGCAATCCCTTCGAGTTTCCGCGAGAGCCCGAAGACGAAGCGCGCTTGCACGAGGATCTCGCGCGTCGTGGTCTGATTCCGGTGGAGGCGTGGCGCTTCGACGCGGTGCCCCGCTTTTCCGAGCCGTTTTCGGATTTGCGTCGCGAGCGCGCGCTTTCTTTGGGCTGACAAAACGACGGCGGGACCGAAGCAGACCTTCGATCCCGCCGACGCCGTCAGCCAACACTAGTGCTGCGTCCCAGAAGTCGCAATCGCAACCGGGGGGAAGAGTGAGGTGGCGACTTGCGTAGGAAACGCACTAGGCATCCGCGAAGCGGATGGGGGGAGAAAACGGCGAAGCCGATTTTCCGGGGGCGAAGCCCCCGAGGAATGGCTAGTGGGCGCGCCGCTGGCGGCGCGGCTGGGCGAAGCCCAGCGCGTAAGTAGCAATCCATGGATTGCTACTTACGAGACAGCCCACTAGTGCAGCGGATTGTTCGCGAAACGCTGGGCCAGGGCGTCGAGGGCCGCCACCGTTCGCGCGTCCGCGCCTTGGCGGGCGGCTTGGATGAGCTGGGGCGTGGACGAGTGCTTCACGACCAAGAGCCCCGTCTCCGCCTTGGTGCGGAGCTCGCCGCGGAACTTCACGAACATTTCCATCAGCGCCTGAGCGGCGATGGCCCGCACCTGATCGCCTTCGCCGGATTGCTTCACCGCGGGCGTCTCCCAGGCCCAGGAGTTGCCGACGTCTTGCAGTGACGCGACGATGGCCCGTGCCTCCACCGGCGTGGCAGCGTGTACCGAGCGCGCTAGCTCCTTTGCCGCGCCGATCCGGCGACACTCTCCCAATCCGGAAAGCACGGCGACGCGCTCTGGTCCGGGCTTCTTGGCGAGGCGCACCAGGAACTTGGTGGCGGCGTCGTCCCCGAGCTGGCCGAGGGCCTCGGTCGCTGCGCGCATTACCTCGAAGTCGCCCCCTTTCTTGAGGACGCCTTCCAGCACGGGGCGGGCTTCCTTCGAGCGCAGGGCGCCGACGGCTTCCAGCAGCCCCACCCGCAGCGTGGTCCACGCGGAGTCGCTCATGTTGCCGCGAGCCGGGGCGTCCACGGCGAGCATCTCGAGCATGGGGTAGAGGCCGTCCGGTCCGAGCGACCGGAGCGCCTGGGTAATGGTGGCAGCCCGGCCCCGCTTTTCCTGGTCGCGCTTGACGGCCAGATCCGGCGCCTGGGCGACCAGCTTGAACGCGTCCGGGTGCTGCGCCTTGGCCTTCGCGATGCGCTGCACCAGGCTCGAGCGGTGTTTCGTGGACAGCTCCGCCTTGCTGAGCACGAGGCCACCGGCGAACGCGGGAGACGTCATCATCAGGGCCGCGCCGACGAACGCGGCGCCGAAGAACAACTTCATCGTTTTCATAGTCCGCTCTCCCACCACTTGGCCGTTACGGCGCGGTCCGCGTTGCTGCCACAGTGAACTTCACCCAACAGGCGATGGTAGAGGTCCCAGTCCTCCACCCACTTCACCGTGACGCCGTACGGTGCGAGCGCCTGCGTCATCTGGGTCTTCATCACGTCCTGGCCGTTGATGACCGGGCCGTGGGGATCCGGCGCGGCGAAGACGTTGGGGCCGACGTATACGCCGTTCACCGTGCCCGGCTGATACGCGACGGAGTAGCCGCTGGTCTTCCAGTGCAGGTACGGGATCTTCACGATCTCGGAGTCCGTGAGCCCGGTGGCTGCCTTCAGCGTGTTGATCTGGTTTTGCACCTCGACCACCGCGCTGGCGCTCTCGCTCATCACGTTGGAGTCGGCCAGGACCTGATTGATGGTGGCCTGGGCCGATTGATTACCGGACCAGTACTTGCCCACGAACATCGACGTGTTGCCGTAGCCCTGGTTCTGGTACTGCACCAGCATGTCCTTGGCCATCTGAGCGTCGTTCACCAGCATGACCCACCCGCGCGGGGTGTTGGCCTTGATGAAGCTGATGGTCTCGTCCACGTGGCCCACCAGCAGCCAGGAGGTGTCGATGAACACCTGCGGCTGCACCGCCTGGGCGGTGAGCATGGCTTCGAAGGACTGGTCGGGATAGAAGCTCGAGGTGGAGCCGCGCATGATGCGCCCGAGCGGGTAGCTCTTCCCTGCGTAGGTGAACGGCGGGATCGTCTCCGTGTTGCCGAAGGAGTTCAGCGAGTCCGCGGAGTTCGGGTGGTTCGGGTCGTACTGTGTGACGCCCGCCTTGTCCTTGCCGCGGAAGTACGTGTACACGACCTTGCCGGCGCTCCGGAGCGTGTTGCTCGAGCCGTAGTTGGCCGAGCGAAAGTACACGCGAATCACGTGCATTTGGCCGCCGGTGGCGGGCATCGCCATCCAGCCGGTCTCGAAGTAGTCCTGGGTCCACTGGTCGCCCAGCCCGGTGGGCAGCTCGGTGTATTGGCTGCCGGAGCCGCTGCAGGCCGCGCTGAGATCCGAGCGGAACACCTGGGACGAAGTCGAGGAGAACGGCGTGACGTAGATGCTGGTCGCGTTCTGCACGTGGTGACTGAGCATCACCGGTGACATCCGCATCTTGACCTTGTCGCTGCCGCTGCCGCCGGCGGTCATGGTGACCTGCACGTCCAGGTAGCCGTTCCAGGAGGAGTCGCGCAGGATGTCCTTGCCCTCGATGGCGAACTCCACGCCGCTCTTGAGCTCCGCCGCCGTGAGGCTGGCGCCGTTGGCGATGGTCGAGAAAGAGGTGCCGGAGCCCTTGAACAGGCGCACCTTGCTCGCGGCGCTCGAGGGTAGCACCTCGATCTTGGCGGCCGCGTTGCTCGGGGCGGCGGGCCAGGGCACGAGCTTCAGACGGGCGAGATCCGCCAGATCGTCCGTGCCGTCGATCGTGGTGTTGGCGGCGTCGTTGCAGGCCGCCAGCGACGCATCACTGCCGGTCTTCGGGCACTTGTTCTGGTCGTCGTCGATGTTGGCCAGGAAGATCGCGCCGTACTGCGTGTTCCACAGGTCCTCGACGCTATCGTCGCTGCTGCCGGTCACGTCCACCGTGCCGTCACGATTGGAGTCTGCGCGCAGATCCAGCTGAGTGGTGCCGCCGCCGGTGCCACCCGTGCCGCCCGTGCCACCGGTACCGCCCGTGCCACCGGTACCGCCGGTTCCGCCCGTGCCGCCGGTTCCACCCGTGCCGCCGCATTGGCTGTTGAAGTCGCCGCAGCAGTCACCGAAGCCGGTGCACTGACCGTCGCAGTAACAAGGCGGGCTGCTACCCGGTACGGGTTGGGTGCTGCCACAGTAGCCGGCGCAGCTGGAGGTGCTGCCGCCCGTGCCGCCGGTGCCACCGATACCGCCGGTGCCACCGATACCGCCGGTGCCGCCGCCGGTCCCGCCGGTGCCGCCGCACTTGGAGTCGTAGTCGGGACAGCAGTTGCCCTGCTGCACGCACTGCGCGTTGCAGAAGCAAAAGAAGCCCGGAACGGGGTTGGGCAGATCGCAGAATCCTTCGCAGCTGGGGGAGCCGCCGGTTCCGCCGCCGGTTCCTCCAGTGGCGCCAACGCCTCCAGTGGCGCCAACACCGCCCGTGGCGCCAACGCCTCCGGCGTTGCCCGCGCCCCCGGCGTTGCCGAAGCCTCCGGCGTTGTCAACGTTGCCTGAGCCACCTTGAGCGCCGCTTCCGCCGTTTGGGCTACCGCTGCTCGAGCCGCAACCCATCGCCAGGAAGGCCGCCGTGATGACGCCTGTGGACCACGATAGTCTCATCGTCTTCTCCCAAGCCGTTCAGCTCCGCGGATCCGCCGCGGGCGAAGCTTCCGAAGCCTAACGGAAGGCGAAGTGGGGACACGCGATTTCTTGTGGGGAGAGGTACGAATTCCGGGGCTTCGTAACGGAATATTTCAATCAGGGAGCGATGAACGCTGCGGCCGTCCATCCGAGCTGCGCCAAGCTACCGGCTCCCGCCACCAGCACCACGAAACGCAGGCACGCGTTTCGCGCGCTCGCGTTGGCGTGCGGAACGAGGGGCACGGCGAGGCCGAGGGCGACGGCCGGAGCGAGGGCTGCCACTGCCGCGATCCAAGGCGCCTTGCCGGGAAGCGCCATGAAACCGAGCAGCAGCGCCGCGGCGGTGACGCCAATGGCCGTGATGCGCGCTGGGCGCTCTCCGAGGACGACGGCCAGCGTTCGCTTGCGCGCCTTGCGATCCGCCGGGGTGTCGGGCAGCGCCGTCGTGACGTTGCCGGCGTAGCCCAAGAGCGCGGTGGGCACGATGCTGGCCAGGTGCAGCGGAGCAAAGGTGCCCGCCTGGTAGTAGAAGGCCGTGAGTGGCAGCACGACGCCGACGCCCAGGGCTTGCAGCACTTCGCCGTTGCCGCGATAGGAAAGGCGGAACGGCGGGAAGCTGTAGGCCCACAAGATCCCAAGGGGCAGCGCCGCGAGAACCACGGCGAAGGGGAGCCGCTCGATGAAACCCGCCACGGCGCCGATGGCTCCGATCCCCAGCGCCATGAGCATCGCACCGTTGGCGAGCTGTCGCGGTGTGAGCTTGCCCTCCGGCACCACGCGAGAGCCCCCGCTGAAGACGTTGTAGGTCTTGTTGCCGAGATCCGCGCGCCAGTCCGCCGCGTCGTTGGCGAACACGATGAACAGATGCACGAAGAGGCCGTACACGTGCACCAGGGCGAACCGCTTCCAGGAGAAGGCGCCGGCCTGGGCGTAGGCGAGGGCTTGGCCGAAGAGCAGCGGAACCGCGATGTTCGCCTGCGCCGGCGGACGCGCGGCCTGGAGCCAGGCCTTCACCGGGGCGGGCATGCGTCAGCTGGGAGGCGGATCTGCGGGCTCTTGGGCGCAGTTGATGACGACGGGCCCTTGAGCAGCGTTGATCCGCGTGAGCGTCCAGGTGGAGCCCGTGAGGTCGAGGGGGATGGGCTTGGTCACATTTCCTCCCAGGTCCCCGCAGTAGAAGTTCCCCGCGCTGCACACGGAGCCCGTGAAGCTCTGGATCTCGACGGCGATGTCGGAGCCGCTGATGGGATTGGCAGCGCCCACGATGTCGATGGACGGCAAGTCGTCGTCGAACGTGCCGTCCGACGCCACGGCGATCGGAGGCAATGTGATGGGGCTACCAACGGGCGTGGTGCGGTCCTTGGCGTCCAGAGCCTGCAGCGTCCAGAGCATCTGCGCGGGAGCCGTCGTCGCGGTGACGTGGAACAGGAACGGCGACTTGGGCTGAATGCTGGCCGAAATCACCAGCAGGAAGTCCGCCGACAGGGTGGCTTGGACGTCGGCGCACGCGGCGCCGCCCGTCCCGCCGGCGGCCGAGCCTCCGGTTCCGCCGGCAGCTACGCCGCCGCTGCCAGCGGCCCCAAACCCGCCGAACCCGCCGCCGCTGCCTGCGAAGGAGGCTTCGCTGCCGCCGTCCAGCCCACCGCCACCGCTGGCGTTTCCCCCGCAGGCCGCGAGCACGAACACGACCCCGAGGGACGGCCGCAGGGTCATGTCGGCGGAGGGCCCGCGGGCTTCTTCGCGCAGTTGATGGTGGGCTCGGGATACACACCCGGGCTCGTGAGCTTGGTCAGCGTCCAGTTGGAGTTCTTCAGATCGAGAGGGATGGGCTTGGTGACGGCCGCGTCGAGCAGTCCGCAATAGAAGCCATCGAGATTGCAGACGGTGCCACGCAGGCTGGAGATGTCAGCGGTGATGTTGGAGCCGGAGATCGGGTTCGCCTGCCCCGTGACATCCAGCGGATCCGGGTTCACGTCGAAGCTTCCATCGGCTCCGATTTTCATCGTCGGTAGCTCGATGGAGGGGGGTATCTCCGTCGAGCGGTCCTTGGCGTCCAAGGGCGTGAGCGTCCAGTTCATCTCCAAGCCGTCCGCGCCGTCCGCCGTCGTCACCTTGGTGGCGAACAAGAGTGGTGCTTCCGGCTTCACGCTGGCCGATAGCGAGAAGACATAGTCGCCGTCGAGCTCTCCGGCGGCGGGCACCACGCAGGGACCAGCGTCCCCCGTGCCGCTGTCTTCCACCACCTGGACCTTGCAGTTGTCCGACTCCTCGCATCGCGTCACGAAGTCGTCGTAGGCGCCGCCTGGGTCGGCGCAGGAAGCGAAGACCACCGAGGACAGCAGGGCGAGCGCGAAGAACGAGCGGAAAGTCGGCATGTTTCGTATCCCGATTATGAAGGATTGACCCCTCGCGGCAATGGCCCCTCCGGGGGGCGCTCCCGCCGGCCGCGCACCCCACAGTCATATGCCCGTGGCTTTTTCACCGTCAAGTGACTAGAACGGAAGGGGTCATGAGGTCGAAAAGACTGGGCCTTGTCGGGGGAGCTCTGCTCTTGGCTGCCATGCTCGCGCCGCGGACGGCCTCCGCGTCGGGCTACTCGGTAGCGCGCTTTGGTGGCGAGCACGGGCACCCCACGACGACGAATGCCACCGCCATCTACTACAACCCCGCCGGTATCGGGATGAGCGAGGGCATCCACGCCTTCGTGGACGTGTCCGCTGCGTGGCGGCGCGTGACCTGGGAGCACTCTGCGGCGCCCACGGACGACACCAGCGTGGATGGCGCCAACACCGGCCGCGCGAAGATGTTCAACGTGCTCGCGTCGCCCATGCTCGGCGTCACCGGTAAGTTCGGTGACTTCGCCGTGGGCGCCGGGTTCTCCACGCCCTTCGGCGGTCAGAGCACCTGGGACACCAACGACAAGTTCGACGGGGACACGGCGCACCCCGGTCCGGTGGACGGCATCCAGCGCTGGTACGCGATCTCGGGCAAGATCCAGTCGAGCTTCATCACGTTGGCCGCCGCCTACGAGTTCCCCGACGCTCACCTGAGTGTCGGTCTCTCCGGCAACCTGATCCTCTCCAAGATCGAAACGCTGCGGGCAAAGACGATCCTCTCGGACAACAACCCCAGCGCGAGCAGCGAGGGTCGATCCTACCTCGACGTGAGTGGTGTCGACTTCAGCATGGGCGCGGGCGTGATGTGGGAGGCCATGCCGGATCAGCTGTGGATTGGTGCTTCCTACCAGTCTCGGCCAAATTTCAGCGGCATGAAGCCGCTGGAGGGCACGCTCACGACTCGACTCCCCTTGGTGCCCGAGAGCGTGGCGGACGTGGAGCTGGACTCGGATCTGCCCGACGTCTACCGCCTCGGCTTCCGCTTTCGGCCGGAGCAGGACATCGAGCTGCGCTTGTTCGGGGACTACACGCGCTGGAGCGTGCTCAAGCGCCACTGCGTCTACCTCAAGGGCACGGGCTGCAACTTCGAGAACGAGGCGACCGGCAGGACGACCAACGAGGTCCAGATCAACCAGCCGCGCGACTGGAAGGACACCTTCGGCGTGCGCGCCGGAGCCAGCGTGTGGATGACGAAGGCCACCGAGGTCTACGCCGGCGCCGGCTTCAGCTCCAACGCGGTTCCCGAAGACACGCTCGAGCCGGCGCTGCCGGACTGGGACGGCGTGTCGCTCAGTGCGGGTGGCCGCTTCGAGATCGTGGACGACGTCCATCTGGACACCAGCTACACCCAGCTCATCTACTTTCCGCGGGACAACACCGGAAAGAGTGAGCTGCCCCAGCTCGAGGCGCTGAGCAAGGGCCCCGACACCGGCGGCGTGTACAAGCAGATGGTCGGCGTGCTCAACGTGAACGTCGACGTCGCGTTCTAGAGGCAGCACTACGCCCGCGCTCCCCAAGCTCCAGCTGTTTTCGGGCAAGGGCGGCGTGGGCAAGTCCACGCTGGTTGCGGCCGCCGCGCTGCAAGCCGCGAGCGTCGGCCAGCGCCCGTTGATCGTGGAGCTCGGCCATCGGGCGACGATGGCGGGCATTTTCGGCCGCGGGGACATCGGCTACGCGCCGGTGAGCGTGGGCAACGGCGTTTCGGCCTGCAACATCGAGCCCGGGCCCGCGCTGGAAGCCTACGCCAGCCGTCAGCTGCGCATGAAGGGGCTGTCGCGAGTGCTGACGCGCAGCGATGCCTTGCAGAGACTCCTGGACGCGGCGCCGGGCGTCGTGGAAGTGCTGACGCTCAACACGTTCCGCGAGCTGGCCCTCGGCGATCGTTTCGATCCCGTGCTGGTGGACCTGGACGCGACGGGGCACGCCTTGATGCTCTTGTCCCTGCCGCAAGTGCTGGACGAGCTCGTGGGTCCGGGCCGCTTCCGGCGTGCGCTCTTTTCCAGCGTGGATCTGTTGGAAGATCCGGCGTGGACGCGGCTGCACCTGGTGACCGTGCCAGAGCCGATGGTCGTGAACGAGACGCTGGAGCTCATCGACCGGCTCCGTAGCGAGCACGGAGTGCCGCTCGGTGCGTTGATCGTGAATCGAGTGCCCGCGCCGCCCCTGTCGGCCGCGACCGGCCGAGCGATTCCCGCCCTGAGCCGCTTTGCGGGCGCGGAGCGCGACGAAGGGCTGAGCGACGACATCGCGCTGGCGGAGCGACAGCTCCAGCTCCACGAAGTGACGATGGCGGAGATCCGTCGCGCGCGGACCCACGCCGGTCTGGGCGTGATCGAGCTTCCGCGCAGCCCCGACATCAGTCTGGAGGGGCTCACGGAGCTGGGAGCGCGGCTGTTCGAGCAGATGAGGGCGCTTTCGTGACCGCGCTGTCGGAGTCCACGTCCGGTGCGCGCTTGGTCGCGTGCGTGGGACCCGGAGGCGTCGGCAAGACCACGGTGGCGGCGGCCCTCGGAGTGGCGGCGGCGCGGCGAGGAGAGCGTGTGTTCGTGCTCACCATCGACCCGGCCAAGCGCTTGGCGGACGCCTTGGGCATCGGCCTCTCCGACAAGGCGGTGCGGGTGCCGCTGGAGGCGCCAGGGGAGCTCTACGCGGCGATGGTCGACACCAAGTCGAGCTACGACGCCCTCATTCGCCGCGTGGCCGCCAGCGAAGCGGACATCGAGCGCATTTTGGGCAACCCCGTGTACGACGCTTTCTCGCGAACGTTGGCGCGTTCCCACGCCTACGCCGCGGCGGAGCGCGTGTACCACGCCCTCGAGCACGACCACTACGACACCATCGTGCTCGACACACCGCCGCTCCGGAGCGCCCTCGACATCTTGGACGCCCCCGGTCGGCTGACGTCGTTCCTCGAGTCCGGCGTCGTGCGCGCCATGCTGGAGCCCAGCGCGGGGCCGCTCTCGCGGCTCTTGCCTTCTGGTGGTGCGGCGGTGCGGCGTTTGCTCTCCTTGGCGGCGAGCCAGCGGCTGACGGATCAGCTGGTCGGATTCTTCGCGGCCCTTTCGGATCTCGGTCCCGGATTTCTGGAGCGCGCCGAGCGCGTGCGGCAGCTCCTGACCAGCTCCGGAGCGGCCTTCGTTCTGGTGTGCTCACCCGCGCCCACGAGCTTGGACGACGCCGCCTACATGCGCGACGGCCTGGCGGAGCGCGACATTCCGCTCCGCGCCTGCGTGGTGAATCGCGCCTTCGTGGGGGAGCCGCGGGATCCTTCGCGCCCGCTGCGGGCGAGTGAGGTCCGCCTCGGCGAGGTACCGGAAGAGCTGGCGGAGGCCCGAGCGGAGCTCGCCCTCTTGCGCGCGCAGGTGGCAGCGCGCAATCGACAGGCCGAAGCGCGGATCCGCGACTTTGCCCACCAGCTATCGCGCACCACGCGTCTCTTCGTGCTGCCGGAGATGCTGAACGAGGTCGGCGACGTAGCCCATCTCGAGCGGCTTTCCACGATGCTCGAGCACGCCGAGCATCGTCGCGACCTGATCCACAGCTGACGGTTTCTTGGGGTTGGTCCGGCGCGAATCCCGTCGCGTTGATGCCTGAGGCTTGACAGCGCGTCTCCGCCTTGTCACATGCACTGCTCCCGTTTCAGCTGCGCCGACGTCCGGCGCGCGGACGAAACGAGGGTCGGAGCGATGGGCGCCGTCAGAGACTTCGTTGTTCGTCATTACAGGCATTTCAATGCCGCAATTTTGGTGGATGCTGCTCGCGCCTGGGAAAAGCATCTCGATAAGGGCGGCAAGATGTTTCTGACCATGGGCGGCGCGATGAGCACCGCCGAAATTGGTCTCGTGCTCGCCGAGTTGATCCGCCGCGACAAGGTTCACGGCCTGTGCGTCACCGGCGCCAACATCGAGGAGGACGTGTTCAATCTCGTCGCCCACGAGAGCTACAAGCGCGTCCCCAACTTTCGTGAGCTCACGCCGCGGGAAGACAAGGCCCTGCTCGAGCAGGGGCTGAACCGCGTGACGGACACCTGCATTCCGGAAGACGAGGCCATGCGCAAGATCGAGCACCACATGCTCGACCTGTGGAAGGCCGCGGAAGCCAAGGGCGAACGCCGCGCACCGTACGAGTATTTCTACCAGCTGCTTCGCAGCAAGGTGCTGGAGCCGGACTACGACATCGATCCGCGAGGCTCCTGGCTGCTCGCCGCTTCGGACAAGAACCTGCCCATCTACGTGCCCGGCTGGGAAGATTCCACGCTCGGCAACATGTTCACGGCGGCGGCGATGCAGAAGAAGCTCGGCGGCTTCGGTTGCATGAAGTTCGGCGCCGAGCAGATGGCCATGCTCATCGATTGGTACCGCGAAACGGACAAGAACCACCGCCTCGGCTTCTTTCAGATCGGCGGAGGTATCTCGGGGGATTACCCCATTTGCGTGGTGCCGCTGATTCGTCAGGACATGAAGCAGGACGTGCGAACCTGGGGCTATTTCTGCCAGATCAGCGAGGCCAAGACGAGCTACGGGTCCTATAGCGGCGCGCCGCCCAGCGAGAAGATCACCTGGGGCAAGCTGGACGTGGACACCCCGCGCTTCATGATCGAGTCGGACGCCACCATCGTGTTCCCGTTGATTGCGGCATTTTTACTCGACATGTGAGCGGCCGAGGCTCTGCTATCTTCGGCCATCGCTCTTCGCCGCCTCAATCTTGTCGGCTTTGCCCTGGTGCTCTGGGCGCAAGGCGCTCGCGCTGACGAGGCGCTGACCACGGCGACGTGGTCGCCGTCCGAGAGCTCCGTTCCTCCCGCGTCGGAGGCGCCGCCCGACAAGCCGCGGGACGCGGAGCTGGATCCCGCCCAGCGGGCGCTGGCCATCGCGGCCGCGGCGGGGCCCGGGGTCGTGGTGCACGGCTTGGGGCACAGCGCCGCGGGCAAGCCGAAGACGGCCCAGCGACTGCTTGCCGCCGAGGGCGTCGGTCTCGGGCTCATCGCCGCCAGCGGCGTGGGGCTCGCGCTCACTGGCGCGAGTCGTTACGTGGTGGCGCCCCTGGCGCTGACGGGCATCGCCGGCTTTGCCGTGTTCGGCACGTCGTGGCTCGCGGACGTGCACGGCGTAGCGACGGATCGCGAAGGTGCCGGCACGCCTCTGGATGCCGTGCCCGTCGTGGTCTCCGAAGCCGGGTATCGCTACGTGTACGACCCGCAGTTCCGCTATCGAAGCTTCCTCGTGGAGGGCGCGGACCTGCGTTTCGGTCGGCTGCGCGTGTCGCCCAGCGGCTGGTTCGCGCTGGACGACGACAACGCGCGCCTCCGGCTCGAAACGGCGTGGCGCCTGTCGGGCCCGACCCCGCACCGCCCCACGCCGGGGAGCGCCAGCTTCGTCGATCTGGAGGCGGCGGTGACGCACCATCGCTACGACAGCGACGGCTTTCGCCGCGCGACGGCCGAGGTGTCCGCGTTGGGGCGCTGGGACCTCCGGAACTTCGATCCCGCCCTGGCGGGCTCCTTTGCCGAGGTCGGTGCGGGCTTCGCGCTGTCTCGAGTGAGCTATCGCATCGACGGCATGCAGCTCGATCCGGAGCTCGAAGACCTGCTCTTGGCGCGTTTCGGCTTCGGCTTCTGGCTCGGGGATCCGACTCGGCGCGGCAGCGAGGTGCGCCTCTACTACGATCACCGCCACGACGACTACGCCGCCGGCCTCATCGTCACCGGGCTCGCCAGCGGCGTTGCCGGCCACTTTGGCGTGGACGCACGCACCTTCTTCGACGAGCGCTGGGGAATGCGTCTCGACGCCCAGGTCGGCGCCGCGTGGATCGCGGGCCTGTCGCTTCTGTACCGAGTGGGGAGCTCGCCATGAAACGTTTGCTGCTCTTCGTCATCCTTCTGAGCTTCGTGTCCTGCATCCGCCCTAGCGAGGAGCGCGCGGAGCGGGATCTCGACATCGGCAAGGCCAGTGCGGGCGGCGTCTCCTTCGAGGTGGCCGGCGGACTGGCTGCCGTGCGCTCCGCCAAGGCTGGGGAAATCGTGCTGTGGAACAGCGCGCCGGCGCTGCGCCTGGTCGCCACGGTGAAGACCGGGGGCAGCTGGGTGCTGCGGGTGCAGAACGCGCTGCCCGACCTCGAGCTCTCCGCCACCGCAAACGGCGCCGCCCTCGACGCCACGGTCCTCGACAGCCCGCTCGTCACCCGCAAGGCCTGGCGCATCGAGCTTCCGGCGAGCTCCACCGTGATCATCGATCTCGCGCCCCCGGACGCGAAGGATCTCTCGCCCTGGCGCTTCGCCGTGATGAGCGACGTGCAAGAAGCCATCGATCGAGTGGGCGACATCTACGCCAAGGTCAACGAGCAGAAAGACGTGCGCTATCTGGTGGGCGCGGGGGATCTCACCCAGCAAGGCGGCGACGATGAGCTCGAGCGCTTCCAGAACGAGCTCCGGGCGCTCCGTGTTCCGTACTACACCACGCTGGGCAATCACGAGCTCGGCCACTCTCCGACGCCGTATCAAGACTGGTTCGGCCGCGCGAGCTTCTCCTACGTGTACCGCGGCGTGCGCTTCTCGATGATCGACTCCGCCAGCGCAACCATCGACCCCATGGTGTACGACTGGCTCGACGGCTGGCTCGCCGCTGCCAAGGGTGGCGTGCACGTGGTGGCCATGCACGTGCCGCCGGTGGATCCCATCGGCGTGCGCAACGGCTCCTTTGCATCGCGCAACGAAGCCGCGAAGCTGCTCACCCGTCTGGCCGAGGGCAAGGTGGACCTCACGCTCTACGGCCACATTCACTCGTACTACGACTTCGACAACGCCGGGATCCCGGCCTACATCTCCGGCGGCGGCGGCGCGATCCCCGAGCGCTTCGACAAGATTGGACGCCACTTCTTGGTGGTGGACGTCGACCCCGAGCAGGGCATCCAAGACGTGAGCGTGGTCCGCGTCGACTGATGTCGGGGCGGCGCGGAAGCTCAGTGCTCCGTGCTCGGCTCCGAAAGCGCGAAGGACGCGATCTCGGCTTCGAACAGCTCGCCGCCGTCGAGCAGCATCTGGTAGCTGCCGTGCATGGATCCGAACGGCGTCTTCAGCGGGCAGCCGGAGGTGTACTCGAAGCTTTCGCCCGGACGCAGCACGGGCTGCTGCCCCACGACGCCGGGTCCCCGCACCTCCTCGATGTGACCGGTGGCGTCGGTGATCACCCAATGCCGCTGAAGCAGCTGCACCGTGCGGTCCCCTTCGTTGCCGATGGTGACGGTGTACAGGAAGAACCACTCGCGGCGTGAAGGCTCGGAGTGAGCCGGCGAGTACTCGGAGCTGACGTGGACGCGGACCCCGCGGGTCGTGGCTTCGGATTGGGGCACGGTCTACTCCTTAGAACAGGGACGCGCGCGAGGGAACCGGCGTTGCCCGCCGCTCGGTCTTGGCGCAAACTCCCCGCGATGTTGCGTGCTCTCGCATGGGGAATGGTCGCGGCGGTCGTCGTGCTCGCCGGCTGTAGCAGGGACGACGAAGGCGCGGAGGGTCGGAAAGGCGCCGCGGCGCAGGCGACCGAAGCGCCTCCACCCCCACGGGCCGGAGGGGTGAAGCTCCCCTTCAAGATCGCAACGAACAAGCTCGCGGGTCGCGGCCGCAAGATGGACGCCGGCCTGCGCGACGCCGCGACGGATCACTGAATCAAGCGGGCGGCGGCTCCCGCGCGGCCACCTTCGCCATCGCTTCGGCAAGCAGCCGGTGGCGCCAGCCGCCGAGAGTGGCGTTCACGGCGGCGTCGAAGCTCTCGTGCTCGAGCAGCGCGCGGCGGAGCTTCTTCAGCACGCGGCCGGGAAGCGCCAGCTCCGGAGCGACGGTGAGCGCGGTACAAACTTCCGCCCGTAGGAACGCGAGCCAGGCGTCGATGCGGATCTCCTCGAAGGTGGCATAGGGCGGTGGGTCGATGGGCACGAAGCGCGAGCCGTCGGCTTCGGCCGTGGCGCGCATCAAGCGGCCCACCAGACGCTCGCCTTGCTCCTGCGCCCAACGCCGTGGAACGCCCTTGATGCGCGCGAGGTCGGCGCCGCTCTCGGGCAAGCGCGCCGCGATGCTGAGCAGCGTCTTTTGCTCCGGCGCGAAGCGCCGCTCTCGGGGCGAAAGCTCGTTGTGCCACGTGATCAAGAAACGGAGCGCGGCTTGGCTGTGCACGTCCAATTGCCAGGCGTTCCGGAAGTCTTCCAGGGCGATGGGCTCCGGCGGATCGCTGGAAGGCCAAGTGAGATCCGCGCTCGCTTCCCGCACGATGTCGAGGCGACCGAGGCTCTCGAGCTTCCTTCTCAGCTCGGCGTGCATCTCGGGCAGGTGCTCGATGTCGGAGGCGGCATAGGCGAGCTGGGAATCCGGCAGCGGCCGCCGCTTCCAGTCGTCCGCCTGGTGCGCCTTGCCGCTGCGCAGGCCGAGCATGCGAAACTGCAGATAGGCGAGGGACACGCTGGGCTCCGCGCTGGTGAGACCCCAGGCCACCTGGGTGTCGAACAGTCGCGGCGGCGTCTCGAGCTTCAGGCGATCCACGAGCAGGGGTACGTCTTGCTGCCCCGCGTGCAGCACCCACTCCGCGTCGGCTTTGCCCAGGGCGCGGGTGAGGGGAGCAAGGTCCGACAGACGCAGGGCGTCGATCAAGTGGATGCTGCCGCCGCTCGAGAGCTGCATCACGCACAACGTGGTCCCCTCCCGTGTGGCCTCGAACTCGGTGTCCAGATAGAACGTGGAGCCTTCCTCCAGCTCTCGCACCACGCGGTCCAGCTCCGCTCGGCTGTCGATCAAATGCATCCGCCCAGCGTAGACCAGAACCGGGGCGCTACCGTGTAGGAGACGCGAGCTTTCCGTTTCGCGCCAGCGAAACGCAGGCTGCCGAGCTGGCTTTTGTTGGTTCGCCGCGGATCCCACGCGGCGCGTCACTCACGCCTCTTGACAGCGGAGCCGCTCCGAGCGACCGGATCGCGCGTGTCGGCGAGCTATTTCGACGTCGATGGGACGCTGATCAGCACCAACCTGGTGCATCCCACGCTGTTCTATCTCAAGAACCAGGGCACTCCGGTGCAGACGGCCCTGAGCATTGGTCGCGCCCTTCTGCGCGCGCCGGCCATGGGGTTGGCGGAAATGGCCGACCGCCGCACCTTCAACGAGCTTCTGTATGCGTCCTACGCGGGCATGAGCGAGGACCGGCTGGTGCTGCTCTCGGACGAGGTGTTCGATGACGTGATCCGGCCTGCGGTCTTTCCGTCCGCCAAAGAGCTGGTGCGCACGAACCTGGACCGCGGGCACACCGTGGTGCTCATTTCGGGCGCGTTGGATTTTCTGGTGCGGCGCTTGGCGGACCACCTGGGAGCCCAGGAGATCATCGCCAATCGCTTGGAGCTGAAAGCGGGCATCGCCACCGGGAAGCTGCTCAAGCCCGTGGTGGCGGGGCCCGAGAAGGCGCGCTTGATTCGAGAGCACGCCCGCGAAAACGGCCACGATCTCGACGAGTGCTACGCCTTCAGCGACAGCTACTCGGATCTTCCGATGCTCAGCGTGGTGGGCCACCCGGCCGCGGTCAATCCCGACCCGCGCCTGCGCCTGCTCGCCAAGGCCTATAGCTGGCCGAGCTTCGATCTCAGAGCCTCAGCATGACCCATCCGTGTCTCGTCACGTTGGAGCGCGACAGCGCTCCGCGAACCGTGTTCTCCGGCGACCGCCTGGTCGAGATCGATCTGCCCGTCGGCACGCGCTGCATCTATCCCAAGCCGCCGGTGATGCCGCTTCGGGATCCGGACGCCGCGATCCGCTACGCCATCAACCACCCCGAGGGCTCGGAGCCGCTGTACGCGAAGCTGCGCCCGGGGATGAAGGTCACCATCGCGGTGGACGACCTCAGCCTGCCGCTGCCGCCCATGCGCCGCCCGGACAACCGCGAGCGCGTGCTCACGGTGGTGCTCGAGATGCTGGCGGACCACGGCGTGGAAGACGTCGAGATCATCATCGCCACGGGCATTCACCGTCGCATGAAGGCTGCGGAAGTCCGCCACATGGTGGGGGATCGTATCTTCGACGCCTACTGGCCGGATCGCCTGTACAACCACGACGCGGAGGACCGCGATAACCTCGCCGTGATCGGCACCACGGACCAAGGCGAGGTCGTGGAGATGAACCGCCGCGCGGCCGAGAGCGATCTGATCGTGTACGTGAACACGACCTTCGTTCCCATGAACGGCGGGCACAAGTCGCTGATGTGCGGCCTCACCAGCTATCGGAGCCTGTCGCACCACCACAACCCGGAGACGATTCGGGCCTGCGACAGCTACATGGATCCGGAACGGAGCGAGCTGTCGTGTCGCCTCACCCGCATGGGGCGCGTGGCCAATGCCGCCCTCAACGTGTTCACGGTGGAGACCACGCTCAATAACCGCATGTTCGATCGCCCGCTCGAGTTCTTGGCCAAGAACGAGGACGACCTCGACGGCCGCGAGCGCTTGCTGCTCAAGGGCCTGGTGGCGTCCACCGCGCGGCTGCCCCAAGCGGCGCGCCAGGCCCTGTTCGACAAGTTTCCCGCGCCCTACGGCATGACCGGTGTGTGGGCCGGCGAAACCGAAGCCGTGCACGCGAAGACTCTGGAAAAGTGCTTCGACCAGTACGTGGTGCCGGTAGATGCGCAGGCCGACGTGCTGGTGCTGCCGATTCCGTACATCAGCCCCTACAACGTGCATGCGTTCCTCAATCCGCTGCTCGTGAGCGTGCTGGCCCAGGGCTACTTGTTCAACATGTACCGGGGCAAGCCGCTGTTGAAAAAGGGCGGTACCATCGTGCTCCTGCACCCGTGCTCGGACAAGTTCGACCACGAGCAGCACGCGCCCTACATCGACTTCGTGCACCGCCTATTGCCGGAAACGCGGGACGCGGTGGAGCTCCACAAGCGCTACGAGCGCAAGATGGCGAGCGACCCGGCGTTCATTCACATGTTCCGCACCGGGCACGCCTACCACCCGGCCCACCCGTTCTACATGTGGTACTGGGGCGAGAATGGGCGCCAGCACGCGGGCCGCGTGATCGTCGTCGGCGCCGACAACGAGTACATGCCGAAGCTCCTCGGCTGGGAAACAGCGCCCAGCATGGACGACGCGCTCTACCGCGCCCGCGCCGGAGAGGCCCGCACGCTGGACGTCACGCTGCTGCACGTCCCGCCCATCGTCATGGGCGAGATCCGCTGAATGAAGAGTATGTTGGTTCGCCGCGGAACCAAGCGGCTCCGCGCCGACCGCCAGAAATGGGCTGCACTGAGAGATTTCGTCGCCGCCTTGTCGAGTGCGCTACGGTTACGGTGATGCGGTCTACTCTGCTGCTGCTCTCCTTGCTGCTGGCTCAAGCCTGCCAACCGGCGCCCAGCAGTGGCCGTACCGGTGCTCCGCCCCAGGACGCCGCCGCGAGCTCGGACGCGGGAACGGACGGGCAAAGCGCGGCAACCACGCTCCGGGTGGCGACCTTCAACGTGCATCTCTTTTTCGACCCGACGTGTGACTCCGGCAGCTGCGGCCCGGGAGATTTCGAGCAGGCTCCTTCGCAGACGGCGTTCGATTCCCGCGCGGAGGCCATCGCAAACGCCATCCGCTCGCTCGACGCGGACGTGATCTCACTGCAGGAGCTCGAGACGCAGGTGTCCATGGAAGCGCTGTCGTCGCGCTTGAAGGATCTGTATCCGACGACGGTGTTCGTGGAGACCGGAGCGCCCGGGTCGATGGACGTGGCGGTGTTCGGCAAAGGAAAGCTGCTCGAAGCGCGCAAGCATCGGGACATGCCGCTCAAGCGGCCCGACGGCTCGTCGACGACCTTCTCCCGGGAGTTCTTGGAGGTGCATCAACAGATCGGCGGACGTCGCGTGATCGCTTTCGCGGCCCACTTCCGCTCCAAGAACAACGACGACCCCGGCCGCCGCCTGGCGGAGGCGCAGGCGGCGCACGACATCGTGGTCGCGTCGACCCAGGAGTTCCCGGACGCCGTCGTGGTGTTGGCCGGGGATCTCAACGACACGCCCGGCTCGCCGCCGATCAGCGCGCTGGAGAGCGGCAACGTGCTGCTCCGCGCGGCGAGCGATCTGCCCCTGGCGGAGCAGTACACCTACCAGTGGAACGGTCACGGCGAAGCCATCGACCACGTGTACCTCGCCACCTCCGCCCAAGGGGCCTACGTCCCGAGCAGCGCGAAGGTCGTGCACGACCCGAGCGGCTGGGGCCTGGCCGCGTCGGACCACGCTGCCGTCACTGCCGACTTCGCGCTCTCGCCCTGAGCCGTTTTCTTGTCGGTCCGCCGCGGAAACGAAGTTACCGCGCTGCCCCGACAAACCCATGCAACGGGAGCTACTGGAACGTGACCTCGACCAGCTGGGTGCCCACGAAGTCGAACTTCACCGACGCGCTCAGCTCGTCTCCCGACGGCGTGCCCCCGTAGGGGAGCTCACACGAGCCCGTGGCGTCCGGGACGCAGGGACAGATGCCGACGTCGAGACACACGAGCTCGGTCATCGCCGTGACACTCACGGCGTAGGTGCCCGGCGCCGCCGTCACGCGTTGGGAGCAGGTGGGCGGTGCGTACTGGGGCTCGTAGTAGCAGGCGTTGGGCATGTTCCGCAGCGGATAGTCGAAGGCAGCCCAGCCGGTGTCGAAGTGGCCGCCGGGCATGATCATGACGGTGCTCGGGAGCATGCAGGCGTCGGGGCACCAATCGCCTTGCTTCTGCAGCAGCTGACAGGTGTTGCCGCAGCCGCTGGCGGACAGCGCCACGGGGCCGCTCGGGCCTTCGAGGGAGAACAACTGAGCGGGACCGCAGCTGTTGCCGCCGCCGAGGTAGATCGGGGTGGAGCGCTTGTTGATCAGGCGGAAGGTGACGGTGTCGCCGGAGTTTTGATCTTCGTAGCCGTCGCAGCTCAGGCCTCCGGTGCCGGCCATGCCTCCCGTCGCTCCGGTGCCGCCGACGGCGCCGCTGCCACCGACGGCGCCGCTGCCACCGACGGCGCCGCTGCCGCCGACGGCGCCGCTGCCGCCCGTGCCTGCCGAGGCGCCGTTGCCGCCGGTGTTGCCGTCACTGGTGGCGGAGCCGCCGCAGGCGGCGACCAGAGCAGCGGAAGCGATGATGAGACCGGGGGCGAAGGCGGAGCGAGTCATGGCCCTTTCATCAGCAACCCGCGTGCCGGCTCTCCCGCGGGGAATTCCCGGCGTTTTCGCCCAAAGTGTGCCAACCCGGCGTGCCACTTCCGGACGGGCGCGTCGGGGCCGAAAACTTGGTCTCGGGGCCGCCGAGCCGCTATCCGCAGCAGACCATGGTGACGTTGACCTGCGCCGAGCTGAGCGCCTACCCCGGAAGCACCGACACCGAGCGAGAGCTCGCCCACCACGCGGAGCAGCGCCAGCGGCCCAAGCGCCTGGGGACCACGGCGCGGCCGCAGCGCATCGACCTGCGCCCCTTTCCCGGGCGGGACCGCGGCGAGCGGATCGCGAACTATCTCATCGCCCACGTGCCGCGGGCGGCCACCTGGTCCCCCGAGGCGCTGCGCGAGCTCGCTGGCAAGCTCGCGCAAGACGCCGACATCATCGAGTAGTCAGCGCTTCCGCTTGCGCGGAGCCGGGGCGTTCACGCCGGCGAAGGTGAGGCTCTTCTCGAGCTTCTTTTGACGGCGCTTCACCGCGTCTTGCAGCATCTGGTTCGCTTCGCGGAGCTTCTTGCCGAGACGAAGCCCGCGTTTCTTCATCTTCGGATCCGAGAGCAGCGCATAGGTGAGCCAGGGCACCGCGAGGGTGACGTCGGCGCGGCAGTACACGCTGCCCTTCTCCACGCTCTCGGCGCTGGTCTTGCCCCAGGTGTGGCCTTCTGCGGCGGTGGCGCCGGACAGCGCGCCGTTGTCGCTGACGTCCACGCAGATCTGGACGTCGATGTCGAAACCCGGCGTGGGCACGTCGAAGATCTGCGACAGCAAGGGTTCGCCCTGCAGCGTGTAGTTCTTGGGTACGCCCCCGCCGAACATCCACACGGCGAGCTTCTTGCCGAGCTTCTTTTCGGCGTAGTGCTGCACGGCTGCCATCTCGAACACGTCGGCGATGGGATCGATCTCGCACGAAAAAGCGTCGCCCAAGAGCGCCTTGAGCTTCACCACGTTCAGGAAGATCGAGCCGTCTTGCACGGCGCCCACGAAGATGGGCACGTCGTGGCGATAGGCGGTGGAGAGCAGCGAGGGTTCCGTGACGCCCAGGGCGTCTTCCAGCGCGGCCATTTCCTCGCCCAACAGCCGATGGAACTCCGGCGTGGTCATGCGCTTCTGGAACTTGGGCTTGGAAATGATGGCCGAGAACAGGCGATCGGAGTCGAGCAGCGCCTCTTCCGGAAACGCCAGGTCGTAGATGCGGATGATGCGCGCCTTGCGCATCGCCAGGTCCCCGGAGTTGGGGTCGATTTCGTGGACGGCGTGACCGATCACGCGGTGTGCGTCGTGGTACAGGTTCGCGCCGGTGGTCGTGATCACGTCGATGAGACCGCGCTCGATCAACGGAATGATGCTCGAGGCGTGCAGGCCCGCCGGAGTCATGGCGCCGGAAAGCGTGAGGAACGTAGCGGCGCCTTGCTCTACCGTCGCGCGCATGAGCTCGTAGGCGACGCGCAGGTTGCGACCGGCGTAGGCGGGGAACTTGTCGGCGATGATCTCCGCGGGGCGCTCGTTGCCACGGATCGCGGACGGATGGACGGTTCTCGAGCGCGCCAGCTTCTGGCGGACGGGATGAGTCATGGGCCGCGAGTATGGCGGGGTTTTCCGCGCCAGCGCTACCTCTGGGTGGAGGGATGCGGCGCTCGCAGGCGGGGCGCCTCCACCCACTCGTCCCACTCCGAGCCCCAGCCCAGGTAGTGGATCTTGGTGAGCCCGGCTCGGCTGTGCAGCACTTCTCCAGGCCACCAGCTGCCGTGCCACTCGACCTCGACCCGCTGGCCGCGGCTCGGGTTGTGCAGCGGAGGGCGGACGGCGGCGGAGCGAACGCGGCTCGGGGGCGCCCACTCGTCCCACTCGGGGCCCCAGCCCACGTAGTGGACGCGGGTCATCGTGCCCCGGGTGCGCACCACCACGGCCGGCCACCAGCTGCCCTGCCACTCCACCTCCACTCGCTGAGCGCGGGCGGGGGTCGACGTGGCGATGGGCGCGGGGCTCGCCTGAGCCACCGGGACCGCGAGACAAGGGGCGAGAGCGACCAGCCAGATCCATCCCTTCATGGAAGGGACAACGCCGGCCGCCCTCGGGAGCTTTCAGTTGGGGTTGGGTTTGGGCGTCTTGGCCGTGGACTTGGGCAGCTCGGGCTTCTTGATGAGGTCGCTGGGCACGTCCCCGGTGAGGGCGTTCAGGAAGGCGACGATGTCCTTCACCTGGGCCTCCTCGAGGCGCTTGCCGAGCTGGTGGTCGGCCATGATGGTGACCGCCTGCTCCAGCGTGGTGGCCGAGGCGTCGTGGAAGTAGGGGCCGGTCTTCGCGATGTTACGCAGGACGGGCACCTTGAACATCATCTTGTCGCTGTCGTTCTTGGTGACCTCGAAGCGGCCCTGGTCCTTCTGATTGGGCCAGGGCTTTACCAAACCGGCCTTCTGATACATCTGGCCGCCCACGTAGGGACCTGCGTGGCATGTGGTGCAGCCGGTGTCCATGAACAGCTTCGCACCGCGCTTCTCTTCGTCCGTGAGCGCGCTCGCGTCTCCGCCGATGAACTTGTCCCAGCGGGAAGGTGTGACCAGCTTGCGCTCGAAGGCACCGATGGCCTTGCCGAAGTTGTCGAAGCTCACCGCGGTCTTGTCGTCCGGGAATGCCTTCTTGAACGCGTCCACGTACTCCGGAATGGAATTGATGACCGCCAGCACGTCCTTGTCCGCGGGCATGGCCATCTCGACGGGGTTGGTCACGGGACCCTTGGCTTGTTCTTCCACGTCCGCGGCGCGGCCATCCCAGAACTGAACGAACTGACCCGCAGCGTTGTAGACCGTAGGCCCGTTGCGTCCGCCCTTTTGTCCCTTGTGGCCTTCGCTCACGGGCTTGCCGTCCACGCCGAACTTCTCCAGGTCGTGGCAGCTGTTGCAGGAGATGTCCTGGTTCTTGGAGAAGCGCGCGTCGTAGTAGAGCATGCGCCCGAGCTCCACTTTGGGCTCGGTGATCGGGTTCTTCTCGGACGTCATCTCCTTGGGCAGCGCGCCGAAGGCACTGACGTCACTGGGTGAGAGCTGTGCCGGTGCGGGGGCCGCGCTGGGCGCGGCGGCGGCCGATGTCGTTGCTGCCGGCTCCGGCTTCTTTTCTTCCTTGCAGGCCGCGAGCAGCGCGGCGCCGCATACGCTGAGAATGAGGAGGTTTTGGCGCGTCATGGGCGCCTTCTTAGCCATTTCTGACGCGAGCGTCGCACCGCGCATGACGGATGCCGGGGCGCTCAGACGCCGTGTCCGCGCGTGCGGACGCATGGCAAATGCGCCCACCGGGGTCACTGCGCTTGAGCAATGCTTCGAGCAGTGCGAAGACTCCGCCATGGCGTTGCCGCGGCTATCGACCCTCGCGCTCGTCGTGGCGCTCGCTGTCGGCTGCGAGCGGAGCGAGCCGAAGCCGAAGAGCCCGCCGCCCGAGCCGCCGCCCGCGCCCCTGGCGAGCGCGAGGCCCGCTGTGGACGCGGGCCCCGCCGATGCCGCCGGGGACGCGCCGCCGCCGGAGCTCGCCTTCGATCCCGCGGCCCTCGATGTCCTCGCCGCCGACGCGCGCGCGACGGACTCCGCCGCACTGGTCGTGATCCACGACGGTAAGGTGGTCCGCGACGAGTGGTATTCGCGGCGTAAAGACCCCATTCAGACGATGAGCATCACCAAGAGCGTGCTGTCTTTGACGGTGGGCTGTTTGGTGGACGAAAAGAAGCTCGCCGTGGATGACCCTGTCGGCCGCTTCTACCCCGAGTGGCACAAGGGCGAGCACCAGGGCATCACCGTACGCCACCTGCTGACCCACAGCTCCGGCATCGACGAAGGCAAGGGCACCGGCGTCATCTATCGTAGCAAGAGCTTCGTGGGGCTCACGCTGTCGTCCCCGCAGGTGAACCCGCCGGGGACGCATTTCGAGTACTCGAACCGCGGCGCCAACCTACTCGCAGGGGTGATCGCCAAGGCCGCGGGCGAGCCCACCGAGAAGGTCGTGGCCCGCTGCCTGCTGCGGCCGCTGGGAATTGAGAGCTACTGGTGGAGCAAGGACAAGACCGGCCAGGTGCACGGCTTGGCGGGGCTCCACCTTCTGCCTCGGGACCTGGCCAAGATCGGCGAGCTGGTGCTGGGCGAAGGCGAGGTCGACGGCCAGCGCGTGGTGAGCGCCGACTGGATCCGACGGAGCACCGCAGAGCTCGCGGCGGTGCAGCCCAAGAACCGGCGCCTGGGCATGATGTGGTGGCTCTTGCCGGAGTGGTCCAAGCGCACCCTGGACGAAGAGCTGTTCGAAGAATGGCGCGCCGGCGGCGTGGGGGAAGCGTTCATCGAAAAGGTGCGCCCGCTCTCCGGCAAGAGCTACGACAGCACCGTCGCGCTGGTGGCGGCGCTCCGCGAGCGCTTCGGCGACCCCACGCTGAAGGAGTGGAACGACACTCTCTACGAGCAGAAGCTGCCGGACGTGCACTGGTCCTTCGGGCCCATCGTCGGGGTCTACTCCGAGGGCACCTTGGGGCAGTTCGTGGTCGTGGTACCGCGGTACCGGCTGGTGGCGGTGCGCATGCGCCGCATGCCCAAGGACGCCAAGGACAAAGCCGTGGTGGAGAAGAACTTCCCGGACTTTCCCGCACGGGTGCTGGACCTGATGCGCCCGGTGAGGTGACGCAACGTTTGCGTCTCGGTCTGTCGCTCGCAGAACCGCCACTCCGACAGGAGTATCGAATCGCGCGCCGGCGCACGGACGGCATCGACATACGCATGAACCCGCCCGGCGGCGGCGCACCCGTTGTCGTCGCCTCGCGCCTCGAGTGGCAAGAGCGATCGGTCATGTCGGTTGCCGCTGGCGCCACCTCGCCGTCCATGCAGCTCGATCGGGAAGCCAAGCGGCGGCCCAGCGACGATTCTTCCCACCGGGCAGCTTGTCGGTTCGGCGCGGAATCAGCCGGCGCGCGCAGGCCGCCTATCGCGGAACGAGCAGCCCCAGTGCACGACGAAGCAGCTCTTCCAGCGAGAGGATGCGGGCTTCTCCAGCGAGCTTCTCCGTCGCCTTCTTGGCTTCGGCCTTTTTGAACCCTTGGCTCGTGAGGGCCAACAGGAGCTTGTCTTGCTTCTCCCGCGCCTCGGTGTCCTCAGCGTCTGAATGCCTTCGCTGACGAAGGCGAATCGATTTCGTTTCGAACGCGCGCCCATTGGGCGTACGTGCGTAGCGCAGGCGTTGTGCGAACGAGATCGGCGAAATGGGAGCGCGGAGCGTCCGAAAGCTCGTCAACTGAAATCGCATTCTCGGTGTCGAATTCTGTCGTCCGCTTCGCACTCGTCTCGCATCGTCACAGCTTCAGATCTTCGGACCGCTTGGCCCGCCCTCGAACGGCGCGCGGTCACGGCGGCGCATCCGTCCGTGGCTCTCGCCGGAGTGGCATCGGAGGTGGTCAACCCAGGTGAACAATGGGTCTAGGTGCGCGAGCTTGAGCTATGCTCTCTATCCGTGTCTCCCAAGGCGGAGTCTTTCGACGTGCGGGCGCCGGATGGCGTTCGCATTCGCGCGCACAAGGTGGGCAGCGGACCGCACCGTTGGCTGTTGGTGCCCGGGATGGGTACGCCGCTCTTGTGCTGGAAGCACATTTTCGAAGCCTTCGCCGATCGCATGACGATCGTGACCTGGGACCAGCGGGGCTGCTTCGACTCCGATTCGCCGCCGCGAGAGCGGCTGGCCTTCGAGTATCACGTGGAAGACGCGCTGGCGGTGCTCGATGGTCTCGGCTGGGACGAGCCCTTCGTCACCGGCAGCTGGAGCATGGGCGTGCAGGTGGGGCTCGAGCTCTTCGCGCGGCGCAAGCAGCAGGTAAAGGCGCTCACGCTGATCAACGGCGCCTACGAGCACGTGCTGTCCACGGCCTACGGCTCGAATGCGACCACGCCGCTCTTGAAGGCCGTGCTGCGCACCGGCGTGCGGGCATCTCCGCTGCTCATGCCGCTCACGCGGCGACTCTTGGCCAGCGGCGCGGTGGGGCGCTTCATGGATGTGACTCGGACGAGCACCGCCAACGCGGAGTTCGTGACGGCGGTCACGCGCGAGCTGGCCCGGGTGGATCTCGGTAACTACCTGGCCATCTTGCTGGCGCTGGACGAGCACTCCGCGGCGCCGGTGCTCTCGCACGTGAAAGTGCCCACGCTGATCACCGCGGGGGCAAAGGACGTGGCCACACCGCCCGGCGTGATGCAGCGCTTGCGAGAGCGCATCCCGCACGCGGAGTACGTGACCTTCGAGCGCGGCACCCACTACACGCCGCTCGAATACCCCGCGGAGCTGAACGCCGCGCTGGAGCGCTTCTTTGCCCGCGTGTTCGGCGCGGACTGGGTCGCGAGTGGGTAGGCCCTGGTTCGCAGTGCTGCTGCTCTTGGCCGGGTGCACGCGGGAGCCACCGCCGCGGGCGGCGTCACCGGCGCCGCCCGTGGTGGATGCCGGTGTGCGTGAGGTGCTGGACGCGGCGACGGAAGACGCGCACGCCGCGGACGCCGAAGCCGATGCCCACGACGCCGCGCCGCCACCGCCGGCCGTGTTTGCCACGCTGCCGGAGCCTGCGGGCACCTGGCTGCATCCGCCGGCCACCCCGACGCCCGGAGCGCCGCTGGTCGTGTTCCTGCACGGCATGTGCGCGCTACCCGAGTGGGAGTGCCCGGTGTTTCGCCCCGCCGCAGATGCCGCCTGGCTCCTGTGCCCGCCCGGCCCCACGCCCTGCCAGGGCGGCGGCGCGATGTGGACCGGCAGCGACACGCGCATCGAAGGGCAGATCGGCACGGCCATCGGCGGGCTTCCCGAGGGCGTCGACCTCGAGCGCCGCGCGCTCATCGGCTACTCCCTGGGTGCGCCGGCCGCGCTGCGCATGACGCTGCGCGAGCCTGGTCGCTGGCAGCGCTTGATGATCGTGAACGCGTCCGTTGTGCCCAGCGCCGCGCAGCTGACGCGCGCCGGGATCACCCGCATCGCGCTCGTTTCCGGCGGCCGCGATCGCACCACGGCCAAGCTCCAGGCCGGCGCCCGCACCCTCGCGCGCCAGGGCGTGGACGCGCGCTACTTCAGCATGGGCCCCGTGGGTCACTACTTCGACGCCGAGAGCAGCGAGCGCCTGCGCGAGTCCATCGAGTGGCTCCTCTCCGGACTCTGAGGGCGGTTTCCGCGGCGGACCAACACCCTCCTGCCCCAAGAGCATCCGCATGTCGGTTCGCCGCGGAACCACAGGTCATTGCTCAGGATTCGTCGAAAGTACGCAGATGTAAGTTGGTGTAAGACAAGGCCGCCTTAGCCTCTGAGCAACGAGGAGGCGCTCATGTCATCACGAAGCATTCTGGCCGCTGCGGTTCTGCTGGTTGCGTGCTCGAACGGCGCGGAGCCCATCACCGGATCGCCGGGCAAGGGCGCGGAGTCCAACCCGCCCGTCGATGGAAAGACCGACAGTGCTGCCGGAGTCATCGAGCACTCCACGCCCATCCAGGACCTGCACGAGGTGGGGCTGAGCTTCACGCAAGAGGTGAGGGGACATGCGTACACGTTCGAGCTGGGCAAGAGCGAGCACGTCGTGATCCACACGGATCTGTTCAGCGGCACCACGGGACCCGAGGTGGACACCGTGCTCTATCTGTTCAAGCAAGGCGACAACGGTTGGGGACACTACCTGCGTCGCAACGACGACGATCCGTCGCGCAAGGGGTCGCTGTGGTCGCGCATCGAGCAAGATCTGGAACCCGGCAAGTACCGAATCCTGGTGAAGGCCTTCAGCAAGTCCGCCCGGGGTGACTTCGGGCTGAACATGGGCTGCCAAGACGGCGTGTGCGAGTGGCCCAACGGTACCGGCGGTCCGGACGCAGAGGGAGTGGGAACACCAGATCCAGTGGGCACCGGCACCGTGAGCGTGAGCGTGCCGCTGTTGGACGAGGCCGACGAGCAGCCCTTGAGCCGTTTCAACGCCCAGCTGTCTGCTGCGGGCCTCCCGACGTTTCCGGACAGCATCGTCATCTCCAGCAAGAGCGGCAGCGCGCTTTTGAGCGAGCTCCACGATCTGGCGAAACAGGCGGCGCGCGCCGACGTGCTCGCCATCACCCAGGCTCAGCTGCTGCAGGCTGCGCCGCTGGGGCTATTGCTGGACTTCGGGCTGTGTCATGGCGGAGACGGCGCGGCGCTGCCGACGCTGCTCGGAAGCCTCGCGGACTCCGTGCTGTCGGACATGTTCTACGTGTACGGCTGGAAGGCGGAGAACCAGTCCGCGTACGACGTGTGGCACGAGCCGACCAAGAGCTCGCCGGTCTTCGACGAATGGAACGCCTCTCAGAACGGTGTGTTCTTGGTCTGGTTCGAGACCGAGACCGACGACATGTTCACGGGCACGATTCCGAAGTGCCAGTGAGTCAACGGCGTCTGCGGAGTAGGGCGGCGAGGGCTCCGAGGGCGAGCCACGCGAAGAGCGACAGCGAGCGGCTGCTGGTGGTGCGGCAGCCGCAGCCGCCGTCGTCCTCGCCCGCGGAGGGACGCGCGCCGCCCCCGCTCGCCCCTCCGCTACTGCCGCTGGCGCCAGCGCCGCCGTCGGTTCCGGGGCTGCCCGCCGAGCCGCCGTCGACGTTCGGCGCTGCGTGGGGTTCCACGGTGAGCTGCAGCGGGATGTCGCCCGCGCTTTCGAACCATGCGACGCCCTCTTCCACCATGTCGAGCTGCACGGTCTTCTTCTGACCGAGGTCGAGGGCGGGTAGCGGCACGTCGAGGGCGACGCTCTCCCCCGGGCCGACGTCCTTCGGCAGCTCCACGCGGATGGGATAGCCGCCGGATTGGCTGGGCAGCGTTCGCACCCGCGGCGGCGTGTCCGCGAGGTGAGCGCCCAGGCGGAATTTGCCGACTTTCCAGGTGTCCCAGCCGTCGTTCCGCACGCTGAGGGCGAGCGTGCTCGGCGCGCCGGGCTCGGGGCTCGGCACTGCCACGTTCAGATAGCTGGCGCGCTTTTCGATGGCGCCGCCGAGCTGTCGCTTCAAGAGATAGAAGAACGCATACGGATCCACGAAGCGCGCAGCGAGGGCAGCGTGATTGAGCACCACCTGGCGTGAGCCCGTGGTGAGCGCGGCGGTCGGCTTCAGCACCGTGCGGTAAGCGGAGAACTGGGGCGACGACGGCGGCGAGAGCTGGCCGGCGACGGAGCTCTCCACCGCGTTCGCGTCGTCGCCGCCGGCGCTGCCGAGGGTGAGCACGGGGGCGTGGTCCACCAGCGCCGGTAGCGATAGGCTCGTGGGGCCGATGAGCACGATGCCGTCGCCGGCGAAGGGCGTGACGGCAGAGAGGCCGGTGGCGTCGATCGAATCCAGCGGATTGAGCACCCAGGTGCTGGAGGCGTCGAGCACGCGCTGGGCCCGCATGCCGGCGTTCGCCCAGATCTCCCGGCGCTCCGCGTTCATCAGGCTGGGGTTGCCGTAGCCCGGGCCGCTGTCCGCGCCGATGAAGAAGTCGCGCGCCGTGCGCGTCGCGATCACGTGGCGGAAGAGCGGCGGGAAGCGCGAGGCCAGATGCCCGGAAAAATCCCAGGCGAAAGGCACCACGCCGCGCCCCGGGGCGTCCCACACCACGGGCGTGAAGGACGCCAGCCAAGAAGCGCCGTCGTAATCCCCCACGAACCAGAGCACGTAGTTGGCCGGCTCCACCGCTGCCGTCTCGGGGGCGCCCGCGTAGAAAGCGACGTCGTCTACGTCGAGGTTCGCGCCCTCGGTGCGCAGGTAGAGCTGGCCCCGAGTCGAGGTGTGGCCTGGGTTCTTCACGTTCAGCGTGGCGCGCACCTCGCTCCACGCAGTACCAGCGGTGAATTTGGTGACGACCTGCTCCGTGCTGCCGCCGAGGCCCCAGATCACGAGCTCGCCGTCCACCGGAGCGGCCGGCGCCCGCACGAAGGCGCGCAGGGTCACCCGCTGGCCGGGCGAAGCCGCCGGGCCGTCGCGGTAGATGTTGTCCGCGCTGTCGTCGCCGATGGCGGAAGTGTTGCACTCGAGATAGCGCAGGCCGGAGTGCGCCTTGGGAGGTCCTGGCGCGTCGTCGGTGTACACGACGTGATTGGTCGCGTGCAGCGTCCAGCCGGCGCTGCCGTCTTCGAAGCCGCCGTTCTGGGCCAGGCCGTGGAGGAAGCCCGCGCCGATCAGATCTTCCGCCGTGGGGCGGGGCTGCGGTGGGACCACCTCCGGCAGCGGTACGTGCTGGTGGAACGAGGCGTTGGCCAGCGTCGCCACGCCGGGAGCGTCGGCGTCGAGCCCCACGGCCCAGGGAGAAACGACCTGCACGCTCTTCCACTCTCCGGCCACGGGCTCGTGGCCCGCCGGCAGGCCTTGCAGCGTGGTGTACTTGAACTGCCAACCGAAGAAGCCGCGTACGGTGATCACGTCCGGCGGCGCCTGGTCCCGTGCGGCGGAGACGATCTCCTTCAAGATGGCCGGGTCGGTCCCCGGGGGCTGCCCAGGGGCGTCCGTCGCTGCCACGTCGCTCCAAGGCGACAGATCGAAGGGCATGCCGCGGCGGGCGACCAGGAAGTCGCGGTTCGTGATCTGCAGCTGGCTCGTGGGCTGCGGGTTGCCCTTGTAGTCGGTGGGGTTTTCCACCCAGAAGCCGTCGAGCATGAAGCCGAGCTCCAGCGGTTGCAGCTTGCCCGGCTTCAGGTAGTTCTCGAGCGCCCAAACGTACGCGTCGGCCTTGGCGCTCTGGGACGTTTGGCGATTGGTGCCGAAGACGCTTTCGCTGCCCTGGTTGTCGAGGAACACCGAACCGCCCGCGGGCGTGACCAGCGAGATCTTGGTGTCGAACTGGGCCGAGAGCTTTTGGTACCAGCTCTCTGGATCGCTGCTGTACGACACGACCAGCAAGTCGTCGGCACCCGCCGCGGCGAAGGCCGCGTTCACCGTCGCCGGGACCTTCGGGTCCCACACGGCGAGGCCGGAGATCAACGGTGTGTAGGCGGTGATGGCCGCGTCGAGATCCGAGAGCGGTTCCACGCTGCGGCCGTCCAAGATCCCGCCGCCGATGGCGGGATCCGAGAGCCGATCGAACCACAGCTTGTCGGTCTCGAGGCCGGCCTTCACGGCGCTGGTCACGTAGAAGAGATAGAGGTTCGGCGCGCTGCGGTTGGCGAGCCCTTGCAGGCAGGTGGCGACGGTGAGCTCGTCGTACACGGCCTGGCGTTCGCTCACGCTGCTGGGGGAGGCACCGAAGTCCTGGGTCAGATCCAGGGTCCGGACGGGCTCGGCGCTGGCCTGGAGCGAGAGCGTGAGGACGGCGGCGGCAAGGCGACGAGGCATCTTGCCAGCGACGTTATCAGCCGAGAACGCGGCGCGCGCGTAGCAGCTTCGCTTCCACGTCCACGCCGTGAGGGCAGGCGCGACGGGCCGCGGTGAGGTCCGCGCCTTCGAGGCGCCGCGCCTCCGCGGGGAGCGCACGGTACAGGGCGCGGGCCTCGGCCTTCTGGCCGTAGCTGTCGTGGTACATCAGGTAACGAAGCGCATCGCCGACCCGAAGGGCGGCACCCGCCGCCGCACCGCAGTGGTGATCGCACCCGTCACAGGCGTGCGGCCGCGTCGCTTCGGCGTAGCGGCGAAGCGCCTTGTGCTCCCCCAGGGTGAGGCTCTTCTTGTCCAGCGCGGCGGCGATGTTCTCCTTCACCTGCCGGATGTTCTCCATGTGGGAGACCGCGGCGCTGATGCGTTGGTCCGCCCACACGGCCTTGAGGGCGGCTTGGTACTTGTTGTACTTGCCCGTCTTCTCGAACTTGGCGATTGCGTCTTCCAGGCCGATCTCCGAGGCCTGCGTCTTCATCGCGATGAGCCCGACGTTCGCCTTGTGGGCTGCGTCGATGGCACGGTGGAGCTCCTTGTCGCCGTACTTGCGGAAGTTGTAGCGGAACATCACCGCGTCCACGAAGCTCCGCTTGCTGGCCGCGTGCAGCAGCTCCACCACGTTGCCGGCGTGACACGAAAAGCCGAAGAAGCGGATCTTTCCCTCCTTCTTCAAACGCTCCACGGTCTTGATGAGCGCCTTGTCGTCGAGGGGTCCGAGCTCGTCCAGGCCGTGCAAGAAGTACAGATCCACCTTGGAGCGACCGATGTTCTTCAGCGTGGCGTCGACGTCCTTGGCCAGGCCGTCCGCCGTCCAGTGGCCGGTCTTGCTGGTGATCCAGGTCTTGTCGAGCGCACCGAGGCGTTTGAGAGTTTCCGCGGCGCGCGGTTCGGAGCGACCCCCGGCGTACTTGCGCGCGGTGTCGATGTAGTCCACCCCGTGGCGCAGGGCGACGGAGATGCGCGGATCGAGCTTGGCCTTGAAACCGGCGCCGCCGCCGACGAGCAGGATCGGGATCTTCTGTCCGGTCTTTCCCAGCACCCGGCGTGGGACCTGCGGGTGGCTCTTCTTGGCAGCGGCGGCGCGGCGTTCGCCGAGCAGTGCTACCGCGGAAGCGGCGCCGCCGAGGGCCAGGACGTTGCGACGGGACAGATCGTGCTCAGCCATGCCCGAAGTCTAGCGATCCGGTGCGCGCGCGCCCCGAGGTTCCGCGGCGGACCGACAAACCAACAAATATACAAGGCATTACGTGGAGGCTGGGGCGAGCAGTTACGATGGGGCATGCCTGCGGATCCCGAATCCAACCGCGCCCCGAGCGGTACCCTGCGGCTGCCCCAGGGCGACGCCGAGCTGGCCCAGACCCTGGTCGCAGCCAGCGACTCCGAACCACGCGTGGTGGATCCCACACCCGCGTCTCTGGACGGCAGCCGTCGCTACTCGATGGATCGCCTGTTGGGCCAAGGTGGCATGGGCGAGGTGCGCCTGTGCTCCGATTCCTTCATCGGTCGCGAAGTCGCCATGAAGGTGATCAAGAAGGGGCACGGTTCCTTCACCGCCACTCGCGCGCGCTTCCTGCGTGAGGCGCGGGTGCAAGGGCAGCTCGAGCATCCGAGCGTGGTGCCCGTGTACGACATCGGCTTGGCCGAAGACGGCCAGACCTACTTCACGATGAAGCGCGTGAAGGGGCATACCATCGAGCAGATCCTCTCGGGGCTTCGCGCCGGAGACGAAGAGATCCGAGAAGAGTACACGCGGCGAAAGCTGCTCTCCGCCCTCGGCCGCGTTTGCCTGACGATAGCGTTTGCTCACAGCCGCGGCGTGGTGCACCGGGACTTGAAGCCCGCCAACGTGATGCTCGGGGACTTCGGCGAGGTGTACGTCTTGGACTGGGGCGTGGCGAAGATCCAAGGCGCAGCAGAGCTCGAGCTGGACCCGGATCCGGCCATCAGCGGAGAGACCGAAGCGCTGCCGAACACGGAGGTGGGCGCGCTGATCGGCACGCCGGGTTACATGGCGCCGGAGCAGGTGCGCGGAGAGGTGGATCACATCGGGCCGGCGGCGGACGTGTACGCGCTGGGCGCGATCTTGTTCGAGATCTTGGCGCTGGAACCGCTGCATCGCGGCGACACGCTGCAAGACCTGTTGGTGGACACGCTGGCCAGCAACGCCCGGTCGCCCCGGGAGCGGGCGCCGGAGCAGGACGTGGAGCCGGAGCTGGAGGAGATCGTTCGTCGTGCGGTGGCGCCGTGGCCGACGGATCGCTACCAGAGCGCTCGTGAGATGCACGACGCGATAGAGGCGTTTCTGGATGGCGAGCGCGACGCCGAGCAACGCAAGAAGGCGGCCACGCTGCACATCGACGAAGCCGAGCGCGCTCTTGCGGAAGCGGCCCGGGGGGAGCCGGATGCCGACGCCAAGCGCGCCCGGGCGATGCGGGAGATCACGCGTGCGCTGGCGCTGGACCCGAGCCACGACGCAGCGATGGGCCTGTTGATGCAGTGGGTGAGTGAAGCACCAACGGACTTGCCGCCCGACGCCGAAGCCGCGCTCAAGGAAGTGGAGCGACAGGACCGCGCTCGGAACGCGAAGCGCGCCGCCTTGGCCTACATGTGCTGGTACCTGTTGACGCCCATCGTGCTGTGGATGGGCATTCGCGACTGGACCCCGGTGCTTTTGTCCAACGTGGCCATTACTGCGGTGGTGATCTACTCGCTGTGGATGGGGAAGACCGGCCGTGCCGACCCGAGGTACATGCGCATAGGGCTGATGCTGAACTTCGTCGTGGTGGGCTTCGTGAGCATGATCTTGGGGCCGTTCGTGCTGTTGCCGGGCATGGCTTCGGCGAGCGCGAGCGTTGCGGCGGTGGGTATTCGGGCAAACCGAATGACACGCCGTTTCTTGATCCTGCTCAGCGTGCTCAGCGTCTTCGTGCCGGCGGGGCTTCAGCTCGTTGGCTGGTTGCCGGCGAGCTACGCGTTCGCCGACGGCCAGATGCGCATTCTGCCGGCGGCTACCTACTTGCCGGCCGTCCCCACCCTCACGTTCCTGGTCTCTGCCATCTTGCTACAGGTGGTCGTGACGCAGCTCTTGGTCGGCATCGGGGTCGAACGCTTGGTGCTGGCAGAGCGGCGGAACTTCGCTCAGGCCTGGCGCCTGCGGCACCTTCTGCCCGCGGACAGTGGGGCCTGAACGTTGCGCTTTGCGCTGCTTCTGATCGCCCTGCTCGCGTGCGCCGGGTGCGGCACGCCGGCCAGCGCGATCGAGCTCACCCACGCGGAGTATCGCTGGAGGGGCACCGGCGAATTCCACGCGCTCACACGCCTGGATCTGGAGCCGCCCGATCGCGACGGCGCGCAGATGCTGGAGGTCTGCTACCAAGTTCCTGCGCTCGATGTTTCCGACCCGGTTTTGGCTCAGCCGGGCGCATCCAGCATCGCTGGCGCGAGCGTGGACGGGAAGCAAGCCAACATTGCCGGCGGCATTCTGCCGCTGGGCGCGCCTCGGCAGGCTCATCGCGCCTGTATCGTCCATCGCGCGTGGTATCCCCTCGGCAGTCACGGGGCTGTCGTGGGTTCCGAGCTTCAGCTCGTGCGGTGGACCGAGCAGCGCGAGTTACCGCAATTTGCGCTGGGTTTGGTGTTCGCCGTGCTGGGCATCGCCTTGCTTGGCTCGTCGCTACGCACCGGCGCGGTGCGGTCCTACCGGTTCGTCGGAGCCTTTGCGCTGAGCCTGAGTTTGGTTTCGGTCTCTCAAGCACTGCTATTGCGATCGCTGATCTTGGAGAGCGGTTGGCGCTGGCTCACGGCAGCGGGGCTTGGTGCGGCTCCGGCAACCGCCGCGCTGTTCGTGCGCGACACCGTGGGCGACACCCGCAAGGGTTGGCTTCGTGTCGCTGCCGTGTCGACGCTCGCTTTTGCCGTTCTCTTGATCGTGTTGGACGCGGTTCGCGTCGTACCGGTGCAGCAAAGCTATCGGTTCGTCTACTTGTTCGTCTTACTCACGACGGTCGTCATCATTCCACATTTGATTGCCAAGGCGCGCGGCGGTGATCGAGCAGCCAAGGCGCTGCTGTACGGTCTGGGCGCCCTGGTCTTGATTTCCCTCCCCGACGTCGCAGTGGGACTGGATTTGACGACGCAAGCGGCGACGGGATTCACGAGCCTCGGCCTGCTCGTCTTCTTCCTGTTCATCGGCTACGCGGTGGAGCAGAGCTACCGCACGCAGCGCGCGCGGCTCGAGCAGACGGCGGGCACGTTGCGCCAGCAGGTCACCGAGCTCGAGGAGCGCGGGCAGGAGATCGAGACGCTCAACGAGGAGCTCCGCCACCAGCTCGAACGGCGCTCGCGGGAGCTTCAATCCGCGCTTTCCGGTGCAAGAAACGTCGGTACCTCCAGCGCGGCGCTGACCCGAGGCGCGGTCGTGGACGGTCGCTACCGAGTGGAGCGCCGTTTGGGGGCCGGCGCCATGGGCGCGGTGTACGATTGCGTGCGCCTCACGGACGAGCGCCACGTGGCCGTCAAGCTCATGACCGGCTTGCTTCGCCTCGAGCAGGCGCTTCGCTTCGCCCGCGAGGCGGAGATCGCCGCCAAGCTGCGACACGAGTGCCTCGTTCCGTTGGTGGACGTGGGCGTGGCGCCGGAGGGCTACCTGTACCTGGTGATGGAGCTCGTCGTCGGCAACACGCTGGAGGACGAGCGCGCCCGTTTCGGCGACGCCCGTTGGGGACTACCGATCCTCACCGACGTGGCCCGCGGTCTCGCTGCGCTTCACGAGGCCAAGATCGTCCACCGCGACCTCAAACCTTCCAATGTCTTGTTGGACCGCCGCGGAACCGCCGCGGTCCGGGCGCGCATCGCGGACTTCGGCATCGCGCGCCCGGACGAGTCCCCCGCGTTCGCGGACACGGCGCTGCCCGACGATCCGGCCCTGGCCCGGACCGAGCTCGGCGCGCTCACGCAGACCGGCGCCTTGGTCGGCACGCCGCTGTACATGCCGCCGGAAGCGGCGCGCGGCGAGTCGTCGCTGGCGTCCGACGTCTTCGCCCTGGGCGTCGTGATGCACGAGGTGCTGACCGGCGCCTACCCCTTCGCGGCGCCGCCGGTGTTCGCCGCGCGCGCCGGTGCGGAGGCGGCGATCCTCGTTTCCCCGGATCTCGCTCCGGAGCTTTCGACCCTGGTCGCCCAGATGCTCGACCCCAATCCCGCGGCTCGGCCCGCGGCGGAGGCCGTGCGGGCAGCCCTCGAGCGGGCGCAGCCTGTGGAAAAACTGGGGATTTCCGGGCCCCAGCCTTGACGCCCCGGCGGCCCCGGGGGAGCGAAATCGACCCCGTTTCATCATGACGCCCAATACGGTCAGTCAGGCCCCGCATCCTCGCGGTCCGCTCGACGTGTCTGCCCAGCTCGGCGGACGGCGTCTCGTGGTCATCGGAGGCACGGGATTCCTGGGCAAGGTCTTCTGGACCTTCCTGCTCTCCAAATACCCCGACGTGGGCCACCTGTATCTCGTGGTCCGCGAGCGCGACAAGCAGAACGCCCGCGAGCGCTTCTGGAACGAGATCGCCAAGAACGATTGCCTGAACGCACTGCGGGAAGAGCATGGCGAGCGGTTCGAGACGTTCCTCCGCGACAAGGTCACGCCCATCGGCGGTGACGTCGTGCATCCTTTCTGCGGCCTCGACGCTCCGCTGCGAGAAGATCTGCGCGGCACCATCGATGCCGTGGTGAACGCCTCCGGGGTAGTGGACTTCGACCCGCCCCTCGACGAAGCGCTGGAGGTCAACGCCTTCGGCGTCCAGAACCTGGTGGCGCTGGCCAAGGATCTCGGCAACGTCCCTCTGCTCCACACCAGCACCTGCTTCGTCGCGGGCAGTCGCACGGGCATCATCGAGGAGCTGGACCCTCGCGAGTTTCCCTTTCCCCGGGCGCACGAGCTGGAACAGATGCACTGGGAGCCGGACCGCGAGATCGCCGAGTGCCTCGACGTGGTGGAGCAGGCGCGCCACCGCTCGTCCGACGCGTTCCGCCAGAGCCGCTTCTTGGACCAAGCCAAGAAGAACCTCCTGGATCGCGGCGAGCCATCCAGCGGACCCACCCTGGAAAAAGAGGTGGAGCGCGTGAAGCGCAAGTTCGTGGAAGCTCAGCTCGCCGAGATGGGGATGGAGCGAGCGCAGTTCTGGGGCTTCCCGAACACGTACACGTACACCAAGGCGATCGGCGAGCAGATCGTCGCGAGCAGCGGCCTGGCCTTCACCATCGTGCGCCCGGCGATCGTGGAGTCTACGTCGTTCTACCCATTTCCGGGCTGGAACGAAGGGATCAACACCAGCGCGCCGCTGATCTACTCCCTGCGCGAGGGGCAGACGCAGATCCCGGGGTCCGACAACTTCCTGGACTTCATCCCCTGCGACATGGTCGCGGCGGGCATGACGCTCTCGCTGGCGGAGCTGCTCGAGGGCACCGCTCCGCCGGTCTACCAGTACGGTTCCAGCGACTCGAATCCGTGCACCATGCGGCGCTTCTTCGAGCTCTCCGGACTCTACAAGCGCAAGTACTACAAGCGCACTGGTCGCGGCGGCCCGGTGCTCAGCGCACTGCAGTCGCGCTTCGAAGGTGCGATGCTCGACAAGGACCAGTTCCGGCGCTTCGGTCCCAAGGCCATCTCCAAGGCGACGCGCACGGCGGCTAGCTTCATCGAGCGCGCCGCTCTGGGGCCCGCGGCGCCGCTGCTCTCACCAACGGCTCGCGTGCTGAGCGGCTTCGCCGAGCAACAGGACAAGATCGGCGACGTGCTCGGGGCCTTCGTGCCCTTCACGGCGGAGTACCACTACGTGTTCCGCTGCGACAACACGCGGGCGGCGTACGCGAGAGTGAACGGCGCGGACCGCGACAAGATCTGCTGGCAGCCGGAGCAGATCGACTGGCGGCAGTGGTTCTTGGAGGTTCACGTTCCCGCCCTCGAGAAGTGGGTGTTTCCCAAGATCGACGAGCGCATCCGCCGGCCGCGGAAGGCCCCCGAGCGGCACGAGACGCTGACCTCCATGCTCGGCGAAATGACCGAGCGCTACGATCTCGCCGTCGCTCTCCAGCGTACGGAAACCGAGGGTCTCTCGCGCATCACCTATCGCGAATGGCAGCGGCGTTCCCTGGCGTGTGCGGGGCGGCTGGCGGCGCTCGGCGTGGAACGCGGAGACCGCGTGATGCTCGCCGGCGCCAACCACCCCGCGTGGCCCATCGCCTTCTTCGGCATCCACCTGGCGGGCGCCACGGTCGTTCCGCTCGACGCCGGCATCGACGCCAGCGCCGCCGCGAACTTGGCGCGAGCGTCCGGCGCCAAGGTGTTCATCGCGGACGACAAGGTCCGCAAGCGAGTACGCCACGACGTAGACGCCGCCCGCGGCGGCGGGATCTCCTGGCTCGACCTGTGGGCGTCCGCGGAGAGCGGCGAGCCCATTCCCAAGGCGGTGGAGTCGCGACCCGACGACGTGGCCGCGCTGATCTACACCAGTGGCACCACGGGCACGCCCAAGGGCGTGATGCTCTCGCACGAGAACATCACCGCGCTGGTCGCCTCCCTGGCCCCGCTGTTCCCGCTCTCCAAGGGGGACCGGGTGCTCTCGGTGCTGCCGCTGCACCATACCTTCGAGCTCACCTGCGGCATGCTGTTGCCGCTCTCGCGGGGCGCGCGGGTGGTGTACCTGGACGAGCTCACCGCGGAACGACTGGAGGCGGGGCTCAAGAGCGGACGCATCACCGCGATGATCGGCGTGCCGGCGCTGTGGGAGATGCTGGAACGACGTATCACCGCGAAGGTCGCGGAGCGCGGCTCGCTGGCCTCGCACGTGTTCGACTTCGCCGTGGAGCTGAATCGCACGCTGGGCAAGAGCCTGGGCGTGGACGCCGGCAAGGTCCTGTTCGGGCCGGTGCACACGGGGCTGGGCGGCCATCTTCGCTACTTGGTGAGCGGTGGAGCCGCCTTGCCGGAGAAGACGCACCACCTCTTCAGCGGCATGGGCCTGCACCTGGCGGAAGGCTACGGCCTCACCGAGGCTGCGCCGGTGCTCACGGTGGCGGAGAGCGGCCCCAAGTCCAAGCCCGGTCACGTGGGCAAGCCGGTCCCCGGCGTGGAGATCCGGATCGACAATCCCAACTCCGAAGGCGTGGGCGAAGTGCTGGCGCGCGGTCCGAACGTGATGCTCGGCTACTCCGACGACGAAGAGACCACGCGCCGGGTGATCGACTCCGAGGGCTGGTTGCACACGGGCGACCTGGGCAAGCTCGACAAGAAGGGCAACCTGGTCATCGTCGGCCGCGAGAAAGACACCATCGTCACGTCCAGCGGCGAGAACGTGTATCCGGACGACGTCGAGGCACGCATTGGCAGCGTGGAACACGTCGTGGAGCTCGCGATCGTGGGCGCGTCCGACGGCCGCGGCGGGGAGCGCGTCGCGTGCGTGGCCGTCGTGGCCAAGGACGAGGGCGGGTCGCGCGGCGAGCGCCACGCACGAGCCAAGCGCGCGCTGGACCGCGCCCTTTCGAAGCTACCCGTCGTCCAGCGTCCTTCCGTCGTGACGTTGGTGGACGGCGAGCTGCCGCGCACCGCCACCCGCAAGGTGAAGCGCCGGGAGGTACAGCGACTGGTGGAGCGCGTCGCGCCGCTGTCCGAGAGGCCGCCCAGCATGGAAGCCACGGGCGAGCTGGATCGCGCCGCGCGGCAGGTGCGCGCCGCGGTGGGCGCCATCACCCGCAAGGATCCGAGCAAGCTGTCCCCCGGCATGTCCCTGCGCGGGGATCTCGGCTTCGACTCCCTCATGCTCTTGGAGCTGCTCGTGGCCCTCGAAGCCCAGGTGGGGGCGTCCCTGGACGCAGAGCGGCTCAGCAGCGCGGAAACGATTGAAGACGCCGAGGCCTTCTTGCGGGAGCTGTCCTCCGGGCGGCGCCCCTCGGCTTCTGCCAGCATCGAGCGAGAAGACGAGACGCCCTTCGAGATCCCGGACGAGCTCCGCGAAGCGGCGATGCACTGGCTGGGGCGAGCCCAGATGGGTTTCTACGACCGCGTGCTCAGCACCAAGGTCACGGGCCGAGCGTTCATCCCGTTCAACCGCAACACCCTCGTGGCCGCCAATCACGCGAGCCACCTGGACATGGGCCTCGTGAAGTACGCCCTCGGCAGCTACGGACAGGATCTGGTGTCGCTCGCAGCCCAGGACTACTTCTTCGAGGGCAACCGCTGGCGGAAGGCATACTTCGAGAACCTGACGAACCTGGTGCCGATGTCCCGCACCGGCTCCCTTCGCCAGAGCTTGCGCCAAGCCGGGGAGCTCTTGGAGCAGGGCAAGACCGTGCTGATCTTCCCCGAAGGCACTCGAAGCTCGGACGGCGAGGTTCAGGAGTTCAAGCCCGCGGTGGGGCACTTGGCGTTGCACTACGGCATCGACATCTTGCCGGTCTACCTGGGCGGCACTCATCGGGCGCTGCCCAAGGGCGCCAGCGTTCCGCGCCGGCGCGACGTGGCGGCGCGCATCGGACCACCACTAACGGTCTCGGATCTTCGTCGGCTGACGGCGGAAATGTCGCCGTCCGAGGCCTCCCGGGCCGTGAGCAGCTTGGTGCGGCGCGCGGTGCTGGCGCTGTCCCGCGGCGAGGTCCTGGACATTGCCCAGATGGGGTCGCTCGACGCAGCGCTGCCGCAAGTGGAGGACGAGGGGCTCGCGCCGGTGTTCTCGGAGCTGTCGCGGCGTTTCGTCGCGGGGGCCGTAGACGAGACGGTGACGTTCTACTTCTCCCTCGGGGAAAAGGAGCGTTGGACCGTGATGGTGGACGCGACCGAGTGCCAGGTGACTCGCGGCAAGGCCACGGCTAGCGCCGACTGCGTGTTGAAGACCACGCCGACGCTGTTCACCCGCATCGTGCGCGAGGCCTATACGCCGGACCCGGCGGAGTTCGTCTCCGGTGCGGTGAAGAGCAACAACATCGGGCTGTTGATGACCTTCCAGAAGGTATTTCAGCTGGACCGACCAAGCGCCGTGTTCGCGCCGGCCCGACAAACCCTCGATCGGGAGCTGGGCGGATGAGCGCCAACGGCAAGGCGAACGGCAACGGCCATGGCTCCAGCCACGGAGTCCCGCTCTCGCCCCCTCGGCGTTTCTGGCTGGGCGGCGCCACGGGGTTTCTGGGATCCCACTTGCTGCGGCTGCTTGGGGATCTCGGCCATCATGTGGTGGCCACGAGCAAGCGGGGCGGCGACGGAGTCTCCGCCGTGGACGTCCTGGATGCGGACGCCGTGGCCGAGTCGGCGCGGGGAATGGAAGGCGCCTTCCTGACGACGGGACGTGTCAGCCGCGATCCGAAGGACGCCGAAGCGCTCCATCGCATCAACGTGACGGGCGTGCGCACCGCCTTGACCGGACTACGGCGCGCCGGCGTTCGCCGGGTGGTGGTGGCGTCCACCAGCGGCACCATCGCCCTGGGCGAGGATCCGGACGAGATCTTCGATGAGCACTCGGACGCGCCCCTCGATCTCATCGCGCGATTCCCTTACTACCGCAGCAAGTACTACGGCGAACGGGAGGCGTTGGACGCCAACGCTCCGCCAGACTTCGAGGTGGTGGTGGTCAATCCCAGTCTGCTGCTCGGCCCCGGGGACTTGCGGGAGTCGTCCACGGGGGACGTCCGGAAGTTCCTGGAGCGGGACATCCCAGCGGTGCCGTCGGGAGGCATGGCGTTCGTCGATGCACGGGACGCCGCGTTGGGCATGTTGCTCGCGTTCGAGCGCGGCGAGGCGGGAGAGCGTTATCTCTTGAACGGCAAGAACCTCACGGTCCAGGCGTTCTTCCAGCGACTCGAGCGCATGACTGGTGTGCGCGCGCCGCGCTTGAAGCTGCCCGCCAATCGCGCCCTCGCCCTGGGGCTGAACGACGTCTTCTCGCGCGCGGTGCGTCGCATCGGTGGAGAGCCGAGCGTCGATCCCGTGAGCGTGGAAATGGCGCAGTACTACTGGTATTGCAGCAGTGAGAAGGCCGAACGCGAGCTCGGCTGGACGGCGCGGGATCCGGGCGAGACATTACGGGACACGGTCGAGGATCTGCTGGCGCGGGGCGCGGCGCATCCCCGGGCGGGGTCGTTGGAGGACTCGGCGCGTCGAGCGCTCGAAAGCCTGCGGGCCGCCGTTCGTCGCTGAGCCGTCGTCGAACTGTCACGTGCCCTTAACGCCGAGTCGGCGTAGCCTCGGTGCCGTCATGCTTCGACGCTTCGTTCTCGGGTTTTGCGCCCTAGCCCTGCTTTCCGCCTGCTCCTCCTCCAGCGACGACGAGCCCGCAGGCACCGTGCCATTGACGAACTGCGCTCCGGAAGAGGACACCCACGCGAACTCCCGGGCTGCTTGTGAGTTTTCCGCCGGTGCTCTGCCCAAGGAGACGCTGAGCTGCAAGACCCAGGGCAAGCGCCTGCCCTTCGAGCACGTGGTGCTCATCATGCAGGAGAACCGCTCCTTCGATCACTACTTCCAGAAACTGCCCGAGTATGGGCAGCCGGACGTGGACGTGGCGCCAGAGGGGACCACTCAGCCGGCGCCGGACGATTCCAGCGTGCCCTTCGTGCACAAGACGGACTACTGCTTTACTGACACGAACCACGAGTGGGGCGGCAGCCACGAATCGTGGAACGAAGGCGCCATGGACGGCTTCGCCAAGGCGAACGCGAAGACCGCAGATCCCACCGGCGCCCGGGCCATCGGCTACTACGACGACAAGGACATTCCGTTCTACTACCAGCTGGCCAACACCTTCGCGACGAGCGATCGCTACTTTTGCTCCGTGATGGGCCCCACCTGGCCGAACCGCATGTACTGGCTCGCGGCTACTTCCTTCGGCAAGACGGAGAACCAACCCATACTGGGACAGGTTCCGTCGCTCATGGGCGCGTTGAACGACGCCGGCGTGACGTGGAAAGAGTACCGCACGAACCTGGCGGCGTCGTCGTTGTTGGTGAACGTCGCGCTCGACAACAGCGACAAGATCGTCGAGATCTCGGACTTCGCCAAGGACGTCGCCGCCGGCACCCTGCCTCAGGTCTCCTGGGTGGAGTCGCTGTTCAGCAAGGGCGGCGCGGCGGAAGAGAGCGAGCACCCGCCGGGGGACATGCAGGTCGGCCAGAAGTGGGTCTACGACCAGATCAAGGTGATCATGGACAGCCCCTACTGGGACAAGACCGTCATCTTCATCACCTATGACGAGCACGGCGGGCTCTACGACCACGTGGCTCCGCCCAAGACCTGTGCTCCGGACGACACCGCTCCCTTGACCGGCGGCGAGCTCGGCGGCTTCGACCAGCTCGGCTTCCGCGTCCCGGTGTTCGTGATCTCGCCCTACACCAAGGCGCACTACGTGTCCCACGTCACCCACGACCACACCAGCATCGTGCGCTTCGTGGAGACGCTGTTCGAGCTTCCTGCAATGACCCGTCGCGACGCCAACGCCGACGCGATGCTCGACTTCTTCGACTTCGAGAACCCGCCCTTCATGGCCCCACCGGCGCTCGACGAACCGCCGGTGGATCAGGCCAAGCTCGACGCTTGCCTTTCGCAGTTTCCGAAGTAGCTCAGGTCCAGCTGCAGTCGAAGATGGCGCGATCGGGGCTGGACTCCGCCACGAAGACTTCCACGTTCGAGCCCCCGGAGCTCTCCAGCACCGCGCGGAATCCGGTGGCGTTCGCGCGGTGGACCAGGTTGGGCCACACCCCGCGCGGATGTGTGACGGTCAGGCGTGCGCTGTCGTCTTCGAGGCGCACGGAGAGCCCGATGCCTTTGTGGATCATTCCCCACGCGAGCCGTGCGCCTCTGAGCGCGAGACGCGGCGTCGCCACGGCGGTCATGGCTCGGTACAATCGTGATTGTGCCAAGCGCTGGTTGACGCGATACGTCCACATCAAGACGTCGTCGTCATCGAAGCCGCGCGCATCGGCGATGGCGTAGTGGGCGGCCACGCTCACGACTTCGGGCATCCACTGCGTGACAGGGGGTGGGGAGCCGAAAAGGCTCGCGAGTCGCTCGGGCAAGGCGTCCAGCTTCACTCTCGCACCCGGGTCGTCGAGGGCGCCGCGCAAGAGCGACGCCTTGACCCGACACTCAGGGAAGGAGTCGAGGCCCTGCGGCAGGCTGTCCAGGTAGGCGTGGAGCCGCGCGTACATCTGGAGCCAAGGCTACACCCGATCTCGGGTGGAGCGGCATCTCCGTGTTCAGCGAACCGGAGGGGTCGACCCGCGCCGCGACCCTACCGCGCGCAGAATGGCGTCTGCGCTGTGCATGGTGGACGTCGTCTGACGCTCGTCGGCCAGCGACCGGATGACGTCCACGTAGCTCTGGACCTTCGCGCTGCTGATGCCGTCCACGTTCGCCACCACCGCCCGGAGGCTCGTCGTCAGCGTCGCGCTCAGCGGCAGCCTCAGCGCCGTGAGCATCTCGAACACGTAGTCCACCCAGCGCCCCTGCTGGGTGGCGCTCGCGATCTTGAGCGCGTAGTCCAGAGCGCTCGCTCGCGTTTCCGGCGAGAGGGTGCCGCGAGCCTTGGCTTCGTCGAGCACCTTGGCCAGATGGACGCGCATCATACTCTCAGCGTCCGCAGCTCGACCCTCCGCCAGGGCCCGGTCCACGATCTGGCCGATGAGCTCGAAGGCGTCCGCCCGCCGCGTTCCGCTGGGCGCCTCGCTGTCGTAGGCTTCCGCCTCCGGAGATCGCTGCTGTACGGCCGCGACGGTTCGCGTTGGGCGGTCGCCGCGCGTCACCGCGCCGGGTCGGTTGGCGCGGCTCCCGCTCGCGTCTCCAAACACCACCTCCAGCTCTTCTCCGCCGATCGCGACGCGGTCGCCATGGGACAGAGCCTTGGCCCCCGAGATAGGATGCCCGTTTACGAAGACTCCGTTGGCGCTCCCGAGGTCTTCCACGCGCACGGATGACGCCGTGATGTGAATGCACGCGTGCTTGCGACTGACCTTGCTGGAGTGGAGCACGACGTCGCAAGATGGGCTCCGGCCGATGAACGTGTCACCCAGCCCGAGACGGATCTGTGCGGCGCCGACGCGAAGCCGCACTTCAATGGATTTCGGGTCACTCGCCACCACGGTGCCGCGCCGAGCATAGCACCGCCTCGTCCTCGGGGTTTTGTCGGTTCGGCGCGAGCCCCGTCAGGGCACGGTCCAGCCGGCTTTGCCGAGCGCGGCGAGCACTACCGCCGTGAGGTAGAAGGTCAGCCCCACGCCGACCAAGATCCCAGCGCGCTCCAGAGCTTTCTGCTGCACGTTTCGACGCGCGATGACTCGGGCCACGACTTCCCCTGGATGGGCTCCCAGATCCTCGCTGACCCAGCGGATCCGCCGCAGGGCGCGCAACGTGAGCACGATGGCAGCCAGCACCAGGAGCAATCCGATGACCATGCTCGATGCGGAAAGGGCGCCGGCGTTCACCATGTTGTGTCCGGAAAACCCGGTCACGCTGATGCACACGCCAGCGATCCCTAGATAGGTGTGGCCCTGTCCCCGGAGCACGGCGAGCTGGCCGGAGAGAAACGACAAGAGCTCTGGCCCTCGACCCTCGAACAGGCGCGCCAGGTTTTCGGCTTCCGGATCGCTCACGGACAGATGGTTCCGTCCAGGAGCTGACACTTGCCGCTCACGCACACCGCCGGGTCCTGACAGTAGGGTCCGGTGTTCGCGTTGCAGCTCGCGCCGTCCACGGCAATCGCCATGCATACGCCCTGGGATTGCCCCGACGGGATCACGCACTTCGCGCCGGACTTGCACACGCTGGAGGACGTGCAGTTCTGGCCCGGGAGGCCCGACGAGCCCGCCGTGCACTTGCCGCCACTGCAGTAGAAGTTCTTGAACGTGTTGCAGCTCAAAGGCTCGCTGCCGTTGCAGCTGGCATTGGTCTCGCCCAGGCTCGGTTGCTTGCACTTGCCGCCGTAGCAGACCAGTTCCGCTTTGCAGTCGCGCTCGGACGAGCAGCTGGCGCCGGCTCCCTGCCGAAGCTGACAGGAACCGACCACGCAGTGAAGCTCCGGCGTGCAGTCGATGCTGTTGCTGCAGTTCTGTCCGATGCTGCCCTTGGGTTTGCACAGCTGCTGATCGCAGTACAGACCCGGTGCGCAACCCGTGGTGGAGCTGCATTGCTCATTCACGTCCGCCACCGTGGTGCAGGCGCCGCACAGGTTGCCTCCCTTCTGGCACACCAGGCTGTCGCACTGGTCGTCGACGTAGCAGCCGCTTCCGCCGATCTTGGAGCCGGCCACACCGCACAGGGAATCTATGGTGAGCGTCGCGGTGGCTTCTCCGGAATAGAACAGCGCGCAGGACGACTGCGCCAAAATGTTCGCTGCCGCCGCGTACAGCCGAGGTTCGACGTTGCTTCCGGGTGCAATGATGTGCTGTAGGCAGCTCAGGTAGACGCGATCACGACACGTGGCCTCGGAGTCGTAGCCGGCCTTGTCGAGCAACGCGGGCGCGCACACCGAGAGCGTGGCGCAGTAGGACTGGGCGTAGTACGTGCAAGCCTTGTCGCTGGTGATGGTGCCGAAGGCGCCACAGCTGGTGCTGCCGTTGGCGCCATAGCCACCAGTGCCATTGCCGCCAGAGCCGGAACCGTTGCCGGAGCCGCCGATGCCGCCCGAGCCGGAACCGTTGCCGGAGCCGCCGATGCCGCCCGAGCCGGAACCGTTGCCGGAACCGCCGATGCCGCCCGAGCCAGAGCCGTTTCCGGTGCCGCCGGAGCCGGAGCCGTTTCCGGAGCCGCCGAAGCCTGAGCCATTCCCGGACCCCGCGCTCGCGCCGGTGCCCGTGCCGTTGGCAGAGCCCCCGTTCGCGCCGGTGCCCGTGCCGTTGGCGGAGCCCCCGCTCCCAGGGCCGCCCGGACGCGGGGGCCCATCGCCGCCGCTCCCCACGCAGGCCACTGCCAGGAACGCGGCGGCCAAAGCCAGATTTGCCGAGCTCTTCCGTGTCACCCGCGGATCTTCCCACAAAACGGGCCAACTCGGCAGGGTAACCCCTTGGCGCCGCGGCTCGTAGGCCTAGGTACAATGATGATGCCGGCAAAAGTCGCAGCTACCCTCGCGATATTGCTGCTGGCCTTCGCGGCCTGCGGACGGCGGGGCAGCGAGGCCGTACACCCCCCGCCCGAACGGAAAACGGACAGAACGACGACCATGGACGCCCACAAGTACGACAAGCCCAATGACGCGGAGCTGCACGCCCGCCTGACCCGCATGCAGTACGAGGTGACCCAGCGGGATGCCACCGAGCCTCCGTTCCAGAACGAGTTCTGGAACGACCACCGGGAAGGCCTGTACGTGGACGTGGTGACCGGCGAGCCGCTCTTCAGCTCCCGTGACAAGTTCGACTCCGGTACCGGTTGGCCGTCCTTCACCCGACCAGTGGAAGACGCTCGCGTCGTGGAGAAAACCGACTCCAGCCATGGGATGGTTCGCCGCGAGGTTCGCTCCCGCGCCGGGGACTCGCACCTGGGCCATGTGTTCGACGACGGCCCTGGTCCGGACCGACAGCGCTACTGCATCAACTCAGCGTCCCTTCGCTTCGTTCCGGTGGAGAAGCTCGAAGCCGAAGGCTACGGACAATATCGGTCGCTGTTCGAGGGTTCTGCGAAACCCGCGGCCAGTTCCAGCGACAACAGCTGTGCTCGCCCCGAGCCAGGCCAGGCACCGGGGTGCGAGACCACCCTGGAAACCGCGGTGCTGGCCGGCGGCTGCTTCTGGGGCATGGAAGACATCTTGCGCAAGGTCGACGGCGTCATCGACACCGAGGTGGGATACGCCGGGGGGAGCACCGCCGCCCCAACCTACGAGCAGGTCAAGACAGGCCGTACCGGTCATGCTGAGAGCATCCGGATCGTGTTCGACCCGAAGAGGCTCTCCTACGCGGATCTGCTCGAAAAGTGGTTCTTCCGCATGCACGACCCCACGACCAAGAATCGCCAGGGGAACGACGTGGGAAGCCAGTACAGATCTGCCATCTTCGTGACCTCGCCGGAACAGAAGAAGGTGGCCGAAGAGGTGAAGGCGCGAGTTCAAGCCAGCGGCAAGTGGAAGGGGCCGATCGCGACGGAGATCGTGGAGGCCGGTCCTTTCACCCCCGCGGAGGGCTACCACCAGGACTACTTGGAGAAGCACCCGGGAGGGTACACCTGCCACTTCCTCAGGGACTGAGCGCTCTGCTCGGGCGTCAGCGCTTGCGCCGAACGATGCCCGGGCGCGGCTCCCCGGAGACGGCGGTCGGCTCTTCGGTCTTTTCCTGCGGCTCGCTCTCGGCCGAGCGCTCTGCGGGCAAGTTGAGCTTTTCCCGAAGCAGATCCCCGAGGCTGCCCATGGAGCCGCCGCCCGCCGGCGACTGGGCGAAGTCGCGATAGTTCTGACGCTCCTGCACCCGGGAGACCCCGGTCATGCTGAAGCGTTGGCGACCGTTCGGGTCGCGCTCCAGAAGCACGACGTCGGCTTCCTTGCCCACTGGGAAGGCTCGCCGGTGGTCGGCGCCTGGTGGTAGCCCGAGCTCCCTGAGGGGCACCAGGCCGTCGCCCTTGGACGTGGTCACCAACACGCCACCGTTGACATGACCCGACACGCGGCCGGCCAGTACCTCGTCCTTGGCGGCGCGAGCCCGCTCCTCGGCAGCGATGCGCGCCTTCATGCTGAGGCGCAGCCGGAGGCCCTTGTCGGTCTTTTCCAGCGACACCACGCGGACCTCCACCGTGTCTCCCACGCTGACGACGTCCTCCGGACTCTCCACCCGCCGGTGGGCGAGCTCCGACACGTGCACGAACCCGTCCACGCCACCCACGTCCACGATCACACCGTGCTTCTGAGTGGCTCGCACGGTGCCCGTGAGATCCGCGCCGGGCACGAGCTGTCCGCTCATCGCTTCCGCCAGACGCTGGCGTTCGTCTTCCAACAGCGCGCGGCGAGAAACGACGACCGAACGCCCCCCGTCTTTGATCTCGATGACCTTGACCTCGATCTCTTGGCCTTCCCACACTCCGAGATCCGCGGCGTAGCCGATCTCCACCTGCGATGCCGGACAGAACGCGCGCACGCCGCCGATCTCGAGCTCGAGCCCGCCCTTCACGGCCTTGGTGACCTTGCCGCTTACTGGCACGCCGCCTTCGCGTGCTGCTTGCAGCTGCGTCAGGTCCAGGCTCGTGCCGCGTCCCATCGCCAGTGTGAGCACCGGACCTTCGCTGTTCGCGCTGACCACGGTCGCTCGCAGTGGGTCTCCGACTTTCACCGTGACGTTGCCCGAGCGATCCTCGAGCTCCGAGCGGTCGATGCGTGCATCACCTGGTGTGCCGATGTCCACGAAGATGGCGTCCGCTGCGATCTGGATGATCGTGCCCTCGACCACATCGCCGTTGTGCAGGCGCCGCGTTGCTCTGCTCGAGCCGCTCTTGACCGATGCCTCCATCAACGAGGCGAAGTCGTCTTTGCTCATGGGGCGCGAAGCATGCCATTGGTCCCGGCGGGAGCAAGAGCCAAGAAAGCGTCGACGATACGGGCGAATTCGAGGGCATTTCCTGTCGCCCCTTGCGCTGTGACCCCGATCCTGGCGCACGGATTGCGCAAGCGCGGCGGTCCCCTGCGGCGCATTGTCGCTGCCCAAGCTCCGGGTCATCGGACGCTGCGTCCGGCGCCTGCAAGAACTGCGGAATTGCTGCTCTGTCCACCGTTCCGGGTACGGAAGTTGCTGATTCGCTTGCATGGACGTCTCGCGGTTGCGTCAGCTCGCGCTCAGTGATTCCGGCTTCGTCTTCGATCCCGTGACGGGCCACACCTTCACCGTCAACGCCGCCGGATTGATCGTGCTCTCCGCGTTGAAGGAGGGGCAGAGCACCGACGCCATCGTCAAGCGCCTGCGCGACGAGATGGAAATGGACGGCAGCGAGGACGTGGCACGCGACGTGGACGACTTTCTCGCTCGTCTCGCCGAACAAGGGCTGGCAGGCTGATGTCCGGCATCAGCTGTGCGGTCGCCATCACCGGCATGAACGCGACGGACAATCCCGCGCCAGGTGTTGCCGTGGCGCGCTCGTTGCGCGCTGCGCCCGAGTTCGCCGGGCGCGTCATCGGGCTGGGCTACGACGCGCTGGATCCGGGCTTCTACTCCGAGGGACTGCTCGACGCCGCGGCGATCCTCCCGTTCCCGTCATCCGGTCGCGAGGCGGTGCTGAGTCGGATTCTGGAGGTCAAGGAGCGCTTCGGTCTGGACGTGCTGCTGCCCACCCTGGACTCCGAGCTCAGGGCCGTGGCGATGCTCGAGGAAGCCCTTCAAAAGAGCCAGATCGCAAGCCTCGTTCCGCGCATCGAGTCGGTGGACCAGGTGTCCAAGTCGCGGCTGCCGGAGCTGGGAAAGCGCGCCGGGTTCTTGGTTCCGGAGTCGGAGGCGGTGAGCAGCGCTGCGGCTCTTCCGCGCCTCGTGTCGCGCTTCGGCCTGCCCATCGTGATCAAGGGAGTCTTCTACGGCGCGACCATCGCCTACAGCGAAGCGGACGCCGTGCAAGCGTTCCACCATTTCGTCGCTTCCTGGGGTCTGCCAGTCGTGGTCCAGCGCTTCGTGAAGGGCGAGGAGTACAACGTTGCCGGGCTGGGAGACGGGAACGGGAACACCGTCGGAGCCGTTGCGATGCGCAAGATGGCCCTGACGGAGAAGGGGAAAGGTTGGGCCGGCGTCACCATCGACGACGCTCGCCTGCTCGACGTCACGGAGAAGGTCGTTGGCGCGTTGTCTTGGCGCGGCGGCCTCGAGGTGGAGCTGATCAAGGAGTCGGAGGGGGGCACCTTGTACGTCGCCGAGGTGAATCCTCGCTTTCCTGCCTGGGTCTACCTGGCGACGGCCGCGGGGCAGAACTTGCCGCTCGCGTGCGTGAAGCTCGCCATGGGCGAGCCCGTCGCGAAGATGTCCGGCTATCGCGTCGGCACGATGTTCGTGCGCATCTCGATGGACCAGATCGCGGAGCTTTCCCGCTTCGGGCACATCGCTTCCACTGGCATGGCCGAGCTCGGCCCGGAGGTCCCATGAAGCCGCGTTACGAGAGGCCGGTCATCGTCCGCCACGCGATGGGTGGCCGTAGCAAGTTCGGCGCCGTCACCACGCCGCGGGCGGTCACGGAGTTCGAAGGTGCTCGGGTGGCGGACCTGATGTCGACCTACGGCTCGCCGCTGTTCGTGTTCTCCGAGCGCATCCTGCAAGATCGCGTGCGGGAGCTGCGGGACCAGCTGGCGCGGCGCTTCCCCCAGTTCACCATCGCCTGGTCCTACAAGACGAACTACCTGGAGAGCGTGTGCCGCGTCTTCCATCGCGAAGGCGCCTGGGCCGAGGTGGTGTCCGGCCAAGAGATGGAGAAGGCCTTCCGGACCGGAGTCCCAGGCTCGCAGATCGTGTTCAACGGCCCATCCAAGACGGCGCGCGATCTGGAGCGGGCCTTCCAGGAAGGTGTCCACGTGAACATCGACCACCTGGACGAGCTCGCCCTCGCGGAACAGGTGGCGGCGCGTCTCGGCATCCAGCCGACCGTGGGCATCCGCGTCAATCTCGCCGAGCTGCCGGTCCCCAGCTGGGATCGCTTTGGCTTCAACGTGGAGAACGGCAGCGCCATGCAGGCCGTGCGCCGCATCGAGAGAGGGGCGCGCCTGGTGCTGGACTCCCTGCACTGTCACATCGGCACGTTCATTCTCGACCCAGATGCCTATCGCCTGGAGGCGCGCGCCCTGGGTCGCTTCGCCCGCGCCCTGGCGCGGGAGCACGGGGTCCGCATCCAGACGTTGGACTTCGGTGGCGGCTTCGCGTCCCACAACACCCTGCACCAGCAGTACCTGCCCGGTGAGGAAATCACGCCTTCTCTGGGGCAATACGTGGAGAAGCTCGCCGCGGGCCTCGAGGAAGGGCTCGACGGCGAGCCGGCGCCCCGCGTCGTGCTCGAGACCGGTCGCGCGCTGGTGGACGACGCCGCCGTGCTGCTCTCCACCGTGATCGGCTCCAAACGTCTGGTGGACGGCCGGCGCGCGGTGATCCTCGACGCGGGAGTGAACATCTTGCCCACGGCTTGGTGGTACCGGCACGACGTCCACCCCGCCCAGGATTCCCACGGCGTGGCCGAGCCTTCGGTCTTCTTTGGGCCGCTGTGCATGAACATCGACGTCGTCCGAGACGGAATCCTGTTCCCGCCCATGGAGTCGGGAGATCGCGTCGTGATTGGACACGTTGGCGCCTACAACGTCACGCAGTGGATGCAGTTCATCACGGAGCGACCGAACGTCGTCATGGTTTCCTCGCGAGGTGAGCACGGCTTGATCCGCAAAGCCGAAACCGTCGACACGCTGCTCGCCCAAGAAGTGGTGCCAGCGTGGCTCAGGAGCTGAGCCAAGAGAGCCGGATCACGGTGGCGCTGGAGCTTCTGCTCCGGCCCTACGCTCAGATCGTGTTCGCTCGCGGCGTGGGGCCGGGACTCTTGGTGTTCCTCGCCATCGCCACGGTGCCCCGGCTCGCGCTCGCTACCCTGGGTGCACTGGTCGTGGGTCACCTCACGGCCTGGGTGTTCGGTCTCGGTGCTCGCGTCGTGCGCGAAGGAACCGGCGCGACCACCGCCATCCTCTCGACCTTGGCGCTGGCCATCTTCGCTCCCGGGGGCGGGCACCCGCTGGTGTTGGTGTTCTTCGCGGCCGTGCTCGCGGTGCTGCTCAGTGCCTCCTTCGAAGCGGTGTTCTCCAGCGTGGCGCTACCCACCCACTCCTTGCCCTTCATCGCCAGCGCTTGGATCGTCCATCTCGGCGCGCGCAGCTTGCCGGCCTCGGACGCCATGCTGGAGCTCGCCGCTCCGGCGTCCTTCTTGCCGGCGTCCATACTGGCGCCTTCGTGGCTGGACGTTCCGGCGTCGCTCTTGTTCTTGAGCGGGGGACTGGCTGGCGCCTTGGTGCTGGCGGCCATCGCCTGGCACAGCCGCATATCTCTGCTGCTGGCGCTGATTGGCGGGCTGGTGGCGGCGCTGATGCGCCTGCTCCTGCGAGCGGACATGGAGCCCTCGCTGGTGGACGTGCTGGCGTCCTTCAACGCGGTGCTCACCGCCATGGCGCTGGGCGGCGTCTGGTTCGTGCCGCAGCCGGCGTCGCTCCTGCTCGCCGCCGTGGGCGCCGCCATCTCCTCGTTGCTCGCCTATGCCCTCGCGCCGGCGGCGGGCATTGCGTTCTTGCCGGTGCTGTCGCTGCCCTTCGTGGTGACCACACATTTGGTGCTCACGGCGTCGCGCCGCCGCGAGGCGGATACGCGACCGCGGTCCACCATCCCCATGGATCGACCAGAGGAAGCGCTGGCCAGTCATCTCATGCGCGTGCGCCGATTCGGCGACGTCGCGTGGTTGCCCTTCCGGCTGCCCTTCCGCGGAGAGTGGACCGTCACCCAAGGGTACGATGGTCAGTACACCCACAAGGGCTTGTGGCGACACGGTCTCGACTTCGAGGTGAAGAACAACGAGGGCAAGACCTTCGGTCGCGACGGCGCCACGCTGCGGGACTACCACTGCTACGGCTTGCCGGTGCTGGCGGCAGGCCTGGGCACCGTGGTGAGCGTGCACGACGGCATCGACGACAATCCCCCCGGCGAGGTCAACACCCACGACAACTGGGGCAACGCCATCGTGGTTGCGCACGGCGTGGGCCTGTATTCCCTCTACGCCCACCTGCAGCCTTCGAGCATCCGGGTACGCCCCGGGGAGGTGGTCACGCCGGGCACGGAGATCGCCCGCTGCGGCAACTCCGGTCGTTCTCCAGAGCCGCACCTGCACTTCCAGCTACAGCGCCTGCCGGAGCTCGGCAGTCCCACGATGCCGTCCGACTTCGGTGACGTCGTGAGCCACGGCGACGATGGCTTTTGCCTGAGCACCCGCGTGATCCCGCAAGAGGGGCAGCTCGTGCGTCCCGTGATGCGGGACGAAGCCTTGGCCCGCGTGCTGGCGTTCGTGCCCGGCTCCGCCTGGGAGCTGGTCGACGAGGGCGGACAACGGGAAGTCGCCCGGGTGGAGCTGGATCTCCTCGGTCGTCGCTTGCTTCGTTCCCGACATGCCGCGCTCACCATCGATCCCTACGACGGCGGCTTCGTGGTCGTGAACTTCGCCGGCCGCGCCAGCTCCATGCTGCGCTTCTTGCTCATCGCGCTGGCGCGCGTGCCCTTCGATCAGGCCGACGCGCTGTCTTGGGAGGAAGAGCTGCCAGGTCGCTTGCTGCTCTCCGGCTACCGGCGCGCCATCGCGGACTTCATGGCGGTCTTCGCCCCCAACGTGGGCAGCACGCGCGTCGCCTACACCTTCCGTCGCGAACCGGGCTCGGTGGTGATCGAAGGAAAGAGCCCGCGCTTTTCGAGCCGCGTCGACCTTTCCCTCGGGGACTCCGTTCACCGCGTCGAGGTGCGCTACGGACGCCATGAGGCAAAGTTTTCGCTGCGCCCCGCGGACGCCCACGCCGAGGAGGAGCCCGCGTGAGTGCGCCGCTGCTCATCGCGCTGGCCATGACGCTGGGCTTCAGCCTGCCGAGCGATCGCGAGGTCGACGCGAGAGCGGGGGCCTGGGACGCCTCCGTCCAAGCCGAAAACGACGGCAACGTGCAGCGCGCCCGGGAGATATTGGCTGCGGCGTGGAGCCCGGAGGCGGCCGGCTACGAGGTCACCGTGCGCCTCGCCTGGCTGTCCTTCCGGCTGGGAGATCTCGATGCGGCAGAGCGCCTCTACCAGCGCGCTCGGAGCATGGACGGGGCCGGCCCCGAGGCGACGCAGGGGCTGGCCGCGACGCACGCGCGGCGTGGATTCATCGAGCTCCATGCGGGGGACGTGGAAGCGGCTCGCGCGAGCTTCCGCGCCGCGCTGACCATCAATCCAAGATACTCGGAGGCCCGAAGGGGGCTGTCCCTGTGTCGGACCCATCCCTTCGATCTCGAATTTTGGATTGGGGGTTATTCCGTCGCGGAACCGCAGCGGACGACGGGCGCACTCGGCTTCGCCCACTTGCGTCTGCGCCCGTCGCAGCACCTTCGGCTGCGCGCGGCCTACCGTTTTCAAGGCTACTGGGTCGAGCAAAGCACGGACACGGGTCCCGGCTTCCAGGGCGGACGCTCGCAGACCAAGAGCGTGGGCGAGAATCGCCACGAGCTGTGGGCCGGCGGAGGCGTGGAGGCGACGTGGCTCGGCGTCGAAGCCTTGGGGCTGTGGATGCCGAGCACGGATCAGCCCACGCTGTTCGGACAAGCCGCGCGGCTTCGACTGGGTGAGCGCGTCGGCGTCAGCATGGAGCAGGCCGTGCTCGGCTTCCGAGGCGAGGCGGGGTATCAGCTGGCCCCAGCGGGCTACGCCTGGATGTCTCGAAGCGTTGCTGCCAACGCCGGAGCGCGCTTCACGCACGATGCCGCGGGCGGCGCCTGGGCGGCCGAGGCCGGGCTGTCGCTGTTCGCGGATCCCGCGGAGCTTTACCTGAGCGGCCGTGTGGGGCGGGCGCGCTGGCCCGTCGCGGTCACGATTCCGAGCGTGCTCGGCGTGGACGGCGACGTGCGCTACGGCGGCACGCTGACGCTGATGTTCGGCGTGTCCGAAGCGACCGCCCTTGGGATCAACGCCGAGGTGCACCGTCTCGAAACCGCGGACGGCGACACGACCTACTTCGGTGCCGCTCTGGGCTTGCGCCTGAGCCCACCCGTCGAATGAGCAAAGGAGAAGACCGATGACCGCCCGCCGCACCTTCGCATCCCTCGCGCTCATGGCGCTGGTCGTGCTCCTGCCCGCCGTCGCGCGATCCGACGCTTCGCAGGAGGTCCAAGACCTGTATCGGACGTCTTACCGCGAGGAGGCCAAGGGCAAGGCGACCGCCGCGCTCGACGCTATGAAGAAGATACAGACCAAGAGCGGCGCAACGTACTTCGTGTCCGCGCGCCAGGGCTGGCTCGCCTACCTCGCGGGGCGCTTCGGCGAATCCGAAGCGGCGTATCGAGCAGCCATCAAGAGCAAGCCGGACTCGATCGAGGCGCGGCTCGGGCTCACCTTGCCGCTCTTGGCACAGAAGAAGTGGCGCCCGCTCGAGAAGGCCTGTCGCGACGTGCTGAAGCTGGACGCACAGAACGCCGTGGCCCGCGCGCGCTTGGCGCATGCCTACTATTCCATCGGCAACTATCCGGACAGCGCGACGGTGTACCGCAAGCTGGTGCGCGACTACCCCGCGGAGCTCGATCATCAGACGGGGCTCGGTTGGGCGTTGGCCCGGATGGGGCGCGCCGGCGAGGCGAAAAAGATCTTCGCTGAGGTGTTGGCGGTCTCGCCGGACAACCCGAACGCGCGCCAAGGCATGGCGCTGCCGTAGCGCGATTTTGGAGGCTTCGAGCACGGCCCCGCGGCTCTGACCTTGCGGCCCGAAGGGCGGGGCTGCAGAGTCTCCACATGGTCGTCGTTCTGAGACGCGGTCTGGTCGCCGCCGGCGTGGGGCTCGCCCTCGCCGCGACCTCCGGCGTTGCACCGGCGGAGCCGGCAGAGCCCGCGGCGCTGCCCGCCTGCATCAAGGTGCGCGCGCGGGCGCAATATGGAGCCTATGGCTACGATCACATCGTCAGTATCCACGACGGCTGCGACAAGACCGCCGCGTGCGTGGTGAAGACGGACGTCAATCCGGATCCCCTGTCGGTGCGCGTGGCGCCGGGCAAGACGGAAGAGGTCGTCACCTTTCGCGGATCACCGTCGTACACCTTTCACGCGACGGTGCGCTGCGAGCTCGTGGACGAATGAGATTCGCCGCGTGCTTGATGCTGACGGCGTGCTCTTCGGCCTCCGCCGAAGAAGTCACGTGTCGTCCCCTGGGCGGCGAGCGTCAGCTGTGTGGCTCGACTTCGGTCACCGTTCCCGTGGTTTCCACGGACCAGACTCCGGTGGTGGAGGCCCGCGTGGGGGGCAAGCTGGTGCGTCTCCTGCTGGACACCGGCGCCGAGAAGACCACGCTGTCCTCCACGCTCCTCGGCGTACCGGATCAGGTGCTGATGAAGGCGCCGGAGATATGCATCGGGAAGCTGTGCCTGCGGCGAGAGGAGATCTACGCCTGGGATACTCGCTTCAGCTCACCGGACGCCGGCGCCACCAACGGCTTCGTGGGCATGAGCACGCTTCGGGATTTCGACCTCACGCTGGAGCACGGGCAAGCGGTCACCCTGGCCCACGGCTCGGCCCCCTGCGCCGGAACGGTGGTGGATCTGGGGCAGACGGACTATGGCTCCCCCACCGCCAGCATCACCGTGGGTCCGCTCGAGCAGAAGGACGTGGTGATCGACACCGGCTCCACCTTCTCGCTGTTGTCCCAGAGCACCGTCGCCGCCCTCGACCCCGCCGCCCTCGCGCCCAAGACGTCGGCGTCTCTGTGCACCGTGAATGGTTGCCAAGACGGCGTTGCGTTCACAGCGCCGCTCGCCCATTACTGCGTGGGTGCGGGGTGCGAGAGCGACGTGACCGTGAAGTTTCCGGTGTTCGACGCAGTGGGTACGAGCTTTCTCGCCCGCCGCAAGGTGAGCTTCGACTTCGCCGGAAACCAGCTCTGGTTCTGCGCCGACTGACCCCGCCCATGCCCAAACCCAAGCCCGAGCCCACCTTCACCGCAGCTCTCGAACGCGCCACGCTGTTCGCGATTCGTCACACCTGGAACGACCTGAATGGGACCTTCTTTCGCTGGCGCCTCGAGCACCCCGTGTTTCGCCTGAGCGACACCTCGGAGCGCTTGGGCGCGTGGGACTCCGAGCACCGGACGCTGGAGCTGTCCAAGCGCCTGCTCGTCGAGCACGGCTGGGGCGCCCTGGTGGAGGTGCTCAAGCACGAGATGGCTCACCAATTCGTGGACGAGGTGCTGAACTTGCGCGGTGAGCCGGCGCATGGCCCGGCGTTCCAGGAGGTCTGCAAGCGGCATGGCTTCGATGCGCGGGCTTCCGGCGCACCCCACGGTGTGGACCCGAGCTCCAGCGACGGCCGCGTCCTCGAGCGCATCACCAAGCTCCTGGCCTTGGCTCAGAGCTCCAACGTGCACGAGGCCCAGGCGGCCATGAGCGCGGCGCAGCGCCTGATGCTCAAGCACAACATCGACTCCATCGCTCACGGTCGCCGCGGCTCCTACACCTTTCGTCACCTGGGCGAGCCCAGCGGTCGCGTTGGCGAGGCCGCGCGCATCCTGGCGTTGATCTTGTCGGATCACTTCTTCGTAGAAGCCATCTGGGTGCCGGCGTTCCGGCCGCTCGAGGGCAAGCGCGGCAGCGTGCTGGAGGTGTGTGGCACGCTCGAGAACGTGGAGCTCGCGGAGTACGTGCACACGTTCCTGACGCAGACCTCGGAGCGCTTGTGGAAGGAGTACAAGCGCGACAACGGCATCAAGCGCAACACCGCTCGGCGCACCTACGTGGCCGGCGTGATGGCGGGCTTCCGGGACAAGCTCAAGAAGGAGCGCACGCGCAACCAGCAGGAAGGACTGGTATGGGTGGGGGATCCGGAGCTTTACGGCTATCTCCGCGCTCGCCACCCGCGGATGCGCACCACCCAGTTCGGCGGCGGAGCGCGCACGGACGAGTTTTCCCACGGGCGAGAGGCCGGACGAAACATCGTTCTCCACCGCGGAGTCCGCAAAGGTGCTAGCAAATTCGTGCATTTGTTGCCGGGGCGGCGCGATTCCTGACGCGGCTCGACGTCAGCTCGCGAGCCGAAGACAATGAGGGCCGAAGCCGTCCAACGTTAGTTCCGTGAGCGATACCTCCCCCGACCGCGCCTCCGAGGCGCACTCCCCGACCGATCCCGCCGAGGCCGCTTCTCCGGCCCCCAGCGGAGTGGTGCGGGGTGGCGCCGCCGCGGAGGAGGACGCCTCCGACAAGGAGGCGCTGGTCGGCACCGTGCTCGCCGAGCGCTACCGCGTGGAACGCTTGTTGGGTACCGGCGGCATGGGGGCGGTGTACCGCGCCGAGCACGTGCACATGCGCAAGGCCGTCGCGGTCAAGGTGCTCCACCGGGAGATGACATACTTGCCGGAGGTGGTGGCGCGGTTCGAACGGGAGGCCGTCGCTGCCGCGCGCATCGAGCACCCTCACGTGGCGGCGGCCACGGACTTCGGTCAGCTGGAAGATGGCGCGTTCTACCTGGTCCTCGAATTCGTGGAAGGCAAGAGCCTGCGCGATGCGATCAAGGAGCAGGGGCGGCTGCCGGTCCCGCTCGCGCTGCACGTCACCCGCCAGATTGCGGATGCGCTGTCCGCGGCCCACGCCTCGGACGTGGTGCATCGGGATCTCAAGCCCGACAACATCATGTTGATCGAGCGCGAAGGGGACGAAAACTACGTCAAGGTGCTGGATTTCGGCATCGCCAAAGTCAGCACCGGGGACGCCTCTCAGCAGCTCACGCAGCTGGGCAGCGTGTTCGGTACGCCCGAGTACATGTCGCCGGAGCAAGCGACGGGAACGCCCGTGGATTCTCGCGCGGACATCTACACGCTCGGCATCCTCGCTTATGAAATGCTCGGCGGTCACACTCCCTTCGACGACGACGACTTGGTGGTGGTGCTGACGCGGCAGATGACCATGGACCCGCCGCCGCTGCCCCCGGACGTGCCGGCGCCCGTGAGCGAGCTCGTGTTTCGCATGCTGGCGAAGGATCCGGACGCGCGCCCGCAAACGGCCGGCGACGTCGTCGCCTGGATCGACGGACTGTTCGGCAACCCGGCGGCGCTTTCGCCAACGCCGTCTCCCGCGAGCGTGGGCACGCCGTCTCCCGCGAGCGTGGATCGCGGCGTGCAGTTCAACGACACCGTGCTCAGCATGCAGCGCCCGCCGATGGTGGCGGAGGCCACCAGCCTGCCGGGCTCGGCCCTGCGCACCGCAAAGAGCCCCCTCGCTCCGTTGTTCGAGAAGGTGCCGGCCCTCGCCCGCACCGTGGATCTGGGCGGACAGCGCGTACCGATCTGGGGCATCGCTCTCGCGGGGCTCATTGCCGCAGCGGGAGCGTTCGTGCTCATCGTCGTCCTCGCCGTCGCCTCCCGCGGCGGCTCGACCCCGTCCCAAACGGCCAGCGGCGTGAAGGAGCCGGCGCCGGATCTCGCCCCGGTGATCAAGGCGGCGGAAACCGGCGATCGCCAAGCGTTGGCCCAGCTCCAAGCGCGACCGGAAACGGAGCGCACGGCTCGGGAATGGCGCGCCATCGGTCGTGGCCTGTCCGTCATCGGACACGTGGGCCCGAGCTTGAGCGCCTACGACAAGGCGCTGGGCCTGGATCCCGCCTTGGCCAAGGATCGCGGCATCGTGCGTGACGTGCGCAAGGCGGCGGAGACCAGTGCGCAGGCCGAGCGCGCGCTGGATCTCGCGGTGCAGGCTTTGGGCGCCACAGGTGCGGATCTGGTCTACGACGTGTACCTCGACACGCGGGGCAGCAAGGGCAACCCCGAGATCAACAAGCTGGCCAAGACTCGCTTGGAAGGCGGCGTGCTCCGCTCCAAGGCGTCCCCGGCGCTGCTGGTGGCGCTGGACCTGGCCAAGGCCAAGGGCTGCGGGGCGTACAAACCGATCCTGGAGCGCGCCGCCACCGACGCCGACGCGCGCTCCCTCAGCAAGCTGAAGAGCCTGTCGGCTCGCCGCGGCTGCGGGTTCTTGGGGCTCTCGGACTGCTTTTCGTGTCTCCGGGGGTCGGCGGATCTGTCCACCGCGATCAAGCACGCCGAGAGCACTCCCGCGCCGTCCTTCCCATGACCGGACCGGCAGGGCGGCTCTACACCATTGCCGTCACCGGGACGAACGGCAAGACCACCACGACGAGCATGGTGGACGCCATCGTCGCCCAATCGGGGGAGCCCTCGGCGCGCGTCACGACGTTGGGGTCATGGGTCGACGGCCGGCAAATCGCGAGCACCACGGACCTGGACGCGTTCTTCGGCGCCGTTGCCGCGGCCCTGGACGCAGGGGTGCGTACCCTCGCGTTGGAGGTCACGAGCAAGGCGCTGCGTGACGGCTTCGCCCGCCATTGGCCAGCGAACGTCGCGGTGTTCACCAACCTGACGCGCGATCACTTCGACTATCACGAGTCCCCCGAGCACTACCTGGCGGCCAAGGCGCAGCTGTTCACCTCGCTGCCGGCGGATGGCGTCGCCGTGCTCAATGCGAAGGACGCGGCGAGCGTTCTGCTCCTGGACGTGCTTCCGCCGGGGGTTCGGGTCGCGGGCTTCCGCGTCGGACCGACAAACTCGGGCTTCCCCGAAGAGAGCGTCGCCTTGGCCGCCGAGGAAGTGCAGGCCACGCCGGAAGGAACGCGGGTGAAGCTCGGGCCGTCGCCCCTGGCGGAGGCGCTCGGGGGCGAGCTGTCGATCGCGGCGCTCGGGCGCTTCAACGTGGAGAACGCGTTGGCGGCCGCGGTGGCAGCGGACGCTGCGGGTTATCCGGCGAGGGCGATCCGGGCAGGGCTGGCCGCGTTTGGGGGCGTGCCCGGTCGGCTGGAAGTGGTGTGGCGATCTCCGATGGTGCTGGTCGACTACGCCCACACCCCGGACGCTCTCGGCCAGGTGCTGAAGGCGGCGCGGGCGCTCGGCGGGGGGCGAGTGTGGGCGGTGTTTGGCTGCGGGGGTGACCGGGATCGCGGCAAGCGTCCGGAGATGGGGCGAGTCGCAGCGCGTCACGCCGATGGCCTGGTCTTGACCAGCGACAATCCCCGCGGCGAGGAGCCCGCGGCCATCGTGGAGGAGATCCGCTCGGGAATGGAGGAAGGTCCGGAGCGGGCCGAGCGTACGGTTCGTGTCGTGGTCGAGCTGGATCGAGAGCGCGCCATTCGACTCGCCATCCACGAAGCGGAGCGGGATGATATCGTGGTGATCTGCGGCAAGGGACACGAGCGACTGCAAGTGATCGGCGGGCGCTCCGTTGAGCTTTCGGACACGGGCATTGCGCTCTCTGCGTGCCGTGCTCGCTTCGAGGAGAAATCGAAATGAAGATCGATCGCGAGAAGTTCTTGGCCCTCGCCATCGGCGCTGCGTGCGCCACCGGCTGCTACGTGGAAAGCGGTCCTCCTCGCAGTCAGCAGCCCCCACCGCCGCCGCCTGGCCAGCAGCCCATGGCGCAGCCGGCCCCGGCGCCTGCTCCCGTCGCCGCTCAGCCGGCGCCGCCGCCCGGTGTCCAGCCGGCGCCTGGGCAGCCAGCCCCCGCGCCCGGTCAGCCCACGGCGCAGCCCGGTCAGTGGCCGGGATTTCCGGCGGGCTGGCAGCCGCCGGCGGGGTGGCAGCCGCCCCCCGGATTCCAGCCTCCCGCGGGTTGGGTGCCGCCCACCGGGGAAGCCGGCACTCCGGTGCCGCCGCCGACCGGCGAGCAGTGACGACCGCGAGGGCGTGGCACTAAGCTGCGCCCAATGACCGAGAACTTCGCAGACGCCATCAACGAATCGGCAGGGGGCTTCAACCGCGCCATGGGCCTTCGAGTCGTGCGCGCGAACCGCGACGAGGTGGTGGGAGAGTGGGTCGTGGGACCCGAGCACCACCAGCCCTACGGTATCGTCCATGGGGGTGTGTTCTCGGGGTTGATCGAGACCCTCTGCTCCGTGGGGGCTGCGCTCGACGCCATGCCGCGGGGTCAGAGCGTGGTGGGCATCGAGAATCACACTTCATTCTTGCGGGCGGTGCGAGAGGGCAAGCTCACCTGCACCGCCCTGCCGCTGCAGCGGGGGCGGCGGGCGCAGCTGTGGGAAGGGGCGGTCCGCGACGAGCAAGGGCGGCTGGTGGCCAGCGGCCGGGTGCGGCTGATGTGCCTGGAGGGAGGGGCTGCTTTGGCGGGAGAAACGGTGGGCGTGAAGCCGACTTGACCCGGTTCGTGGCGCGTGGGATACATCCGTCCATCCTGATGGCCGGATGAAATGTCCAGCGTCGACACCACCGTGAGCCTTCTGCACCTGTTCGGGGATGCCACCCGTATGCGGCTCCTCGCCCTGCTCGCGGACGAGGAGCAGACGGTGGCGGAGCTCACCGCCATCACCGAGCTGCCCCAGTCCCGCGTCTCCACGCACCTCGGCCGCCTGCGGGAGGCGGGCCTGCTTCGGGATCGAAGAATGGGTGCCTCCACGTTCTATGCCTTGAACGAAGCGGCGATGCCGGACGAGGCGCGCCGCGTTTGGCATCTGGTGCGCGCCGATTTGGACGACGCCGTGATCGACGCCGACCGCGCCCGGGCCGAGGAGCTTCGGCGTGCTCGCGATCAGGGCAACGGTTGGCCCGACACCATCGCTGGCCAGATGGAGCGGCACTACTCCCCCGGGCGCACCTGGGAAGCGACGGCTCGCGGCTTGCTCGGATTCCTGACTCTGGGAGAGGTGTTGGATCTGGGCTCGGGAGACGGCGCCATCGCGCAGCTCCTGGCGAGCCGCGCCCGCAGCATCACCTGCGTCGACAAGAGCGAGCGTCTGATCGAAGCGGCGCGCCGCCGCTTCGCGGGGGACGCCTCGGCGCGTTGCGTCCAGGCGGACATGCACGCGCTGCCCTTCGATCCTTCGAGCTTCGATCAGGTGCTGTGCTCCAACGCCCTGACCTACAGCGACCAGCCGGAGCGCGTGATCTCCGAGGCAGCGCGGGTGTTGCGACCGGGGGGCACCTTGGTGCTGATCACCCTGGCGGAGCACGCCCACGAGGCGGTGACCCGCGCCTACGGCCACGTTCGCCCCGGGTTTGCCCCGAAAGCACTGGAGCGTTGGCTGAAAGCCGCGGGGTTCTCCGTGCTGAGCTGCGGCGTCACCAGCCGCGAGCGGAAGAAGCCCTACTTCGAGGTCGTCACGGCCTTTGCCGACAAGAGCGGAAACGGAAACAAGAAATGACCGAGCGAAATGTCGAACAGCTGATCCGAACCACTGCGGCGCGACGCATCCTCGTGATCGACGGCGCCATGGGCACCGCGATCCAGGCGGAGAAGCTCGAGGAAGCCGACTTCCGCGGCAAGCGCTTTGCCAAGCACCAGAGCGAGCTCCGCGGCAACAACGACATCATCTCCCTCACCCGGCCGGACGTGGTGGAGAAGATCCACGACGCCTACTTCACCGCGGGCGCGGACATCGTGGAGACCAACACCTTCAGCAGCACGCGCATCGCCCAGGCGGACTACCATCTGGAAGACGCCGTCTACGACATGAACGTGGAGTCGGCGCGGCTGGCCAAGCGCGTGGCCGCGCGCTGGAGCGACAAGACGCCGGACAAGCCGCGGCTCGTGGCCGGCGCCATCGGACCCACGAACCGCATGCTCAGCATGTCCCCTCGGGTGGAGGATCCAGGCTACCGCGCCGTGACCTTCGACCAGATGCGCGACGCCTACGCTGAGCAGGTGCGCGGCCTGGTGGACGGCGGCGTGGATCTGATCCTGGCAGAGACGGTGATCGACACCTTGAACTTGAAGGCGTGCATCTACGCCATCGAGGACGTGTTCGAGGAAAAGGGCGTTCGCTTGCCGCTGATGCTCAGCGTGACCGTGACGGATCGCAGCGGGCGTACCCTCTCCGGGCAGACCCTGGATGCTTTCTGGACCAGCGTGGCGCATGCACGGCCGCTGTCCGTGGGTATCAACTGTGCGCTCGGCGCTCGCGAGATGCGTCCGTACATGGAGGAGCTCTCGCGTATCGCGCCGGTGCTCTCTTCCTGCTACCCGAACGCCGGTCTGCCCAACGCCTTCGGTGAGTACGACGAAATGCCGTCGGACACCGGTTCCCTGCTCGGAGAGTTCGCGCGGGATCAGCTGGTGAACATCGTGGGCGGCTGCTGCGGCACCACGCCGCCGCACATCCAAGCCATCGCCGAAGCCGTGCAGGGCGTCGAGCCCCGGCGCATCCCCGAGCCGAAGCAGGTCTCGCAGTTCGCGGGGCTCGAGACCCTGACCATCGACGACGACTCCAACTTCATCATGGTGGGCGAGCGCACGAACGTCACCGGCAGCCGGCGCTTCGCCAATCTGATCAAGGCTGGGGACTACACCACCGCCCTCGAGGTGGCCGTGCAGCAGGTGCGCAACGGCGCCAACGTGATCGACGTGAACATGGACGAGGCCATGCTCGATTCCGAGCAGGCGATGACCACGTTCATGAACCTGGTCGCCAGCGAGCCGGAAATCGCCAAGGTGCCCATCATGATCGACAGCTCCAAGTGGAGCGTGATCGAGGCGGGCCTCAAGTGCGTGCAGGGCAAGGGCATCGTCAATTCCATCAGCCTGAAGGAGGGCGAGGCCGACTTCCTGGAGAAGGCCAAGAAGGTGCGCCGCTACGGCGCCGGCGTGGTGGTCATGGGCTTCGACGAAGAAGGCCAAGCAGAGACCGCGGAGCGAAAGCTCGCCATCGCAAAGCGCGCCTACGGCCTGTTGACCGAGACCGCAGGCTTTGCGCCCACGGACATCATCTTCGATCCCAACATCTTCGCCGTGGCCACCGGCATCGAAGGGCACAATCGCTTCGGCATTGCGTTCATCGAAGCCGCCAAGCGCATCAAGGCCGAGTTGCCCGGAGCCAAGATCAGCGGCGGTGTCAGCAATCTGTCCTTCTCGTTCCGCGGCAACGACAAGGTGCGCGAGGCCTTCCACTCGGTGTTCCTGTACCACGCCATCAAGGCCGGGATGGACATGGGCATCGTCAACGCCGGTCAGCTCGTGGTGTACGAAGACATCGAAAAGGAGCTGCTCGAGCGCGTGGAGGACGTGCTCTTCGACCGTCGAGCGGACGCCACCGAGCGCATGGTGGAGCTGGCGGAGCGGGTGAAGGACAGCGGCAAGAAGGCCGAGGTGGATCTCTCCTGGCGCGAGGCCAGCGTCACGGAGCGCATCAAGCACGCGTTGGTCCACGGCATCGTGGATTTCATCGAGAAGGATGCCGAAGAGGCGCGAGTGGAGCTCGGGGCGCCCCTGTTGGTGATCGAAGGGCCGATGATGGCCGGCATGGCCGTGGTGGGCGACCTGTTCGGCGCCGGCAAGATGTTCTTGCCCCAGGTGGTGAAGAGCGCTCGCGTGATGAAAAAGGGCGTGGCCTACCTCGAGCCCTTCATGGAGGCCGAGAAGGAGGCCAGCGGTCAGAAGGGCAAAGCCAACGGCAAGGTCGTGATGGCCACCGTGAAGGGCGACGTGCACGACATTGGCAAGAACATCGTGGGCGTGGTGCTCGGCTGCAACAACTACGAGGTCGTCGATCTCGGCGTGATGGTGCCGATGGACAAGATCTTGCGCACCGCCGTGGAGCAAGATGCCGACATCGTGGGCCTCAGCGGGCTCATCACCCCCAGCCTCGACGAAATGGTGTTCGTGGCCAAGGAGATGGAGCGCCAAGGGATGAAGCTCCCGCTGCTCATCGGTGGTGCCACCACCAGCCGCCAGCACACCGCCGTGAAGATCGCTCCGGCGTACTCCGGCATCGTGGCTCACGTGCTCGATGCATCGCGCGCGGTGAACGTCGTCTCCTCCCTGCTCGACACGGAAGGCCGCAAGACCTTCGCGGAGAGCAACCTGGCCGAGCAGAAGAAGCTCCGCACCATCCACGCCAACAAACAGCGCACGCCGCTGGTCTCCTTGGAGCAGGCGCGGGGACGCCACGCGCGCATCGAGTGGCGCGCGGAGGACATCCAGAAGCCGGAGTTCGTGGGCACGCGCCTGGTGGAAGATCAGCCCCTCGGGGATCTGGTGGAGTACATCGACTGGACCTTCTTCTTCGCCGCCTGGGAGCTGCGCGGGAAGTTCCCGCGCATTCTGGAGCACCCGGAGTACGGCGCCGCGGCGCGGGACCTGTACGACAACGCCAAGACATTGCTCCGCCAGATCATCGACGACAAGCTGCTGCGGGCCAACGCCGTGTACGGCTTCTGGCCCGCGGCGTCCGAGGGTGACGACATCGTGTTGTTCTCCGACGAGAGCCAGAAGCAGGAGATCGCGCGCTTCAACATGCTGCGCCAGCAGGCGAAGCACGACGACGGACCCTGCCGCTCTTTGGCGGACTTCGTGGCGCCCGTGGGCTCGGGCCTGGTGGACTACGTTGGAGCCTTCGCGGTGACCGCGGGCCTGGGCGAGGTGGAGCTGTCGAAGAAGTTCGAAGCGGACAACGACGACTACGACTCCATCATGGTCAAGGCGTTGGCCGATCGCCTGGCGGAGGCCTTCGCCGAAGAGCTCCACCAGCGCGTGCGCCGCGAGTGGGGCTACGGCGCGGAAGAGCGCCTGAGCATGCAGCAAATCCTGCACGAAGATTTCCGCGGCATCCGCCCGGCCTTCGGCTATCCCGCGTGTCCGGATCACACGGAAAAGGAGAAGCTCTTCCGCCTGCTCCAGCCCGAGCGCGCCGGCATCACCTACACCGAGGGCTTCGCCATGATTCCGCCGGCCAGCGTCAGCGGCCTGTACCTGTCACACCCCAAGGCGCGTTACTTCAACGTGGGCCGCATCGGGCGGGACCAGGTGACGGACTACGCCAAGCGCAAGGGCATGAAGATGGAAGAGGCGGAGCGCTGGCTCGCGCCGAACCTGGGCTACGATCCAGAGGACGAGGGTCGCGTCAGCCAGGCGATCTTGACCGCAGAGGTGGAGCGCCTCCGAAGCCGCATCGCCGCTCGCTGATCGCTTTCATGTTGGTCCGGCGCGATTCCCGTCGCGCCCCGGACTCAGTTCCCGCCGCCCGCGCCGCTCTGTCCGCTGCCGGCGTCTGCCGGCGCGCCGTAGGCGCCGCTGAAGTTGCCGCTGCCGCCCTGGCCGGCCTGCCCGGCGTCGGGCGGACCGCCGTACACGCCGCCGCTGTTGCCCACGCCGGCGCCGCCGGCCATGCCCGCCATGCCACCACTGCCGGCCACGCCGCCGCTGCCCGCCGAGCCGCCGCTACCGGCTTGCCCCGCCGAGTTGCCACTGCCGCCGCTGCCACTGCTGTCGCTGCTGCCGCAGGACGTCGCCGCGAGGCCTGCCGCCAGGGTGGCGCTGAAGGTCCACAGGGCGGCGCGGTTCAAGCGACGATCCGGCATGCGCGGGGCAGGAGCGCTCGAGAGATCGAGCTCGGCGCTGCAAAAGGGACACGTCGTCTCGTCGGCTCGCACGTGGCAAGCGCACTGGGGACAGGGGACGAGGTGCTTCATTCAGAGGTTCCTTTCGCGTCTTCCACGATCAGATCGAAACGGCCGTAGTCGAAAGGCTCCCCGGGAGCCTCGCTGCGCTTCACGAGGCGTTCTCGTTTGCCCGCCCGCTGCATCATCAACGCTCGGTGATGACAGTAGGGATTATTACCCGCCTTGCCGAAGGTCGTAAAGCTCGTCCAAGTACAGCCGGCGCGGCACTCGTCGGCGTAGTAGCAGGTGCGACAGTATCCCCACAGATCTTCGACCGTGCGGTCCCGGGTATAACGCAGGGCCGTGGCGCGCTCCCACACGTCCAGGAGCGACGCGTCCCGCACGTTTCCGCCGGTCCAGTCTCGGGTAGGTAGCGACGGGCAGCCCTTGATGGCGCCGTCCGCTTCCACGGCGATCAAGTTGCGCCCCGCTCCACAAGAGCCGCCGTGCCCCCCCGGCATGGTTCCCTTGAGCGTCGACTCGAAGGGACCAAAGTAGCCGATGTTGTTTCCCGGCCAGAGCATCACCCCGAGCTCGTCCCCCCGTTGCTTGAGGCGACCGAGCATGGGGAACAGCTCGAGCAGATCGTAGGGCTGGAGCAACACCTCCGGCTCGTCCGCGGCGCGGCCCATGGGCACCGTGATCTGGATCTGCCAGGAGCTGGCGCCCGCCCCGGCGATGGTCTCGAGCACCTCCGGAAGCTCCGGCATGCTCAAGCGGTTGATCTGCGTGTTCGCCGACAGCCGCAGGCCGGCGTCCTGCAGGTGAGCGAGCGCCTCGACCGCAGCGCGATGAGAGCCCGGCACTCCGCGCAGGCGGTCGTGGGTGGCCTCCGCGCCGTCGATGGACACGCTCACGCGCTGCAGCCCGGCGTCCGCGGCGGCGCGGGCGCGCTCCGCCGTGATGCCGCGGCCTCCGGTGGTCATGGTCGCGATCATCCCGTGCTTGCGGATGGCCGCCACGATCTCGACCCAGTCCTCGCGCAGGTACGCCTCACCGCCGATGAGCGTGATCTCCTGCACGCCGAGCTCGGCGAGCTGACGCACGACGTCGAGACACTCCTCCGTCGAGAGCTCGTCCTGTCGCGCATGGCCCGCGCGGGAACCGCAGTGCCGACACGCGAGGTCGCAGGCCAGGGTGATCTCCCACACGCAGTAGATGGGCCGCCAGGCGCGATCGACGTCGCGAGCGGCGTCGGCCAAGGGCAAGCGACGGAGGCTCGGCGGCGACTGCGGCGCGACGGGCAGGCGCCGGAGCTTCTGCTCCATGAGCGCGGCGCGCTCCGGCGCGCTCAACGGATCGGGCCCCCGCTCGGACATGGCGTTACCGTAGCTCAGACGTGGAGGGCCGGCCGGCGAAACGCGCCGGGGCTCGCGCCGGACCAACAAAACCCGGAAATGGCTGTCAGGGTTTGTGCCACCTCCGGGAGTGACACCACGGCCGGAGCCCGGTGATCTTTGCTTCGAGATGCGGCACGTGGATTGCTGATGGCACGCGCATGAGACGGATCTTCCTGGTGGCGGCGGTGGTGCTGATGGCGGGCTGTGGCGGCTCGACGAACGATGGCGGCACGACGGACGCAGGCGTCGGGGGTACCGGAGGCAGCGGCGCCGGAGGCAGCGGCGGAGGGCAGGGCGCGACCGGCGGCAGCGGAGGCGCGACCGGCGGCAGCGGTGGCCAGGGAGCGACCGGGGGCCAAGCCGGCACCGGACCCGTGGCGGGCGAGTGCACCACGGATGCGGACTGCGCGCTCGGAAGCTCGTGCTGCGACTGCGTTGCCGGACCCAAGGGCAAGGTTCAGCTGCCGAGCTGCCAGATCCAAGAGTGCTTGGTGGACGAGTGCACGTCTCGGCAGATCGACCAAGCGCGCTGCATCGCGGGACAGTGCATTCTCGGCTACGACTGCGACGGGTCCAAGGTGTTCTGCAACGCGATTCCGCCCACGTGTCCCGCTGGGCAGCTGCCCCGGGTGGTGGGTGGCTGTTGGGGAGAGTGTGTGCCGATGACTCAGTGCGCGTCGGTGCCGGATTGCTTCTCGTGTCCTTCGGGGACGGCGTGCGTGGTGTACGACGCGCAGCTGTCGACTCACCACTGCGTGACGCCGGCCCAAGGCTGCGCGGCGGACTGCAGCTGTCTGGGCCAGACGCTGTGCACCGGGGGCTTCGACATCTGCGGCGAATTCGACGACGGATCCGCCATTCACTGCAGCTGCCCCGCCTGCTGACTTCTAGCGGCAGCACATGAGCGCGCGCATGTGCGCTCGAACAGCGGCTGCGACCGCGAGCGCCCGAGGACTACGCTTGTCGAGATGGAAGAGGTTCGGACGCTCATCGAGGGGCTGCCGACGCGCAAGGCGACCGTCCGCGACGAGAAGGCGCGCGGTGGACGCATCGCGGCGGTGTACCCCATCTTCTACAGCCGAGAGCTCTTGCGCGCCTTCGACGTGCTGCCCATGGAGGTGTGGGGGCCGCCGGGCACGGACACCACCTTGGGGGACGCGCACTTGCAGGCGTACACCTGCAGCATCGCCCGGGGCGGGCTCGCGTTCCTGCTCTCCGGCGGTCTCGACGACACGGATCTGGTGCTGGTGCCGCACGCCTGCGATTCGCTGCAGGGCCTCGGCAGCGTGCTCTCGGATTTCGTGGACGCGGGGCGTCCGGTGCTCACGCAGTACCTGCCCCGCGGGCCTCTCGGGCCGAGCATCGACTTCTTGGCAGCGGAGCTCGCGCGCCTCTACGAGCGGCTGGCGGAGATCACCGGCAGGCGCCCCGACGACGCGACGCTTCGCATCGCCATCGAACGCGAGGAACGCGCCGACGCTGCGCTCGCGGAGCTGCTCGCGGCGCGGCGCCGCTTCGACGTCGACGACCGCACGTTCTACCGACTGGTGCGCGCGCGCGAATACTTGCCGGCGGAAGACTTCAGCGGGCGCGTGAAGGACGCTCTCGCGGTGGCCCACGGCGAGCGCAAGGGCGTGGGCGTGGTGCTCTCGGGCATCGTGCCGGAGCCTTCGGAGATCCTCGACGCCATCAGCGGCGCGGGCGCCGTGGTGGTGGGGGACGACCTGGCCTGCTCCGGCCGCCGCAGCTATCCCGCGGGCTCGAGCCCGGATCCCTTCCGCCGCATGGCCCAGCGACTGATGGGCGCGGCGCCCGACTCCACCCGCGGCAGTGACGTCGACGAGCGCGTGCGTCACCTCACGGAGCTCGCCACTCGGAGCGGCGCCCGCGCGGTGCTGTTCCACGTGGTGAAGTTCTGCGAGCCGGAGCTGTTCTACCTGCCGCAGCTCCGCGCCGCCCTGGACCAGGCGGGCCTGCGCTCCATCGTGGTGGAGGCAGACGTCACCGAGGCGCTGCCCGCCCAAGCCGTGACGCGGGTGGAAGCCTTGCTGGAGAGCGTGCCATGAGCTTCGCGAACACCATGCGCTATCACGCGGGAGCCACCGTTGCCGGGCAGGCGGTTTTGCGCTGGCAGCGCCTGAAGCTCGAACGCCAGATGAAGAAGCCCGGCTTCTGGAAGCACGAGCACCTGGAGGCGCCGCTCGCGGTTTCGCCGCGGCTCAAGGAGCTGATCAGTCGTCACTACCTCAAGGGCCGCTACGTGAGCGGGCACCACAAGGTGGCGTGGGTCACCTCCGGTGCTCCCGTGGAGCTGTTCACCGCCCTCGGTTTCTTTCCGCTGTATCCCGAGAACCACGGCGCCGTGTGTGGCATTCGTCGCAAGGCCGAGGAGATCTCGATCGAAGCCGAGAACGCCGGCTACTCCCGGGACATCTGCTCCTACGCGCGCACGGACATCGGCGCCGTGCTCAGCGGCAAGACGCCGGTAGGGCGCTTGCCCCCGCCGGACCTGCTCGTGGCGTGCACCAACATCTGTCAGACGGTGCTGCTCTGGTACCGCGTGCTGGCCAAGCACTTCAACGTGCCCCTCGTCATCATCGACACGCCGTTCTTGTACGGCGAGGCCAACGCCCACGACGTGGCCTTCGTGGAAAAGCAGCTCGAGGCCGCGGTGGAGGTCGCCGAGCGTGTTGCCGGGCATTCGCTCTCGGAGAAGAAGCTCAAGGAGGTCACGCGCAAGAGCAAGCAGGCCACGGAGCTCTGGCGCCGGATCATCGAGATCGGCCAGTCGCGCCCGTCGCCCATCACGGCCTTCGACGAATTCATCCACATGGCGCCGATCGTGGAGATGCGCGGCGAGGACTTCACCGTGGAGTACTACGCGGCCCTGCTGGAGGAGCTCAGCAATCGCGCGCTGCGCGGCGTGGGCGCCCTCAAGCACGAGAAGAAGCGCCTGGTGTGGGACAACCTGCCGATCTGGCCGCGGGTGCGCTGGCTGGGGGAAATCCTGGCGGAACGCGGCGTGGCGATGGTCACCAGCACCTACACCAACGCCTGGGGCGAGCTCAGCGATCTGGTCGATCCGGAGCGGCCCCTCTCGAGTGCTGCGCGCGTGTACCTGTATCCGATCTTGAACCGTAGCAGCGGTCACAAGCTCAGCGTGATGAAGCGAATGGTGAAGGACTTCCAGGCGGACGGCGTGGTGCTGCACTCGGACCGCAGCTGCAAGCCGTACTCCATCGGCCAGATCGATCAGCGCGATCGCCTGGCCAAGGAGGCCGGCGTGCCGGCGCTGCTCCTGGAAGCGGACCACAACGACCCCCGCGCCTTCGGTGAGGAGCAGGCCAAGAGTCGCATCGACGCCTTCCTCGAGATGCTGGAGGTGTGAGATGGCCGAGGTCGTGGCCCTCGGTCTGGATGCGGGCTCCACCACCGTGAAGCTGGTCGGTGTGGGCGCGGACGGCTCCCTGGCTTGGAGCCGTCTGGCGCCCACCTATCCTCACTTGCGGCGCCAGACTTCCGAGATGCTCGAAGCCGCGAAGGCCGAGCTCGAGATCGGCGAGGTGCCGCTGGTGGCCACGGGCTACGGCCGCAATCTGGTGGACTCGGCCACGCGCAAGGTCACCGAGATCACCTGTCACGCGCGCGGGGTGTTCAAGCGCACGGGCCACGGCGGCACGCTGGTGGACATCGGCGGCCAAGACTCCAAGGTGATCGTGATCGGCAAGAGCGGGCAGGTGGAAAACTTCGCCATGAACGACAAGTGCGCCGCCGGTACCGGGCGCTTCTTGGAGGTCAGTGCGTCGCGCCTCGCCTTCTCCCTCGAGGACTTCAGCAAGGCCGCCTTGGATGCCAAGGGCGAGGTGTCCATCTCCAGCACCTGCACGGTGTTCGCGGAGTCCGAGATCATCGGCCTCATCGCGCAGGGCGGCGAGGTCGACGAGATCGTCCGCGGCTTGTTCCGCTCCTTGCTCCGGCGTATCAGCGCGTTGGCGCGCGGCGCCGGCATCGTTCCTCCGCTGATGCTCTCCGGCGGCGTGGCCAAGAGCGCCGCGGTGCATCGCTTGCTCTCGGAAGAGCTGGGCCAGGAGGTGGAAGTCCCTCCCGACCCGCAGCTCATGGGCGCCTACGGTGCCGCTCTGATCGCGCTCTCTGCATCTTGATGTTGGTTCGCCGCGGAACCACGCGCTCCGCGAGCTTCCGCGGCGTACCGACAAGCAATCCTCCGCAAGGAGTGCGAGGCAGAATGATCCAGGTGAGGTGTGCTGACACGCCTCAGAACAAGATCACGTCGGAGAGGTGCTCGCGGATCTTCTCCGGGCTCACGTCCGGGAGATCCTTGCTCACGGATGCGCTGACGAGCTTTCCGGTCTCGTCGGACATGGCGGTTCGCATGCGGCCGAGGAAGCGCGGCGGCGCCACCAGGACCAGCTGATCGAAGCGGTGATCGAGGCGCCCGCGCTCGAGCTCCGAGGCGACGTCACGGGCGAAATTGGCTGCGACGCGCTCCGTGGCGCTTTGCTCTCGCGTCATCCCGCGCTGGGCAGGAGCCGCGCTCTCGAACACCCGGCCGCCGCGGTCCGCATCGATTTCAGAGTTCTGAAGGCGCCCTTCGGGATGGTCGATCTCACGCACCACATTCAGCGCGCCGCCATACACCGGGCTCTCGATGATGCGCGCACCACTCTTGTGCGCGACGAGAATCCAAGTCGTCGTCATGCCCTTTGACGAAGCAACGGCCGTGCCGCCCACATGGACTCGCGCTTGCACGAACTCGGGGCATGCGTACCATTTCCGCCGTCATTGGTGGCGCCGTCGCGGCGACTGCGTTGAGCACGACGGCGGTGCTGCTCGTGCCTGCGCCCCGAGAGGAGTCGATTGGGGGCGCGTCCGCGACGAGCCCGACCCGAATCGCTCCGCTAGTGGCGCCGGAGCCGGCGGTACCGAAGCGAACCGTGTCGCGACCGTCGCCGCCGTCACCACCGCCCGAGCCACGCACCACTGCGCCAGCACCGAGCGCGGCACCGTTGCCCCCTCTGAGCGCCACCCTCGTGCCCGTCGTGGAGGCCTCGGCGCCTGCCAAGACTCCATCTGTCGAGCCGGCACCGAAGCCGGCAGCTTCAATTGTGGACCAGCGGGAAGCGCGCTTGCCCTGCGGTCCGGTGACCTGCCCGGCCGACATGTACTGCTGCAACGCAAGCTGCGGGATTTGTAGACCGCCTGGCCGTGCGTGCTCCGAGCGTGCTTGCGGCATGCCCATGTCGCTGTCCAGCGTCACGTGCGGTCCGGTGACCTGCAACACGGGGGAGGTATGTTGCGACCCCTACTGTGGCCGCTGTATCCAGCCGGGTCAGGCATGCGAGCCGAAGGAGTGCTTGAGCCCGGTGGTGATCCCCGAAAGCGAGATCTGCGGCATGACGACCTGCAACGTAGGCTTCGTCTGCTGCAACCCGAGCTGCGGCATCTGCGCCAAACCGGGCGAGGCGTGCAGCCACCAGGCTTGCTGAGCGCGCTCCCCGAGCCGGAGCCCGGGGAGCGCCGGCGCTCACACGTTCGCCTTGGCAGAGCTGATGCCTCCGAGAACGGAGGTCGGATCCCTCTCCAGGGCTAGATCGCCGAGGGACACGACACCGAGCACGCTTTGGTCCTCCATGACGGGAATGCGTCGAATGGCCTTCTTGCGCATGAGCTCGATGGCGTTGTCGACCAGGTCGTCGGGGCTCAACGTCGCGAGCTCCTTGCTGCAGACGTCGCCAGCAGCGGTGGCCACCGGGTCCAGCCCTTCCGCCACGGCTCGGACGACGATGTCCCGGTCCGTCAGCAGGCCGACGACCTCTTCGCCGTCCATGACCAACACGCAGCCGATGTTGGCGCTCTTCATCTTCTTTGCGGCGACGCTCAAGGTTTCCGTCGGCTTGACGCGTGTGGGCGTTCCGCGTGGCATGATGTCTCGGATCTTTTGCTTCATGGGGTCCTCCTCAGGCGCGCTGAACAAGCAAGCCGCACACCAACGCCGGGTATGAGTCCTGCAGGTGGGCGGGCGTGCAAGGAGGACGAATGAATCCGCTGAAGAAGCTCCGTGAACATGGCCAGAGCTACTGGCTCGACAATTTGACGCGCTCGATGCTGCAAGACGGGAGCTTGGAGCGCAGAGTGAAGCAGGAGGGCCTCCGAGGAATCACCTCCAATCCCAAGATCTTTCACGAAGCAATCCAGGGCAGCAGCGAGTACGACGACGCCATTCGAGCAGCGGCCCGCCGTGGACTCAGCCCGGAGCAAACTTACGAGGAGCTCGCCATCGATGACGTGCAGCGGGCTTGCGACGTTTTGCGGCCCGTGTTCGAGTCGTCTCGAGGCCAAGACGGGTACGTGAGCCTGGAGCTCTCGCCACACTTGGCGCGGGATGGCGAAGGGTCGACGCGGGAAGCGGTGAGGCTGCACCGCGCGGTGGGGCGAGACAACTGCCTCATCAAGATCCCAGGTACGAAGGAGGGGCTCCGCGCCATCGAAGAGAGCCTGTACCAAGGGGTGAACGTCAACATCACCCTGCTGTTCTCCGTACAGCGATACCGTGCAGTGGCGGAGGCGCACCTTCGAGCGCTCGAGCGGCGTGCCGAGGAAGGCAAGCCCGTAGACGACGTGGCTTCCGTCGCGAGCTTCTTCTTGAGCCGGATCGACGTCTTGGTGAACCGCCTGCTGTCCCAGCGACCGGGCCTGGAAGCAATCGAGGGCAAAGCGGCGGTCGCGAGTGCAAAACTGGCCTACGCCGATCTCCGCGAGCGTCTGGCGAGCGAACGGTGGCTGAGATTGGCGAAGCAAGGCGCTCGGCCGCAGCGTTTGTTGTGGGCCAGCACCAGCACCAAGACGCCCGGCGAAAGCGACGTGAAGTACGTCGAGCCGCTGATCGGACCCAACACTGTCAGCACCATGCCAGAGCGTACGATAGCGGCCTTCGCGGAGCACGGGGTCGTGCGCGAGACCGTCGAACGAGGTGTCGACGACGCTTTCCAGGTGATGAGCGAGCTCGCGCGCAGCGGCATCGTCATGGAAGAGGTCACGGCGCGCTTGGTGGACGAGGGCATCCAGAAGTTCATCGAGCCCTACGACGCTCTACTCGACCACCTTTCGGATCAGCTTCACGAGCTCGAGACGCGTGAACAGACGCACGACCTCGAGCGGATGGCTCAGAAGCTGCGAGCCGATGTCATCCGCATGACGACGCAGGCCGGCTCCGGGCACCCCACGTCCTGCATGTCGGCTGCGGAGCTGGTCGCCGCGCTGTTTTTTCGGCACATGCGCTGGGATCCCCACGAGCCTACCGCGCGAAACGTCGACCAGATGGTGCTGTCGAAGGGCCACGCCGCTCCGGTGCTGTGGGCGGCGCTTTCCGAGGCGTCTGCGATCGAAGACGACCTGAGCACGCTTCGGCAACTGGACAGCACGCTGGAAGGGCATCCGACGCCGCGTAATCCCTGGGTGCGCGTGGCCACGGGCTCGCTGGGGCAGGGACTCTCCGCCGCGAATGGGATCGCGCTGGCCAACAGGCTCGATGGTCTCGGAGGAGAGGTCTTCTGTCTGCTGGGGGACGGTGAGTGTTCGGAGGGTTCAGTCTGGGAAGCAGCGCAGTTCGCCTCACTCCACTCCCTGAGCGCGATCACGGCGATCGTGGACGACAATGCTCTGGGGCAAAGCGCTCCGACGCCGTATGGGCATCATACCGATGTCTTTCGGCGCCGGTTCGAGGCCTTCGGCTGGAACGCCATGGTCGTGGATGGGCACGACATGTCGGCAATTCTGGACGCCCTACACCGCGCGCGGCGGAGTGACACACCGACGGCCATCGTGGCACGAACGGTCAAGGGCCGAGGTGTCTCGTTTCTGGAAGGCAAGGACGGCTGGCATGGCAAGGCTCTCGACGAAGACCAGATGGCGCGCGCTCTCCGAGAGCTCGGCGACGTGAGCGTGGAGCTCCCCGTTCGAGCGCGTAGGGTCGGACCGGAGCCTTCGCCCGCGGGCGGCGACGCACGCGCGAGGATCGAGGTCTCCTACCAGCCCGGCGAGGAGGCAGCGACGCGCGACGGGTACGGAAGTGCGTTGGAGAAGCTCGGCGCTCAGTATCCCGAGCTGGTCGTTCTGGACGGCGACGTCAAGGGTTCCTGCCGGACGAAGGGATTTGCGGAACATTTCCCCGAGCGCTTCTTCGAAGGCTACATCGCCGAGCAGAACCTGGCCGGCGTGGCGCTCGGCCTCTCCTGCTGCGGGAAGATCGCGAACTTCGCGACCTTCGCTGCGTTCATGAGCCGCGCCTACGACTTCATTCGCATGGCGGGTCACAGCCGCGCCCGGCACTTGGTGTTCACCGGTAGTCATGCGGGTGTGTCCATCGGACAAGACGGCCCATCTCAGATGGGGCTGGAGGACATCGCCATGTTCCGCGCCATCGCAGGAAGCACGGTGCTGTACCCCAGCGACGCAGTGAGCGCCGAGAGACTGACTCAGGCTGCCCTCGGGGTTCCGGGAATCGTGTATCTCCGCACGACACGACCGAAGACCAAGGTTCTGTACTCCGGCGACGAGGAGTTCTCCGTTGGAGGTAGCAAGGTGCTGAGACAAAGCGACCGCGACGAGGTGACAATCGTGGCCGCTGGAATAACGGTGCACGAAGCCCTTGCGGCGCACGAGACGCTCCAGGCCCAGGGCATGAACGCCCGCGTGGTGGACGCATACAGTGTGAAGCCCATCGACGCCGAAACACTGCGATCCTGTGGGCGGAGCAGCGGCAAACTGCTGGTGGTCGAAGATCACTGGTACGAGGGCGGCCTCGGGGACGCGGTTGCCGCGGCCATCGAGATCCCGGTCGCGGTGCACCGCTTGGCGATCACCCAGGAGCCGCGTTCCGGCGCGAAGAGCGAGCTCTTGGACCGCTATGGGATCTCGCGTCGGGCCATCGTGGACATGGCGCTGTCGCTGCGGCGTTGACTCCCGGCGGACGGCCGCGGCGCCTTGTTCAGGGAGCACCGGCATGACCCGGCGCAAGCGGCGGGCCTTGTGCTCAGCCGGGCTTCTGCGCCTGGACCACGGCCTCGCGACCATCCATGAACAGATGGACCTGGGCGCTCATGCCCTCGTGCTCGAAGGCGCGAACGATTTCTTCCGGCTGCAGGAAGTGATTGCCCTGGACGTGCTCCGACAGATTCTGGAACGCGACGGGCCGGCGCCCAGGCGCGCGCAAGGCGCTCCGCTCGGCGGGCCAGGCGGGCTCCCAGATCACGGCGAACCCGCCCGGACGCAGGTGCTCCGAGAGGATCCGGAAGACGTTCTCTTTCTCGTCCCAGACGTGGTGCAGGGCGCGGTTCATCGCGATCAGGTCCACGGGTTCCTCCACGGTGAAGTGGTGGAGATCGCCGCTGTGGAAGTCGAGGCGTTCCGCCAGGCCCTCGGCTTGGGCGGCGCGGCGGGCCTGACGTATGTTCTCGTCGAAGCCGTCCAGGCCGATGCCGTGCAAATGCTCGTAGCGGCGCGCCAGATGACGCAAGTACCAGCCGTTGCCGCAGCCGAGGTCCACGGCCACGCCGTTCTTCTTGTCCACGGCGGCGAAGGCCGGAACCTGGGGCAAGATCGCGTCCAGCTGGGGGCCGAACTGCGCCTCGAGCATGGGGCCGAACCACGGAAGGATGGTTTCGCGCTCGCCGAGCACGCTTTCTCCAGGCCGTTCGCCACTCTTCATCAGCCCCGCGGCGCGCTCGGACATGTGCGCCCCGAGCACCGCTTGCACGGCGAAGGGCATCAGGGTGCCCTCGGTGCTCGGCAAGAAGGCGCGCCCGAGATCCGACAGCGCGAACACGCCGGGCGTCACCTCGTCGAGCAGCTCGAAGGCGTAGGCGGCGTCACACCAGCGAACGACATAGCCCGGGTCTTGCTGCGCCACCTTGGCGATATCCTGGGCACTCGCGCGATCCAGGCGCTCCAGCCCATCGAGGAGGCCTCCGACGATGCCGACGTAGGCCACGTTCAACGTGAGGGCACCTTGGGCCTGGACCAGCACCCGTTTCCTGAGCTCCGGATCGATCATGGGCGGGAGATAGCTCGACCCGCGGGCGAGCGCCATGCCGGTGTAGGATCCCGCCGTGACCTTGGTCGACGAAGTACGCGCGATCTTGGGCGACGGCACGTTGCCCAGCTTCCGGCTGGCGGGGGAGGACTTGATCGTACTGTCCCCGGATCGTCTGCGGCCTGCGGCGGAGGCCTACGAGCGGGAGCTCGCGGAGAGCATTCCCGTGTCCCTGCGTGGGGCGGTCGTTCGAGAGCAAGGCACAATCCTGAAACAGGCGCACGAGTTGGTCCGCCGCTACAACAGCGGCATCCACGAGCGTATCCAAGGCTACGTGGAGCTCGCGCGGCGTGTGGAGCTCGAGTACCCATGGCCCGTCGTTGCCATCTTGGGCATCTTGGAGGTGAAGCGAACCCTGTCCCGCGTCCATCTGTTCGGCTGGCTCGGCTTGAGCGCGGAGCGCCTGGGATATCGCGAGCTGACTCGCGCCGCGGAGCGCATGGACGACGTGTTGCGTCGCACGAACCGCGGCATCTTCGCCGATAGCGTGCCGACGGTGCTGTACGCGCTCCGCTGCCACGCGCTGTTGCAGGAGGGACGCCGCGAGCTGTGCACGGCGCTGCTGGCCGGGCCCGTGCCGGTATGGATGGACTCGGAATCACGCGCGCTGGCGTCGCTGCTGGTGGAAGGCTTGGCCATCGAAAACGAGGAACGTCGCTTCGCGGCTCTCGCCGCGCTCACGGTGCGCCACTTCGCTCGGGAGCAGGCGATCTTCTCCCACCACATGGGCGTGCGCCCCGGCGTGGCTCCGCGGAAGCCGCGCCCGTCCTTACTCGGCCGGCTGTTCGAGACGCGCTCGGTGCTGGCTCCGAAGATCGAGGGCGGTGCGCTGAAGCTGGCGCCCTTTCCGCTGCCGCCAGGCTTCGACCTGCGCGACCACGACGCGCGGGTGCGTGTGCTCGGCGACGCCTTCGTGCGCTCCGTGACGGGGAACCGCGCCGACTATCGCGCTGCGGCGGCGGGCGTGCTCGCGCGCTTTGGCTGAGGATCCCGCCGGATTTCGCGGCGTTTCCGCGGCCTGACCGCCATCATTTGAAAATGAAAGTCATTATCAAATGATGGTGGCATGACCCTCGTGAAAGCCCTACCGAACCTCCTCGCCGTGCTGCTCGTGCACTCCGTCGTTTGGGCGGAGCCCGTCCCGTACGGGTCCACGCACTGGGTGGGTGGGGAAGAAGACGTCGACGCCGAGCTGCTGCTTTCGGACCGGGGCGTCGGCCTGGGCGAACCTGTGGCGGAAGAGCGCCGTGCGCCGGACGCTCCGGATCTGACGACGGTGGAGCACACACTGGCGTTCGTGGCTGGCGCGTTCGAACGGGTCGGCGCGTTCGATGTCGGCGCGGAGCTACGAGAGGACAGCGATTTTGTCGAGGGGCGGCTGGTGTCCTCGAGCTGTGCGGCGGGGCCCTTCGTCACCTGGCATATCGGACGTTGGAGACTAGGCGCTCTGCTCATGCTCCCGCTCCACGACCTCCATCCCCAAGACCCGCCCCGCGAGCTTCCGTTCTCGACGGACGAGCCGGTGCGGCCGCTGCGACTACTGCTCGCCGCCGAGTTCTGAGCATGGTCCATGCATTCTCTGTCGACCGGAGGTACCAAGATGATCGACGAGAAGGCAGTATTTGCCGTGCTGGCAGGCCTGACCCTGACAGGGTGCCCCGAGGCGAGGCGCGATGGCACCGACGGTGCGCCACACGCCTCACCGTCTGTCTCGGCGGTGCCGGTGACGGCAACCCGCGAAGGAAACGCCAAGAAGGACGGGGGCAAAGGCAGCTGCGGGCCGGGAGCCTGTGGCTAACGTGATTGCGACGTCCCCCCCTCCGCATTAGGCATCGTGCCGAGGAGGTGAACGATGCGCGCCATCTGGATCACGCGGCACGGCGGACCCAACGTACTCGAGGTGAAGGAAACACCGGACCCCGTTCCGGCGGCGGGTGAAGCGCTGGTGCGGGTGGAGGCCGTGGGCTTGAACTTCGCCGAGGTGATGGCGCGGCAGGGGCTGTATCCGGACGCGCCCAAGCCTCCCTGTGTGGTGGGCTATGAAGGCGCGGGGGTGATTGAGAAGCTCGGCGCGGGCGTCAGTGGCGTGACCGAGGGACAGCGCGTGCTGTACCTCACGCGCTTCAACGGCCACCAGAGCAAGGTGGCGGTGTCTGCCTCGCAGGTGTTTCCGATCCCGGACGAGATGAGCTTCGAAGAAGCTGCGGCCATCCCGGTGAACTACCTCACCGCGTACCACATGCTGTTTCGCATCGCGCGGGTGCGGAAGGGCGAGCACGTCCTGGTGCACATGGCGGCGGGCGGCGTGGGCACGGCCGCGCTGCAGCTGTGCCGCACGGTGGAGGGCCTCGTGACCTACGGCACGGCGTCGGCGGGCAAGCACGACTACGCCCGAGAGCAGGGCTGTGATCACCCCATCGACTATCGAAATCTCGACTACGTCACCGAGATCCGCCGTCTCACCGAGGGGCGCGGCGTGGATCTGGTGCTCGATGCATTGGGGGGCGCGGACTGGAAGAAGGGCTATTCCCTGCTCAAGCCCGCCGGCATGCTGATCGCTTTCGGCCTCGCCAACGCCAACAGCGGCAGCGGCAAGCGCAACCTGTTCCGTGTGGTCGGCCAGATGGCGCAGATCCCCTGGTACTCCCCGATGAAGCTCATGAACGACAACCGTGCGGTGGCCGGCGTGAACATGGGGCACCTGTTCAGCGAGCTCGATATGCTCACGGAAGAAATGAAGGACCTGGTGGAGCTCTACCGCCAGGGAAAGATCCGGCCCCACGTGGGCAAGGTGTTTCCGTTCTCGGAAGCGGCAGCGGCGCACCAGGAGCTGGAGCAGGGCAAGAACGTCGGCAAGGTGGTGCTCACCCCCTGACTACGCGGCGCCGTCGTCGCTCCTCCACGTCCCAGCTCGCGAGCTCGCAGCGGATCGCGCCGTTGAAGAGGGCGATCCGCTCGGCGTGCCGCGGCACCGGTAGCCGCGCCTCGGCCGGAAGCAGCAACGAGACGCGGTGCCCGGGCGTCAGTCCGAACATGGCGTCGAAGATCTCACGCCACAAGAGCGCGTCCGTCTCCACGCGCTCGCCGTAGGGCGGATTGCTCACGATGGAACCCGGCGGCGTGGTGCTTCGTACGTCCTCCACTCGAGCCTGCGTGACGCGCAGCCGGGCCCGTGCCCTTCGAGCGTTGTCTCGCGTCTGCTGCACGGCCTTGGCGTCCACGTCGGAGGCCACGATCTCCGGCCCTTCGGACAGCTCTTCCGCTCGCGCGTGCTCGCGACTCTCGGCACACAGCGCGCGCCGCTCGGCGTCGTGATCGGCCCAGCGCTCGAAACCGAAGCGGTCTCGGGAGAGCCCTGGCGCGAGGCTACGGGCCCAGCCGTCGGCCTCGATGGCGAGGGTCCCGGAGCCGCACATCGGATCCGTGAACGGCGCCTTTCGGTTCCAGCCGCTGAGGCGCACGATGGCCGCCGCCAGCGTCTCTTTCAGCGGCGCCGGGGCTCCGGGAGCGCGCCAGCCTCGGCGGTGCAGCGGCTCCGCGACCAGATCCAGATACACGGTGGCGCGGTCCTTCGCGACGCGCACGAAGACCGCGACGTCCGGGTCGCGCTTGTCGACCGAGGGCCGGCTTCCGAAGCGCTCCCGGAGTTGATCCACGATGGCGTCTTTGGTGCGCTGGGCGATGAACATCGTGTGGCCCAGGGCGCTGTCCTTCGTGATGCTGGAGACGGCGAGGGTGCGCTCTGGGGAGAGCACGCTGGAAAAATCGAAGCTCCGCGTGCCTTCGTACAGGGCGTCGCCATCGGCGCAGTCGAACTCCGCGACGGGCATCAAGATGCGCACGGCGATGCGGCTCCACAGGCAGGCGCGGATCGCCTGCTCCCAGCCGCCCTCGAAGCGCACGCCGCCGCGGTCCGCGCGGACGCGGAACATGCGAAGCTCGTAGAGCTCGGCCTTCAGGGCCAGCTCGGTGCCGGCAGCGCATGTGGCGAAGAAGCGCAAACCCGGATCAGCTGTCGAGATACTTCTCGGGATGAGCCTGGAGGCGCGCCGCGCAGCCCGGGCAGCACACGGGGTAGCTGTGGCCGCCCACGTCCACCCGCACGGTGTCCGGTCGCACAACGAACACGCCGCCGCTCACCGGGCAGCGCGTGCGGTCGCCCACCTTGGCCTGCTCCGCCGGCACGAGCTCGGCGTTGCCCTTGGCCGTGGTCGCGCTGCAGCCGCAGGAGCCGCAGCCACCCTTGCAGGCGGTCTCGCCCTCGCAGGTGTCGCCGCAGCTGGTGGCGGAGGCGGCGACGGGCTCGTCCGCACACACCCCGGCGGCGGTGGGCGCCGCCTTCGAAGCCGTGGCCGACGTGCCCTCGGCGGCCGGAGTCGTCTTGTCCCCCGGGGACTGACATCCCGCGAGGAGCACCAAGAGCGGAAGGACGAATCGAGCAAGACGCGCCATGGCCGGTCCCGGAAAGTTAGTCCTCGCCCAAGCCCCTGGCAAACCCCCGGAAAAACGCTGCGAGAATCGCGTTACTGAGGCGGGAGCTTGGGCTCCGGGTGGTTCAACCCCCAGCCGAACTGGAACGCGCCGTAGATCGCGGTGCCGCTGTTGCGGTCCATCTCCTGGGTCGTGCCGATGGTGCACGAGCCGGAGAACTCGCACACCGCCGTGGACGTGCCGCCGAAGGCGCGCCCCACGTCGAACTCGAAGCCGAAGCGAGCGCCCTCGTCCGTCACCCACTCGAAGGGCAGGGACAGCCCCAAGAACGAGCCGTAATCGCTCACGTCGGAGCGCCATCCCGCGATGCCTGGCGAGAACACGAAGTTTCGTCGCGCAATGCCCGCAAACCCGAGGGAGGCGCCGTACAGGAACGACGGTGAATCGGAGGGCTCGGTCACGAAGCCGTCGGTCAGCACCCGGTCCGTGTACTCGCCGTCGTCGTTGGGTTCCGAGGTGAGCAGCAAGCCGCGCACGGTGACGCGCACGCGGCCGCCGAGGTACAGGCCCGCCTGCATCCCCACGTTGAAGAACTGCGAGAAGCGCTTGTCCCAGCCGACGCCGCCGACCAAGAGCTCGAAGAACGGCGATGCCTGCGCGGCGGCGTCATCCGGATAGCGCGGCCGTGGCCGCTCCGGCGCGTAGTACACGGGAGGTGGGTAGGCGTAGCCCGGCGGGTAGCCGTAACCTTGTTGTGGCGGATAGGGGGCATAGTACGGAGGCTGCGCCGGGTAGGGCGTTGCCTCGGCGGGCGTGGGAGGAGCGGGCGTCGGCGCCACCGCGCTCGGAGTCGGGGCGGGGACTGGTGAAGCGCTCGCGGCCGGCGCACTGGCGTCGGGCGGGGCGGGCGGCAACGCCGCGGAGCTTCCGCCGGGAGCAGCTTGTGCCAGCGCGAGCCCCGAAAGGCTCAGCCCCGCGATCGCCCCGACCCCGACCAGCTGCTTGTGCATCGCGCAACACGCTAGCACGCGGGGGTTTCCGGGCCGAAGACGTGACGGTGCTCCGGTGCTGGCGTACGATGACATCGTGCTGAGTCGACGACGTGGTCTGGGCCTGCTCGGATTCTTCACCGTTCTCGCGCTGTCCGGTCCTGCCTGGGGTCAGGAATCCGCCGACGAGCTGGCCCGGCGTCACTTCGATTCCGGCGTCGCGTACCTGCAAGAGAGCGACTACGACAACGCCCTCAAGGCGTTTCAAAAGGCCTACGACCTCTCCAAGCGGCCAGAGATCTTGCTCAACATCGCGACCGTTCACGAGCGCACGGCGAACCTGGACGCCGCGCTCGCGGCGCTGAACAAGTACCTGGAGCTCGAGCCCGACGGCGAGCACGTCGACACGGTGAAGCTTCGCATCGCGAACCTCGAGAAGCGCAAGGCCGCCGAGCAGCCCGCCGGTCCGGACAAGCCGCCCCCGGGGCCGCCGTCCGAAACCGGGGCGCCCGAGACGCCGCCCCCCGTTACTCCGCCGCCAACGGCGGATCGTGAAAAGCCGAATCGTCTGCCGGCGTACATCGCCCTCGGGGTCGGAGCCGCCGCGGCCGGCGGCGCCGTGGTGACGGGCATCATCGCCAAGAAGGAGTACGACGACGCGAACGACAGCTGCGGACCGAGCTGCAGCGACAGCCAGCTGTCCACCGGTCGCAGCATGGCGGTCGTCAGCACGGTGCTCACGGGGGTCGCCGTGGTGGGCGCCGGCCTCGGGGTGACGTTGTGGCTGACCGCGGATCACAAAGAGCCGGCCCAGGCGTCGGCCGCGCCGCGCCTCCGCTTCGGTGGAGGGCCGGGCTCCGCCGCCGCCAGCGCCTTGTGGAAGTTCTGATTCTTCGGGTGCCGAGGGGCCGCGAGGTTCCGCGCCTCCGCGACATCCTCATGAAAATGGCCTGAGCGGGTCGTTCGATCTTGTCGCGGCGGCGCGGAAACCGTGCGCCCGCTCAGCGCGTGACGGTCACGGCGCGCTCGCCCGGACCGAGCTTCACCCACAGCGTCCCGCCCGTCTCATCGGTGTACGAATAGCCCTCGGCGGCTGCGTCGAGATCCGCAGCTTCCGACAGCGGCTGGCCGTCTACCGTCACGCTGGCGGGCTTTGTCCCGAGGCCGATCACCTCGAACACCGTCCCCAGGGAAAACTCGGCGCCGCCCTTGGTCCCGAGGGAAATCTCCGAGCTGTCCGCTGCCTGCGTCAGCTCGGTGCCGTCGTAGAGCGCAAAGCTCGACGCTGCCCCCGGCGCGATCCGCACCCACAAGAGCCCCGGCGTGGTCGCGAAGGAGTCCACGTTCGCCGTATCCGTGGTGGGCGCCAAGGTGTCGATGGTCGGCCTCAGCATGGGAACGATGCCGCCGGCGCGCAGGAACAGCGGCAACGTGTCGAGGGGGGCGTCCACGGTGAGGGTCCCGGGGCCCTCGTGGGCGACGCCGGTCCAGTAGTCGACCCAGGTTCCGGGCGGCAGGGGTACCTCCCGCGAGGTCACGCCGCGCTCCACCACCGGTGCGACCAAGAGGTCGTCGCCGAACAGGTACACGTCGTTCGGATGAATGCCGAGCTCGGGGTAGGCGAGGCCGAGGGCACGCTGGATGGGACGCCCGTCTTCGGCGATGCGCTTGGCCAGCGTCCATTCGTAGGGGAACAGGCGCAGGTGGAGCCGAACGTACTTTCGGTACCAACCGAGCATCTCGTCGTCGAAGCCGTTCTCGGCGGTCGCTTCCCAGGCGACGTCGTTCGAGCTGGTGCCGATCTGCATCACGCTGCTGAGCGCGGTCTGCTCGAACCAGCGCGTGAACAGCTCCTTGTCCGGCGGTGAATGGCGATAGCCGCCGGTGTCGGAGCCGTAGAATGGATAGCCGGACGGGCCCAGGGACAGACCTGCGACGACGGACGCGGGTAGCCCGCCCACGGCGTTGTACTTGTCGGTTCCGGTGTCCACCGTCTCGCCGTGCTTGGCGAAGCTGGCGTCGAGATCTCCGGGCCAGATCACGCTGACGTGGGTCTGGTCGCCGTAGGTGCCGCCGCGGCAGAGCAAGAAGTTCTGCTCGTCCCCCAGAAGCTCGGAATAGGTCGAGTGGTAGAGCTTCTGGAACTGGCTGTGCATGGTGCGTTCGTCGCTGCCGTCGGAGAACTTCCACACGTTGCGCGCGCCGAACACTCCGGGAACGATGTCCTCGCCGTAGTCCAGCTTGAAGCCCTCCACGCCCATGTCGATGTACTTCTTGACCAGGCTCTTCCACCACGCCACGGCGTCCGGATTCGTGAAGTCGATGGGCGGGCCCCACTTGTTCAAGAGCAGGCCGCGCTCCGGTGGGTAGTAGCCCTTCTGCGTGGCTTCGTCGCGCAGGGCTTGGGTGGCGGGGTCCTTCTCGTCGAGATAGGGCGTGTGCCACAGGGCGGTGCGGAAGCCGAGGGCGTGCATCTTGTCGATCATCGCCTGCGCGTCGGGGAACTGCGTGGGGTTGAAATCGAAGGTGTTCACCGCCGTCGCGTAGGGACGATCGATCCAGTACGCGCTGGTCGCGAGGTCGAGCGCACGAATTTGCGCGAGGTCGTTCTCCACCTGGGCTTGGTCGTCGTTCTCGTCGCGCCACACCCAGGGCCCGAGGGCCCAGCGAGCGGGCAGCCGCGGATAGCCCGTGGCGTCGTAGTAGCGACGGGTGACGTCCAGGGGGTGCTCGGCGGCCAGCAGGTGGAAGCTCAGCCCCTCGCCGGAAGCGGCCCCGGTGCCGAAGGTGATCTCGGCGTGCTCGGCGTCGCCCTGGGCCACGTCGAAGGCGGCGGGGTAGGGGTTTTCGACGAACAATCCCCAACCGCGGGTGCCGACCAAGAGCGGAATGGGCACGTGGGCTTCGTTGTTCGTGCTCTCCAGCTCTCCGGTGGCTTCCAGTTGCATCGCGCGAACCTTGCCGCGGTGATTCACGTCGTCGAACACCTCACCGAGCCCGTAGAAGCCTTCGCTGCCGTCCACGCGAGGGCGCAGTCGCAGATAGGCGATGGCGTCTCCCTCCGCGGACGGAACGAAGCGCGCGCCGAAGCGCCCGTCGCCGTCCACGCTGAGCGAGAGCGTGGACGTGCGCCCGCCGGAGTGGGTGAGGGTGACGGTGACGCTGGTCGCGTCGCGGGCCGTCGGTCGGATCTTCTCGGCGGGCTGCCAGCTGAGGCCCGGCGGTTCGGTGGCCGTGGGGGCGCCGGTCACCAGCGGGTAGGGATCGTAGTTGGTCGCGTCGTCGATCTCGTCCACCCGTCCGAGAACGAAGGCGTCGGCGGGAAACGACAGCAGCACGTCGTCCCGTCGCAGCAGGTCGACGGCGTCCGCGCTCACGCGCACCGCGTAGTCGCCGGACTCGATGCGCACCGGCACCGGGCCGCCGGGCTCGGTTTCGTCGTCCGAGCAGCCCACGAGCAGGAGTGAGAGCGGAAGGCCCCAAGCCAAGAGAGAAAGGCGCGCCACGCCGGGAGTATACGGTCCGCGGGCCGACCCTCGGCGACAACTTGGCAGTTCGTGGTGCAGGTCTGCGAAGATCCCATGGCACAGCCCCGTGACTTCTCCCCGAGCAGCGTCTCCGCGCCGACGTGCGCGCCGACGAGGCGGCGACCAGCGCCTGCTTCTGGGGATTCGTGCGCTGTTTTGTGCGGTTTTCGTGGCCGCCTTGGCGCTCGACTGCCGCGTGCGGCGGGACGAGCCGGAAGGGCCCAGCGCCGAGAGCGTGATCGCCCCGGCCGCGTCCTTCGCGCACGGACTGCCGCGGCGCGTCGTTCCGGAAGCGGGCGTGGACGCCAGCGCGCCGTTGCCGGATGCCGGTGAGCCGCCCAAGGGCACGGCGGTGGTTGCCTTCGGAGGTCTCGATTCCGCGCCGGACCAACCCAAACCCGAACAAGGTGCGGTGCGGGTGGCCATGAACTTCCTCGCTCGGGGTGGCGCAGCGCTGGATGCCGCGGTGGAAGGCGCGCGCGTGCTGGAAGATTCTCCGCGGCGCAACGCTGGCACCGGCTCTGCGCTGCGTTTGGATGGAACCAGCATCGAGATGGACGCCGCAGTCATGGCTTCTGACGGGCGCGCCGGGGCAGTGGCGGCGATTTCGCGCGTCAAGAACCCGGTGCGGGTGGCGCGGCGGGTGGCGGACACTTCGTACCGCGTGCTGAGTGGTGACGGCGCTTACCGCTTTGCGGAGCTATCGGGGGAAAAGCCGTTTGATCCGATCCTGCCCGATAGCCACCAACGCTATCGCGCGCTGCTGCTCGGCATGCTTTCGCCGGATGGTGGCGTCGACGCAGGATTGCCGGCGGACTGGGAGCGCTGGGTCAACCCCGTCACGCTGGAGCGGCTGAAGAAGCGCGCGGGACCTGCCCTGGAGCGGGCGCCGCCGGGGGACGGCGGCACGGACGCGGCAGCGGAACCGGCGGAAGGCGGCAGCGATACCGTGGCGGTGCTGGTGCGCGGCGTGGACGGCGAGTTCGCCGGCGCGGTCAGCTCCGGAGGGCCGTGGCTCGCCCTGCCGGGGCGGGTGGGCGACGTGCCCGTGGCCGGCGCGGCGCTGTGGGTGGGGGAGCGTGGTGCCGTGGCGGCGACCGGTGATGGCGAGGCGATCACGCGAGCCGTGCTGGCAAAGGCAGTGTACGACCGCTTGGTGGCTCTGCGTTCGGCGAAGCTCGCCGTGCAGTGGGGGCAGAAGCAAGTGCCCGGTGTGGGGCTGGCCGTGATCGACGCGCGCAACATCGTGGTGGAGCCGGCGCAAGGCATGGCCTGGGCGGACATCGACGACGGTGAGCGGACCAGCGCCGAGGGAGGCAAGCCGTGAACGCCACCCTGGTCCTCGTTCTGGTGGTGATCTTCAGCTTCGCCATCGGCCACCTGCTGACGCGCTATGCGTCACGCTTCGTCACCCTCTCGGGCGCCGAATACATCCTGGTGGGCGTGCTGATCGGGCCTCACTTCCCGTGGAAGCTGCTGAGCGCGGCGACGGTGGATCGGCTCGCGCCCTTGTTCTCCTTGCTGCTCGGCCTGGTCGGCTTCGTGCTGGGGCTCCGGGGCAAGCGCGAGGCGCGGCGCATCGATGAGGGCGTGGCCGGCTTCTCGTCGGCGCTGCTCACGCTGATCGCCGTCTCCGGGGCGGTGCTCACGGCGCTGACTCTGATGTTTCCCGCAGACGCGGCCCAAGCGGACTTCGTCTACAACGCCGTGCTCCTGCGCACCCACGGGTACCTGGTGGAGGTGCACGTCGCCAGCACGCACCTGTGGGTGGCGCTCGGCGTGGGAGCGGCAGCGGCGGTCGCGTCGCCGCTCCTGATCGAGTCCACGCGGCGGCTCTCGGCTGCCGGTGGTCGCGTCAGCGATCTGCTCGAGGCGTCGGCGCGCGCCAGCCAGATCACGGCGGTGCTGGTGTCCGGCGTGGTGCTGGCGTCGGCCCGGGCGACGGACGCGGCCAGCCGCTACTCCATGACGGTGACCGAGTGGGTGATCGCCTCGGTGGCGGTGGGCGTGGTCAGCGGGCTCTTGTTCGGCCTGTTCATCGGCCGCGAGAGCGAGCCGGCCAAGATCTTCCTCGCCACCATCGGCCTGGTGACCTTCGCTTCCGGAGTGGGGGCCGCGCTGGGAATTTCTCCGCTGTTCGTGTGTCTGATGGCCGCGGTGACCGTGAGCCTCACCTCGAGTCATTGCGCGAAGGTGCAAGGAGAGCTCGACCGCCTGCAGCATCCGCTGTTCGTGTTGGTGATGATCTTCGCCGGCACGCTCTGGGATCCCGTGCGGGGCTGGGCCTGGCTGTTCCCGGCCCTCTACGTGCTGGTGCGTTTCGTCGGGCGGCGCATGGCCACCTGGCTCGCGGTGAAGCTGTTCTTGGAGGACAAGCTCGTCACCCGACGAGTGGGCAACGGGCTCTTGTCTCAAGGCACCCTGGCGGTGGCCATCGGAGTGAACTTCGCCCAGCGCTTCCCGAGCTTTTCGTCGTTGATCCTCACCACGGTGCTGGTGGGCACGCTGCTGTCGGACCTGTTCAGCGCGCGTGCCCTCCGGGCGCTGCTCGCCGATGCGGGAGAGCTCGGCCAGGAAGCGCCCAAGGTGGAAGAATCGTCGGAGGCCCCGGCATGAGGCGCCTGGCGGTCATCATCGGTCTCTTGGCCATGATGCTGGGACTGGACGCCTTGAAGGCGTCCACGTTGCCCGGCAAAAACCCGATGACGCTGGCCGCCATCGGCTTCGTGCTGCTGGCCGCCTTCACCGTGGCGGAGATCGGCAGCCTGCTGCGGCTGCCCAAGGTCACCGGCTACATCGTCAGCGGCGTGGTTCTCGGACCCTCCGTGGCCGACATCTTGTCGACGCAGGTGGTCACGGAGATGAAGATGTTCAACACCCTGGCCCTGGGCTTGATCGCCACGGGCGCGGGGCTCGAGCTGGATCTTCGTCAGATCGGCCGACTGTACAAGACGCTGGCCACCACCATCGTGAGCAAGGTGCTGATCGGCGCCGCGGTGGTCGGTGGCACGTTCTATCTGATCCAGACCACAACGGGCGTGCTTCCGCTCGACGGGCGTAGCCAGGTGCTGGCGGTGACGCTGGTGCTGGCGGCGCTGTCCGTGGGGACCTCGCCGGCCATCGCCTTGGCGGTGATGAACGAGACCCGCGCTCGCGGGCGCCTGATGGATCTGGTCTTGGGGCACGCGGTGCTCAAGGACCTGGTGGTGGTGGTGCTGCTGGCGGTGGCGGTGGCGGCCAGTCGCTCCCTCATTGGCCAAGCCGGCGGCGACGAGAACGTGATCCTGTTGGTCGCCGAGGAGCTCGGCAGCTCCATCTTGGCGGGATTGGTGCTCGGGGCGCTGCTCATCGCCTACATTCGCTTCGTCCACGCCGAGATGCTGCTGTTCGTGGCGGCCATGATCCTGGTCGTGTCCGAGGTCGGGCGCGCGCTGCACCTCGAGCTCTTGCTGGTGTTCATCACCGCGGGCTTCGTGGTGCGGAATTTCTCCAAGTACGAGCACGAGCTCATGGGTCCCGTGCAGATGGTCGCGCTCCCGGTGTTCGTGGTGTTCTTCACCAACGCCGGCGCGGGCATCGACCTCTCGGCCACCTGGCGCATCCTGCCCCTGGCGGCGGCGCTGTGTGCCGCGCGCGCCGTGGTGTACGTGATGGCATCGCGCATTGGTGGCCGTGTGGGGGGCGAGTCGGAGTACGTGCGCAAGAACGCGTGGCTCGGCTACCTACCGCAGGCCGGCGTCACGCTCGGGTTGGTCGGGCTGGCGGCGCAACAGCTGCCTTCCCTCGCGTCACAGATCACGAGCACCGGCATGGCCGTGGTGGCGCTGAACCTGTTGGTCGGCCCCATCACGCTGCGCCGTGCCCTCAAGGGCGCAGGCGAGGTGGCGGAAGAGGGCGCGGAGGAGCACAGCGCGCCGGCCGCTGTCGCCACCGAGCTGGCCCTCGCGGAGCCACCGCCGGAGGAGGCGGAACGCTTGGCGGAGCTGGCGGACCGTCTCGGGCAGCCGGAGCTGGCGGCGATCGTCGCCGAGCTGTACCAGAAGCTCTGGGCCCGGTCCGAGAGCATCGTGCGCGAGCCTCTCGAGAGCTGGCAGCAAACCCTGACGCAGACCCAGCACGAGCTACTGGCGGACGACGACTGGACCTTGCGTCTCGAAGCGTGGGCCATCGACGCACGCTCGGAGGACATGGAGCGGCGCGTGGAGCTCTCTCGGGCGCTGTTCGAGGCCTTGGCCGACGAAGTGCGCGCCTGCCCCGCGGTGGTGACGGTGCCGATGACGGCCGACGACCGGCGGGTGTACTCCGGTGATTCGTGGCGGGTGCGCTTGCGCAAGCGCGGCGCCACCCTCGCGCGCGTCTTCACCTTCGGCAAGAGCGGGCGGTTGCGCCGGGTGCCGGTGGGGCTCGTCGCGCGCCACGAGCTCGAACCGCGGGTCGCGCGGCTGGCCCTGGAGCTCCTCGGCGTCTGGTGCAGAACCCAGGCGCACGTCGTGGAAGAGCTCCGGAGGCTCGCGGAGAAGAAGCACGACCTCGAGACCACGCGTCGTACGGTGAGCGAAGAGCTCGACGCCGTGCACGATCGCTTCGAAGCGCAGGCCAAGACCCTGCTGCTCGACGGGCTCTCCACCATGGTGGACCCGCTTCGGCTGGCGGGCGGGCCGGCGCTGCCGCCGCGCAAGCTCCGGCTCTCGGCGGTGGAGCCGCAGGTGGCGGGCGCCCTGGCGGAGCTCGATGCGCGGGCCGAGGCTTGGGCGCACGTGCTGGAAGCGGATCGCGGCGCGCTCCTGCTCCAAGTGGAGCTGGCGCACATGGAGGCGCGGCTGTCGGCGTCGCTGGAGCAGACGGTGCTGGAGCCGGCGGCGCATGCGCTGGAGAACATCGAAGCCGTGGTGGATACCGTGCGCTTCAAGCTCGAGACCATCCGCGACACGCTGCCGCCCGAGCGCCCGCTCTCGGACGGGGAGCGCGGCGGCTTCGTCGATCGCTGCGCCCTGGCCTGCGACGAGGACCTGACACGCCAGCTCGAGCGCGGCGCGGCGCGGCTCCGCGCTGCGGCGAGCGCCCATTCCGTGGCTGTCGAGGCCCGTGCCGTGATCGAGCGATTGCCGGAGACTCTGGTGCTGGCTCGAGCGGATACGCCCGCGTTTCGCGCCGCCGAGCCGGATCACGTGCAGACGCGCCGCGTTCCCCTGCGCAGCGAAGCCTCGGAGCTGGTGATCCGCAGGCTGCTGCCGGGCATCGACGAGCAGGTACGCACCATCACCGAGATCGTCGCGGCTACCGCTGGGCGCATTCGCGAAGCCATAGACATCGCGCAGCATGCGCTGGAAGCGCACGGGAGCGAGGACGGCAGCGAAGAGCGCGAGATGACGAAGGACGCCTTCGACCGCGCCCTGAGCCGCCTGGCCGAGCACCTGCAAGCACTGGACGACGGCATCCAGAAGTCCAGCGAGGGCATTCGCACCCAAGCACGAACCGCCCTCGACGATCTGGCGCGACTGGGTGAGAGCGAGGAGAGCGCTCGCGCAGCGGCGGGTGGCCTGCTCTCGCGTTGGATCCAGCGCGCTCGACGAGCGACGGCGCCCGGAGCGGAGTGGCTGCACGCCGGGCTCGAGCGACTCTCCCGCATCGTGGACCGCGTGAGCGGTAGTCAGATCTCCCGGGACGTGCGTCGACGAGTGACGGAAGAGGCGTTCGATGCCGCCGACATTCGCGACTACGCCGAGCGCTGGCAGCGCACCGGCGAGCTGCCCAAGGACTATCAGAAGCTGTTCCTGCTGGAGCCGGTGCGAGAGCATCGCCTGTTCTCCGCTTACGAGGCCGAGCTCCGCTCGATTCTGGCTGCGGAACGCGACTGGCTCGGGGGTGCGGCTTCCTCGGCGCTCTTGGTGGGAAGCCACGGTTCGGGGCGCACCAGCATGCTCAACCTGTGCGAGCTGGAGCTGTCGGCGCCTCGCCTGCTGCGTCCCGAGCCCCTGGAGTGGCGGCGGGACGTGGGCATCGTGGAGGCGCTGTCCATCGAGCTCGGCGTTCGACCCCGCCGCAGCGCGCTGATTGCCGCGTTGTCCGAGACCAAGACCACGATCCTGCTCGACGACCTGGAACAGTGGTTTCCGGCCGACGTGAAGGGACTTCGGGAGCTGGAAGGGTTCTTGGATTTGGTCGTGGCGACGCGGAAGGTCGCGTTCTGGCTGGTGGCGGCGGAAGCGAGCACGCTGTCCTTGTTCGAGGAGTGCGTGAGCGTTCGCGAGTCCTTTGCCAAGGTGGTCTCTCTCGAGCCACTGGGCACCGAGGCCCTCGCCAGCGCCATCGAGCAGCGCCATCGTCTGAGCGGCCGAAAGGTGGTCTACCCCCGCACCGTAGCGAGCCGTGTGCTCGCTCGGCTTCAGCGCGCGGATGATCGCAGTTTGTATTTCAGCGTCCTGGCGCGGGTGAGCGATGGCAACTTGAGCCGAGCGTTCGCCATCTGGCTCAAGTCCATCGGCGTGGACACGACGGGCAACGTCGCCCCGGAGGTGCATCGCACCCTGAGCCTGACGTTGCCGTTCCTGGATCGCCTTCCGCCGCCGGTGGCCGCCATGCTGCTCGAGATGATGCGCTTTGGGCCGATGGAAGAAGCGGACCTGGCGAAGTCGCTGCAGCTCGGGCCCGCGGAAGCCCGCCGGCACCTGCATTTTCTCACGACGTCCGGGTTGGTCGAGCCGATTGGTACCGGCCGAGGCGAGGTGCGCATCGTGCGCGCCGTCCGGCCCCTGGTATTGCAGGGTCTTCGGTCCATGGGAGTGCGCTCGTGAAACGGAAGCTCATGGCTGCCTTTGCCCTGCTCTCCACGGGATGCAGCTCCGCGTTGCCCACGTTCCACCTGGACCACGGCCAGGAAGCGAAGAGCCACACCCTGGTGGAGCGACTGGCCATCGAGGCCCAGGGGCTGTCGGACATGTTCCGGCTCCGCGCGCTGATCGAGCTGGCCATCGTGGTGACGGTGGCGCTCTTGCTGGTGCGCGCCGTGAGCGTCGTGTTGAAGGTCGCGTGGCGTCTCGGCTTCGACGCCCGACGGCGTCTCGGTGGCATCGAGAACGCGTCCCGGGTGGTGCTCGCCGCAGTGGTGCTCTACCTGATAGCCCGACGTGTCGCGGCCGCCGCCCCGATCGTCTCCGCCTTCGCCTTCGTCGTGCTGCTCGCCTCGGCGTCCTGGGTGTTTTCGGGGCACATCCAGAACGCACTGGTGGGAGTGGGGCTCGTGCTGCGCCGGCGCATCCGGGGCGGAGATCGCATCCAGGTGGGCGGCCACGGAGGCATCGTCCAGCGCGTCGGCATCGCGCAAGTCGAGCTGCGCCAGCCCGATGGCGCCACGTCCTTCGTGCCCAATCGCCTGTTGAACGACGCCGTGGTCACGGTGGCACGAGTGAAGAACACGGTTCCCGTGCGGGTGCGCCTGCGGCTGGCGGGAGCCGTGACCGGTGACGTCCTGGAAGACGCGCGCCGGGTAGCGGTGCTGTCCCCCTACCGTGCACCGGGGTCGATGGTGGAGGTGACCGGCGAAGAGGACGACCACGCGGTCGCCGTGCAGATCCAGGTCTGGTCCGAGGCTGCGGGGCGCGAGGCACGGGCCCAGCTCGAGTCGTCCCTGCGCGCTGCCCTTGCGGACAAGAGCGAGGCGCGGAAGGCTGTCGCCTGATGGCACGCCGGCCTGAGCCCACCGACTCGCGTCCGTTGTGGCGCGTGGCCCTCACGGAGGTCGCCGGGGCCGCCATCTTGCTCGACGAGCAACTGCGCATCGTCGACGCCACGGACGAAGCCGCGAAGCTCGTCGGGTCCGAGCTGCCCGCGGGCGTGCGGGCAGCTCAGCTCCTGTGCGGCACGGGTCCGGAACGCCCCGTCGCGGAAGCCTTGGCGGAGGGACGGCCGGTGAGCGCCCACGTGCGACGACCGAGTCGCTCCGGTGGGGACCACGTGGTGCAGGTGAGAACGATTCCGCTTTCTCACGGCAAGGAGACCATCGGCTGGCTGTTGCTGCTGGACGAAGAAGAATGGGAGAGCGAGGGTCCGGATGCGCCCGTGAGCTTGCACGGGATCCTGACGCGGGACCCCGCGATGAAGCGTCTGCTCCGGGACGTGAAGAAAGTGGCGCGCTCCGACGCCAGCGTGCTGGTGCGGGGGGAAACGGGGGCCGGCAAGGAGCTCGTGGCCCGCGCGATCCATTTGGAGTCTCGTCGCACCAAGGGGCCGTTCCGAGCCATCAACTGCGCCGCCGTTCCGGCACCGCTGCTCGAGAGCGAGCTCTTTGGTCACGTGCGTGGTGCCTTCACCGGCGCGGTGCGCGACGCAGAAGGCCACGTGCGGCTGGCGCACGGCGGTACGCTGTTCCTCGACGAGATCGCCGAGCTGCCGCTCGAGCTGCAAGCCAAGCTGCTGCGAGTGCTCCAAGAACGAGTGGTGTTGCCGGTGGGCGCCCGCGAGGCGATCCCCGTGGACGTGCGCTTCGTGGCGGCTACCCATCGCTCACTCCGGCGGGAGGTCGACGCCGGGCGTTTCCGTGCGGACCTGATGTACCGTCTGCGCGTGGTGCCCGTGTTCCTTCCGCCGCTGCGGGATCGCAAGGTGGACATCGCCCTCTTGGCTCGGTACTTCGTGGACGAGCGCAACAAGACTTCGGAACGCAGCATCTCTCGCATCGCCCCGGGAGCCTGTGACGTATTGGAACGCTATGATTTTCCGGGCAACGTGCGCGAGCTGCAGAACGCCGTGGAGTACGCCTTCGTGATGGGGGAAGGCCCCATCCTGACGGAGACGGATCTTCCGCCGGAGATCCGGGGCGAAGAGCCCGGTGCCCACGCCAGTGTCAACGAGCCCACGCCCCCCGAAGAAGAGCTTCCGCCGGAGGCGCGGCGCATCTTGCGGGCGCTCGATCGCGCTGGTGGCAACAAGGAGCGTGCCGCCCGCATGCTCGGAATCAGCCGGGTGACCTTGTGGCGCAAGCTCAAGGGCTTCGGCCTCCTGGAGCAGGAATCATGAAGCTGGTGAAGGTCGCTGCCGCGACGCTCAACCAGACCCCGCTCGACTGGGAGCGCAACAAGAAGAACATCCTCGATGCCATCAGCGAGGCCCGTTCCGACGGCGTCGGCATCTTGTGTCTGCCGGAGCTGTGCATCACGGGCTACGGCTGCGAGGACATGTTCCTCTCGCCCGCGGTGCTGGGCATGGCGCTGGAGGTGCTCGGAGAGATCTTGCCCAGCACGGAGGGCATGGTGGTCAGCGTGGGGCTGCCCATTCGCCACGCAAAGGCCGTGTACAACACGTGCTGCTTGGTGGTCGACCGCCACGCCATCGGCTTCGTGGCCAAGCGCGCCCTCGCTGGCGACGGAATCCACTACGAGCCACGTTGGTTCAAGCCCTGGCCGCGGGGGCGCCGCTCCACCACTCGCGTTGGCGGTGCAGACTTGCCCATCGGGGACATCCACTTCGACGTGGGCGGTATCAAGATCGGCTTCGAGATTTGCGAGGACGCGTGGATCGCCGAGCGCCCCGGGGCGGAGCTGTCCTTGGATGCCGTGGACGTGATCTTGAATCCGAGCGCGAGCCACTTCGCTTTCGACAAGCGCGACGTCCGTCGACGCCTGGTGCTGGAGGGGTCCCGCGCCTTCGGTGTGAGCTACGTGTACGCGAATCTGGTGGGCAACGAGGCGGGGCGGGCCATCTACGACGGCGACGCGATCATCGCCAGCGGGGGCAAGGTCCTGGCCTCGGCTCCGCGCTTCTCCTTCGCGAGGCACGGGCTCATCACGGCGGTGGTGGACGTGGACGTCACGCGCAGCCGGCACGGTTGGCTGTCGAGCTACGAGCCCAACGTGGCGCCGGATCCCGCGGAGCGGATCAGCGTGGAGCACACCTATCCCGACGTGGAACCGGAGCTGCCGCCCGCCCAGGTCGCGGGCTGGGAGACCGGTGCCCACCTGAAAGAAGAGGAGTTCACCCGCGCTCTCGCCCTCGCACTCTTCGACTACCTACAAAAGAGCCATTCCCGGGGATTCGTGGTGTCCCTCAGTGGAGGTGCGGACTCGGCGGCCGTCGCCGTGCTCTCGGCCTTGATGGTGCGCCTGGCGGCGCAGGAGATCGGCATCGAGGGCATCCACGAGCGGCTTTCCCACATCCCCGGCATCAATGAGCTCACTACGGAGAAGCAGCTGATCGGAAGGCTGTTGACCACGGCGTACCAGGCGACTCGCAACAGCTCCGAAGTCACGCGCGACGCGGCCCGAGACGTGGCCGAGGGGGTCGGTGCGCGGCATCTGGAGCTGGACGTGGATCAGTTGGTCGAAGGCTACGTGGAGCTGGTGTCGCGGGCGCTGGGGCGCACGTTGGATTGGAGCCACGACGACATCGCGCTGCAGAACATCCAGGCGCGGGTGCGTGCGCCGAGCGTGTGGATGCTGGCGAACGTGGAGGGCGCGCTGCTGCTCTCGACCAGCAATCGGAGCGAAGCGGCGGTGGGCTACGCCACCATGGACGGCGACACTGCCGGTGGTCTGTCGCCGATAGCCGGCATCGACAAGGCCTTCTTGCGTCGCTGGCTCCGTTGGATGGAAGCGTCGGGGCCGGCGGGCCTCGGTCCCATCCCGGCCCTTTCGGCCGTCAACGTGCAGCAGCCAACGGCGGAGCTCCGGCCCAAGGCGGCCAAGCAGACGGACGAAGACGACCTCATGCCCTACGCCCTCTTGGACGCCATCGAGCGCGCGGCGATACGGGACAAACAGAGCCCCCGCGAGGTGTTTCGGCGCATGCGGGTGGAGCTGCCCGAGTACGACGCGGCACGGCTGGTGGTCTGGATCGAGCGCTTCTTCCGCTTGTGGAGCCGCAATCAGTGGAAGCGCGAGCGTTACGCGCCGAGCTTCCATCTGGACGAGGAGAACCTCGATCCGAAGACCTGGTGTCGGTTTCCGATCCTGTCGGGGGCGTTCGAGCGGGAGCTCGCCGAGCTTCGCGCCCACGTCAAGAAATGACGGCGCTCACCGCGGACGCCGTGACCCTCGGTTTTGACGGTAAGGACCTCGTGGTCCTGCTCGTGGAACGCGCGAACGACCCGTGTCGAGGACAGCTGGCGCTTCCGGGAGGGTTCATGGAGCCAGGCGAACGCTTGGAGCGGACTGCGCTCCGCGAGCTCGAGGAAGAGACCGGCGTGGTGGGCGAGCATGCGGAGCAGCTCGGAGTGTGGGACGCGCCGGATCGGGATCCGCGTGGGCGCACCATCAGCGTCGCGTTCTTGGTGATGGTTCGCCTGCAAGACGCCCAGCCGCGGGCGGCCAGCGACGCCGCCGCTGTCCGATGGCTGCCGGTTCGACGCGCCAAGCGCCTGGCGTTCGACCACGACGAGATGCTGCGCGCCGGCCTCGATCGAGTGACTGCGGAAGCGACCACCTCCCTCTTGGGCGCAGAGCTCTTGCCGCAGAAGTTCACCCTCTCCCAGCTGCAGGCGGTTCAGGAAGCCGCTCTGGGTGAGGCGCTGGATCGGCGGAATTTCCGGCGCCGTGCCCAGGCGACGGGCCTCCTGGTGCCAACGGGCGAGCGCCAGTCCGGGGTGGCCCACCGCTCCGCCGAGCTCTTTCGCTTCGACCGCCGGCGGCTGCGCTATCGGCCAAGTTTTCAGAGCGTGGTCCAGTAGTTGGCCGTCGGCGCCCGAGTCCGCTTCAATTTCGTGCCGTGCACGTACGTGACGTCAAATGGCCTGCGGCGCCGCGCCGCCCGAGCGAGAGCCGCTGGTCCGGTCGCCTGACGGGACTGGGCATCGGCGTGGTGGGAGGCGTCGTGGGCGGCGTGGTGGCGCTGGCCGGCTGGCTTGGAGAGCCAGCGGCGCACGCCTCGGAAGCGCGCGCCGCCCGCGACCTCCCTGCCGTGGAGGCGGTCACCGAGGCGCCGGCGGCAGAAATCGAAGCAGCGTCCGACAGCGACGAGGACTCCCCCGCGACCTGGTGGAAGCGTCCGACGCCGATGGACCCGGCGGATGCTGCTCGCCATCTGGGCAACGCCTGGGCGGACGTGCTCTCGGAGCGCGCCAGCGCCAAGGTCGTCGGGGTGCTGTGGGCGCAGTGGGCACTGGAGACGGGGCGGGGGCGGTGGATGGTCGACTACAACTTCGCCGGGCTGAAAGGTCGCGCGCCGGACGGCGGCAGCGCCTTGTGGTGGACCTGGGAGGAAACGGAAGAGGGCTCGCGTCGGGTGCGCAGTCGCTTTCGGGCGTACGCCACACCGGAAGCCGGTGCGCGGGATTACATCGACATGCTCCGGAGGCGCTACCCCGAGGCCGTGGACGCCGCGCGGCGGGGCGACGCTGCAGGCTTCATCCAAGCGCTCGACCGCCGCGGCTATTTCACGGAGGCGCCCAAGGCCTACGGTCGTGCCGTGCTCAGTCTGTCGCGAGAGTTCATGCGCGGAGAGCTGTCGTCCCGCTTCCCGGACGCCTGAAACGTCAGTCGAAGCGCTGGCAGATCTCGTACAGCGCTTCCACCGCGCTGCGGTCGCGAGCAAAGCGACAGCTTTCCTCGCGGCAGCGGGCGAAGTACTTGCCGGTCACGCGGGGCGCCTCGAGAGCCAGCCACAGCGGCGTGGCCGCTCCCTGTTCCGGCGTCTCGTGACCGCCGAAGCCAAGGGACAGCGACAAGGTGCTCCTGACGTCTCCTGGGTGGCAAGCGTTGATGGCGATGTTCGGAAGCCGTTCCGCCCACGCCGCGGTGAGCATGCGGTTCGCCTGCTTCGATTGTCGATAAGCGGTGTCGTTGTCGTAAGGGCGGCGCTCGAACATGAGATCGTCCAGCCGGAGGTCCCCCGCCCAGTAGCTGGCCACGTTCACGACGCGCGCGCGGGGGGACTCGGCCAGCACGTCCGCAAAGCGCGCGAGCATGCGCGTGTAGCCGAGGACGTTCACGGCGAACTGCCGCTCGAGCCCCTCTTCGGTCAGCTCCTTCTTGCGTGGCGCGATGGCGGCGTCGTTCACCAAGACGTCCAACGGGCCGCGCCAACGCTGCCGGAGGGCGGAGATGGAGGCTGCGCTTCCGAGCTCGACGTCCTCCACGGAGACGTCGCCGCCGATGCGCTCGGCAACGGCCCGGGCCGACTTCGGGCTGCGGGCGGCGAGCACGACGCGAAGCCCTCGCTGGGCCAGGCCGCGGGCGATGGCCTCACCGATCGCTCCGGTAGCGCCGGTCACCAATGCGGTTTCCATCCGCGTCATCTTCGCGCGCCGGTTCCAGGCGGTCCAGGCTCAGCCCCAGCCGGCCGAGACGTCGGCCCGCCTCCGCCCGGAAACGCTCGGGATCGTCGCCCGCCTCGGCAGCGGCCCGGGCGAGGGCGATGCGCGCCATGGTGCGAGTGTCGTCCTCGCTGGCACCCAGCAATCGGCCGATGCTCGATGGGTCGCCCTTGCGACGGACCGTGGCGCGTTGCCCCGCCGCTTCGACGATCAGAGCGCCACGCGACAGGCGCAGCACGCGCTCCAGGAGCGGAGCTCGGAGCGTGGCGCCGTTGGCGAGGGAGAATCCGCGCCCGGAGGGGCCGCGGCGCCCTGCGACGATCAGCCAGCTTCCGCGTCGCGGCAGCACCACGAAGCCCGAGAGCAGCGCGGCCACCGCAAGGGCGATCACGACGCCGAGCTCCACGAACCCCACGCTCAGCCCTCCTCGAAGGACGCGAGCTCGATCAACTCGAGGCCGTGGCTTTCGAGCTCCGGTGCGGCGGCGAGCTCCAGGGAGAGCGCGTCCCTCGCCGCGAGGTGCTCGAGGATCGTGGCTGAACGTCGGCGGATCTGGTCGCGATCCGCGCAATCCCGCGCAGCGCGCTCGATGGCCGCCTCGTCGTCGCGAACCCGAACGACGGCGCCCCAGGGGTCGTCTCCGCGTTGGAACAGCACCGGGACCGCCCCCAGATCGACCCGCGTGACCCGGTCGCCGGGTAGGCGCAAGACTCGGCCGCCGCGCAGGATCTCGAGGCGATGGCGTCGATACACGACCAATGCCTCGTCGGGCTCCACCACCGAAAGCTGCCGCCCGAGGAACGCGACGACGAGAACGATGGCGCCCCCCAAGAGCGCCGCGGCCTCACCCAGGGAGCTGCCGAGCCGAACCAAGACGACGGAGACCGTGGTGCACAGCACCAGGGTCGTGAGCAGGGCGAGCCAGAGTCCCCGCGGCTCTCGCTGGGCGCTCTCCAGCTGCCGGATCTCCGTCTTGGCGCGCTCGAGCTCCGCTTGGAGCTGCTCGTTCTGCTCTCTGAGGGCCTGTCGATCGTCGCGGTAGCTCATGCGACGAGACAGAGCTTACGTCAGGGCTCGGAAACCACCATCAGGTAGCGCTGCACTTTCTCGATCTGATCCGGCTTCATGTGCACCAGTGGGGTCATCTTGGCCATGATCCCCGGCCACTCCTTGGCGCTGTGTTGGCTGGGGCGCGGCAAGGTGTGGCAGCCGGAACAGCGCTCCACGAACAGCTCCCGGCCGGCGCGCAGATCTCGGGCCGTGGTGTCGGGCCAGCGCGCCTGGGCCCGGGCCACGTGGGCGCTCGTGGGCTCCGGGACCTGTCCGGTGCAGCTGGCGAGCACGGCGGCGGTGACGATGCAGGCGAGGAGCAGCGCTTTCATCGGCTACAGGTGGGACGAGAGCAACAGGCGGACTTGCACGCGCTCGTGGGCTTCGTCGTCGATGCCGCCCTTCTTGAAGTCCGTGATCTGCGGCAAGAACGTCAGCGTGGTCCACCAGGTTTCGGTGCTGTAGGAGATCACCGGTCCGGCGGACAGGACCGAGTGCTCGAGCTCGCCTTCCTCGATGACGTTCTCGTTCTGGATTTCGACGCCGGCCGAGAAGCTCGGATTCACGATGTAGCTGACGCCGGCGACCGGAGTGACGGCCAGCTCCGTCTCGGTCTCGTCCTTTTGGACTTTCCATTCCGATTCGCCGACGAGGTTCATGGCGATCAGCACGTCGCCCACGCGCTTGTCGAACAGGAGCTTCGCTTCCGCTTCGTATTCGCTGGGCGCAGCGGTCACCTCGCCGTACAGGCCGAAGCCGACGGCGTCTGCCACTGGATCCGACAGCTTGAGCTTCCACTCGTTGGACACGCCCTCGTACTCGAACTCCGACGCCCGCTGTCCGGTGTCGTCCTCTTCCGTGAGCCCGGTGAAGTTGATGTACAGGGAGGTCATCAAGTTCTTGGCCACGCCGACCTCCAGCTCCAAGCGATGATCGAAGCGGGAGTAGTAGCGCTCGCGGCCGGCGCGCCACGTGGTCCACACCTCGAGCTCACGAGCGCCGGGCGGAAGCACCGCGGTCTCGTAGGTGTAGGTGAAATGACGGTCGTTGGCCGCCGCTACGGCGGGCAGCGTGAGCACCGCAATGCCAAGGACGGCACCAAGGAGGGCTCTCGAGAAAGTCATGCCCCGTTCTTAATGAAAGTGACATTCACTTTCAAATGAGAATCGTCATGGGGGTGCCATTTTCCTCGGCACCCCAGGGTTTCAATCGAGATTTCCGAGCTTTGGGTCCAGACCCTGGCGCAGTCCGTCCCCCACCAGATTGAGCGCGACCACCACCAAGAGCAGGGCCGTCCCGGGGACCAGGGCAACGTGGGGCGCCGTCGCCATCAGATACCGCGACTGGCCGAGCAGGCCGCCCAGGTCGGCCGTGGGCGGTTGGGCGCCCAAGCCCAAGAAGCTGAGCCCGGCGGTCTCGACGATCATCCACCCGATGCTGGTGCTGGCGGCCACGGTGACTACGGGCATGACGTTCGGGAGCACGTGTCGCGACATGACGCGCAGGCTGGTGGCTCCCGTGGCGCGCGCCGCTGCCACGTACTCTTCCTGCACGATGCTCAGCGTCGCACCGCGAACCGTGCGCGCAAAGAACGGGATGTTGACGATGGCAATGGCCAGCGTGGCGTTGGTCAACCCGGGGCCCAGGGCGGCGACGATGGCGAGTGCCAGCAGCAAGTAGGGGAAGGCCATGAGCACGTCCACGCTGCGCATGATGGCCATGTCGGCGAGATGCCCCCGGTAGGCGGCGACGATCCCCGCGAGCGTGCCGAACACGGCGGCGACGCTCACTCCGGAGAGCGCAACCAAGAGCGACAGCCGTGTGCCGAACACGAGCCGGGCGAGGAGATCTCGACCGAGCTGATCGGTGCCCAGCAGGTGACCGGAGCTCAGCGGAGCAAGGAGGCGCGCGTCCAGGTTCGTCGTGGCGGGATCGCGCAGGGGCAACACCGGGGCGAGCACGCAGGCGAGCACCACGGCGGCCAGGAGCCCCGCACTGACGAGAACTTCGGGGCGCCGAAGGGTGCGCGTCAGGGCGCCCTTCATGCTCTCACCCTCGGATCCAGCGCGCGCTGCAAGAGGTCCGTGGATAGGTTCACCAGCACGTACGCCGCGGCCATTACCAGCACCGCGCCTTGGGCCAAGAACAGGTCCCGCTTCTCGATGGCGTTCACCAGCAGCAGCCCCAGACCGGGCCATTGGAACACCGTCTCCACGTACACGGCGCCGCCCAGCACGTAGCCCGCTTGCAGACCGATGACCGGGATCACCCGGGACAGCGCCACCAAGAACGCATGACGGTAGATGGCATCGGATTGTGACAGGCCCTTGGCTCGCGCCACGCGCACGAAGTCGGCATCGGTGACCTCGAGCATGGCGGTGCGGGTCATGCGCGCGATGACGCCGGCACACACCGCTCCCAGCGTGATGGCGGGCAGGGCAAGATGATGCGCCACGCGCAAGGGCGTCTTCGGCGTGCCGATGCCGCTCACCGGGAACCAGTGCAGCCACACGGCGAAGGCGAGCATGAGCGACATGCCGAGCCAGAACGCAGGGGTGCTGATCCCGACGAGGGAGACGACGCGCAGGGTGGTATCCGTCGGGCGCGCGTGGTTCCGCGCCGAAACGGCACCCATGAAAAGACCGAGCACGGTGCCAAACAGCAGCGCTGCGCCGCCCAAGAGCAGAGTCGGGCCCAGGCGTTCGAAGACGACGTCGACGACGGGACGATTGAGGGCATAGGAGCGGCCGAGGTCGCCGCTGAGCACGCCCGAGAGCCAGCTCAGATACTGCAGTGGCACCGGTCGATCGAGCCCCATGCTGCGGGACAGCGCCGCCACGCGCTCCTCGGTGGCGTAGGGGCCGAGCAAGGCGTGGGCGCTGTTGCCGGGGACCACCGCCATCAGCAGGAACACCACCACGCTGATGCCGAACAGCACGAACAGCAGCCCGAGCACGCGTTCGAGGAGATAGCGAGCCATGGCTCAGCGCGTGCTCGCGCCCCGCAGGCGCAGCCAAAAGGTGGGATCGAGCGCCAGCCCGAGGACGCGCTCGCGAAACACGACGTTCTGCTTCCAACTGGCGACGAACAGCCACGGCGCGTCGTCGTGGACCACGCGGTCGAGCTTTCGGTACAGGGCGCTACGCCGCGCGGGATCGCCTTCTCGGCGTGCGGCCTCCACCAGCTCGTCCACGCGCGGATTCCGGTAGTAGCCGGAGTTGAAGCCCTTGGGCGGCAGCGCGCCGGACCTGAGCGCGAGATACGGCAGCGTGTCCGGATCATTGGTCATCCAGGCCATGGCGGCCATGTCCACGTCGCTCCCGAGGCCGGGGTTGACCTCCTTCAGGTAGGCATTCCACTCCCAAGTGCGGATGCGCAGCACCAGCCCCACCTTGGCCAGATCCGCTTGGATGGCGGTGGCCATCAGCTCGGGCTCCAGCATGCCACTGCCACCTTTGGGGATCAGGCAGGAGAGCTCCGTTCCCGGCGCTACCCCGGCCGCCGCGAGCAGCGCCTTGGCGCGCTCGGGATCGTGCGGGTAGGGCCGAACTCCCGGGTCGTGGGCATCGCCGAAGGCGGCGGGGATCGCGCCGGGAGCGACGGTCGCGGTGCCTTCCAGCACCCGATCCACGATGCGCTGCTTGTCCACGGCGAGGTTCACGGCGCGGCGTGCGCGAGCGTCGTCGAAGGGCGCCTTCTTGGTGTTCAGGATCAGAAACCAGACGTGGGGACCGCCCTCGGACAGCACGCCATAGCCCGCGCGGTGTCGAAAGAACCCGAGGGCGTCGGCGGGCACTTCGGGCAGCACGTCGATGCCTCCCGCGCGTAGCTCCGCGATGCGCGTCATGGGGTCGACGATGGTGCGGAACTCCGCGCGCTCGAGCTTTGCCGGCGCCGCCCAGTAGTGGTCGTTGCGCTCCAGGGTCACTGCGCGATCTTGCGCCCAGCGCTCGATGGCGAAGGGTCCCGTGCCACACCCGTGGCGGCCGAACTGCTTGCCCCAGCGCTTCACGGCGGCTGGAGAGACCATGAAGCCGATGGGATAGGCGAGATTCGCCAGCAGTGGCGCAAACGGCTCGTTCAGCGACAGGCGAACGCGGTGCGCATCGAGCACCGTGACCTCGCGGATGGAGTCCAAGAAGAAGGCGAGGGGGAATGGCCCGGTGTCGTGGAAGGGATGGTGCTCGTCCAGCAAGCGCTCGAGGTTGAACTTCACGGCTTCGGCGTCGAAGGACGTTCCATCATGAAACCTGACGCCCCGGCGCAGACGAAACACCAGGGAGGTGCCGTCCTGGGACACGGTCCAGCTTTCCGCCAGTGCCGGCTCCACCCCCAGCGTTCCCGGCGCAAAGCGCACCAGGCCCTCGTACACGTTGGAGAGGATGCGGAAGTCTTCCAGCGACGTCGTGACGTGGGGGTCGAGGCTCTTCGGCTCCGCCGCCGTCGCCACGCGCACGAAACCCGCCGGAGACGCGCTCCGTGCCGGTGCCGCGACGACCACCAGTGCCAGCAGGGTGAGCCCCACCACCACCGCGCCGCCCAGCCAAAAGACCGGGTTCTTGCGCATGGGGCTCGTCAGCAAAGCGGATTGTCAGGCCGCTGTCGAGTCTTCAGGTCGGTGGCGTTATCTGAGTGGCGCAGCCGAGCAGGATCTCGATCTTCGCGTTCTTGTCGCTCTGCACCGTGGTGCAGGTGCTGGGGCACAGCGTGATCTTCGTCGGATTGGTGGCGCTATCGTAGTACCAACCGCCGGCGGCTCCGCACTCTGCGGCGCTACCGACCTGGCTGAAGGTTTCGCTGGTTCCGCCGCTCGTGAAATTGACGTTCACCTTGGCCGGGTCGATCGGCGTGCCGGATTGACTGCTCTTCGGAAGCACGAACTCACAGGAAACCTGGCTGCCCTGGATCGCCTTGAGGGCGGCCAAGAGGTCCGCCTGGGCGTTGCCGTTGCCGATGAAGAAGCCCTTGGTGGTGCCACCCGCCTGGGCGATCGCGTCCATGTCCGACTCGTTGGAGCCCTCCAACCCGACGGCGTAGGTGTAGACCTCGTCGCTGGCCAGCGCGTCGGAAGCGAGGGAGGCGATGTGGTTGATGTTCTCGTCGCAGCCGTTCGGCGCGCCGTCCGTCACCAACACCACGACGACCTTCTCGGCGGGATGCGCTTGAGCGTAGCTGGTTGCCCAAGACTCCGCGCCGCCGAGGGCCGCGTACATGGGAGTTCCGCCGCCGTTGCCGGGGGATTGGTTCTGGACGGCGCTCACGAGCTTCTGCTCCTGAGCGTCCGTCGGGGCCGGGTCCGCCGTCAGCGCACCGATGGGGACCAGCGGCTGGGCGCACGCCGAGACGGAGCACTGCTGGTTGGTGCAACCGCTGGCGGGCTGATCGTGCGGGAAGAATCGCAACGCCACGCGCAGCCCGGCGGTGCCGGGATCCTTGAAGAACGCGACCAGGGCGCCGCTGGCGGCGGTCCATTTGCCGCTCTGGTTCATGGACCCGGAGCGGTCGAACATGACCAGCATGTTCACCGGCGTCAGCGTGGCTTCGTCCTTCTCGACGGCGCAGGCCGCATCCGGATCGATGGTGCCTCCGCTGCCGCCGTTCGCGGCGCTGCCATCCAAATTGATGGAACCGCCGTTTCCGCCGGTGCCCCCGTTGCCTTTCCCGCCGGTACCATCGACCGTACTGCCCGAGTCGCTACCGCCGCAGCTGACCGCTGCCAGCAGCGACACGGAGAAAGCTACGCCCACACCGACCAACCGCTTGCTCATGGCTCACCTCGGCAGCTGAAAGACGAACGCACCTAGATGTTAGTGTCCCCGACCTGCCTTCAGCAGGCAAAGATCGCACTGGCCGTTCGGCCGACCCGAGAGTGAAAGGCACGAAAACATGGCAGACATCGCAGAGGTCGAACGAGTGATCGCCCAGCACCGGGCGCTCGAGCAGCTGCGGCACGAGATGGCCCATCGACTGGGGGACGACCCCGCGCACGACCTGTCCCACGCCCTGCGCGTGGCCGCCTGGACGCTGCGTCTCGCGCCCGAGGTTGCGCCCGTTCGGGCGATCGCCGCGGCGCTGTTGCACGACGGCGTGCCGGTGGAGAAGAGCTCGCCGGAGCGAGCGAAGGCCAGCGCCCACGCCGCCGATCTCGCACGCGAGCTGTTGCCGGCCCTCGGCTTCGACGCCGCGGCCATCGATGACATCGCCGTTGCGATACGCGATCACTCCTACAGCCGCGGCGCAGTCCCCGAGACGCCCCTCGGCCGTGGGCTGCAGGACGCCGATCGTCTCGAGGCGCTAGGGGCCCTGGGATTGATGCGTTGTATCAGCACCGGCTCGCGCATGAAGGCGCGCTACTTCCACGCAAACGATCCCTGGGCAGAGCGCCGGGAGCTCGATGACCGGGCTTTCTCCGTGGATCATTTCTTCACCAAGCTGCTCCGCTTGCCGAGCACCTTGTGCACTGTCGAGGGTCGCCGGGAAGCCGAGCATCGTGCTGCATTCCTGCGCACGTTTCTGACGGCGCTCGAGAGTGAGCTCGGCGTTCCGATGGCTGCTGCTCGCAGGTTGGAGTAGGGTCCATCTCGATGGACCTGGACGAAGCCTTGTCGCAGGCGATGACGGAGAACCAGCTGGATCCCGTCTACCGTGGGACCATCCGCACGTTGCTCGGTCGCAAGGACGACTTCTGGCGGCGTTGCTGCGGCAGTAACTGCGAGCCCTGTGCGACGACGCTGGCGCGCGTCGTCGATCGCGTGCGTCAGCTCACTGCCGACTGACGCTTTGCCAAAAGGCGTCGTCGAGCTCGGTGTCCAGCCCGTGCAGCTGGCTTCGGACGCTGGCGAGCTTCTTCCTCACGATCGCATCTCTTGCCGTCAGTTTCGCCAGGCGAGCGGGCTCCGCCATGGCAAAGGCGAACACCTCGGCCTTGTCCTCTTCCAGGGCGGAGCGAGCGTAGCCGGTCACGAAGCCGGGCCCGCCGCTGCCGAACACGGCCGTCTTGCCGTCCCGGGCGAAGCGCCCCCCGGAGCCGTACACGAACCAGTGATCGTTGAGCTTTTCCCAGGCCGGATCGCGACTGACCTGATCGTCGTCCGCGTAGTCCGCGAAGTGGAAGACCTCGTGGTGCACGAGACGTCGCAGAAAGGGCGTGGGGGCGCTCACGTCCAGGAGCAGCGTGCGGTGGAAGTTCGGTAGCGATGGGATCACGGCGCCGCCTTCCGTGAGCCCAGTGCACAGCAGCACGCGGGAGAAGCGACTTTTGCCCAGGAACGTCCGGGGATAGCGCTCGAGCTCCGTGACGAGCAGCAGCGACGCGCGTTCCAGATCCGCGCGGGCCGCGGGTTTCCCGGCGACCGTGCCGTTCGCCAGCGGCAGCGCGAAGTCGCGCTGGGCCGAGAGCAGCTCCACGCCGCGCGTCGCCGAGAGTCGTTTCCGCGCCGGACCGACATCCAGCGGAAGCCAGCCTTGCTCGAGCATCTCGTCGCGGGCTCTCTCGTCCGCTTCGTGGGCGAGGGCGGCCTGGGCGGACTTCTCGTCGACCATGTTCTCCGCTACCCAACCCACTATCGGCGTGAGCATCAGACCGAGGGCGACGGTCCAGGTCATGAACCCGGGAGCTCCGGAGCGAAAGCGCTCTCGGCGTCGACCGAGGTGGATCACGCGAAGTCGCACCCGTGGATGGTAACAGCGGTCCATCCGAGCAGGGGTTTTGGGGGATTTCCCCCGGTTTTTTGGGTCGAAACGCCAGCGCGTGGGACAACGCCACCATGGCCCGAGCAGCGTGGATGGTGCTTTCGATCTTGGCTCTGGGCTGCGCCCGAGAAGCCGTGCCGCCGGGGGCCCCGCGAATGCTGGTGGCCGCTCCGGGGTATGCGTGGCCGCCGACCACGTCGACGGGCAGGCCGCCGAGCGACACGTGGACCGTTGCCCGAGGTCCCGACAAGCCCCCGGCGGAGCTGCCCGCACCACGGTCCCAGGCGCGCGTCACGTTGCCGCTGCCCAAGCTGGCTCCCGCCACGCTTCCACCGGCGGGAGCGCAGTGCCTCGCTCGACTCACGGAGCTCGGGGTCGCCTACGAGAGCGTGGACCACTTGCGAGGAGTGAGCACCCCCGTGGTGGTGAAGAGTGACATCGGCGGACTGCATTTCGTCGCCGGAGCCGGCTTGCCCCTCGAGCTCGACTGTCGCTTCGCGGTGGCATTGGCCGAGGTCGCGCCCATCCTGACGCACCTGGGGGTCACGGCGCTGCGCTTCTCCGGCGCCTACGTGTACCGCCAGAGCCGCGTGGGCAAGCTCAGCCTGCATGCCAATGGTCTCGCCATCGACGTGCACGCAATGAAGGTGGCGAGCGGCTGGGTCGAGGTGAAGAAGGACTTTTCCCGAGGGCTCTCGGACGGCTGCGCCGTGGACGCCCCCGTGCTCAATCGCGTGGCCTGCGAGCTGAAGCGCACCGGGCGCTTCAAGGAGCTCTTGACCCCCGACTACAACGCGGACCATCACGACCACATCCATCTGGCCATCGCGCGCACAGGGGAAGAGCCGGATCTCAATTCAATCTGATGTCGGCGACGTCTTCTCCGAAGTGGCCCATGCGCTGAACCTTCACGCGATCGTTCGCGATGGAGTACACCAGGTCGTCCAGGAACAGGCTGCGCTTGACCTGTGATGTGGCGTTGGACCACCAGGTGCTGCAGTCCGCCCCCTGGGTTCCGTGATCGATGCCGCCGAGCCGCTTGAAGCCCTTGGCAACGCTCACGTCGTAGACCAACAGGCCGCCGAAGGTGAGCTCGTTGCCGTTCATCCCGTCTCCGCCGCCCTCGCAGATGGTCATGGGCACCGCGAGCAGGCCCTTGTCGGCGAGGTAGTTGAACGCCAGGTGGTTGGTGATGGCTTCCGAGCTCGAGCCGCGGGTTCCGATCTTCTCCTTGTGTAGGAGCTTGGGCTCGGTCGGGTTCTTCACGTCGAACAGCTGCAGGATCACGCCGTCGAAGTAGGCGAAGCTGTCGTGGTCTTCGGCGTCGAAGCCGATGGACAACAGGTGCTCCGGATCGATGCGGTGTAGATAGGTGGAAAACCCCGGGATCTTCAGCTCTCCTAGGATCTTGGGGCGCGCGGGGTCGTACAGGTCCATCACGAACAGCGGGTCCGTCTTCTTGAAGGTGACGACGTAGGCGCGGTCGCCATCGAAACGCACGGCGCGGATGTCCTCACCGGGGGCGATCTTGGGGATCGCGCCGACGCGTGCCAGGTTGCCGCCCTCGGCTTCGGCCAGAACGGACACCACGCTCTCGGCCTTGGGATCCGGTACGTGGCCCTTGGTGGTGGCGATGCGCAGGTAGCCGTACCACTCGTCCATGGAGAACTGATTGAGCACGTGACCGGGAACCACGCCGGAGCCCACGTAGCGCGTGTCCTCCGGCGCGCCGCCGATGCGAAACTTGTGGATCTCGCTGACCTCGTTCTCGGCGTCGTAGAAGGAGTACCAGCGGTCCGTGCGGCGGTGGCCCACGGAAAAGTAGAGCGCGTCCGTGGAAGCGAACACCGCGCCCGGGCGGCTCTGAATCGTCGCCGTGGTCGGCGTATCGCTCTTGGTGACGTCGAAGGACACCAGCGTGGTGAACGCCTCGCCGTCGCTGAACGCCGTGCGCAGGAGCCCGCGGCAGAGCTTCTGCTCGTTGCCGGACTCCTTCAGGGTCGGCAACCCGAAGTGCCGGGCGCGAATGCGCTTCTCGTTTTCGCGTTTCAGCGCCGCGAACTTGGCGCGCACGTACTTCTCCTGCGTGCCGCAGGTAGCGAGCCCGGATGGCCAGGTGGAATAGCTGGCGCGCGGAGTGTCGCCGTCGGCGACGACGGTGTGGACCGTGTGGCCAATCTTGCGCGCGGCGATCAGGGAGCCGGATAGCTCGATGCTACGCAGGAGCTTCGGCTTGGCGCGACTGGATATGTCGAATACGGAAATCTCGGTGGCGCTGCCGTCGCCCGCGAACTGGCAATCGTAGCCATAGGTGCAGCGCCGGGCGGGGGCCGCACTGGACGAAAAGACCACCGCACGATCGCCGTCGACGAACAGCTCCCGGGTGTGTCCGCGAAGGCGTGTGACGGACACGACGCGCGGCTTCATCGCTTCCACGATGCGCAGCGCGCCGTTCATGGCGAAGTACACCCAGCGCCCGTCGGTCTTGACGATGTCGGCTTCGTCCACGCCGGAGACCTGGTTGTTCGTGCGTGACACGGACCGAGCGCTCACGACCTTGTGGGATCCGTGGAGGCGCCCGAACCCGCCGCCCCCGGAGCCCACACCACTGAGCCCGAGGCTGCCGTAGCCGATGGCGGAGCCCACCTGTCCCCACTGGGCCCGCATCTTTGCTTCGTAGCGGTACTGCTCCCAGCAACCCGGTTGCTGCTTGCTCCAGCGCTGGAAGGACGCGTCCACGTCCTGCTTCATCTTGGCCACCAGCGCGTCCGTTCGCTTCTTCTCGATGATCTTCACGTCCTCGCAGCTGGACTCCACCAGCCGCGCCTCGGACAGCGTGGCCACCGATGGCTCTCCGAGCATCGGCGCGCTGACCTTGGGCGGCGGTGGGCGCTCCGCCACCGGCTTGGGCGTCGGGGGATTCACCTGCTTTTCCTGAGGCTTTGCCGGGCCGGCCGGCTTTTCCGTGGAGCTGATGCGAGGGGGCGCGCCGGGAGCGCAGCTCACCAGCACGGAGAGGGCGATAAGACCGAGGGCTCGCGCATTCACCCCCCCTCTGACCACACCGAGCCGAAAAGGTTCCTCATCCGAGCAGGCGGCCGATGGCGAAGGTGGCGGCTCCCGCCGCGCTTCCGATGGCGAGCATCCGCGCGCCGCCGTACAGCGCGCTCCTTCCCGTGAACAGGCTCAGCGCTGCGCCCACGGAGAACAACGCCAGCGCCGCCAGCGCGACCGCGGCGCCCAGGGCCACCCATCCCGAGGCGAGCGCGAACGGCATCAGGGGCAAGGCGGCGCCGATGGCGAACGCCGCGAAGGACGACTGCGCCGCACCGAGCGGCGATCCGAGGGAGCTCGGATCCAGCCCGAGCTCTTCTCTAGCCAAGGTGTCGAGAGCGCGCGCGGGATCTGCCGTGATGCGCTGGGCGAGCTCCCGAGCGTCGTCCTTCGGTAAGCCGCGGGCGGCGTAGATGAGGGCCAGCTCCTCGGCTTCCTCTTCCGGGTACTCCGCGAGCTCTTCGCGCTCGAGACCGATCTGGTACTCGTACAGCTCGCGCTGCGAGCGCACCGACACGTACTCTCCGGCCGCCATGCTGAAGGCGCCGGCCAGAAGCCCCGCCACTCCGGACAGCAGGATGACGTGGTTGCCGGCATTGGCTCCCGCCACCCCCAGGATCAACGCGGTGTTCGAGACCAGGCCGTCGTTCACGCCGAACACGGCTGCTCGCAGGTTGCCCCCGCCCACCATGGCATGGCGCTTCTCGCTGCCCACTACCTCCGAGGGCTTCTCGTGGCCGTGGTCGTAGGCCGAAAGACCGCGCACCTTCATGGCCGCCAGCGCCGGGCGCAGCGCCGGCACGCCGAAGCGTCGAACCAGCCGCGCGACCAGGCGAGCGCGTAGGCTCGGCGAGACCTCTGGAATCCGTGACAGGTGCGTCGCCCACACCTCCGCTTGCTCTTCGGCCGCGTCGGCCAGCTTGCGGAACAGCTCTTCCCGTGGCGTGCCGCGTTCCACCTCGGCCAGCACGCCGTACAAGAAGCTGGATTCCTTCTCCGACGCGTAGCCTTCGAGCGCCCGGTCCATGCCCGGGCAGTCTACTCAGTATTCGTCCGACTGTTCGGCGTCGTCGACGCTCACGTGCTCCGCACCGGCCGGAGACAAAAGACGCCGGCCCATCAGCAGCGCCGCCACCCCCGAGACGAAGGACCCCGCCAGGATGGCGAGCTTTGCCACACCCAGATGCCCCGCGTCGCCGAAGGCCAAGCCGGAGATGAAGATCGCCATGGTGAAGCCGATTCCGGCCGCCAAGCCCACGACGAAAATGCCTTTCAAGTCCACGCCACGGGGCAGCGCTGCGACGCCGAGCTTGGTGCCGAGCCAACAGGCTCCCAGCACGCCGATGGGCTTGCCCAGGAGCAGTCCCAAGAACACGCCCAGGGCGACGACGTTGGCCGAGGGATAGCCGAAATCCACGCCGTGGAGGTTCACGCCGGCGTTCGCCAAGGCGAACAGCGGCATGATCCCGAAGGCCACCCAGGGATGCAAAAGTGTGGTGAGGCGCGTGACCGGCGCCAGCGCCTCGCGCTGCGCGGTCTCGATGCGCGAGAGGGGAATGACGAGATCCGTCGCTGGCGCGTGCTCGCGCTCTCGGCGCGTGAAGTCCTCGATCGCGCGTCGTGCTACCGAAGAGAAACCACGCGCGCCATACCAAGGCCGAACCGGCGTGAGCAGGCCGACCACCACCCCCGCTACCGTCGGGTGGACGCCACTCTTGTACACGCCGTACCAGACCACGATCGCCGGAGGCACGTAGGCCAAGGCACGCCGCACGCCGAGGCGTCGCATGGCCACGATCAGCCCGATGCCGCCCACCGCGACCGCCAGGCTCAGCGCTTGGAAGCCCGTCGGGAAGAACACGGCGATCACCACGATGGCGCCGATGTCGTCCACGATCGCCAGAGCCAAGAGCAGCACTCTGAGCCCGGGTGCCACGCGCTTGCCGAGCAACGCGAAGATGCCCACGGCGAAGGCGATGTCGGTGGCCATCGGCGTGCCCCAGCCGCGGCTCACCGGCGTGCCGTGGGCGAACCCGGCGTAGATGATCGCCGGAGCGATCATGCCGCCCAGCGCCGCGATCACGGGCAGGGCCGCGCGACGCACCTCGCTCAGCTCTCCCTCGTGGATTTCGCGCCGGATCTCCATGCCGGCGACGAAGAAGAAGAGCACCATGAGGACGTCGTTGATCCAGAAATGCAGCGGGTGGGCGAACGACAGCGAGCCGAGCTGAAAGCCGATGGGCGTGTGCCACACGTGCTCGTAGCTCTGGTGCCAGGGGCCGTTGGCCCACACCAGCGCGCCGGCGGCCGCCAAGAGCAGCACCACGCCGCTGGCCGCTTCCACGTGGAGGAAGTGGCTCAGGGGGCGGCCCACGCGGCGCGCCATGCGGTGCGCCGAGGCCCAGGTGTCCGGGGGAACGCTGGGCGGCCCGCTGGGCCGGAAGGAGATGAGCTCGCCGATCGCCATTTGGATGGAAAGACCGGTCGCTACCCGAAACCCTTGAACGGATCTCCGAGATGGCCTCGCTTTGACGGCGGATCAGGGCATAACCTGCCCCCATGGCGAGCGACGAGCACCCGTTCATCCCGTACCGAACCGAACGGCTCGAGCCCGAGGAGATGCTGACGCGGGGCCAAGCGTTCTTCGCAGAAATGAACCAGCGGCGGAGCTGCCGCTTCTTCTCCGAGGAGCCCGTGCCGCGGGCGGCCATCGAGCTGGCGATCCAGGCGGCCTCCACCGCGCCCAGCGGCGCGCACCGCCAGCCTTGGCGTTTCGTGGCAATCAGTGATGCCAACACCAAGCGCCGCATTCGCATCGCCGCCGAGGAAGAGGAGCGGATCTCCTACGAAGGCGGCCGCATGCCGCCGGAGTGGCGCGAGGCGTTGGCTCCTCTGGGCACCGATTGGCACAAGCCGTATCTCGAGACCGTGCCGTGGCTCGTGGTGGTGTTCGAGGAGACCTTCGGCCAGCTTCCGGACGGCGCCCGCCGCAAGAACTACTACGTGAAGGAGAGCGTCGGCATCGCCTGCGGACTGTTCATCGCGGCACTGCACCGCATGGGGCTCGCCACGCTGACCCACACCCCGAGCCCCATGGGCTTCTTGTCCGAAATCCTGGGCCGGCCGGCGAACGAGAAGCCCTTCATCTTGTTTCCCGTGGGTTACCCAGCCGCGGACGCGAAGGTGCCGGATCTCCGGCGCAAGCAGCTGAGCGAGGTCGCCCTCTTCGTGTGACGATCGTCGCTACGACCAAGGCCGCCCGCGTGGTAGGAGCGAGGCATGAGCGCGACTCGAGTGGGCTCGGCGATGACGGCGTTTCCTCATTCGATCGACGTCAACGAGGACGTGGTCACCGCCCAGGTAATGATGGACGAGCACGACTGTCACCATCTTCCGGTCACCTCCGAAGGTGCCGTGGTGGGCGTGATCACGGATCGCGACATCCAGGTGGCCGCGGCCCTTGCCAGCGGGGAACCCCCGGCGACGCGCGTGCGCGAGGTGTGTCACATGCCTGCCTTCGTGGTCGATGCCGACGCGCCCCTGGGCCGCACCGTGGCCGAGATGGGTGAGCGTCGCATTTCCAGCGCGGTGGTCACCCGCGGCGGCGAGCTGGTCGGCATCCTCACCGCCACGGACGTGTGCCGGTTGTTCGCGCAAAAGCTCGGCGCTTAGAGCGGGTCTCAAAACCGGACCGAGCCGGACTTCTTCCCCCGAGGCTGTTGGTTCGGCGCGGAAACAGCTCGCGCGGGCCGGCGTCGGCGGCGAATGCTATAGGATGAGCGAGGTCATGACGAGCAGCGCACCTCGCCGCCACTACACGTTTGCAGACTCGACGTTGACGAGCTCTATACGGTGGCGGGGGTGAACGCGACGTGAGTGACGCTTCACTTCCTGCCTGTCCGTAGCGTGAAGTCCGAGGATCGCGCTCCCGGCACGGGAGCGCGGTGCCAGCCGCGTGCTGCTGCCATCGAAAGGGCACGTCGCAGCCCTTGCGCCCGGGAGTAGGGTAGTGATTGCAAGCGGTTGTGGCGCGGGCTGACTTTCTCGTCGCGCACCGATGAGTTCGTCCGCCGCCGGCGGTCTGACGCTTGACTCCAACCAAAGGAAAGCGATGACCATCTCCAAAGCGACTCCCTATCTGATCGTGGGCGGCCAGTCCGAGCGGGCGATTGCCCTGTACCAGGCCGCCTTCCGCGCCGAGGTGAAGAGCCTTCAGCGCTTCGGCGACGTGAATGGAAGCTGCCCGGAGGCACAGAAACAGCGCGTGATGCACGCCGAGCTGACTCTGGGCGGCGCCACGCTCATGTTGAGCGACGGCGATGGCGAGACGCCTTCACCCGGCGGTGTCGTGAGCATCGCTCTGAACCTCGACGATCCGGCGCAGGCCCACGAGAGCTTCGAGGTGCTGGCCAAGAGCGGCAAGACGATCCAGCCCTTGTTCGACGCGCCCTGGGGCGCGCTGTTCGGCGTGGTGGTGGACGAGCTCGGCGTGAGCTGGATGTTCAACTGCGCGAAGTCGTAGCGAGCCAGGATCGCAGGAACGGATCCCACGGCGCGGTCGTGCGCGCTTTCAGCGCCTTTGCCACCACCGTTCGCGAGTGAGGCATCAGCGCGGAGAGCGCGCGCCCCGCGCGGGCGGTGTGCGTGGGATGACGGGGTGGGTCGTCGAAGTCGCGGATGGCCGACACGGCCTCGCTCGCGGCGGCCTTGGGATCCGCTGACAGCTCGAGGACCTCCCAGCGGCTCAGCAGATCCACGGGGTCGCAGCTCGACAGGTCGTCGAGATCCAGGCTCTCCACCACGCGCGCAGCGGCAGGCGCGGGGAGGGATGCCAAGACTTCTCGCACCAGTGCGTCGGCGCCGGGGTAGAGCAGCACGCAGACTCGGTCCTCGAGCTCCGTCAGCTCTTCTTCCGAGGGCTTCTTGGGGTTCACGGCTTGGCACCAGAGCCACAGGCCCGTGGCGCCTTCGGGTCGCTCGGCGTCGGCGCGTTTCCGCGCCGCGGCCGCGACGCTCTTGTCCTTGGCGGTGGCCTTGGTGAGGGCGTGGTGAAGGATACGTTGATCGAAGCCGGGGCCGACCAGATCCCGCGGAGGGAAGCTGAGCGCTTCCGCCAGGGACAAGAGCGCCTTGGTCGACAGCCCCGCCACGGCCGCGACGAAGGCGCTCTCGGGCACCTCGCTGCGCACCACGCCGTGCGCCCACACGTACAGCGGCCAACGCACCTGCTTGCCGCGCACCACGCCCGGGAGGGCCTTGCGATAGGCGTCGGCGGGAGACTTCCCGAGGTAGCTCTCGGCAGCTCTGGCGAAGGATGACGTCATGCCATCCAACGGACTGATGGGCACGCCGCGTGCGATGACCGCTTCGTGGGGCGTAGAGGTGAAAGGATCCGTGTTGGCCAGCAGAGCGACGAACGCGCGTTGGGACTCGCTCAACCGCTCGGGTCGCGCGCCTCGCAGGGTGACGTCCTCCCGCGAGAACAGCGCTTCGGCGAGCAGCACCAGCGTGTCTTCGTCCACCGCCTGGGGAGCACGCGCGAGGAGTCGGGCCAAGCGGGCGTGGTCCGCGGCGGCAGAGCGCGCCAGGATGGCGAAGCAGAACGCGACCAGGCCGCTGCCTCGGAGCGCCTGGGGGAGCATACGCGTGTCCTTCTCCGGCGCCGCGAGCTTCTTCAGCTTTTCGAGCTGACCCATCAAGGTCGACCACGCTGCTGCGCCGTCTTCGTGGAGTAGTCGCGCGCTCGCCAGCAGCAGCGCGGCGGCGCCTTTCGGCTTTCCGACAAGGGCGCGGTCGTCCAGCGCCACACCCCAGTACCGGGCCTGCTTCACCAGCGCCAACGCCGCGAGGGCGGCGAGGGCGGGAACCGTATCTTCGAGGGCGGGGAGCAGGAGGGCGGCGGACTTCGGGGGCGCGAGGCACAAGACGCCCAGCGCCGCGCCGCGCACCGCGGGATCGCGATCCGAGAGCGCCGCCGCGACTTCCTTCGAGTGGGCCTCCACCGCGAGGTAGGCGAGGGTGTTCGTTTCTCCGACGCGATGCCAGCCGTCACCGTCGTGCACCGGCACGAGATGCGCCGCGCAGGCGGCGCCGGGCTCCGACGCGGCGAGCCAGGACAGAAGCTCCAAGAGCGCCAGACGATCCTCGCTGTTCGACCGACCGAGGCGCGCCGCAAGCTCCGGGATCACGAAGACCGCGGCTTCGCTGCGATCGCCGTCTTCGACGAGCAAGAGCGAAAGCTCCGAGAGCGCGGCCCGCCGTTTCTGTTTCGACGAGGACGAGAGCGCCGCGAGCAGCTCCGGGACGTCTTCGGCCGTGCCCAAAGTCGTCTCGAGCTTCGACCAATTCGGTTTCTTCGCCGCCATGGCGGCGAGTCGTAGCCGCGCCGCCCCGACAAACAAAAACAAATGTCAGTCGTGGACGATGAACGTGGTGGCCGGCTCTTCGCTGGGGCGCCAGCGCACGCCGTGCCAGCCCGGGGGTAGCTCCGGCTCGGTGAACTCGAACAGCCACTTGCCGTCGATGGGAGAGACGTTCACGCAGCCGGCGCTCATGCGGTTGCCCCAGTTGTCGTGCCAGTAGGCGCCGTGCAGCGCGTGGGGGCCGCTGAAGTTCTGCGTCCAGGGTACGTCGGAGTGGATGTACTCGTGGGGGGCGACCATGGTCGCGGTGGCGAACTTGCCGGTGATCTTGAAGCTGCCGGTGGGCGTGGAGGCGGTTTCCAGGGGTGTCTTGCCGCGCACGGGGGTGCCGCCGCGACCGGGGGAGATCATGGTGGCGTACACGGGCTTCGTGCCTTCGAAGGCGACCAGCCAGCCCTTCCACACGCTCGCCTCGATCCAGGTGCGACGGCCGGCGGGGGCGTCCTTGGTGTCGGCTCCTCCCACGGGAGCGCCCCAGGGCGTGGTGCTCGACGGCTCCGGCACGACGGCTTCTTTCTTCTTCACCCAGCGGCCGCCGTCGCGGGTCTCCAGGTAGGTTTCGCCGTCTTTGTCTTCGCTCTTGCCGGTGAGCTGCACGTAGCTCAGGCGCAGGAACTTGTCGCCCGCGGGCACGAAGCTGCCGTCGGCCTTGCGCTCGAATTTGTCGCGGTCTTCCCCGCGGAAGAACGCCAAGGGCAGCTGCACGCCCTTTCCGAGCTCCACCCCGTGGAAGGTGACCTTGGGGTAGACCATCACGCGATCTTTCGGCGCCCACATCATGTCTGCCGAGAGCAGCCAGTCGCGACCTTCGGCGTGAGTCTGAGCGATCCACGCCACGGTGGAGGTGGGCAGCAGGCGATTGCGGGGCTCGCGGGCGGTGCCCGGAAGCTCGCCGAGCTCGATGGGCGTGCTCGGGGCCGGTGTGAGATCCACGCCCTCGAGGGACGCATCCCGAGGCTTGCCTTCGAGGGCCGCCTGCACCTCTTTCATGTGGTCGACGAGATCCCACTCGCGGCGGCGCTGCTCCTCCGGCGTGGGGATCGTCTTGTAGCGGATGAGACCGCGGGACTCGCCGTAGTCATGGGGCCACGCGGTGTCGAGGCGTGGAGCGTACTTGGCGAGCACCTGGTACGCGGGGTCCTTGGGATCCAAGGTGGCACGCTCACCGTCGGCGCACACGTAGCCGCGGGGCTCGATGGCCACCCACTTGCTGCAGCCCGGGCCCACCACCGGCTCGGCCTGCTTGAGCTTCACCGAGGCGCCGGACCACAGATAGCCGATCCAGCCCTCGGAGCCAGGCTGTGGGTGTACCCAGGCGAAGCGGCTCTTCACGTACAGCCGCGGGCCGTCGTCCTTGGGTTTGTCGGGAGCCGCGGGAGCCACGCTGGCCACCGGGGCGGCGCTGGTTTCGGTGACCGGCGCTTCGGCGCTGGGCGCCGGCTTCGGCGCGGTGTTCTCCTTGCTGGCGCACGCCGGAAGAGCGGCGACGGCGAGGACGATCACACCTGAAACTGCGACCCGCACGGTCCCTTCCTCCTAAACCAGGGGAGAAAGCCGTGCAATGTTCGTCCATATTCAGCCCATGGCGAGCCCGCCCCAGAGCGAAGCCGAGCTTTTGTCCCGAGCCCGGGCCCTGGCCGGCGTGACCCTGGGCGAGCTCTCGACCCGACTGGGGCTGAGCGCGCCGCCAGATCTCCGGCGGGCCAAGGGCTTCGTGGGGCAAGTGGTGGAGGCGGCGCTGGGCGCGACGGCCGGGTCTCGGGCACAGCCGGACTTCGCGGAGATCGGCGTGGAGCTCAAGACCCTGCCGGTGGACCGTCGGGGGCGTCCCGCGGAGTCGACCTTCGTGTGCACCATCGACCTGGGCGAGGTGGGCGACGTGGAGTGGGAGCACTCCTGGGTGCGACGAAAATTGTCGCGCGTGCTGTGGGTCCCGGTGGAAGGAGAGCGCAGCATCCCTCCCGCAGAGCGCCACTTGGGGGAACCGCTCTTGTGGAGCCCGGACGCGGACGAAGAAGCCGCCCTGCGCTTCGATTGGGACGAGCTGTCGGGGCTCATCGGCCGCGGGGACGTGGAGAGCATCACCGGGCAGATGGGGCAAGTGATGCAAGTGCGCCCCAAGGCGGCCAACAGCCGCTCCCGCCGCCGGGGTTTCGATGCGGACGGCGCGCCCTTCGCGGCGCTGCCGCGCGGGTTCTACCTACGCGCGACCTTCACCGCCCGCATCCTCGAGAAGCACTACCGGCTGCCTACTTCTTCTTGATGCCGCCCTTGGGGCGGTCCTTGGGCACCAGGTCTTCGTTCTTCCAGTAGGTGTCGGCCTTCTTGCTCTCCTTGCCGGTGAAGCCGACGATCTCGAGCTCGCCTTCGATGGCCGCGGCGTCCTCCGGCACCACGTCTTTCGGGATGCACGAGAAGTTCAAGAACGCCTTCTCCCCGGCCTTCATCGGCCCGGCGAAGATGTCCCCGCCGCAGGTGAGGCTCTTCTGCTTCTTGTCGTCCACCGTGACCTCGAGCTGCTTGCCCTTCTTGTCGTAGAAGTAGACGACGATGCGTCCGTACATGATCTCGAGCTCGGAATTGTTGATCACGCGGAAGGTCGGACCCTTCTCGGCGATCTTGCCGTTCCAGGTCACCTCCATCATGCGCGACGTGCCCTTCGCCACGCACGGGTCGTCGAAGGTGCCCTTGCCCTCCGAATCCTTGGGGCAATCCCAGGACGGCTTCTTGGCTTCCGGCGGCTTGGGCTTGGGCGTGGGCGTGGGCGCCGGCGGTGGCGGCTTTTGAGCCGTGGCGGGCTTGTCGGTTTCCTTCGGCGGCTCGTCACACGCGGTGAGGGCGAGGGCGAGGGCGAGCGTGGGAATGCTGATGCGAGTGCTGAACATGGAGCCTCCGTCCGCGGTTTGCCGCGTCACGATAGCAAAAGCGCAGGGGAGATTTCCAACGCTGCTCCGGATTCGGGGTAAGGTTCGAACGTTGGCGAACATCGGGTATATCCAGGTCGTCCGGCACTGCAATCACTTCTGCGGGTTCTGCTCCAACCCCAGCACGCCGTACGTCCACACCTTCGAATCCATGAAGGTGCTGGTGGATGACTTCGTTCGCCGCGAGTACTTCGGCGTCATCTTGACGGGGGGGGAGCCCTCGCTGCATCCGGAGCTGCCGCGCATCACGGAGTACGCGCGGGAGCAGGGGCTCCACGTGCGGATGATCACCAACGGTTCGCGCATGGCGGACGACGCCTTCGCCAAGACCATGGCGGACGCGGGTCTCGAGCTGGTGCACGTGAGCGTGTACTCCGTGCGCCCGGAGGTGGAGGCCCAGCTGCGCGGGATGGAGGGCACGCTCGAGAGCGCCTTTGGCGCCATGGACGCGGCCCATTGCCATGGCATCGACGTCAACGTGAACTGCGTGATCAATCGACTGAACGCGGATCACCTGGACGAGAACATCCAGCACTACCTCACCCATCACCCGTACATTCGTCACTTCGTGTGGAACAACCTGGACCCATCCATGGGTCGGGCGGAGGTGAACCAGGCGGAATTCATCATGCGCCTCACGGACTTCGAGGCGTCGCTCCACCGCGCCCTCACGTTGCTGTACCGCTCCGGGCGCAGCTTCCGCGTGGAGCGCGTGCCGCTCTGCTACATGACGGAGTTTTCCTGGGCCAGCACGGAGACGCGGAAGATCATCAAGGGCGAGGAGCGCATCGTGCACTTCCTCGACCAGAAGCAGACGGTGCGGCAGACGAACTGGGAGCACATCTACTCCGAGGCGTGCAATCAGTGCTCGCTGCGCACCATCTGCGGTGGGCTCTTCGATCGCGGAGACGCCTTCGATCCGGCGGAGCTCTCGCCGGTGTTCGTGTCGCGGGACGCCATCGTCGACAAGGTGCTGCGGGATCCGACGGACCCGAGCATGGAGTTCAAGTCTGTGTCCGAATGGAAGGCGGACTTCGACGCGCGCTGTCGCGAGACGCTGGCGGGGGAGCACGAGCCGCGTCCGGAGCATCCGCCTCAGGTGGAGGGTGCGCCGGCCGTGGGGCTGGTCACGGAGCAGAGCATCAAGCGCTACGCCGCGCGCCGCGAGGCCGAAGGGCGCCGCGCCGACCGCTTGGGCATTCAGCTGGAACGCGACGAAGCCGGAAAGGGCTGAGACCCGCTAACAGCCCAACTTCGCTTCGAGTGCGTCAGCGCGCTTGGCCAGCGCCTCAATCCGCTCATCGCGTCTCGAGCTGGTCGAACCGCTTCAAGATTTCCTTCAGCCCGAACCAATAGTGGCAGATCCAGCGGCGACGGCCGAGTCGCTCCGCGCGCCCCGGTCGTGTATCGTGGTGCGCCATGGCGGAGGACGCCGCGAAGGAAGCGACCGACGAGCCACCGGAAGCCGCAGAGGCAGAGCCGCCGAGGGTGGACGCGACCGACGAGCCAGCGGTGGCACAAGCGGCCACGGCCGAGCCGCCGGACGCCGACGCTCCGAGCGAGCAAGCGCCCGCGGTCGTCGAGGCCGAGGACATCCGCCCGCCGCCGAGCGCCGCGCGTTCGAGCGTACCGCCGCCTGCCGCGCAGGAGCCGGATCGCTCGGCGGAGGCGTCCGCGACGCGCAAGTTCCTGGAGACGAACGCTTCGCCCGTCTTGTGGTGGCGGCGCGTGTATTCTTGGCTCTACGTCTGCCACCTGAAGGAAGACGCCGCCCACGGTGACGCCTTCTCGCCGGCCATCCTCACCGCCGCCAAGGCCCTCGGCTTTCGCCCGGTGGCAATTCTACGGGAAGGCGTGTTTCCGGGAATCACCAGTGCGGAGCAGTGGATCGGTCCCGACGGCTACGTGTGTCTGGAAGGCAACCGCGCTCTCAGGAAGGTCTTTCTCAGCACGTACTTCGAGGACGCCACCGCAGTGAGCACCTGGCCGCCGGGGATGGTGTCGGGTCGCGCCCGCACTGGCGGCAACAAGGTGACCTTGCGCGGCAGCGGCAACCTGGAGAAGGACTACGCCGAGCATCTAGCGACGGTGAAGGAGCTCGCGGCGCGGGACGGCAAGCGCCCGCTGCGCCGCGGTGATCCGTGGCTCATGAAGCGCGTCGCCGAGTTCTACGTGAGGCACGGCGTGGGCCCCGCCATCGTCGCGCTGTCGCTCGTGAACCTGGCGCTCTTGGTGGCAATGGTGGCACTCGTCGCCTGGTTCCTGCTCGCCTGAGTCATTGCCGCGGCTTCTTCGGTCGCGCCTTGGCGCTCCGGCGCGGGATCGCGCGTGCCTTGGCGACCGCGGTTTCGAAGCCCTTTTCGATCTCGTCGTCGCCAGCGAGCTCGGCGAGCTGCTGCACGTGGGCACGCACTCGCGCGACGTCAATGTCTGGATGCAGCGCCAGCAGCGCATGAATGTCGTCCAGATCCTTCGGTCGTGCCGCGATGGCCTTGAACACGACCAGCGCCTCCGGTGTTGCCATGGGCGCCTGGGTACGTCCGAATTTCGCTTCTGTACGGGCGTCCAACGCTTCCTTCTCGAACCCGGACCACGCGAGCGAGATATCCAGGTCGACGCCGCTCGGCGTGTGACGCACGAGGTTCCGTTCGGCAAAGCGCAGCGGGTCCTCGATACGCGAGACGATTCCGTGGTGCGCCAAGAGCGCGAGTAGGGCGCGCATCTCGACAGCGTCACCGCGGACGACGGCGTCGATGTCCGTCGTCAACCGGCGAACACCGCGGGCGATGACCGCAATCCCGCCAATCACCATCCACGGAGCAGCCGACGCGTGCAGTGCGCCGACGAGCGCCGACAGGGCGTCCTCGATGCGCCCCCGCGCGTTAGCGCGCCGCGCGGGCATGCCTCTGGATGCGCGCCCAGCGGCGGCGCACCTCTTGGACCGCGCGTTCGCTGACCTCGTCGCGTGGACCTGGCCAAAGATCCATCTCCGCGAGCGCGTCGAGCGCGTCGAGCGCCTCGGCGACGGCCTGCTCCGGCCGTGGGCCTTCGGCACGCGCCAGCTCGAGCTTGCGCGCCGCGGCCGCCTGCTGGCCGCGCCTCAGCTTCCGGATGTTCGCGCGCTCGTCCATGCCTCGCAGCATAACTCCCGCTCGCGAGGGGCACTCGAACGCGAGGCTCCCTTCCTTCGAGGGTTCCCCCAGAGATAGAAATACCCAATGATTTCTTGGGTGTTGGTCCGCCGCTGCCACACCCCTTTGCGAACCAGCCTACCAAGTGGTAGGTAAACGCCGAACGTCCGGTAGGTACCCATGCAAGCCATCGAGCCCAAGAGCGACATGCGTCGCGAGATCGTAAGCGCGGCCACACGGCTGTTTGCGGCTCAGGGCTACGACGGCACCGCGCTGCAAGAGATCGCGGACGCCGTCGGCATCAAGAAGCCGAGCTTGCTTTATCACTTCGCGAGCAAGGAAGCGCTGCGTCAGGCGGTGCTCGACGACGTGCTCGCGCGCTGGAACGACACGCTGCCCAAGGTGCTGCTCGCGGCCACCGCGGGGGAGGGACAGTTCGACGCGGTGACGGCGGAGATCGTCTCCTTCTTTTCGGAGGATCCGGATCGCGGGCGGCTACTGATTCGCGAGGCCCTCGATCGACCGGACGACATGCGCGAGCGCCTGAAGAAGCACGTGAAGCCGGTGGTCGTGAACTTGTCGCGCTATCTCGAGAGCGGGCAGGGGCGCGGCGACCTGTGGCCGGAGCTGGATCCCGAGGCGTACCTGTTCCAGGCCATCGTGCTGTTCGTGTGCGGGGTGACGCTGTCGGAGAGCTTCAGCCCGCTGATGCCGGCGAGCTCCGAGCGCGGCGCTCCGCAGAAGCGTCTGGAGCGGGAGCTCTTGCGCATGGCCAAGGCGGCGATGTTCACAGGCCAGGCTCGAAGCAGCGTGGTCTCGGGGGATGAAGTGTCGAGGGGGCTGTTCGGGGAAGCGACGAAAGACTGAGGTGACGAAAATGGCGAACTTCGTGAAGGACAACGAGGACCTGGGCTACTACCTGGACCGCGGGATCGACTGGGATTCCCTGCTCGAGATCAACGAGACCCGCTTTGGCGAAGGCGCCGCGTTCTCGGATCCGGAGGAAGCCAAGCAGGTCTACCGCGACATGCTGGAGATGATGGGGGAGTTCGCCGCGGACGAGGTAGCGCCCCACTCCCTGGCCATCGACGAAGTGGGCGTGCACCTGAAGGACGGCGAGGTGGTGCAGCCGGACGCGATGAACCACGTCATGGAGCGCATCCGCGAGCTCGAAATCCACGGCATGTGTCTGCCGCGGGAGCTGGGCGGTATGAACGCGCCGTTCTTGATGTACCTGATCAACACCGAGGTGCTGGCCCGGGCGGACGTGAGCGTGATGGCACACCATGGGTTTCACGGTGGCATGGCGCTGGCGATGCTGCTCTTGAGCATTCGCGAAGGCACCACCGAGATCGATCCCGAGACGCACGAGATTTCCAAGACGCGCTTCGCCGAGTACATCGAGGAGATCCGTCAGGGCAACGCCTGGGGGTGCATGGACATCACCGAGCCCGACGCCGGCAGCGACATGGCGGCGCTGAAGGCCGTGGGCGAGCAGGACGAAGACGGCAACTGGTTCGTGACGGGGCAGAAGATCTTCATCACCTCCGGACACGGCAAGTACCACTTCGTGATCGCCCGCACGGAGAAGGCCGGCGATCCGAACGATCCGATGGCGGGGCTCTCGGGCCTGTCCATGTTCCTGGTGCCCACCTACGAAGAAGACGCGGACGGCAATCGCAAGCGCATCGTCACCGTGGATCGGGTGGAAGAGAAGATGGGGCACCACGGCTCCGCCACCGCGGCGCTCACCTTCGATCGCGCTCCGGCGCACTTGGTGGGCCAGCGCGGCGAGGGCTTCAAGTACATGCTGGTGCTGATGAACAACGCTCGCCTGTCCGTCGGCTTCGAGAGCATCGGCCTGTGCGAGGCGGCCCATCGCATTGCCACGGCCTACGCAGCGGAGCGGCGCAGCATGGGCAAGCCCATCGAGCGTCACGAGATGATCGCGGACTACCTGGAAGAGATGCAGACGGACATCCAGGCGCTGCGGGCGATGGCCATGCACGGCGGCTTCCACGAGGAGATGGCACAGAAGCTGACGCTGCGGGGGCTCGCCTCGAACACCGGTGATCTGTCTCGCGATCGCGCCATCAGGCGGCACCAGGCGGAAGCACGGCGAGTGACTCCGCTCTTGAAGTACCTGGCCAGCGAGCGCGCCGTGGAAATGGGGCGCCGCGCGGTGCAGATCCTGGGTGGCGCCGGATACATGCGCGAGTACGGCGCGGAGAAGCTGGTGCGCGACGCGATGGTGATGCCCATCTACGAGGGCACCAGTCAGATCCAGGCGCTGATGGCGATGAAGGACACCCTGGGCGGCATCATGAAGAACCCCCGCGGCTTCGTGAAGCGCATGGCGCAGACGCGCTGGCGCTGGCTCTCGTCGCGGGATCCGCTGGAGCGCCGTGTGGCGCGCATCCAGATGCTGTCCCTCGGCGCGCAGCAGCACCTGCTCCGCCGCACGGCGGGCGCCAAGGTGCGCGGCCTGTCCGGCAAGCCGCTTTCCGAGTGGCCCACGGCGTTCTTCAAGAACTGGGATCCCAAGCGCGACTTCGCGGTGGCCATGCTGCACGCGGAGCGCCTCACGCAGCTCCTGGCCGACGAGCTGGTGTGCGAGATCTTGCTGGGCCAGGCGAAGAGGCATCCGGAACGCGCGGACGTGCTCGAGCGCTATCTGGAGCGCGCCGAGCCCCGCAGCCGCTACCTGTACGATTCGATCACGAGCACGGGTGGCCGACTCCTGTCGCGCCTCTCCGCCGCGGAGGACGAAGCCGAGCGCGCCGCGGGATAGCGGCGTCCGCGGCGCGACGGGGTTCGCGCCGGACCAACAATAGTCGAGCAAGGATCTGGCGGGGCGTGGGCAGCGTCGCCCAGCCGGCGAGATGGGCGTACCCTCGGGAGATGCCGTCCCCCTACGATCTCGGTCTCGAAAAGACGCCCGCCAACTTCGTCCCCCTCACGCCCATCGATTTTCTGGAGCGGGCAGCGGACGTGCATCCGGATCGCGTGGCGGTAATCCACGGATCGCTGCGCCGAACCTGGAGCGAGATGCGCGAGCGCTGCGTGCGGCTCGCGAGCGCGTTGGCGCGCCGAGGTGTGGGGCGCGGAGACACCGTTTCCGTGCTGCTGCCGAACGTGCCGGCGATGTGCGAGGTGCACTTTGGCGTGCCCATGAACGGCGCGGTGCTGAACACGCTGAACACGCGGCTGGACGCCGAGACCCTCGCCTTCATGCTGGGACACGCCGAGTCCAAGGTGCTGCTCGTGGATCCGGAGCTGGCGGAGCTCGGGCGCGCCGCGGTGGCCCAGCTGGGGCGCGAGATCTTGGTGGTGGACGTGGACGACCCGGAGTACTCGGGGCCCGGGTCGCGGGTGGGCAGCATAGAGTACGAGGCGCTCTTGGCGGAGGGCGATCCGAGCTTCGCGTGGCAGCGCCCCGAGGACGAGTGGGACGCGATCTGCTTGAACTACACCTCGGGAACGACCGGCAACCCCAAGGGCGTCGTGTACCACCACCGCGGTGCGTACCTGAACGCCATCTCGAACGCGCTGGATTGCGACGTGCAGCGGCACGCCGTGTACCTGTGGACGCTGCCCATGTTCCACTGCAACGGCTGGTGCTTTCCCTGGACCATCGCCGCGCGGGCGGGGGTGAACGTGTGCCTGCGCAAGGTGGAGGCCAAGGCCGTGTTCGACGCCATCCGCGAGCACCGGGTGACCCACTACTGCGGCGCGCCCATCGTGCAGACCACGCTGTTGAACGCTCCGGCCGAGCTGAAGCAGGGGATCCAGCACCGGGTGCACGCCATGGTGGCGGGAGCAGCGCCGCCGGCGGCGATGATCGAGGGCATGGCGGAGCTCGGCTTCGAGCTCACCCACGTGTATGGCCTGACCGAGACCTACGGACCCGCGGCCGTGTGTGAGGTGCACGAAGACTGGGCCGATCTCTCGATCGCCGAGCGCGCCCAGAAGAACGCGCGGCAGGGCGTGCGCTACCAGCTGCAGAGCGCTTTCACCGTGCTCGACCCGCGCACGATGGAGCCCGTGCCGGCGGACGGCGAGACCATGGGGGAGCTGATGTTCCGGGGGAACATCACGATGAAGGGGTACTTGAAGAACCCTTCTGCCACGACCGCGGCGTTCGCCGGGGGCTGGTTCCACAGCGGGGACCTGGGCGTGATGAACCCCGACGGCTACGTCAAGATCAAGGACCGCAGCAAGGACATCATCATCTCCGGCGGCGAGAACATCTCCAGCATCGAGGTGGAGGACGTCCTGTATCGGCACCCGGCGGTGCTGTCCGCGGCGGTGGTGGCCAAGCCCGACGAGCGCTGGGGCGAGTCGCCCTGCGCGTTCGTGGAGCTCCGGGCCGGCGCCAGCGCCACGGAGCAGGAGATCATCCAGCACTGCAAGGAGCACCTGGCGTCGTTCAAGGCACCGAAGGCCGTGGTGTTCGGAGAGCTGCCGCGCACCTCCACCGGCAAGGTGCAGAAGTACGAGCTCAGAAACCGCGTGGGCTCCAAGAAAGCCATCGACGTCTAGATCGCTAACGCTATAGAGTCCGGCCATGCATCAGGGGCAATTCGGCGGGCCGATTGGTCCATTCGTAGATCCAGCGACCCAGCAGCACGTCAGCGGCAAGCTGTGGGGCACGGTCACCTTCACCACCCAGGGGGATCCGGGTCAGGCCACGCAGTGGCTGCAGTCCGCGGTGATGAACGCCGCCAAGCAGGTGATCGAGCAGAAGCTCTCGACCAACCAGGTCGCGTTGCAAACGCTGCCCGGCAGCCTGCCGTACTACTCGGCGGAGATCATCCAGGCGTGCAGCCAGCAGGCGGCGCAGGTGGGGGCGCAGATCACGCAGCTGGAGCTCCAGGCGCAGCTGGACATGCCCGCCATGCCTCAGCCCATGGGGCAGATGCCTCCGCCTCCGCCCACGGCGGCGCAGGCCATCGGCGGAGCCTTCGCGCAGGAAGCGAAGGAGCGGCTGGATCCGAGCAACTACGAGGTGAAGGCGCGCTTCAACATCGGCGGTCTCAAGATCGACGCCAGCAGCAGCGAAGGCATCAACACCGACAAGCTCGGCCAGCAGCTCAAGGACAAGGCCAAGAGCAACCTGATCTGGTACGGCGCGGGCTGCGTGATCGTGGGCATCGTGCTGATCGGCCTGGCGGGCCTCGGCTGGTACATCTACAGCCAGGCGTCGGACTCCACCAGCGGCACCAAGGCGGCCACGGGCCCGGCAGAAACGGTGAGCTGGGACGGCAAGAGCATGTACAACTGCGGCGGAAGCAAGCACGTCAAGATCGAGGGCGTGACCGCGGACATCTCGAGCGGCATGGCCATCAACGCCGGCGGCGGCTGCCACGTGGAGCTCGTGAACGTGAACATCACGGCGCCCATCGCGCTGTCCGCCGGAGCCAACGCCGTGATCACCGTCACTGGCGGCAGCATCACCGGCAAGCAGTTCGCGGCCAAGGCGCTCGGGAACGCGAAGATCACGTTCTCCGGTACCAAGGTGACGGGCAAGACTCAGGCGCTCGGAGCGGGCGCCAAGATCACCGGGCCGTAGTCGTTCAGGGCGACAGGTCGCGGACTAGATCCGCGGCCTCGTCGCGATCGATGTCCAGCGTCTCGGCCGTCTCCAGAATCAGCTCGCGCTCGCTGGTGCGGATGATGCCGTCCGCCGCCGTCACCTGAATGGCGAGGGACAGGGCGACCTTGCGCGCCGCAGCGTCCGGCAATCGCTCCTTTACGGCGGCGAGCCGTGCGCTGCGACCCTCCGAGTCCAGATCCTTCTTCATGCGCTCGAGCAACGCGGCCATGTCCGCGCCGGCGATGCGCCCGTTGGTGAGGGACTCCACGCTCTTGCCGAAGTGCTCCTTCTCGATGTCGGAGAACTCGCCGTCGGCGGAGGCCGCCAGGTACATCATCTCCACCAGTGCCTCGAGCTTCGGGGCGGGCAGGTCGTGGGCTGCAGACATGTCGATGCCGCTCATGGGGCGGAAGGGTAGCCGCCGCTCGCGGTCTCGCCAAGCCTCAGCCGCGGAGCGCTTCCGGCAACGGCGCGACGATGGCCGCTCGGACCGCGTCCATCAGCTCCGCGCGGCGCTCCGGGCCGTAGGCGGGGGCGTCGATGGGCTTGCCGATCACCACGCTAACGTGATGGCTCTTTTTGACGCGCCAGTCGTGGGCCTGTAGCACGCGGCGGGTGCCCTCTATGGTCACGGGTAGGATGCGGGCCTCCGCGTCCTCCGCCATGTGGAAACCCCCTTTCTTGAAGGGACCCACGCGACCGGTCTCGCTGCGGGTGCCTTCCGGAGCGATCCAGATGTCCGTGCCGGCGTCGATGGCGCCCTTCGCGCCCTTCAGGGCGGCCACCGCGCGGTCGCGATTCTTGCGATCGACTTCGACGAAGCCGGCCGCGCGCATGGCGCTCGCGAAGACGGGGATCTTGAACAGCTCCGTCTTGGCCACCATGCGAATGCGCCGCCCGAGAGCCTGGAACAACACCGGAATGTCGTAGTGCGACTGGTGATTGCTCATCACCACGAAGGCTTCGTTGGCGAGCAGGTTCTCTCGGCCGCTCACCGATAGCGAGATGTCCGCGGCCTCCAGCAGCTTTCGCGACCACCAATCGAGCCGGGCGTCGTACACCTCCGTGGGGCGAGGACGATTGATGGCGCCTTCCAGAGCGGTGGGGAGCGATATCGTCGCCGTCAGCGCGATGTTCTCGAGCAGGATCGGGACCGACACGCCCCGGGAGCATATCAGATCAGCGGTCTCGGTCGCGCCGCGGCTCGAGGAACGGTGCGCGGGTGAGCTGGCGCACGAGCTCCGTGGCGTAGCTGCCACTCGGAAGGAAGAACGAAAGCTCTACGACATTGGCATCCAGCACGCGCGCTTCCAGGCCTTCGGGAAACACCAACAGATCCCGCCGCGTGCCGGGCGCATGCCGCGCGAGCCCCGAGAGCAGGTCGTCCGACAGCTCGAGCTCCCCGAGCACTGCCGCTTCCAGCTCCGCCGGGACTCCGCTCGGCTTCTTCATCTTGGGTCCGGGCATGGGACCGGTGAGGTGAATGTCCTTGCTGGTCAGACGCGGAAGCTCCCGCTCCGGCTCCTCCACCACGAACACGCTGTTCGACCCATCCAGGCGCACCACTTCTCCCACCAGCAGCGTCGAGAGCCCCAGGGCGCGGCGGCGCGTGAGGTAGCGGTTGAAGATCTCCGACTGGATCACGCTGGGGTAGAGCTTCTTGTGAAAGCGCGAGCCGCGACCCCGAGCGGCGTCTCCGGACCGGAGCCAGTGAAGGGCGCGGTCCAGGTTCTGCCCGGCGATGCCGAAGCGCTGGGCGCCGAAGTAGTTGGGCAGGCCCTGCTCGACGATGCGGGCCACGATGGCGGCGCAGGCGGCGTTCGCGTTGGCGTTTGCCTCGTGCAGGCGAATGCGAAAGCGATTACCGGAGAGCTGCCCGGTGCGGAGTTTCTTCTCGTTGCGGGTGCTCTCGACCACGCTGAGGCCTTCCGGCAGCTGCCAGCTCCCGGGGTCGCTCGCGCCCGGCGGCAAGCTCAGCCACTGCCGGGTCACGGCGTGCTTGTCCTTCATGCCGGCGCTGCCGACGTCTGGTGCTCGCACGCCGGCGGCGCGGGCCACGGCGTGCACGGCGTCTTGGGTGTTCAAGACGCGCTTCTCGATGCGCACGAAGAGGTGCTCGCCGCTCCCGCTGGGCTCGCGATCGAGCACTTCGTCCACCACGAAGTCCTCCGGCTCGGGTCCAATGCGGCCGCCTACCGCGGGGAGATCCGCGCAGGCGAGCTCCGGCTCTTGCGGCGTCATTTGGAGTGCTTGCCGACGACGGTGTCCAGAGCGCGGATGAGGTCGTCCCCCACGCGATCCGGCGGGCCGCTCAAATCCAGCTCCTCGATGCCCATGATCAGGAGCTCCGGATCCGACGACCGCACCGAGGGATCGTCCACGATGGTGTTCGACGTGCGGTCCACGGGCAGCGCGTGGTCCGCGCCGCCAGGGCAGTCCACCACCACGCAGGCGATGTTGTCCGGGCCACCGGCGGCGTTCGCCCGGGCGATGAGCTCGCGCACGGCGTCGTCTGGCGTGGCGGCGCTCTTCAGTGCGTCGGCGATGCCCTGGGACGACACCGGTCCGCTGAGCCCGTCGGAGCACAGCAGATAGCGGTCGCCAGCGACGACCGCCTTGGTCTGCACGCTGGCGTGGAGCGACTGGCCCATGCCCAGGGCGCGGGTCACGACGCTCTTGGGCAAGCGCGCCAAGACGGCGTCGTCGAGCTCCGGTCGCTTCTCGAGCACGTCCGAGGCGATGGAGTGATCCACCGTGAGCAGCTCCAGGTGGCCGCCCCGCAGCCGGTAGCAGCGGCTATCGCCCACGTGGGCGATGTGCACCAGAGGCTCTCGCTCCGAGAAGAGGGCGGCGACCAGCGTGGAGCCCATGCCTTTGGCGGACTGCGACACTCGGGCGATGGCGACGACGTCGCGATGCGCGCGGTGAAACGCCGCCGAGAGCGCCCGCGCTTCGGGATCGATGCCCAGACGATTGAGGGCGGCGGTGCTGGCCGGAGGCAGCTCGTCGGCGCTGGCGATGCCCGCCACCAGCGAGCGCACGGCGGACTCCGCCGCAACGTCCCCGGCGTCGTGGCCGCCGGCGCCGTCCGCCACGGCGTACAGGCCGAGGTCATCGCGGACGAGCACCACGTCCTCGTTCTCGCGCCGTCGGAGACCGGTGTCCGTAGCTCCCGCGGAGATGCGGTCGGAGGCGAGGGCCGTCGTCGGAGTGTGCACGAAATGCGGATTACCGCGGGCGTCGAGCCGCGTCCAGGGCTCGGTTCCGCGGCGGACCAACAAGGAAAACGATCATTTCATCACCCCTCCGGCGACCTCGAGGGCGCCGCGGAGACGCCGCTCGTGGCTTTGCGAAAAGCCGATCTGGTAGTCGATCAAGTACCCGCTCTTGCCGACCACGGCGACGGCGGGCACGGACTGGAATGGATCGTAGGCCAGCGCGAAACGGGGGAAGCGCTCGCCGCGCACCGTAGGGAAGGCCAGCGAGTGGCGGGCGACGTAGCCGGGAACGGCTCGCCAGGTGTCGGCTTCGTCCAGGGCCACGCCGATGACCGGGATCTCGGGATGGCCTTCGAGCACGTGGCGGACGACGGGGAGCTTCATCTCGCACACGCTGCACCACGTGGCGTAGAAGACGACCACGAAGGGACGCTTGCCGACGAGGGCGTCGGAGTCGAACACCGTGCCGTCCGTCGCGCGCACGTGGAACTCGGGCACCCGCTCTTCAGGGGACACCACGCGAAAGGGCTCGCGCGCGGGCTCGGGTTCAACGCTGGGTGCGGCGGTGGCGGGGGCCGGGGGCGCGGCCTCGCCGCAACCGCTGAGGAGCAGCACGAGAAGTGCCGCTCGCCTCACTGATACAGCTTCCCGAGCTTCACGACCTCGAAGGAATCCCCCGGCACGCCCTTGAGCTGACCGAGTTGGTCGTCGTCGAAGCTGGGATCCGAAGCGCCTGAGATGAACCAGTTGGAGCCGTTGTCCGCCACGAACATGCCGTACTTCTTGAGGGCCGTGAGCACCACCAGCGCGGGTCCGGAGTAGGGCGAAAGGTCGAAGCTCGCCTTCAGGCGCACGCGCATGCCCATGGGTGGCGCATTCGGATCCGTGTTGCTGCTGGCCAGGTGCGTGGCGGGGTGCACGTACGCGGCGCGGGTCTTGGAGACCGTGAAGCGGAGCGCGTGACGGATCACGCCCTGGGTCACGGCTTCGTCGTAGCGCACGAGGCCGGGGAAGATCGGCAGGCCCGCGGCGTCGGCGCTGGTCCAGCCGTCTGGCCGGAGCGCGTTGGACTTCAGATCGAACACGGCGCCGGAGCCCGCGGTCCAGCCCGGATTCTGGAAGTGCGAATCGAAGGTTTCGTAGAGCTTGCAGGCGTCCTTGTCGATCACCAACACGTGGCGATCCCCGTCTGCGTTGGGGCCGCCCTCGATGGGTGCGTCTGGAGGGATCGGGTACGGCCCCGGATCGCTCTCGTCGGCGTAGTCGAAGCTGACGTTCACCTTGGGTTGCGTGCCGTTCACCACCACGTAAGGAATGCCGTACTCCGGATTGGATCCGAAGTCGGGGTGCACCTTGCTGGCGCCGTTGGCGTTGATGTACGCGATGATGGCGTCCGAGTTGGGATCCACCGGGTCCGCGGAGACGTCCCGGTTCCACTCGTTGTCCGCCGGGAACACGGGGCAGCCCGCGATGGTGGGACCCGAGCCCGGCGCGCCGCCGCCGCTGCCACCGGTGTTGCCGGTTCCGCCGCTGCCGCCGGTTCCCGCGCCTCCGGCGCCGCCCGTGTTCGCGCTCTTGTTGCTGGAGTTCGAGCCGCAGGCCGCGAGAGCGAGGCCCAAAGTGACGACCGCGATGCCAAGCCCCTTCATGAGCGAAGCCTACCAGCCGAGGTAGAGGGCGGCGACGAAAACGACTTGGCTCACTAACAGCAGCACCGCGGTGTAGCCGATGATGTCCCGAGCGGATACACGGGTGATGCCGAGCAGAGGCAGCGCCCAAAAGGGCTGTAGCATGTTGGTCCACTGGTCGCCGTAGGCCAGGGCCATCACCAAACGTGCCGGCGCGACGCCGCTGTCCACCGCGGCCTTCATCAAGATGGGACCCTGCACCGCCCACTGACCGCCGCCGCTCGGGACGAACAAATTCACGAGCCCCGCGGCGTAGAAGGAGACCGCCGGCAGGGCGCCGGCGCCGACCTTGACGAAGGCTCCTGCGATGGCGCCCAGCAGGCCGGTGCCCGTCAGCACACCCATGATACCGGCGTAGAACGGGAACTGCAGGATGATACCCGCGGTGCCATTCGCGGCTTCGCCGATGGCGCGACCATAGGCCGCCGCGGAGCCGTGCAGCGCGAGGCCCAGGAACAGGAACAGGAAGTTGATGAGGTTCGGATCCAGGTTTCCGATACCCTGGCGCCGCACCACGAAGAACCACGCCGCGAAGCCGGCGATGGCAGTGAGGCCGGCCAGGATGCGGGAGCGATCCAGACGTTGGGCAGGGGAGCTTTCACCAGAGCTTTCCGCCGCTCCGTGGCTTTCGAGCTCGGGAGCGGCGCGGCGTTCGCGTTCGTCCCGGGGAAGCATGCGGATCAGGACCAGCGGCACGATCACCAGCAACGCCGCGTTGGCCAGCAGGTTGGGCCAAGCGCCGATGGTCTCCGACAGCGGCATGGCGACGATCTGCTTTGCCAGCTCGGGCCCGAGGATCTCGCCGAGGTCCTTGCTCAGGGTGACCTTCAACGGCGCGGAGCCGCTGAGGCCGCCGTGCCACACCATCAGCCCGCTGTAGCCCGCCGCGGCGAGCAACGGATAGTGCACCTTCACGCCGCGCTCGCGAGCGCGCTGGCCGACCTCGCGCGCGAGCAGCGCGCCACCGATGAGCCCGAGCCCCCAGTTGACCAGCGCCAAGCTCATCGCGCCCACTGCCACGATGGCGATTGCGCTGGCCGGCGTGGTCGCGCGGGCGGCGAGGGCGTCGAGCAGGCGGCGAAGGGGCGGGCTGGAGGCCAGCGCGTGACCCGTCACCAGGATCAGGCACATCTGCATGCCGAAGGCGAGCAGGTTCCAGAAACCCTTGCCTCCGCCCTTTCCATCCACCCATGCGATCAAGACGGAGTGGAAGTTTCCGCCAGTGAACCAGAGCGCCGCAGCGAAGCTCACGAAGGTGAGCAACAGCGCGAGCACGAACGGATCCGGGACGAAGCGTCGTGCACCCCGCGACAGCCAACTGCCGATCCGTTCCAGCATCCGCGCTCCACGGTAGATCAACTCGACGTGTAGGAGGATGTGCGCGCGCGATTTGATCGAGCGCAAGTCGGGAGAGCCGCTAAATTACCCGCGCTCGCTCGGTCCCCGCTTAGGAGAGGTGTGTCGATGAATCGTTGGTCTTGTGCGTTGGTGTTGATTCCCTTCTTGGTCGGCTGTGGCGGAAGCAGCGACGACAACGGCGCGAACACCGGAGGCGGCTCGTCGGGCGGTGCAGCCGGCGCGGGCACCGGAGGTGGCAGCAGCGGGGGAAGCGGAGGCACCAGCGGCGCCGCGGGCAGCGGCACCGGAGGCACGGGCGGTGGCGTCGGAGGTGGCGAGTCCTTCTCCGTCGACATCGGCCCCATCGACGTACCGTCCGGCTACGAGAACACCCAGTGCGTGGTGAAGCGCTTGCACAACCCGGCGAACTTCCGCGTGGGGCTGATCGAAAACGAGATCAGCAGCTCCAGCCACCACATGATCGTGTACCGCACGAACGACACGGAAGAGAAGCTCACGCCCTTCGACTGCTCTCCCTTCGTGGAGACGCTGGATCCCACGAAGGGCGCTCCGGTGATGATCACGCAGAAGTCGAAGGACGAGCTGAAGCTCCCGGAAGGCGTGGCCTTCACCCTGAACGAAAACCAGATGATTCGTCTGGAGCTGCACTACATCAACACCACGCCGGGCCCGGTTCAGGTGACGGCGTCGTCCAAGTTCACCTCGATCCCCGAGTCCGCCTTCAAGGACGAGGCGGACTTCCTGTTCATCGGCAACCCCGACATCAAGATCCCGGCGAACAGCAGCTGGACCCTGGGGCCCACGTTCTTCCCGCTGCCGAGCGAGTACGATGGCGTGAACTTCTTCGCCATCACCGGGCACGAGCATCACTTCGGCACCAACGTGAAGGTCTCCGCGGTCGCTTCCGAGAGCGACCCGGGCAGCGCGGTGTACGACGTTCCGGGTTGGCAATGGGACGAGCCGGAGACGGTGAAGCACGACCCCCCCTTCCAGGTCCCGAAGGGCGGCGGGTTCTCCTTCACCTGCGACTGGAAGAACACCAGCAACAAGCAGGTGTCTTTCGGCGAGAGCGCCAACGCGGAGATGTGCTTCTTCTGGGCGTACTACTACCCGAGCAAGGGCGCGAAGGTGTGCTTCCACTCGGATCAGGCGTCGTTCCCCATCAACGATTGCTGTCCGGGCGGCGCGCTGTGTAGTTTCCTGGGCAACTGAGTGTCCCGAGTACTGGCCGAGCTCGTCGAGCTCTTGGCTCTCGAACGCATCGAGCAGAACCTGTTCCGCGGTCAGAGCCAGGATCTCGGCTGGGGTAACGTCTTTGGCGGACAGGTGCTGGGTCAGGCCTTGTCCGCCGCCGAGCAGACCGTGGGGGATGCGCGCACGGTGCACTCGTTCCACAGCTACTTCCTGCGCACGGGCGATGCGAGTCGTCCCATCGTGTACGACGTGGACTGCATCCGCGACGGATCGAGCTTCACCACGCGTCGAGTGGTGGCCATCCAGGGCGGGCGCCCCATCTTCAGCATGGCCGCCTCCTTCCAGAAGCCGGAAGACGGCTTCGAGCATCAGGCGGACAAGCCCGCGGCTCCAGGCCCGGACGGGCTCCGTTCGGAGACGGAGCTGGCCCGGGCGGTGGTGGATCGCATCCCCGAGCCGCTGCGCGAGCGCGCGCTGGCGGAGCGACCCATCGAGGTGCGTCCGGTGGATCCACAGGATCCGCTGAACCCGGATCGCCGTCCGCCCCACCGTCAAATCTGGTATCGCGCGGTGGCGCGGCTGCCGGACGAGCCGCGCATTCACCAGTACCTGCTGGCGTATGCTTCGGACTTCAATTTCCTCGGCACCTCGATGCAGCCGCATGGCGTGAGCTGGCTCAGCCCCGGCATGCAGGTGGCGAGCCTCGATCACGCGATGTGGTTTCATCGCCCGTTTCGCTTCGACGAGTGGCTCTTGTACGTGGTCGACAGCCCTTCGGCGTCGTCGGCCCGGGGTTTGGCGCGCGGACAGTTCTTCACCCAAGACGGCACCTTGGTGGCCAGCACCATGCAAGAGGGCTTGATCCGCAAGTGGCCGACCTGAGCTACCCTCCGGGGTGGCCGTGTTGGACGTCGTCGTCATAGGAGGAGGCCCCGCCGGTGCTGCCACCGCCGCGGAGCTCGCGCGCCGGGGCCGGCGCGTGCGCGTGCTGGAACGCGAGCAATTCCCGCGCTTCCACGTGGGGGAGTCGCTGCTGCCCTGCTCGCTGCCCTTTTTCGAGCGACTGGGCGTGGTGGAAGAGCTCGATGCGCGCTTCGTGAAGAAGTACGGCGCAGAGTTCGTCACCCACGACGGCCAAGTGGAGCGTCGCTACTCCTTCGCCGAGGGCATGGTGCCGCACCCCGCCTCCGCGTGGCACGCGGAGCGCTCGGAGCTCGACGACGTTCTGCTCCGAGCCGCCGAGCGCGCCGGGGCGGAGATCGACCAGGGTTCGGACGTGCGGGCCGTGGAGACGTCCGCCGCGGGCGCCCGCCTGCGAGTCCGCAAGAACGGCGCGGAGCGTGAGCTCGCCGCGCGCTTCGTGGTGGACGCCAGCGGGCAGGGTGCGCTCCTCGGACGCCTGCGCAACATCCGCAAGATGGATCCGGTGCTGAAGAACGCAGCGGTGTTCGCCCACTTCGAAGGGGCCTTTCGCCACGAAGGGGAACGCGGCGGAGACGTGACCATCGTGGTCGATCCGGCCGGTTGGTGGTGGATGATCCCGCTCGCGAAGGGGCGGAGCAGCGTGGGCTTCGTCGGCCCCAAGCGCGCGTTCGTGGAGCACAAGGCGGACGCGGCGGGCTTCGCCGCTCGCATCGCCAAGACGCCGCTGCTCCGGGAGCGCTTGGCCGATGCGCGGAGAGTCGCTCCGGTGCGAAGCATCAGCGATTTCTCGTACTCGTGCCGGCCCGTGAGCGGTGACGGCTACCTGCTGGTAGGGGACGCGGCGGCGTTTCTCGATCCGGTGTTCTCCACCGGGATTCATCTGGGCTTGATGCACGGCTTCTCCGGGGCGGAGGCCATCGATCGCGCGCTCTCGAAGGGAGACGTGCGGCGCGCTCGCTTTCGAGGCTACGAGCGCTTCGTGGAATCCACTCTCGCCTCCTACCGGGCGATGGTGCGCGGCTTCTACACGCCGGAGCTGGTGGAGCTCTTGTTCTCTCCCAGCGACAGCCTCGATCTGCGGCGGGCGATCACCACGCTGCTCGCCGGCGCCGGCACGGATCAGCTCGCCATCGCCTGGCGCGTTCGGGTATTTCGGGCGCTGGCCCGGGCGAACAAGCACGTCCCCCTGGTGCCGCGGCTGCCGGGCTATCGAGAGGAACGAGCATGAACAAGGGCTATGCCGAGCACGTCGAGCGGGAGCTCCGCCGGATCTTCGCGGGCAAGAAGATCATCGTGGTCGGTGGACCGGTGGCGGGGCTCACGGCGCTCGCCCGTCAGCTGCGGAGCTTGGGGGCCGCTCGTCCCTTCGTGATCGGATCGAGCATGGGCCTCGGCACTCCGCCCACGAAAGAGGAGGCGGAGTGGTGCTCGCTCGAGCTGTCCGCCAAGAGCGTGAACGACTCCCTGCGCGGCTATGAGCGCCGCCTCCTGCATCCGCCGGACGAAGTGCGTGCGCGAGTGGACGCCTGGGATCCGGAGCGTCAGGCCATCGCCCTGGGCGCCATCATCCTCGGGGAAGTGGCGACCGTGTGTGGGCGTCCGCGTTTCGGCGCGCGGCCGCGAGACTGGATCGCGTTGGAGGACAAGACTCGCATCGACGAGGTGTGGGACGCCCTGGGCGTTGCCCGGGCGCCTTCGGAAATCGTGCGGCTCGACAAGGCGGCGCTGCTCGCTGCGGCGCGACGCCTGGACTCGGGGGCGGGCACGGTGTGGGCGGCGGATGCTCGTGACGGCGTTCACGGCGGCGCCGAAAAGCTCTACCACGTGCGCTCCGAGGCCGAGGCGGACGACGCCCTCGCGCTGCTGTCCGGCGAGGTGGATCGCGTGCGGGTGATGCCCTTCTTGAAGGGCGTGCCGTGCAGCATTCACGGCATCGTGACGCCGGAGGGCGTGGCGGTGTTCCGCCCCGTGGAGCTCGTCACGTTGCGGCGGCCGGACAGCGGTCGCTTCGTGTACGCCGGCGTAGCGACGTTCTGGGATCCCGAGCCTCGCGACCGCGAGGCCATGCGCGAGGTGGGGCGCGTCGTGGGTGCGGGCATCGCGGAGCGCATCGGTTTCCGCGGTGCCTTCACCGTGGATGGCGTGATGACCCGCGACGGCTTCATGCCCACGGAGCTCAACCCGCGCATCGGTGCGGGCATCGGCGTGCTCGGTCAGTCCATCGAGGCGGTTCCTCTCACGCTGCTCGCCATCGCGGCGCAAGCCGGCCAGGCTCTCGATTTCCGCACCGCGCTGCTCGAGGCAGAGGTGGTGGCCGCCGCGGACGCGTCACGCCGAGGCGGCGCCTGGTGCGTCGTACCGACGCCCCTCGAGGCGCGGCCGGAGCTGTTGCTCGCCGCCGAAGGCGACGGCTACCGCGTGGCCGGTCCGGACGACGAGGTCGTCGGTCGCATCAGCGTGGGCCCTTCGGACGTGGGCGGTTTCGTGCGCTTCACGCCGTCACCCGCCCACACGCCGGTGGGAAAACCGATCGCGCCGCGCGCCGTGTCCGCTTTCGGCCTCGCGGATCGCGAGCTCGGAACGGGCCTCGGGGAGCTACTTGTCGCCGTCGGGGCTGGGCCGCGGCAAGCGCCGTAGCCCTTCCCAGGAAAACTCTTCGGTGTACGGCGTGATCAGGGGCGACCCGGGGCGCAGGCTGAACCACGCCGTCGCCCGGCCCAAGCGCACCACGTAGATGCTCTGCGCCGGGTTCAGCGCTTGGCCCAACAGGGCCAGCTTCTGCCCCGAGGGCTTCTCGGCGATGTCGAGGACGATCATGGCGTGCCCCGGGGAGCCGAGGTGCACGAAGAAGTCGCCGGGCGCCACGTCCTTGGCATCGACCGGCGTCGCTTGCTGCGCGAGGGACGTGCTGTTGGCCCAGGTGAAGACGGCGTCGAGATAGCGGCGGAGCTCCGCGTGATCGGCCTCGGAGGCCTTGGCCTTCACGATCCACGCGACACCGCGGCCCTCTGCGACCAAGCGTTCTCCGCGGGCCCACCGCGAGAGCGGCATGTCGAGGCCCGTGGCGCCGCGATAGGACATGTTCCGCACGCCCTGGGACCAGAGCCACTCCGCGTGCAGGCGGATCGCGACGTCCGGGCTCTGTTGCAGATCGATCTTGCCGACGTCGATGGCCACCACCGCGGCGAGGTAGTCGTCGTTGCCGGGGTGGACGACGTCCCCCTTGTGGCTCGTCACCGGGGTGCCGGGTGCCGCCAGCGGCAGGTGTCGGAGCCAAGCTCCGAAGGAGTCCTCCGCGAGCTTCACCCGTTCGTAGCCCGGCGGCGTGGCGAAGCGCGACGCCAGCGTGTCCACCGCCTTGGGCAGCTCCAGGGAGTCATCCCCGAGCCAGGCATATTTGGCGGGATCCGGCTTCTCAGGCTCCGCTTTCACCTCGGGCTCGGGCGTCGGCGCCGAGCTCGCGGCCGGGGGTGGGGGCGGCGTTGCCGAGGGGGTTTCGCCCACGGGTTTGTCCCGTTTGCAGCCACCGAGCGCAAGCGCGAGCGCGGCCGTGGCGGCGACGAGTAGACGAGACGCCATCGAGTGCTTCGCATCTTAGTAGGCTTTGGCTCCCGATCGCGACTTCGGGGCAGGCCCGCTCCAAAGTGTTCGAAATTGCACGATTGTCGATTCGGCCTTTCGGGCAGCAGCGTTGCCGAATAAGCCGGTGGCATGAAGCGGCCTGTCGTCATCGGGGTGGCTGGAGGAACCGGCTCCGGCAAGACCACCGTGGTTCGCGAGATCATCTCCGCCTTGGGGCAGGATGCAGTGAGCGTGATCGAGCACGACTCCTACTACAAGGATCGCTCGCACCTCTCGCCGGACGAGCGTTCGTCGATCAATTACGATCACCCCGACGCTCTCGACACCAACTTGCTGGTGGAGCACGTGCGGCAGCTCATCGAGGGGCGCACGGTCGACGTTCCCGTCTACGACTTCACCACCCATACGCGGCGCACCGAGTGCAAGAAAGTCGAGCCGCGGCGCGCGTTGATCGTGGACGGCATCCTGATCTTGGCGGATCCCGAGCTCCGCCAGCTGATGGACATCCGCGTGTTCGTCGACACCGATCCGGATCTGCGCCTGCTGCGGCGCATCGAGCGCGACACCCGAGAGCGTGGACGGACGCTGGAGTCCGTGGCTTGGCAGTACCTCGACAGCACCCGCCCGATGCACCTCGAGTTCGTCGAGCCCAGCAAGCGTTGGGCCCACGTGATCATCCCGGAGGGCGGAATGAATCAGGTCGGCGTGGACATGCTGGTGACCAAGATCCGCGCCATCGTCGACGGCAGCTAGCCCTTCTTGTCGGGGCGCCGCGGAAACGGCGCGCCCCATTGACGCGAGGACGCGAGGTGCCCCAACGTCCCTCTGCCATGCTGCTCGCCCGGCGCCTTGCCGCCCAACAGATCTCCCACCAGGAGCACGCAGCGCCCGCAAAGTTGGTGGCTTGGCTCACCGCGGTTCAAGCTCAGGACTACGCCGCTGCCACGTGGGGGCTCGCGCTGCGTCTCGAGGGTAGTCCCGCGCACTCCGTGGTCGAGCGAGCGCTCGAAAAGCGCCGCGTGGTGCGCACCCACGCGCTGCGGGGAACGTGGCAGTTCGTAACGCCCAAAGACGCGCGCTGGATCACGCGCCTCGGTGCCGGGCGCATCGTTCAGCAGAGCGCGGCTCGCTATCGGCAGCTGGGCCTCACTCAGCGCGACTTCGATCGCAGCATGCGCATTGTCGCCCGTGCCCTCGAGCAGCGTGACTCGATGACTCGGAAAGAGCTCGAGGTCGCACTGGAACGCGGCGGCGTGTCCACGGCGGGTCAGCGACTCTCCCACCTGCTCCTGCGGGCGGAGCTGGAAGAGGTGATCTGCGGCGGCGCTCGCGTCGGCTCGCAGATCAGCTACTCGCTGTTCGATCGCGTAGCCCCGGCCAAGGAGTCCATGCCGACGGGCAGCGACGCCTGCGCAGTGCTCGCCGCTCGCTATTTCCGGAGCCGAGGCCCGGCGACGGCAGCGGACTTCGCTTGGTGGTCGGGCCTCACGCTGGGGCAAGCTCGCGCGGCTTCCGAGGCCGCCGCACCCCGGCTCGAACGCGACGTCGTCGCGGGCACGGTTCATTACTTCGGCGGCAGTGTGCGGCAAGGCCGCTCGTCCGGCGTATGGCTCCTGCCGGCGTTCGACGAGTGGCTCATCGCCTACAAGAACCGCGACGCCACCCTCGCCCCCGAGCATGCCAAGCGCGTCAACGCCGGGGGAGGAATGCTCGACCCGTGCATCGTGATCGGTGGGCGTGTCATGGGCACCTGGCGCCGGACTCTGTCGCGCGAGCGCGTCGCGATCGAGCTCCATTGGTTCACGCGCCCGAGCTCGCGGGACGCAGGCCGTGCTCATGCAGCGGCCGAACGCTACGCGGCGTCTTTGGGGCGGGTCCCCGAAATCAGCGAAACGGAGCTGGGAAAGGGCGGCAAACTCCCACCGCTCCGCTCCCGCTCAGCGCGAAAGCCTCCGGCGTAACCGTCAGCGCGGGATCACCAGCGAGCAGCGCTCATTGATGCACTTCAGGCTCTTGTCGCAGCAGTCAGCGTCCGTCGTGCACTTGTCGTACTCCTGCGAGCACTGATTCTCCTTCTTGCCGCAGCTGAGCTTCTGCGTCTGTGGATCCGCCTGGCAGAAGCCGCTGCAGCACTCGTCGCCGGTCTCGCAGTCGGAGCCATCGTTCTTGCAGGGGTCGACCACCCAGAAGCCCCGGGCGTTGCCGGCGAGCAGCTCCTGGCCCGGCAGGTAGAACGCGGGGTGGCTCGGGTCGGTGCCGGGCTTCGCGTTCAGATCGATGGCGGCGACCCACAGCTTCTTGGTGGTGGGCGTCTGCGTCAGGTCGTGATCGCGCGGATCGCTCCACCAAGGATCGATGGTGGCTACGTTGCCGTAGAGTCGGCGGCTGGTGAACACCACCCAGGCGTAGCCGCCGGAGGCGATGGGGCTGACGGTGGGCTCGTAGCCGAGCACGGAGTCGTCGCCGTGGTTCGCAGAGCCCGTCGGCAGGTAGCCCTTGCCGTTGGCCTGATCCAGGGAGTGCGCGGTGCCGGTCGCGAGATCGCTCCACCACAGCTCGCCCTTGGCGCCGTAGCGGGTGGCAAAGTACTCGTTGCTGGAGCTCGGTAGCTCCACCTGGAACACGAGTCCGTCCACCGTGGGCAGGAACGTGGGCCAACCGGGGGGATTGCTCGCCTCGTACACCTTCATGGCGCCGGACACGTTGCCGGTGGCCTTGTCGAAGTCCATCACCACCAGCTTCTTGCCGTCGCCGGCGCCCACTGTCGCGTCGCCAGGGCCGGCGTAGAAGTTGAACGCGAGCTTCTTGCCGTTTGGCGAAAAGGCGGGGAAGCCCGCCCGCGTCACGAAGCTCGCGAGGTTGGTGGCGAGGGCGGCGCCGGTCTGCATGTCGTACAGGCCGCTGCTGGCGCCGTTGGCGTTGCCGGGGAGCGGCACCGCGTTGCCGACGCCGATGCTGCCGTCGGGGTACAGGCCCACCCAGCCGAGCTGGGTGTCGGTGCTCGCCGGGTAGGGCGCTTCCGCGTAGCCGCCGTTGAGATCGTAGGACGAGCTCCGCTGGTAGTTGTCGCCGTGCTGCACCACCATGCGCGAGCCGTCCGCCGACACGCTGTGGCACACGCGACAGTCCGCGTGGCCGCCGGTCTTGCCCGCCACCAGCACGGGATCGGTGGCGCCGGGCTTGATGGCCAGGGTAGCGCCGCCGAACATGCCGTCGCCGCCGATGGCGCCCGAGTAGTTCTTGGCCAGCTTGGTGCCGTAGGACTGGTAGTACACCGTCCCCTTCAGGCGGCCGGCGGCGATGGTCCAGCTCTCGTTGATGGGGCCGTAGGCGACGCCGCCGGCGGCGACCACCACCGTGGCCGTGAGGGTGTCTCCCGCAGCCGAGAGCGTGGCGGCGTCCCACACGTCTTGAGGAATGGGATGGCGCACGAAGGGCGCGCCGGCCGGCAGCGGCTTCGGGCGACCGAAGAACCCTTTGTAATCGTAGTACTTGCCCTTGAGGTGGATGTAGACGCCGTCCGCCACGGCGCTCGGGCCCGCCTTCCACTGGAGCAGCGGCGACAACAGACCGAGCGGCCACACGGTGCTGTCGTAGGGGTACAGGAACGCGAGCTCGGCGTCGGCGGTGAGCGGACCCTCGAGCAGCGCGCGGAGCGCGGCATCGATGGCGCCACCTTCGCCCTCACCGCCCACTCCGCCTACTCCGCCCCCGGTGGTGCCGCCGTCGCTCTCGATGCCGCCGTTCTGTTCGGTCTCGATGTTCACCGTCACCGTGGTGGAGAGCTTCTCGGTACCCACGGTCGCTTCCACCGTGGCCTGTCCGCCGGCCTTGCCCGCCGCCGTGAAGAGCCCATTCTGATCGATGCTGCCGATCTCCGCGCGGTCGATCAGCCACTGGGCGCTCACCTGTCCGTTCGGGCCATCGACCTGGAACTGGACGGTGGGCAGGGCTTGGCCGCTCTTCACGGTGACCGTCGGGTTTTCCGGCGTGAGCTTCAGTGAGGTGAGGCCGTCGTTGCTCACGTCCACGATGGCGCCGCCGGTGCCGCTGCTGCCCGCCGTTGCCCCGCTTCCGTTGCCCCCCACTCCCGGTGGATTCGCCACGTCGGTACCGCTGCCGCCGCAGGCGCCGGCCACGCCGACTGCTGCAAGCACCACCGCCAAGAGCAAGCTGTATCGATCGCCGCGCATGGTCGGATTCTACCTCTGCGGCGCCGGCGCCGCAGCCGTAGCGGGGACCTGCGGCGTGAGCGCCACAGCCCGCCAACGGGATCTCGGGAAATGCCGACGGCACGGCAGTTGCTGAGCGCGGCGGCGTGCAACGTTGGATCTTCTTGGTCCTGGGCTTGGCGGCGTGCAGCTCTGGAGGCGGCAGCGGTGGTGGGACTTCCGATGCCGGAGGTTTCTCATCTGGGGGTTTTTCCGGCGCGGTAACCGGGGGTTTCGGGGGCGCGCTGGGCGGCGCGGGCGGCGCGGGAGCGGCGCCCGGCGGCGGCTTCGCGGGGAGCGGCGCGGAAGCGGGGAGCGGTGGCGCCCCCGCCGGCGGCGCCGCGGGCGCCGGCGGCAGTGGCGCCGGCGGCAGTGGCGCGGGCGCTGGCTGCGGCGCGCTCACCACGTGCCCCAAAGGCTGCGCGGATCTGGCGACGGACACCGAGAACTGCGGCAGCTGCGGCTACCTGTGCACCAGCTCCGTGAGCGGCGCCAAGGTGACGTGTCAGGGCGGGCAGTGCGGCGAGACCTGCTCCGACCCGAAGGCCACGCTGTGCGCGAGCCAAGGCGCCTGCTTCGATCTCGCGAACGATGCCGATCACTGCGGCAGCTGCAACAAGAAGTGCACGGCGCCGGCCGGCGGCAGCGTCGCCTGCGTCAACGGACAGTGCCAGAACGGCTGCCCCAGCGGCTACGTCCAGTGCGGCAGCAAGTGCGTCGACGCCAACACGGACAACGCCAACTGCGGCCAGTGCGGCAGCGTTTGCTCGTCGTCCTCGAGCTCCGTCAGCTGTCAGGGCGGGAAGTGCAGCTGCACCGGCGCGGACAGCGGCAAGACGCTGTGCAACGGCGTGTGCGTCGATACCGACAGCGACTGGAAGAACTGCGGCACCTGCGCCAAGGACTGCACTACCGCGGGCGGCGCACTGCCCTACGGCGCGAGCGTGGCGTGTGAAGCCGGCACTTGCGTCGCCCACGGCGACGTGAACCCCACTTGCTATTACCAGTCGTCGTGCCAGGGGAAGACCTGCGCCGACTTCTGCCAGAGCGGTGGCTACACCACGGTGGAGCCCAACACCAAAGGCTGCAACGGCGGCTTCGGCACGACCGTCGGCTGCTGCGGCTACTACAAGTACAGCGCCCTCGCGAGCGACTGCAAGATGGCGGTCTCCTGTACTGCGGCGGTGCCCAGCAGCACGACCTGTTCCGGCTACAACGCGACGATCGACACCGTCACCTGTCCCTGCAAGAAGACGTTTTGAGGCCCGCCATGAAGATGAAAACACTGATGTTCTCGACCCTCCTCGCCGTGGGCGGCTGCAGCGGCGGGGGCGGAAGCGGCGGCGGAGGCGGGATGGGCGCCAGCGGCGGCGGGGGCGGCTTCGGCAACTTCGGTGGAGGCAGCGGGACCGGTGGCGGCGCCACCGGCGGCGCTGGTGGCACCGCCAGCGGAGGGCAGGGCGGGCAGAGCGGCGGCGTAAGCGGCACCGGCGGCGGCGCGCCCAGCTGCGCCCCGGCGTGCCCGCGGCGTTCTCCGCTGCGCCGTCGCCGCTGTCGCTCCCCGCAGCGCGCTGCGGCGTGAGCTTCGACGCGCTCGGCAAGGCCAGCGGCGCCCTCGAGTACATGCTCTCGGATCTGACCGGCGACGGCGCGCCGGATCTGATCGTCACCCAAGACGACTGCGACCCGGACGTCGGCAGCACCCGCTGGGACGCGTACCCCGGTTCCGCCGCGGGGCTCGCTGCGGCGCCCACGTCACTTTCGCTGCCGGCGGCGCGCTGCGGCGTGAAGTTCGACAAGCCCGCGCGGAGCTCCGGGGCGCTGGAGTACGGTCTGCTCGACGCGACGGGAGACGGCTTTCCGGATCTGGTCGTGGTGCAGGACGACTGCGACGCGACCGTCGGCGCCACGCACTGGGACGTGTACGCCGGCAGTGCCGCCGGCTTCGCCGCGGCGCCCAGCGCGTACGCGCTGCCCGCAGGGCGTTGCGGCGTGATCTGGGACGAGCTGGGCAAGTCGAGCGGCGCCCTCGAGTACGTGCTCATGGACCTGACCGGCGATTCGCGCGTGGACCTGCTCGTCCACCAGGACGACTGCGACGCGAGCGTCGGCACTACGCGCTGGGACGTGTACGGCGGGAGCGCGAGCGGCTTTGCCGCGGCGCCCAGCGCGTACGCGCTGCCCGCCGCGCGCTGCGGCGTGAAGTTCGACGAGCCCGCGCGGAGCTCCGGCGCCCTCGAGTACGCGCTGCTGGACGTGGGCGGCGACGGCGCGCCGGATCTGGTCGTCGTGCAGGACGACTGCGACGGGACCATCGGCGCGTCGCACTGGGACGTGTACGGCGGGAGCGCGAGCGGCTTTGCCGCGGCGCCCAGCGCGTACGCGCTGCCCGCCGCGCGCTGCTCGGTGCCCTGGACGGCCCTGGGAAAGAGCAGCGGCGCGGTGCACTATTCGCTGTTGGACGTGAGCTGTGACGGCGCGCCGGATCTGGTCGTCAGCCAAGACGACTGCGACACTGCCGTCGGCCAGAGTCACTGGGACGTGTATCCCGGCTCCGCCGCCGGGCTCGCCGCCTCGCCCGCCGCCGTCTCCTTGCCGGCCGCGCGCTGCGGCGTGAGCTTTGACGCTTTGGGCAAGGCGAGCGGCGCCGTGCACTACGGCATGCTCTCCTGGCAAGCGACGGACCATCCGTCCCTGCTCGTCACGCGGGACACCTGCGACGCCACCGTGGGCGCCGCGCACTGGGATTACTACGTCGCACAGTAGGCGCGCGCCGGGGATCGCGCCGCCGCGACAAACATCAGAGGAGCTTCAACACCTGCTCGGGCGGTCGTCCGAGGGCGGCCTTCTTGCCGACCACCACCACCGGCCGCTCGAGTAGCACGGGGTAACTCGCGATGGCCTTGGCGACGGCGCGCTTGTCGCTCTTTGCCGACAGCCCCGAGGCGGCGAAGTCCTTCTCTTTCTTGCGCACCAGAGCCAGGGGCTCGATGCCCAGCATGTCGATGAGCTCGAGCACGCGCTTCTGGCTCGGTGGATCCTTCAGGTACTCCACGATCTCCGGCTCCACGCCGTTGTCCCGCAAGAGCGACAGAGTCTGTCGGCTCTTTTGGCAGCGCGGGTTGTGATAGATGACGACGTTCTTCATTTGGGTGCACACTTCCCGCCAGCGCAGTTGTCGCTGACGCAGTCGGCCTTCGCCTTGCAGCCGCGGCCGTCGGGACACTTCGGGCAGCTGCCGCCGCAGTCGCGGTCGCTCTCGTTGCCGTTCTTCACGCCGTCGGTGCAGCTTGGAGCGGCGCACTTGCCGGCACTGCACACTGCGCTCGAGCACTCGCTCGCCGCTTTGCAGCTCTCGCCGGCGGCCTTCAGGTCGCTGATCTCGTAGTCGTCGCTCACCGCCAAGGGACAACCCCAGGAGAGCGCCGAAAGAAGCAGCAGCGGAGCCCAGCGCCTCAAAACGTTCCCCTCAGGCCCACCTGCCCCGGACCCAGCAGCGGGACGAGGCGCGCGTCCTCCTCGGAGGGCGCGGTGAGCAGCAGCAGGGCGCCGGCCCCGATGCCGGCCAAGCCCACGCCGTAGCCGATGAAGGACGTGGTGCGTGCGGTGCGAAAGCTGTCCAAGTCGTTCTGCGCGGTGGGCGGACAGCTGGCGTCGCAGGCGCTGTCCAGGCTCGACTTCTTGTCCAGCATCACCACGCCGGCGGCCACGCCGGTGATGAGCCCGGCGCCGCCCACGCCCAGCGCCACGTAGCCCCAGGTGCGTTGCGCACTGCCCGGGTCCTCGGGCGCGCCGTTGGCGGTGAGCACTATGGCGCGCTCCTCTCCTTGATCCAGGACGACGATGCGTTTGCTCAGGGTCGTCTGATCTCGAAGCAGCGTCACCTCGTGCTTTCCGGGATCCACGGGCTGATGCACGCCGATCAGCGGCGCGGGTACGGCGCGGCCGTCCAGACGCACTTCCATCGTGCTTGGGTCGTGCGCGGGCACCCGGATGGTCAGCAGCGGGATGCGCGGACGGAGCTTCGCGAGCTCGCGATTCGCGTCGCGTACGGCGTCGCGAAAGGCTTCCGGAGCGTCGGCATCGATGGCCGTGCGGCGTGCTAGCTCGTAGCGTTCGGCGGCTTCCACCAAGCGCCCCAGGCCGGCGAGGGCCCGGGCGTCCATCAGCGCGATGGTGGGGGCCGGGAACAGGGCGTAGGCGCGATGCAGCAAGGCGTGGGCGCGACCGAGCTGGCCAGCGTCGAAGGCGGCGGCGCCGTCTTGCGCCAGCTGCCGCGCGGCGGCGCGCGTGCGGTCGTCCACCGGCGTGGCGTGGGCTGCCGCGGAGCCCAAGAGCAGCAAGATCGCGATGGACCTCCGAGCTTTTCTCACGCCCACGCGAAATTGGAGCTCAGAACCCGAAATCATAGCCCTTGCGATCCGCTGGTGACTTCTTACCAGAGGCGCGGGGCAAGGGGCGACCCAGCTTGGGCTTGAGGGTTTTCTGCGCTGCGGGTGCCGCTGCTTTGGGGGCCTCCGCACCGGAGTCCTCCACTGCATCGGCGCTGGCAGCCGTTGTTGCGGGCTCGGCGGGCGCCGCGAGGGGGGCGGCCGCCAACGTCGGAGCTTGGGGCGGAGCCGAGGGGGGCGCAGTTTCCGCCGGCGCACGGGTGCTGATGGCGATGGCGCCGGCGACGAGCAAGAGCACCGCGATGGCACCGGCGCCGACCAAGGTGCGTCGGCGGCCGCTCTTCTCTTGCAGCGGCGTCGCCAGGCTTCCGAGCTGCCCGGTGGTGTCGGATGACGGCGGCGGCAGGGTGGGCAGATTCTCCGAGGCGCTGGGGAGCTCTGCGCCGCGCAGGCTCGGCGCGGGCGCCTCGCCGCCGTCGAACCACGAGCGCAGCGACTTGCCGCTCACGTCTTCCGTCATCCCATGGTGGGACAGCCAACTGGCGAGGGACTCGCCCAGGGCGCGGACGGAGACCCAACGGTCCTCGCGATCTTTGGTCAGACCTCGCGACAGGATTGCCCACAGCTCCGCGTCGCCGGCGGCGAGCTCCGTCGTGGGTCGCGGCTCCTCGTGGCTGATGGCCCAGAGCAGCGCGTTGTAGTTGTCTTCGTCGAAAGGCACGCTGCCGGTCAGGAGCTCGTAGAGTACGACGCACAAGCTCCATACGTCGCTACGCTCGTCGACCTCCATCTCGCCCCGGGCCTGCTCCGGCGACATGTAGTCCGGGGTTCCGAGCACCACGCCCTGCAGCGTGAGCTTGCGGGAGGTCGCTTCCATGCGGGCGATGCCGAAGTCGAGCAGCTTGGGCTGAAGCCGGTCCGACTCCTCCACCGCCAAGAACACGTTCTCCGGCTTGACGTCGCGGTGCACGATGCCCTGGGCATGTGCCGCGCCCAGGGCGTCGGCGATGGGGAGCAGGGTCTGCACCGCGCGCAGCGCGGGGACTCGGGATTCCCGCGCCAGGACCGAGCGCAGGGTCTCGCCGTGGAGCAGCTCCATCACCACGAAGGGGTCGTCGAGGTCCGTCTTGCCGAAGTCGAACACGCGGCAAATGGCCGGGTGCCGGAGCTTGGCCGCCGCCCGCGCCTCTTGCAGCAGGCGCTCGGCGTGGACGGGGCTGGTGCCTGGAGCGTCCCCGTGGATCAGCTTCAATCCGACGTGGACGTCGAGCACGGTGTTGTGCGCCACCCACACCCGGCCGACACCACCGGCCCCCAACGGGCGCACCAGCCGGTACTTGCCGGCGATGATCTCACCGGATTGGTAGCGCTCGGCTCCCTCCTCCTGCGCGGGGTGTGGGGCTTCGTTCATCGACTAAACACCCTAATTTTCGCGTCAAATCCCCGCCGCGGCAAGGCCCCTCAATTGCGGCGTTTTCGCCGTTCCATGAGCACCGGCGGGGTGGGTGTGGGTGGGGTCGTGTCGGCGCTTTCCCGAGCCCGACCGAGGCCGTCGCCCAGTCGGCCCCAGAAGGTGCTGACCCCCAGCCAGATGGACAAGCCCCGGAGGTCGCGGAACATCTCGGGCACGTACGTGGGGGCCACCACCACTCCTTCGTGGGCTCTGCCCGCCAGCACCGCCACGTCGTCCAGGTGCACCTTGCCCACGAACAACCAGCGCACCAGATCCGCGCGTCCGGCGGCGATCGCTCGCCGCAAGAACTCGTAATTTTCCACGATGCCGCGGGTGTACACGATGTCCTTCGTGAACGGTGCGCCGCCGTCGAGCACACCCCCGCGGAACACGCGCTGGGTGTTCCAGAAGCACACGTCTTCCGCGTAGCCCTCGGTGCGGAACCACTCGAACACCTCGAGGAAGCTGGCGCCGTCTTCCGCCTTGTCCACCGCCAGTACGCGGTCGTTCAAGCGACGCGCCCGGGTGGGGTGGCTCTTCAAGGTGAGCACCTCGAGCAGTGCCGCGAGGCCTTCTTGGGCGGCGGCCGTGCGCGGCGGCCCCTTGGAAAGCCAGCGTGCGACCGGTTGGCGCTGGCCGTTCAGGCTGGTGGCCAGATGCGCCCAGCCCTCGTGGACCTCGAGCACGGCGATGTCGCGCTCGCTGAACAGCGCGCCTTGCCGGAGCTTCACGTAGTCGCTGCCCGCGGCGGCGTCCGCCACGATGCCGTCGTCCAACATCACGCGCACCACGCCGTCGCCGAAGTACGCGCTCAAGCGATCGTTCAACAACGTCACGGCGCGCTCCGCCGGGATGTCTCGGCGGGGGATGGGGCCCAGATCGTCGTCGTCCAGGTTGGTGAGCAGCTGATACATCTCGACGGCGAACTCGCGCACGCTGCGCTTACCGCCGGCCAGCGGATCCCGGGCGGATCCATACAGCTCGCGGCTCAGCTCGTAGAAGCGACGCGTGCCGCGGGCGGCGAGCATCTCGGCAACCCGGGCGTACTGTCGCGCGGTGGTGGCGAGCACGCCGGCAATGGCGTCGTCCTTACCCAAGTCACGCTCCACCTCGCGCACGATGGCCGCGAACTCTTCCGTCTTGTCTTGGGGATCGAAGCCGAGGGCCACCGCTTGGTAGTGCGCTTCGGTGACCTCCGGAAGCTCACGACAGCGCTGCGCGAAGAAGCGCTCCGCCACCTCCGGGGGCCACACCAACGTGTTGAGTATTCGGATCGGCCGCTGCGCATCCACGACGCGTTGTGCAAGGCTCGCGACCCGTTCCTTGTAGGACCGCCAGACCATGCGCCAGTATTGTCGGAAATCATGGGGTGGGAATGCACTTTTTGGGCGAGGGGCGCGGGTCCGCCCTTTCGGCTAGACTCCCGGCGCCGACCGGGGGGCGGCAGGGCAATCGAATCGCTTGGGAGCAACGATGAGAAACGTAAGAGTGTGGTGGGTGAGCGCCATCGCGCTGGTCGCAGTCGCAGGGTGCGGAAGCGACAGTAGCGGTGGCGGTGGTGGATCCGGCGGTTCGGGCAATCTGCCCACGCCGGTGATCGATCTGCGCGTCGACAACAACCGCAACGGTGTGATCGACCTGGACGACGCCACGGAGGACGAAGGCGAAGACACCTGGACCGCGACCAACGGCGCCATCTTCCTGGCGAACGTGGACGACGACTCCTATCGCTGCCCCAAGGGCGCAGAGACGGCGAGCCTGTCGGACGCGGAGCTGGCCAGCTGTTACGACGGTGCAGACGACATCGTGAACGGCGAGAGCGACCTCTTGGACATGGCGCGCATGGTGGTGAAGCCCTGGCCCGAGGCTCCGGACGACGCCAGCGCTCAGATCACGTTGCAGGACCCCGCCGCCAACTACGTGCGGGTGTTCAAGAACAACGGCGGCAATTGGGACGCCGTCGGCTTCCCGCTGGTGCTCACGCCGGCGGAGATCCGCGCCGGCGTGGAGCTCGCCATCGAGGGCAAGGACATCCTGCGGGACAAGGACGCCTGGGATGGCATGGCCCACTTCCAGTTGGACATGGACGCCGGGCGCGCGCCGGGCGGTGGCGACTACCAAGACGGGTCGGACAGCGTGGTGCTGCGCATCGCGCCGCTGCTCCTCTCGCACCACCTGCAGAAGCCGGTGCAGACCTACGTCACGGACGCCGGCCAGTTCTCCCCCGGGTCCACGGTGTTTCGTCAGGATCTGAAGGCCGCCACGGAAGCCGCGGGAGTGCCCGACGGCATGAGCGAGCACGCGGTGGGCGACCAGTGGACCCAGGACTGGATGGAGATCGGTTGGACCAGCATGCCGGCGCCGAACGGCGAGCAGCACACGATCGACGTCTTCATGCGGTCGGTCAACGTGGAGAGCGGAAAGAAGCTGCGCCAAGCCGGCCGTGAGGTGTACGCGGCGTTCCACGGGCAGGACACGGCAGGCCTGACGCCGTCTTACGACCCGAACCACGACGGCAGCATGGACTCGCTGAACTCCTACGGGAACACCGAGACCATCCCGCCCTACGAGTACAACGGCGAGAGCTACCCGATGGGACGCGTGTTCCGCGGTTCCGTCGCCTCGTTCCACCCGGATCCGCTGATGCAGAAGATGCTCGACGCGCAAGCGGTGCAGCCGATCCTCAACGTGGACACCTCCTGGCTGCTCGTGGGCCACGTGGACGAGACCATCAGCTTCGTGAAGATGGACAACGCCCGCGGCTGGGGCATGGCGGTCAACGATGCCGCCATGGCCAAGAAGATGCTCGAAGATCTGGTGAGCCAAGGGCAGGGCGGCGTGCTCATGTTCGAGGGCCAGAAGTGGTACACGGACACCGGCACGGAGCCGGCCCAGGTCACCGTCCAAGACGTGCTCAACGACACCGACGTGATGGGCGAGAGCGCCAAGGCGGTGGTGGAAGTGGACGGCCAGATGGACGTCTTCAAGAAGGAAGTGGGCATCACGGACGCCGACGTCATCCCCGTGCCCTTCCTGCACTGGACCGCCTACGGCTACTCCGTGGCGTACCAGCCGGGCACCGTGAACGGCATCTCCTTGGGCGACGCCCACTTCGGGGCGCCCAAGACCCACGGCCCCATCGTGAACGGCAAGGACCCCTTCGCCGAGCAGCTGGAAACCGAGTTCGGCAAGCACGGCATCACGATCGACTGGATCGAGGACTGGGACCTCTACCACCGCTTGGACGGTGAGGTTCACTGCGGCAGCAATACCAAGCGTGCGTTGCCCGAGAACGCCAAGTGGTGGGAGAGCGGACGATGAGAGCGGCACGAGTCTTTTTCGCAATCATGGCCTTGGGCCTGGCCGTTTGTGCGGCCGAGCCGGCGAAGGCGGCCGGACCCTCCGGCGTGGTGCTCACCGTCAAGCAGCTGGATCAGAAGACCCAGAAGGATCTGACCGCTCGCATCAAGAAGGCGCGCGCCGATAACCCCGTGGTGTTCCAGCGCGTCGCAAAGGTGGCCAGTCAGGTGCCGGAGCTCGACAAGCGCCGTCGCGGTCCCTTCGCCACCATCACCCTCTCCCTCAAGCGTCTGGGGCCGGATGCCCTGATGCCCATGCTGGAGATGTTGGCGGTGAAGGGCCCCGCCCGCGGCGACATGACCTCCACGGCGTGGACCACGCTGCGGGTCGGGCTGATCGAGGCCGTCGGCATCCAACGCGATGGCGTGGCCGAACCGGTGCTCACCAAGATCCTGGAGACCGACTCGGACTACTGGGTCGTGCGCGCCGCCGCCGAGGCCCTCGGGCGCATCGGTACGGATTCCGCCGCGGCAAAGCTGGTGTCCCTCGCGGAGAAGCCGAACCAGCGACGGATGGCGGTGCTCTCCGCCATCGGCAACGCCCGTCGTCCGGTCGTTGCCCAGGCGCTCTCGAAGATCGTCGCGTCCGCAACGGATCGTCGAACCACGCGGCTCACCATCCAGGCGCTGGGGGACGTGGGCAACACCTGGGCCTGGAAGACCCCGGCGCTCTCGAAGACCGGTGAAGGCGGCTCGGTCCGCTCCACCGCCGCCAAGGCGCTGATCGACACCTTCGTGCGCCTGTACGGCGACAAGGAGCTGCGCGTCGAGCTCCAGAAGTCGATCCTGCTGGTGGACGACCCTGCCACCCCCGGCCTGATCGAGGCGGCCAAGAGCGGCGCCTCGCCCGAGCTGGCGCAGGCCCTCGATGCCCTGCGGCAGAAGTTCGAGAAGAGCCCGCTGCACAAGTACTGACCCGGGCGGAAACTGGCGGACGCTCCGGAGCATCGGAGGGTCCGCCTTTTCTTTTTTGTCGGACCGGCGCGATTCCCGTCGCGCCGCGCCGGAGCGCGCGGCGCCGCGCGGCGGACGCGGTGGCGTCGTGGCGTGCCGGGATTCGCGCCGGACCAACAAACATCGGCCCACGATTGTGTGCGGCGGGCCCGTTTTTGTTGCTCCGATGCAATGCCGTCTGAATTACAGTCCGGCGCATGAGTGGGCGGGACTGGAACGCCGTGAGGTTCGAGCGTGACACGAGCGCGGATCACGTCGAGAGCTACTTCCTCAAGCTGAACGACCCGAAGGCGCGCCGCGCGTTGTGGCTCAAGGCCACCATCTTGTCCGGGCGTTTTCGCGACCCGGTGGCGGAAGGTTGGGCCATCGCGTTCGATCGCGAGAGCGGCCACGTCGCCGCCAAGGAGGTGATCCCGTACTCCGAGGCACGCTTCTCGGCGGACGCCCTCGACGTGCGCGTACGCGACGTGGAGCTTCGGCCGGGGTTCACTCGCGGGCGCCTCTCGGCGCGGGGCCACAGCCTCGAGTGGGAGCTCACCTTCGACGCCGGCGGACCGCCCCTCACGCTGCTCCCCAACGAGCGCATGTACCGCGGCAAGTTCCCGAGCTCCAAGCTGGTCACGCCCTTTCCCGACACGCGCTTTTCGGGGTTCTACAAGGTGGACGGCCGCGAAGTGCGGGTGGACGGCTGGCGCGGCATGCAGGGTCACAACTGGGGCAAGAAGCACGCGGAGCTGTACGGCTGGGGACACGTGAACCAGTGGGACGGCGGCGAGAACGTGATGCTCGAGGGCGTGACGGCACGGGTGAAGATGGGGCCGGTGTTGGTGCCCCCGCTCACCATCGTGTGCGTGTGGCACGAGGGGGCGCGCTACGAGTTCAACGCCGTCAAGAACCTGATGCAGAACAAGGGCTCGGTGGCGCAGCGCTCCTGGAAGTTCGAGGCGCAGACCCGCCGCGCGAAGGTGCGCGGCGAGCTGTCCGCCACCACGGACGACATGGTGGGGCTCTATTACGAGAACCCCGACGGGGACATGACCTACTGCTTGAACTCCAAGATCGCGCGGGCCTGGTTGCGCCTGGAGCCGGCCAGCGGCCCGCCGCTGGAGGTGACGAGCCGCGCTGCCGCCCTCGAAATCGGTACCAAGGACCCGAAGCATGGCGTCCGAATGCTGGCCTGAGGAGGTTTCGTGAAGAGCGTCACGCTCGAGATTACGGATCGCATCGCGACCATCACCCTGAATCGTCCCGAGCGTCTGAACGCCATCGATCAGCACATGCCGCGGGACATCCGCGCGGCGGTTGCCCAGGCCAACGACGACGACGACGTGCACGTCATCGTGGTGACCGGTGCCGGGCGTGCGTTCTCCGCCGGCTACGACCTGGTGGACTACGCACAGACGCCGGGGGCCAACGCCGGCGTGCAAGAGATGCCCTGGGACCCGATGGTCGACTTCAAGATGATGTACGACAACACGCAGTGCTTCGCGTCCTTGTGGCGAAGCTACAAGCCGACCATCGCGAAGGTGCGCGGCTTCGCCGTCGCCGGCGGCAGCGACATTGCCCTGTCGTGTGATCTCGTGGTGATGGCCGCGGACGCGAAGATCGGATACCCGCCGGCGCGGGTGTGGGGCTGCCCCACCACCGCGATGTGGGTGTACCGCGTGGGAGCGGAGCGCGCGAAGCGCATGCTGCTCACCGGGGATCTGATCGACGGGCGGGAAGCCAAGGACATGGGCCTGGTGATCGACGCCGTGCCCGAGGCGGAGCTCGACCTGCGCGTGTCGGAGCTGGCGAAGCGCATGGCTGCGGTGCCGCGGAACCAGCTGATGATGCACAAATTGATGATCAATCAGGCCTTCGACAACATGGGCTTCGCGGGGACGCAGACGTTGGCGACGCTTTTCGACGGCGTCGCGCGGCACTCCCCGGAGGGCATGTGGTTCAAGGAGCGAGCAGAAGCCGTGGGCTTCAAGCAAGCCGTGGCAGAGCGCGACGGCGGTGAGCCCATCGCGCCCGGGGTGAGCCGACGTGGGTGATCGGGGTGCCACGCTGGCGCGCGCGGCGGCCGCGGCGCTGTTGCTCGCGGCGTGCAAGAAGGAGAGTCCCCCCTCGGCCGCCAGCGCCGAGCCGGTGAAGGGGGAAGCGAAGCTTGCGCTGTCCGCCGTGGCGCCGCCGGAGATGAGCGCGAAGGCCCAGCGCGACGACGATTGCTGCATGGGCAAGAACTCCTGCAAGGGCAAGGGTGGCTGCGCCGTGCCCGAGTCCCACGCGTGCGCCGGACAGAACGAGTGCCGGGGTAAGGGCGGCTGCCGCGCTCACTGTCCGCGCTGAGGGCGCGTCCGAAAACCTCTGCGACTACGATCGCCGATCCTCTCGCTGCGGCGGGCGGCCTCGTCGCTCCGCTCCTCAACCTACTCCAGTAGGTCTCCGGTGCTCGCTCCTCGGGCGCCCGCCTCACTTCGGTCTCGACGCCCTCGCCACGCAGTTGTTTCCGGACGCGCCCTGAGCCGCAATGGTTGCTTCGGGATCCAGCGCGGAAGCGCGGCCAGCCGCCATCCAGGCGTAGCGGGCGAGCAGGGCGCCGGTGACGAACGCGATGGCTGCGAGCTCGCGGACGTTGGCGAAGCGGAGGGCGAGGGCGATGGGCCCGGTGAGCGCCCCCGCGCTGCGGATCATGAGGCCCGTGCGGCCGCTTCGGAGCGGGCGGTCCACCACGGCGTGGCCGGACACCTCGGTGAGCGCGAACACGATGGTTTCGACCAATGCGACGACCATGCCCACGGTGTGCAGTGCCGGCAGGGAATGGCCGAGGAGCTCGAGCAGTGCCGCGGCGGAGCCCAGGCTGGCCGCGCCGAAGTGCACCGGCAAGAGCGAGCGGTGGCGGTACCAGACAGGGATGGCCGTCGCTCCCAAGAGCACTCCCGTGTAGGTGGCCAGCACCGTGCCGGTCACCGCGCTGGTGAGCAGCAGGGCAAAGAGCAGGGCGGCCACGCCTTCTTTGGGCAGCCCGACGTCCACCGCGGCGAAGCGGAACAGCTCGAACACCATCAGCGAGCTGACGCACAGCGTGGAGTGCACGACCAGCGTCCAAGCGCCGACGCTCATGGCCGAGCGCCACTTGAAGACGCGCAGCATGTTGAGGAATCGCGACGGGCGGCCCAGATCCAAGATCAAGAGCACCGGTGAAATCAGCGCGCCGGCCACGGAAAGCCACAAGGCGGCGCGGGTGAACGCCAGGGGCGCGTTGCCGGCGAGGCTGCCGAGGGCCAGCGTCGCGCTCATTCCGCTGACGCCCCCCACGAAGAAGTACAGCGGAATTTCCCAGGTCCACACCGGCGGCTTCACCATCGGGCGTCCGTAGTAGCCGGACGGCTGCTGCGGACGCGGCGCGGCTGTGGCGGTCCGGCGAAGCTCGGACAGGCGGGCCTCGAAGTCGCTCATGACGTAAGCATGAAGGCGAGGGCGGAGAGCAACAGTGCGCCCAGGGCGGTGAAGATGGCGGCGGTCCAGGCCTTGGCCAGGTGCACCGTGGGAACGTCTGGGTGCGGAGGCAATCCGAGCTGCTCCGGCGGGCCCAGGGTGAGGAACAACGCATGGGTGCCGCCAACGCTGGTGTTCGCGGCGTCGTAGACGCGCACGTCTTCGAAGCCGCGTTCCGAGAGCGTCTGCACGCGTTCCTTTGCTCGCGTCCTGAGCTCATCGAGAGGGCCGAAGGAGATCGACTCCGTCGGGCAGGTCTTGGCGCAGGCGGGTGTCAGGCCGCTCAGCTGGCGGTCGTAACAGAACGTGCACTTGTGGGCGCCACCGCTGCCCGCTACCGGCCCCGTGCGGCGCTCCACCACGCCGAACGGACAGCTGACCACGCAGTAGCCGCAGCCGTTGCACACGTCGTCTTGTACCAACACGCTGCCCACCTCCGTGCGCACGATGGCGCCGGTGGGGCAGGACTCCAGGCAGCCGGAGTTTTCGCAGTGCTTGCACACGTCGGACAAGAACAGCCAGCCGAAGGGATCTTCGCCGTTTCCGGTCATCGTGCCGGCCACCTGGCTTCCGAGGCGTGCGGACATTTCCAGGAATTTCACGTGGCGCCAGGTGGAGGCGCCGAGCTGCCCGGTGTTGTCGTAGGAGTGCCCGCTGAAGACGTAGCCATCGTCGGGCAGCTGGTTGTGCTCCTTGCAGGCGACCTCGCAGGCCTTGCAGCCGATGCACAGCGTGGGATCGGTGAAGAAGCCGACGGTCGTGTGCTGCTCGACGTGCAGGTGACGGCGCTGGTTGTCGCTGTTTTCGCCGTCACCGATCACGCTGGCGGCTCCTTCGGGCGAGCGCTTCGGGCGAGCTTTTCCAGCCACGGGCCCATCTCCGCATCTGGCGGGCGCCGCCCCGGAAACACGGCGCAGCACAGCGCCTTGGATTCGTGGATGCTCACGTTGGGCTCGCCGGAAAGTGGGATCAGGTCGTTGGTCACGTCGCCCTGAACGTGGCCCGCGGTGCCCCAGTGGAACGGCATTGCCACCTGATGTACCACGCGACCGTCGAGGCTCAGGGGCCGAAGCCGCCGCGTGACCAGCGCCTTGGCTTCCACGCCGGCGCGGGGGGTGGCCACCGTGACCCAATCGCCGTTCTCCACGCCCACCTGGGCGGCGAGCTCCGGAGACATCTCGACGAACAGCTCCGGCTGGAGCTCTGCCAGGTGGCTCAAGAATCGGCTCATACCGCCCGCGGTGTGGTGCTCGGTCAGGCGGTAGGTGGTGAGCACGATCGGATAGCGGGGGTCCATCGGTGCCGCGATGGGATTGTCGCTTCGCGGGTGGCGCCGCACTGCGGGGTTCTGCTGCTGAGCGTAGAGCGCGTTCTCCACGGGAGTCTCCAGCGGCTCGTAGTGGGTGGGCAGTGGGCCGTCCGCGAGACCTTCGGGTACGAACAGATGCGCGAGGCCGTCCGCGTGCATCAAGAAGGGAGCGTCTCCCGGGTGCGCCGCCATGCCTTGGGCGTCCTTCGCCGGGCGATAGCCCGGCGGCTTCTGGGCGTCGAAGTCCGGCACGTCGAGGCCCGTCCAGCGCGCCGCTTCCGCGTCCCACCAGACCAGCTTCTTTTCTTCGCTCCAGGGCGCGCCGTCCGGGCGAGCGCTGGCCCGGTTGTAGAGGATGCGGCGATCCGCCGGCCACGCGAAGCCCCAGCCGTGGCCGTAGGCGTCCCGCGCCGAGCGGGAGTGCGCGCGATTCTCGCCGTCGGGGCCCAGCACCCCGGAGTAGATCCAGCAGCCCGACGCGGTGGCGCCGTCGGCAGACAGCTCCGAGAAGCTCCGGAGCTGGCGACCGTGGTGGCCGTCGGCATGGACGCTGCCTTCGCTGTCGCCGCTGTCCGTGCGCCAGCCGTTGATCTCCGCGAGCACCGCTTCGGGCAGCGGCTCGCCGTGCTCGTCCACCGGGTACCACCAATCCAGGGCTCGGAGCGGCTCGTCCTCGGGATCCGGCGAGGCCTCCGCCTTGGCCTGGAGTCGCAGCGCGAGTTGGTGGACGAACCACAGCTCGCTGCGCGCGTCTCCCGGCGGCTCCACCGCCTTGTCCCGGAACTGCAGCAGCCGCTGCGTGTTGGTGAAGGTACCGGACTTCTCCGCGTGGCCTGCGGCCGGGAGCAGGAAGACTTCCGTGGCTATGTCTTCGGTGTGGAGCTCGCCACGGCGCACCTCGGGGGAGTCACGCCAGAAGCTCGCGGTTTCGATCTCGACCAGGTCGCGCACCACCAGGAAGCGCAGCTTGGACAGGGCGCGGCGCTCGAGACGCGAGTGCTGTGCGCCCACTGCCGGGTTCTGGCCCATCACGAACAGCCCCTCCACTTGCCCGTCCGCCATCTCCAGGAAGAACGAGAAGTGGGAATGGTCTCGGGTGATCTTGGGCAGAAAGCCGAAGCCAAAGTCGTTTTCCGGCTGCGCGCGGCGGCCGTACAGGGCCTTCAAAAGGCTCACGGTGAAGGCGTCGCCCTGGTGCCAGAGCCCACCCCGGCTCGTAACGGCGGCGAGGTAGTCCCCGAGGCTCTCGTGCTGGCCGGCGCGGGGCATCGGCAGGTAGCCGGGCAAGAGGTCGTACAGCGTGGGGATGTCCGTGGAGCCCTGGATGGAGGCGTGACCTCGGAGCGCCAGGATCCCGCCACCCGGTCGCCCGATGTTGCCCAGCAAGAGCTGGAGGATCGCGGCGGTACGGATGACCTGCACGCCCTTCGAGTGCTGCGTCCAGCCCACCGCGTAGCAGATGGCAGCCGTCTTGTCGGGCCCCGAGGCATGGGTGAGGGCGTCGGCCAACTGCGAGAACAGCTCCGGGGAGACCCCGCACACGCGTTCCACCATCTCTGGCGTGTAGCGGGAGAAGTGGCGGCGGAGCACGTTCAGGACGCAGCGTTCGTGCTGGAGCGACGGATCTCGTTCGGGTCGCGCAGGGTCGTTCCCCGCGTAGCGCCAGCTCGAGGTGTCGTACTTCTTCTGCTCTGGATCCCAGCCGGAGAACAGGCCGTCCAAATCTTCCGTGTCTCGGAACTCCTCGCGCAAGATCACGGATGCGTTGGTGTACGCCACCACGTAGTCACGGAAGAACAGGTCGTTCTCGAGCACGTGCCGCACCAGTGCGCCCAGCAGCACGATGTCCGTTCCGGCGCGCAGCGGCAGCCACAGGTCCGAAAGCGCGCTGGTGCGCGAGTAGCGCGGATCCACGTGGATCACGGTGGCGCCCCTTTCCTTGGCCGCGACGACCCAGCGGAAGGCGACGGGGTGCGCTTCGGCCATGCTCGAGCCCTGGATCAGGATGCAATTCGAGCGCACCAGATCCTGCGGCGCGGTGGTGGCGCCACCTCGCCCGAAAGAGGTGCCCAGACCGGGCACCGTGCTCGAGTGTCATATTCGAGCTTGGTTCGAGACGCTCACCATGCCGAGACCGGCGGTGAACAGCTTCTTGATCAGGTAGTTCTCTTCGTTGTCCAGGGTGGCGCCGCCCAGGTGCGCGATGGCCGAGGTGTGTCCCACGTCCTTCCGGAACGTGCGTTTCCGCGCCTCCCAAACCAAATCTGCAATCCGATCCAACGCTTGGTCGAGCGGGATGGTGGACCAGGCCTTCGCGTGGGGAGCACGGTGGAGCACGCGCGTCACGCGCTCCGAGTGCGTCAGCAGCTGGTGGCTGGCGGCGCCTTTGGGGCAAAGCGTGCCCTGGTTGATGGGACTCTCGGGATCACCTTCGATGGCGAGCAAGCGACCCGCGGAGTGATAGACGAGCTGACCGCAACCCACGGCGCAGTAGGGGCAAACGGAGCGAGCGACCTTCGCATCGCGTGTCTTCGGGCGAAGGGCGCGGGTCTTCGCGCTCATCGCCTCCACGCCGGTGCCGTCGCCGCGCCCAAGGAGCTGCCCCAAGAGTGGCCAGCGCTCGTGCCATTTCATGGTCATGAGCGCCAGGCTAACAGAGGGCTGGGCGGGCCCCCAAAGGCCCGAGATGCCCGCCGCTATTTTGCTCGGGACAGCGCTGTCACTTGCAGGACAGCGACGTGGCCCAGAGCTCGTAGCCCTGGCCGCCCTTCACCAGATAGAAGGCGGACGCATGGTCGCCGCTGAAACCAACGGCGCCCTGGCCGGCTTCTTGGCCGCTCGGCGATAGCGTCATCGGCTCGCCCAGCGGCTTGAGGTCGTTGCTGAAGGTCTGCGCCCGCACCGTGCGCTGGCCCGAGGGCCCTTCGGTCCACTGGATCAGCCAACGCTTGCCGGGAAGACCGACGGCAACCGGCGAGATTGCCTCGCCGCCGGGGCCGCCGGACGGCAGCGCCATCTTCTGCGAAGCCTTCGGCAGCTCGCCGAGCTTGGCAGTGGCGATGCGCACGCCCCAGGGCGCGTCGTCCGTGGCGCGTGCGGCGAAGGTCACCAGCAAGCTCTCTTCGTTGGCGGCGACGGTGGGAGTGCCGACGCGCGGGCCTTCGGCCTCCACGGTGCCGAGGTCGGTCTTCTTGCTGCCATCGGGAGCAAGCCAGCCCACGTACACCTCGCCATCGCGACCGCCGCGGCGGAATGCTACCGCGTGGCCCACGTCCTTGACGCTGACGACGCGCGCTTCCGTCATCTTCTGATCCATGCCACCAGGCCAAACCGTGGTGGCCGAGCCGCCCACCGGCATGCTGCTGTAGCCGTTCGGGCCCATGCCGATCACGAAGGGCTTGTCCGCGTCCACCGTGTGGCCGACCTTGAGGGAGTCACCGTCGCGATCCACCGCGAAGCCGAGCTCGCCACCCTTGTGACTGGGCACCACGCCGACGACGTTGTTGCTGCCGGCGCGGCTGAATACTTCCTGATGATCCAGCGTGGAGGGATCGAGGGTGATGCCCGTCGCCGAGGTGGCCGAGCTGGCGAAGCCGACGGCGAGGGAGGTGCCGCCGGCTGCGTCCACGTACAGCGGGACCGACACCATCACGGAGGGGGCGATGCGAGTCGCCGCCTTGGAGATGGTGCACGCCGCCGTGCTGGCCGGCTCCGCTGCGGGCGCTTCCGTGGTCGGTGCTGCGCTGGCGGGGGCCTTCGCCGTCTTGGCGTCCGTCGAGCCGGACTCCCAGGGCTTGAAGTAGAACAGGCCGGCCCCGATGACGCCGATGCCGAGCACGGCGACGACGCCGAGGCCACCCAACACCAGACCCATGCTGCTCTTCTTCGGCGGCGGGGCGTAGCTGGGCGCGACGGCCGGCGGCGGAGCGCTGGGCGCGTACACCTGGGGCACCGCGTCGGCGGCGATCTCCGCGTCCACCTCGGCGCTCCAGGAGGGGAGCGGCTCGGCGGGGGCGCGTTCTTCGTTCAGCGGAGACGCTTGTACCGTCGTGGGTGCGTCGTTGTCCGGCTCCGATACGGGAATGATGGCGTCCTGCATCTCCGGGACGAGGGGATTTTCCTTCTGCGTCGGCAGCTCCGCCTCCGGAGCTGCGTTCACCGCCAGCACGGGCGCTGGGCGCGGAATGGGCTGCGGCTTCTTCTTGGCGACGGCAGCCTCGAGATCCGCGAGGGACGTCGACTTCTTTTCTGGCTCGTCCACGAACTCGATCTCGGCGGCGTCGAGCTCGCCGGTCGGTGGATCGTTTCGCGGGGAAGAGTCCACCGGCACGATGGGCTCGAGCTTCTTCTCTTCGACCTTCTCCGTGATCTTGGGAGCGGTCGGAGAGACCTCGACCCAGTTGGCGGATGGTGGCGCGGAATCCTCGAGCTTGGGCGCGCTCTTGGCGGCGCCATTGCTCGGCGCGGAGCCGACCGGCACGACCGGCGCACCGGTGAGCGAGCTGCCTGCGGGCCGCGGGGCGGCCGTGAGCGAGCTGCCCGCGGGACGGGGCGGTGCAGGGCGCGACGAGGGCGGGCGGCGGGGCGGAGGCGGCGCCTTGGACGCCGGAGGTTCCACAGGCTCCAGATCCGTCACCGACAGCTCGTCTTCCACCAGGAGCTGCGTTTGCGGCTTGTCGTTCTCGGGCGTGGACTGAACGGGCACGATGGGCTCCAGGGCGATGTTGTCGGCACGCGGAACCGGAGGCGGATGTGTGGCGTCCGGACTCATCTTCGGCATGACGGGAGACTGCCGCGCAGCCGGCGAGAGCGCGCCGGACAGCTCCGAGACCTGCGCCGCGCGAATCCACTCGGCCCAGCCTTGACGCCACACGAACGCCTTCGCCGGGATGTCCCCGCGACTGAGGGAGGAGACCAGCTCCTTGCGGTCCACCGTCTTCAGGGCGCCGTCGTTCGTCGCCCAGAACCAAAACTCGTTGACGTCTTCTGCCACCGACATCTCCCCTGCGGGTTCTCGGGTCGGCCCTGTAGCATCGTTCCACGCGGTGCGCGACGACCGGGGCTGGCTCTTTTCGGGCTGGGCGGCGGGACTATGAGGCGTGAATTGCATGGTGGCTCTCGGGCCTCCTACGCCGCGCCCAGGTGGGAGCTTCCCCCACAGCGATCCGGCCGCTAGGCCGGTGCCTTTTTCAGCGCGATCGAGGCCCGGCCGCCAGCTTCTTCGTAGTGCAGGGGAGACAGCTCGGGGAAGGCCTGGCGCAGCTCCCCTCGGGCCAGACGAAATCGACGCGAGGGGTGGGGCTCGGGCCAATCCACGGTGAAGGTGCTGATCACCAGCAGGCCGTCCGGGGCCAGCAGGCCCGGCAGACGGGGCCAGCAGCGTCGCTCCAGGAAGTCCACCATCAGCACCAGATCGAACACCGCGAGCGGCAACGGCTCGCTCAGGTCCACGACCCGCGTGACGACCGACAGACCGCGTGCTCGCGCGCGAGCGGCACACAGACCGAGGCCCACGGGGCTGACGTCCCAAGCCTCCACTTCGAGGCCGCGGTCGGCCAGCGCCAACGCGTGGCGCCCGCTGCCGCTCGCGAGATCGAGCGCTCGCCCCTGACGCTGACCCGCGGCGAGATCCATCACGACGGCGTTCGGCGGTCGCTCGTCGAAGCCTGCGCGCGCGTGCCGTGCATCCCAACGCTCGCGATCATGACTCATCGAAAGCGACTCCATGCCAGGTGCATCACCACGACCAGCACCGCCAGGGGAAGCACGGCGCGGGCGCCGAGCCACGCGCCATTGGCGAGGGACCGGAGTAGAGCGCCCTTGCACGCGCGATTGGCCGCGCCGCCGACGGCCACGGCCAGGAAGACCAGTGCAAACGGCGCGCGCAGGCGGCGCACACGGGGGCGCCGTCTGCCAGCTGGGTCCAGCATGCGTCGCACAGCGGCGCGCTGCACTGCCGGCAACGCGCCGCTGCGGCGAGCTCCGGATGCCAGCGACACCGCGGTGACGGGTCCGTCAGCGGCACTCCTGGACTCGTCGAGGCTCGTTCGTCGGAGAGCACGACAGCGTGCTGGCCTCGCACGCCGCGAGCCACTTGCCCTGTCCTCCGCAGTCCGGCGCCTTGCCTTGCCAGCCAACGTCCGCCCAGCACTTCGTGGGGATCCCGAGGGTGGTCACCGCCCGGCAGCCCTCGCTCACGACGTCGTCCTGCTTGGTGGAACGTCCGTCGCAGTCGTAGTCGAAGCTCTGGTCGCCGCGGTGCTGGGCGAAGTAGTTGCGCTGGCCGGGGTAGACCTCCGGGTTCTGGTCGTAGCAGTCGAGCCCATTCGCGACGTAGCCCGGGGGCTGGGCCGCCGCCCGCACGGCGGCTCGCCGGTCGCCGTACCCGTCGCGATCCAGGTCGCGGTACCAGAGCGGCTCGGCGCAGGGCAGCGAGCTGTCGTTGGCCATGTCCGTCAGCCGTCGATGCAGCGGCTGCATCAGATCCGCGATCAGCGCGTGAACGCTGGAGCCGTCGCCGGAGCTGGACAGGACCGTCTCCACGGTGCCGCGTGTCGCGCACAGCTGCGCGTTCGGCTTGGGCTTCGAGAGCTGGCGCGCGGCACCCTCGATGGCGTCCAGGGTCTCGATCAACGCGGTGCGCTCGTTGTCGGAGAAGGCGCCGTTGGTCACGTCCTTGCGCAGCTCGCCGGCGCGACCGGGAACGTCCGCCAAGGCTCGCCCGGCGAGAGTCCCGAGGCCGATTTCCCGTAGCCCCGTGAGCACGCGCCGCCGGGCCCGGGCGCGCGTCACTTTCTCGCAGGTCTTGGCGCGCTCGAAGGCCGGGCGCGCCGCCTCGAGCAGCGCCGCGACGTTCAGTTTCTCTTTGGCACGCAGCACCAAAACGCCGTCCTTGGAGCTCTTGTCGTCCAGTGCAAAGCGCGTGACACCGGCGGCCAGCGCGAAGCTCTTGGCCTTCTTCTCGTGGCTCTCCACGCGAATGACCGGCGCCGCGGCGAGCACCTTCGCGGTGTACAAGAGCTGGCCGTCGCTGTCGCCTTCGGCGCAAATGCTGGCGATGCAGCTCTCGAGGGACTGCTGCACGGGGGAGCCTTCGTCCGTGTCGCCATACTGCTGGCCCAAGATCTCCGCGACCGACGACAACACGCGGATCTCGGCGTCGTCCAAGGCGACGTCAATGCTCACCTGGGTGCCGGACTCCACGCTGCCCGACAGCTCTGGTGCCCAGGGTCCGAGAAAGCCGAGGTCGAGCTTGCCGCCAATCCCCGTCTTTTGCTCGGCGTGTAGCTCGAAGTGCAAGCTCGCCGCGGGACGCACGCTCATCCGGAGTCGGGACGCGGCGTCGGCGTTGCCTCCGAAACAAGCGTTCTCGAAATCGGAGCGCTCCGGGTTGTGCTCCGGTCCGAAGAAGCCCGTGAGCAGAAAGTTCGGAACCGGCAGACAGCGAAAGCCGTCCCCCGTCATCTTTCCGGTGGCGCTCTCGATGGCTTCACACCAGCTCGGCAGCTCCAGCTTGGGTTTGACGGCTGGCGGCTTCGGAGTCTCCGGCGGTGGCGCCGAGGTGCAACCGAGAGCGCACGAGAGCGCTGCGGGGATGAGAAGACGGGCGTGCATCCAGGGCGTCAGACGATGGTCCGGGCGGCGCGACGAGTCAAAGTCGCCGTGGCTTGCGTTGGGCGCTCGGAGCCCATACCGTGCTCCCCCCTCATTCCGAAAGGAGCATGCGATGTCCGATTCCGTCCGCGCCTCCCACATCCTTCTGATGTATGCCGGGTCGGCGCGATCCACGGCCACCCGCAGCAAGGACCAGGCCCTCGCGGAAATCCAGAAGCTCAAGACCGATATCGACGGCGGAGCGGATTTTGCCGACCTCGCTCGCCAGCACTCGGACTGCCCGTCCGGCAAGAGCGGCGGAGATCTGGGCAGCTTCGGTCGCGGCCAGATGGTGAAGGCTTTCGAAGACAGCGCCTTCGGAATGTCCGTGGGACAGACCAGCGGCGTGGTCGAGACCGACTTCGGCTACCACCTGATTCGACGCACGGGCTGAGCCCCATGTCCGAGGGGAAGCCGCCACTTCGGGTAGCGATCTCTCGGTCTGCCGCCGCGGGCAGCGGCACTGGCAACGCCGCGGCGCTGTCCATGGCGCGCCTCGATACCTTCTGCCGGGCGCTCGGTCGCAGCCTCGAGCGCCCGGTGCTGCCGGTGGGCGTCGACGACTACGAAAAGCTCGCCGCGGATTTCATCGCGGGTCAGGTGGAGCTGGCCTGGCTGCCGCCCGCGGTGGCGCTGACGGTGTTGTCCCGGGGAGGGGCACGCGCGGTGGCGTTGCCGGTGCGCAACGGCACCGCGCTGTTTCACTGCGCGCTCTTTGTTCGCGATGATTCCGCGGCGAACCAACCCAAGGATCTGAATCGGGCGCGAGCTGCCTGGGTCGATCCCCTCAGCACTTCGGGTTATCTGATCCCGCGCGCGGCCTTGCTGCGCCAGGGCATCGATCTCTCCGTGGCGCTCTCGGAACAGCGCTTCCTCGGCTCCCACGCGGCCGTGGTTCGCGCGGTGGTGTCGGGGGAGGCGGACGTGGGCGCCAGCTACGTGCACCGGGACGCGGGCGGCGTGCTCCGGCGCGCTGGGTGGGGTGACGCTCCGGTGCGCATCATCCTGGAGCACGGGCCGGTGCCGTCGGACTTGCTGGTGGCCTCGCGGAACGTGTCTCGGCGCACGGTGGTTCGCATCGGTGACGGTCTGGTCTCCCAGACGGACGTGTTCCTGCTGGGAGCTGCCCGAGAGCTACTCGAGGCCGAAGGCTTTCAGCTGGCGGAGCCGCGGCATTTCGACGCTCTCGAGGCGTTGAGCCCATTTCTGCGTTCCTGAACTCCTTCACCCCCCGCGAGCGTTGCGCTATTCGGCCAGCGCGCATCGGACAAGGAGAGCGCCATGCCCATCTGCAAAGGCTGCGGTGAAGAAGTCGACGAGCTGGTGACCATGAAGATCGATGGTCGCACCAAGAAGCTGTGCGAGGATTGCGCCGACGAGGCCCGCGAAGCTGCCGAGATCGCCGAAGAGAGCGAGTCCGTGGTGCAGGACATGATGGGCTTCAAGGGGCGGCGCTGAGACGCAGATGGATCTCGAGGTCGGGCAGCGAGTCGACCGCTTCGAGCTGACGGCCCCGTTGGGCGCCGGCGGCCAGGGCGCGGTCTGGAAGGCGAAGGATCCGCTCCATCCGGAGCGACCGCGCGCGCTCAAGCTCATCCCGCTGGGCCTGGCGCGGTCGGGGGATCTGGAGCGGGCGCGGCGCGAGGCCCGAGCTCTCGCGCGCCTCGACCATCCGTCTTTGGTGCCCTGCGATGCGTTGTTCGAAGATCTGAGAGCCGGCCTGCTGGGTCTGGTGATGGACTTCGTGGACGGCGCGTCGCTGCGCAAGGCCAACCACGATCCGCGCTTCGATTCGCGGCATCGCGCGCTCGCGCTCTGCCATGTGGCCAGCGCGCTCTCTTACCTGCACCAGAGCGGCGTGGTGCATCGCGACCTCAAGCTCGACAACGTGTTGGTCGCGGATTCCTTCTGGACCACGCCCGAAGAGCCCGGTGGGGTGAAGGTCGTGGACCTCGGCATCGCCGTCGTGGCGGAGACCCGGGAACGGCTCACCGCCGTGGGCAGCGTGGTGGGAACCGTTCCGTACCTGGCGCCGGAGCTGCTGGATCCCGGGAGCTTTCCCGGAGAAGCGACGGACCCCGCGGTGGACGTCTTCGCCTTCGGGGTGCTCGGCTGGCAGGTGATCAGCGGGGAGCACCCGACGGGGCTCGCCAGTACCTCGGGGCCGTACGAATTCGCCGAAGCGTATCGGGGCGTGCTCCGCACCGGCGCCGAGTTTCCGGCGAAGGCGTTTCCCGGGGAGTGGGGGCGGCTCTTGTCCGACGCCCTGCGTCTCACGTCGACCGAGCGCATCACCGACGGCGCCGAGCTCGAGCTGCGTTGCCGGCGGGCGGAGGAAGTGACGCCGTCCTCCGTGGCCGTGCCGGTGTCCTTGCGAGGGCCCGAGACGCAGGTGGCGAGCCCCAAGGCGATGATGGATCAAACGGCTCCGGTGGCGGTGCCCTCCGAGGCCGCCCCCGCGGCCACCGCCGCGCCGGCGCCCGAGCCGAAGCCGAAGCCCAAAGCGACGAAGCCCGTCGAGCCCGCGGAGGCTCCGGAGCCCGAGAAGAAGTCCGCCGGCGCGGGCTTGGCGTTGCTCACTTTGCTCGGCGTCGGTGTTGCTGCCGGGGCCGTTTGGTTCGTGTCCCAGCCGGAGCGGCGCCCGACGAAGGAGCTGCCGCCGCCGCTGCCGAGCGCGTCCGCGACCGAAGTGAGGACCACCGAGCCCGTGGTCTCGGCGGATGCGGAAGCCGACGCCGGGGACGCCGGCGCAGACGCGGGGGAGTCTTTGCCGAGCGGCTGCACGGCGCTGTGCGATTGCTGCCTTTCGGGGCGCGGCTGCGGGCCCGGCGCATGCACGGAGCTGCTGAGCCCCGACGAGGGCTTCCGACTCCGTCCTGCCGAGATCACGGACCGTGAGGGAAAGCGCATCGACTACGAGCTGGTGGAGGTGTGCCTGCGGGTGGCGGGGAGCGCGGACTACACCTGCCTGCCGCTGACCAAAGCGCCAGACGGCGGCGCGCCCTACGTGTACGCCGCGGTGAGCGATCTGCGAGATCCCGGCATCGCCGTACGCGTGCGCACACGGTTCGACGGCGGCATCTATTCGGACGTCGCCTGGAACTACGGCTTCAAGCTCGGATCGAACGCGTCGCGCGAGCTCTTGTGCAAGGGCCTCGTGATCGACAAGCTCGAAGGAAGCCTCGGCTCGGTGCGGCTGTTCCTCGACCCGGATGGCGACGACGCGGGCGTGCCCGCGCGCTGCGGTGTGGACGCGGGGCGCTGAGCCCGCGGGTTGACTTCCGCCACCGTCGACGGCAAGAGCCAGGGCATGAAAGAGCTGGTATCGCGCCTGGTCGCGCAAGCGGATCTGTCCGAGGAACAGGCCAACAAGGTGGCCGAGGTGGTCCGCGGCTTCCTGCAGGAGAAGCTGCCGGAGAGCATCCAGGGTCCGGTGATGGGCGCGCTGACCGGCGACAACGTGGACAGCGCTGCGGACGCCGTCAAAGGCGCTCTCGGCAAGCTGTTCTGAGCCTGAGCTCGGGTTAGCTCTCGCGCATCAGCGCCCGCGCGGATTCGACCCATCCGTCGCGCTCGATGCGGGACGGATGGATCCTGAGCGCGCGGGCGACTTCCTCGATGCGCGCCGGCGTCCAGGTGGCGATCTGCGACAGCTTGTCCACGCCCACCGCTTGGAGCTTGTCGGCGAACTTGGGACCGATGCCGCGGACGCGAGTCAGATCGTCCTTGTGGGTCGGCGTGGTCCAAGCGAGGGCGTCCTCGAGCTCGCTCTCGAGCGCGCTGATGCGTTTGCCGCGTCGCGCGAGCTCGGCTTCGAGCTCGGCGACGCGGGGGCCCCCCGCTTGCAGCTCGGCTACCTCGCGCTCCCGCTCTCGCAGCGCCGTGCGCAAGGCGGCGACCTCGATCTGCGTCGTCTCGAGCTCGCGCACGCGCGCGTCGAGGTGACGCAGCTGCTTGTTCAGCGCATCGCGCTCGGCCACCATCGCCGGAAGCTCCTTGAGCTGCGCGTCGCGCTCGGCGATGCGCTGATCGCGCTCACTGATGCGGGCGAAGAGCTGAGCGCGCTCCGTCTTCAGCTGACTGAGCTCCGCCAGCTTGCTGGCCAGCACGCGTTGGGTCTGCGCCAGCTCCGCCGCCATGGCGCCGGGGGTGAGCGGCGGTCGTACGCTGGGCGGCGGCGGCCGCACGCTGGGCGCCGGCGGCGGCCGCATGCTGGGCGGGGGTGGTCGCACCGTACCCGGCCGGCTGGGGGGCGGCGGTGGCCGGAGGCTGCTCGGCCGCGGCGGAGGCACGCTGGGCTGAGGTCGAACCGGCGGCGGCGGTGGCCGGAGGCTGCTCGGCCGCGGCACCGCCGGACGCGCTTCGTTCTCCTTCACCCGCGTGATCTCGAAATCGGAGTTTCTGAGATCCGGCTCCGTTCGGTCGTCGTTCTTCATGCCCCGACCCTGGAAGCATAGCCGAACTCGCGGGCCTCAGCGTGCGACCGTGAAGCCGACCCGCGCGCCGCCCTCAGTGCGATTTTCCGCGAAGGCGCGACCGCCGTGGGCCTCGGCGATGCGCCGCACCAGCGCGAGGCCCAGCCCCAGCGACGAGCCGTGCCCCCGCGCCCCCCGCACGAAGGATTCGAAGGCCGTGCTCAAGAGCTCGTCCGAAAAGCCGCTGCCGGCGTCCTCCACCGCGAAGGAGATGGCGCCATCGCTGGCTTCCACGATCAGTGCGGTGGCGCCGCCACCATGGGCCTTGGCGTTGTCGAGCAGGTTGGCCAGGGCGCGGGAAAGGAGCGTGGCATCGCCTTCGAACCGGGTGGTTCCGCGGCGGACCGACAAGATCTGCTCGGGAAGGTCGGCGCGTGACAGCGCTCGCTCGGCCAGATCCCGGGCATCGAGCTCGCTGCGGGTGAGGGCCTGAAAATCGAGGCGCGAGCTGGCGAGCAGCTCCCCCACCAGCGAATCCACCTCGGCGAGCTCCCGCTCGAGCTCGTCCAGAGAGGCGTCGTCGCTGCCCCGCTGGCGAATCAACTCCGAGAGTACCCTGAGCCGCGCCAGGGGCGAGCGGATCTCGTGAGAGACGGCGGCCAAGAGCTCGCGTTGATCCGTCATCTGGCGCTCGATGCGATCTGCCATGTCGTTGATGGCGTCCGCCAGCACCGCGAGCTCCCCGGCGCGCGCCGGGTGCACGCGGGCACGGCGTCGGAGATCTCCACTGCCGATGGCATTGGCCACGCGCACGAGCTCGCCGAGGGGCCACAAGATGCGTCGCGCCATGATTCCGGCGGCGGCCCACAGCGTACCGGCGAACACCAGCAGCACCACGATGACGGCGCCGGGACGGTGGCGCCGCGAAGCGGAGGTGCAAAGCTCGACGGTGCCCAAACGAGTGCCGTCCTTTTCGATGCGCAGCTCGGCGCTGGGGGAGTCGCAGGGCGGGCCGAAGTGCTCCAGCTGGGTGCGCGAGGCATCGCGCAGAGTGATGGACAGATCGAGATCGCGGGCGGCGTCGCGCGCCAGGCGCTGGCGCGCGGGAGCATCGCTCCAGACCTCGGTGAAGCGGTTTTCAGCGTAGGTTTTCAGCCGTTCGACGCCGTTTCGGTAGCTGGATGGGCCGGAGAAGAACAACGTCATCGTGGCGAAGGTCGCGCCGCCGGTCACGAAGATGGTGACGCCGAACCACACGAACAGACGGCGGTGGAGCCGCGCGCGAACGTAGTGACCCAGGCCGTGGGGGCGATGCCAGCGGCGCCGGTGTCTCATGAGTCCATCGCGTCGCGTGCGAAGACGTATCCGACGCCGCGCACGGTGCGGATCTTCTGCGGATCCCCGAGCTTCTTGCGCAGATGCGAGATGTGCACGTCCACGGTGCGGTCGTTCACCGTCACGTCGCCCCGGCCGGCCTCCTCCAAGAGCGCGGCGCGGGGCACCACGCGCCCGGCCCGGCGCAAGAGCGCGTGCAGGATGTCGAACTCGAGTCCCGTGAGCTCTACTTCGCTACCTTCCACGCGCACCGTGCGTGCCGCCACGTCGAGCTCCACGCCCTGGACCGAGAGCCGAGAAGCGCCCGCCTCGGGCTCGGTTCGCCGCAGCACGGCGCGCAGCCGTGCCAGGAGCTCCCGGGGCGAAAAGGGCTTCGGCACGTAGTCGTCGGCACCGAGCTCGAGACCCACGACGCGATCCGATTCGTCGCCGCGGGCCGTGAGCATCAGCACCGGGATGCGCTGATCCTTGCGGATCTTGCGCAGCGTCTCCAGGCCGTCGAGGCCCGGCATCATCACGTCCAAGAGCACCGCGTCGAAGCTGCCCTGGGCCAGGAGGTCGAGTCCTTCCTGGCCGCTCTTGGCGTGGCCGAGGCTGACGTCGTGCGGCGCGAGATACTCGGCGAGTAGCTCGAACAGCCGCACGTCGTCGTCGATCAGGAGCACCCTCAGGGCCATGGGTCAGCCGAACATATCAGTCGCTGCCCTTCTTGGCGCGCAGCGCGGCATCCACGCACACGTCGGCAACGTGACGTTCGAAGGCGGCCTTGCGGTCGAACCGGGAGCCGTAGCGGTGCCACATGGCGAGCCGGAAAAAGCCCGCGCCGAACCCGACGACCACCCCTAGGGACAGGAGCGCGATCACGATTCTGTGTCTCATGGCGTCCTCCTCACGGGGCAGTGCGATAGGCGTCGCCCCGCCAGCGTCGGGGGCCGCGTTCCAGGGTGTCGGCCAGGATCTCCCGCTGCCGGGAGTCGAGCACCTCGTGGATCTCGGTGAGATTGGCGGCGATGCTTCGGCGCAGGTCCGCCAAGGCTTCGTCGTTGCGGATCAGCGCGCTGGCCAGGGCATCGGGCTCGAGCACCTCGCCCCGAAGCTGCGACGCCACCTCGCTCCGGGTGCGTTCGAGCTCGCGCCGGAGCTCACGCCCTTGGCCGAGGACGTCGTCCACGGCAGAACGGATCACCTTCTCCTGGCCCGGCGTGGTGTCGAGTCGACGAAACAAGAAGCGGAGCCCGTGGCGAAAGCCTCGGCGTCGAAAGTGCCCTCGGTGTCGACCGTGGGACAGGGTGAACGCCAACCCCACCAGACAAGCGGTTCCGAACATGAATCCAAACATGGCGATGCGCCTCCTTCTGGCGGACAGCTTGGAGAGCGCGCGTTAAGCGAGAACGCGACAAAGCGTTAAGAATTGTTGAGTCGGCCCCTGGCACGTGGGGCAAAAGCCCGCCATAGTCCGCCCCCCGACTCATGCCTCCCGATCCCATTTCGCGACGCCGGACGTTCGCCATCATTTCCCACCCGGACGCCGGCAAGACCACTCTCACCGAGAAGCTCTTGTTGTTCGGCGGAGCCATTCAGCTCGCCGGGGCCGTCAAGGCGCGGGGTGAGCAGCGGCGCGCGCACTCCGACTGGATGAAGGTGGAGCGGGAGCGGGGAATCAGCGTGACCGTAAGCGCCATGACCTTCGATTATGGCGACTGCACCTTCAACCTGCTCGACACGCCGGGCCACCAGGACTTCAGCGAGGATACCTATCGCACGCTCACCGCGGTGGACTCCGCGGTGATGGTCATCGACGCGGCCAAGGGCATCGAAGCGCAAACGCTGAAGCTGTTCGAGGTGTGCCGCCTGCGGGACGTCCCCATCATCACCTTCGTGAACAAGCTGGACCGCGAGGGTCGGGATCCGTTCGATCTGATGAGCGAGATCGAGGACACGTTGGCCCTGGACGTGACGCCCGCTAGCTGGCCCATCGGCATGGGGCGGCGGTTCTTGGGCGCCTATGACCTGTTCCACGACCACCTGCTGCTGGTACAGAAGGGCAATCGCGCGGTGCCCGCGGATGCCGTGACCTGCCGCGGCGTGGACGATGAAAAGCTGGCCGAGATGCTGCCGGAGGACGCCCTCGCCACGCTGCGCGAAGAAGTGGAGATGGCGCGGGGCTTGTGCCCAAAGTTCGATCGGCAATCTTACCGCGAAGGTCACATGACGCCGGTGTTCTTCGGGAGCGCGCTCTCGAACTTCGGCGTGCGAGAGCTGCTCGACGGCCTGGTGGAGCACGCGCCGTCGCCGCGCCCTCAGCCGTCCGTGAGCCGCGTGGTGGATCCCACGGAAAAGCCGGTTACCGGCTTCGTGTTCAAGATCCAGGCAAACATGGATCCCAAGCATCGGGACCGGGTGGCGTTCCTGCGCCTGTGCTCCGGACACTTCAAGCGCGGGATGAAGCTCTCCCACGTGCGCACGGGCAAGACCATGAACGTGCACAACCCGATGCTGTTCTTGGCTCAAGACCGCGAGCTGGCCGACGAAGCGTTCCCCGGTGACATCATCGGCATCCCGAACCACGGCGCGCTGCGCATCGGGGACACCTTGACCGAGGGCGAGAGCCTGCGTTTCACCGGCATCCCGAGCTTCGCGCCGGAGCTCCTGCAGCGGGTGCGTCCGGACGACCCGCTCAAGGCCAAGCATCTCGGTCGCGCGCTGCAGCAAATTGCGGAAGAGGGCGCGGCTCGGGTGCTCAAGCCGCTCATCGGTTCCAACTGGATCGTAGGCGTGGTGGGCTCGCTGCAGTTCGACGTGCTCGCGGATCGCATTCGGACGGAATACGACGTGCCCGTGCACTTCGAGTCGGTGCAGCTGCATGCGGCGCGCTGGGTGGAAGGCGAGACGGACGAGCTGAAGCGCTTCGTGGAGCAGAACCGCGGCAGCGTGGCGGACGACCACACGGGCGCCCCGGTGTTCCTGGCGAGGAACTCCTGGCACCTGGAGACGACGCAGAAGGAGTGGCCGAAGCTGGTCTTCCTCAAGACGAAAGAGCAGCTCGACTGATCACTCGCTGGTGACGATGATCCCGGTGCCGATCAGCACGAACAGCGTGGCGACCAGCACCGTCACGATCAGGCCGATGATGATGGCGACGTTGCGGCGCCGGGTCGCTCGAAGCAGGAGCTCTTCCGGGTCGCCACCCCGGTTCATGTCGGCGATGGCGGCCAGGTCCGGCTCGCTGATCTGAGGCTGGGAGCCCGAGACGGGCGCGACGATCCGCGGGTTGGAGCCGCTCTGGGGGCCGGGCTGGACGATGCCGCTTTCGAGGACTTGGCGCACGTAGGGCGGAAGCTCGATGCGCTGACTCTCGGTGTCGGCCAGCCAACCGCGCTTCAGCGAGGCTCCGGTCACGTCTTCCGTCACCCCTTGATCCTGCAACCAGAGCGCCAGCTCTTCGCCGAGCTCCCGCATGGTCATCCAGCGCTCCTTCGGGTCCTTGACGAGACCGCGTTGGATCACGAAGGAGAGGTCGGTGTCGCTGGCGCCGAGGTCGGCGAGAGTCGGCGGCTCGTCTTCGATGATGGATCGCATCAAAGCGTTGTAGTTGTCGCCGTCGAAGGGTCGCCGCCCGGCGATGGTCTCGTACAGCACCACGCACAAGCTCCACAGATCCGTCTGTCCGGTGGTGGTCTTGCCGCGCGCTTGCTCCGGCGACATGTAATCCGGCGTCCCCACGACGGCGCCGTCCATGGTGAGCTTGCGGGGGTTGTTCACGATGCGCACGACGCCGAAGTCGAGCAGCTTTGGCAGCGTGGTGGTGACTTCGTCGTGGGCGAGGAAGATGTTTTCCGGTTTCACGTCGCGGTGCACGATGCCCTTGGCGTGGGCCGAGGCCAGCGCATGGGCGATGGGCAGCAACGTCTGCACCGCCAGCGTCGGCGGCAGCTTTCCCTTGCGGTCCAGGACCTGAGCCAGGTCCTCGCCCTCCAGGAGCTCCATGGCGATGAACGGATCGCCGCGATCCGTCTCGCCGTAGTCGAGCACGCGGATGATCGACGCATGGCCCAGGCGCGCGGCGGCTCTCGCTTCGTCCAACACGCGCTTGGCTGCCGCGCGAGAGGGCGCGCTGCCGTCGAGCTCCATGATCTTGACGGCGCAGTGCACGTCGAGCACGGAGTTGTGGGCGACCCAGATGGTGCCCATGCCGCCTTCGCCGCGCTTCTTGACGAGGACGTACTTTTGCTCGAGCACGTCGCCGGCCCGATAGCGACCCTCACCGACCGGTGATACTCCGGAGTCTGCGCTCTCGCTCACGGGTCGACCTTTGGTGGCATCGGCCGAGCTCATCGTTGTCTGTTGATCAGAAACCTGGCAAGTGTCGGCCCTGTGGCCGCGGGCTCATTCTGACCCAACTCATGCCAGAAGCCGAGCTTTTCGGGTGCCGGACTCCCGCGGATCTGAAGGTCTTTCTCCGGAGACACAAAGTTCGTTCAGCGGCCGAAGGCTGATATAAATACTTTGCCACCGCTCGGAGAAGGGCGAGGATTTTCGGTCATGCAGCCACCCCAGGCGCCGCTTGCCGGGCGCTACAGGTTCAAGAAGAGCGTTCCTGCGGGGTCGAAGGGCGTGGTGTGGCTGGCGGCGGATGCGAGCGGCAAGGCCGTGGTCATCTCGGCTTTGGCCAGCGCACGTGTGGCAGCTTTGCGCCCCGTGGTGGGCGTCAAACACGACCACCTGGCCGCATTGATCGAGATCGTGGAGGCACCGGACCCGAGGTCCGTGCCCGGTGGCAAGAAGGTCGCGGCCGTGGCCGTTGCCGAGCACGTGACCGGGGAAACGCTGCACCAACGCCTGAAATCCGGGCCTCTGGAGCTTCGTGACGCGGTGGAGACGTTCCAGCGGCTGGCCCGAGCGGTGTTCACGGTGCAGGGCGCGGGCGGCGCGCATGGTGCCATTTCGCCCCGGAGCATCGTGGTGAACCCAAGCGCCGGGCGCATCGCGCCGGTGCTCACGCAGCTGGTGGCACCCACCAGCGGGGCGTATTGCGCGCCGGAACGTCTCCAGGGGCGCGGGCCGAGTGCGGCGGACGACGTGTGGGCGCTGCATGCCGCCCTGTTCACGGCCATCACCTGCAGCCCCCCCTTCAAGGGCGAGACCAAAGATCAGCTCCTGCTCAGCATTGCCGGCGGGCGCCACCAGAAGCTCGACGCCCTCGGCATCAAGGACGACGGGCTCAACGAGCTGTTCGAAGGCGGGCTGATCCCGGATCTCGCGCGTCGGCGGTCGGGGCTCGAAGAGCTGATGGCGAAGCTCGATGCTTGGCTGTCGGCGAACACCGAGAGCGACTGGGAAGACGACGAAGCCACGTTGGTCGCCTCGCAGCGCGACTACGCGGACATGCTCGCCAGCACCGAGGGAGAGAAGCCCGAGCCGGTGCCGAGCATGCCCCCCGTGTCGGTGGAGGAAGAGGCCGGCGAGGACGAGAGCAATCCCTTCGACGACGAAGACGACGCGACCACGGTGATGGGGGCGCCGCCCATCGAGGACATCCGCGCGGCGCTGGCCCGGCCAGATCCAGAGCCGGAGCCGGCGGTCGCTCCGCGTCCCGCATTTCCGTCGGCCCCTGCAATTCCCCCGCCGCCGCCCGAGGTCGAGCCGCCGCCCATTCCGTCGGCCGCGAACCTCGCGCCACCACCCGCCGCGCCCGCGTCCAGCTCCTTGCCCGCCGGTGTGGAGGCCTATCCGCCGCTGGTGTCTTACCCACCTCCGGCGATGGGTCAGCCCACGCCGCCTCCGAGCCTCGACCTCGGGGACGACGAGATCAAGATCCGCAATGCCAATCGCGGACCGCTGATCGTGATCGGCGTGATCGTGGCGCTGGCCGTCATCGCCCTCGCTGTCGCGATGTACATGAACCACCGCGCCGCAGCAGCGGGCACGCTCACCTCCGAGATCGAAGCACCTCCGCACAGCGCGGCGCCGTCGGCGTCGGCGCCACCGCCCGTCTCCACGCCTTCGGCAACCGTCGCGGCCATCGCGCCACCGGTGGATCGCGGCAAGTGCGTCGCCGCGCAGTTCGAAGAAGGCAGCCTGGAGGGCAACGAGGGCTTCGACTTCTTGTGTGAGGACGAAGACTTTCGCGGCATCAGCTCCCAGCTCCGGCGGCGCTTGGTCGTGGCGGGGGCCGGCAAGGTCACGTTGGGCATGCGCGAGTGGTCCACCTTCGGCTGGTTCGAGCTGGCGGCCACCGCGGTGATTCGAGCGCGCTGCTGCGGGGCGGACGTTGCGGCGCTGCGCCTGCCCAAGACCGTGGGCAATTGCCCCGAGCTCGCTGAAGTGCTGTCCAAGGTCGCGCGCCAGCCGGTCGTCGAGAGCGAGGTGAAGGAGCGCGCGAAGGCTTTCGATTCCGCCGTGGTGTGTCTGTTCGCCAACGGCGTGCCGCGCCCCTACAACTATGCGGCGCGCCCCACCGGGCACGCGCGCCTGATGTTCGAAGGCTTCTTGAGCCGCGCCGCACGCCACGGCTGACGCCCCACGCGCGTCGGCGTATGGACGCGGCATGGAGCTTCCGGCCCGCGCTCGTCGCATCTACTGCAACCGCACGTTGAACCTCCGGTCGATCCGCGCCGTCGGCTTCGACATGGACTACACCCTGGTTCACTACCGCGTGGAAGAGTGGGAGCGGCGTGCCTACGAGCACGCCCGCGGGCATTTGCTGGAGCGGGGCTGGCCGGTGCAGAAGCTCGAGTTCGATCCCGAGTTCGCCATCCTCGGCCTGTGCCTGGATCTCGAGCTCGGCAACATCGTGAAGGCCAGCCGTTTCGGCTACGTGACGAACGCGTTTCACGGAACCCAGCGTCTTCCGTTCGATCAGCAACGCGAGCTCTACTCCCGAGTGCCGGTGGATCTGCACGAGTCGCGGTGGGTGTTCTTGAACACCCTGTTCTCGCTCTCGGAAGCCACGCTCTTCGCCCAGTGCGTGGACTTGCTGGATGCGGGCGAGCTGGGGAGCGCCCTGGGGCCGCGGGAGCTCTACAAGATCGTTCGCAGTGCAGTGGACGCGACCCACATGGAGGGAGCCCTCAAGGCGGAGATCGCCCGGGATCCAAAGCCGTTCGTGGAGCTGGACCCGGACCTGCCGCTGGCGCTCCTGGATCTCAAGACCTCGGGCAAGAAGCTGCTCTTGATCACGAACTCGGAGTGGTCCTTCACCCGGGCCATGATGAGCTACGCCATCGAGCCGTACTTGCCGCGCGGGACTTCCTGGCGCGATCTGTTCGAGCTGGTGGTGGTGTCCGCGCGCAAGCCGGACTTCTTCAAGGGCTCGAGCCCGCTGTTCGAGATCGTGAACGACGAAGGGCTGCTGAGTCCGGTGAACGGCGCTACCAAGAGCGGCGGCGCCTACCTGGGAGGCAACGTCCGCATCGTGGAGCGCGAGCTCGGCTTGTCCGCGGAGGACATCTTGTACGTCGGCGACCACCTCTACGCGGACGTGCACGTCACCAAGGACATGCTCCGCTGGCGTACCGCGCTGGTGCTTAGGGATCTGGAAGCGGAGCTGGCCGCCCTCGAGGGCTTCGCCGACAAACAGGCGGCGCTTTCGGAGCTGATGAGCAGCAAAGAGCGGCTCGAGCACGAGTACTCCAAGCTCCGGGTGGAGCTCATGCGCCACGAGGCGGGCTACGGCCACGGCACGCCGTCGCCGGAAGAGCTGCGTGCGGCGATGCACCGCGTGCGCGGCGAGCTGAACGAGCTGGACGAGCGCATCGCGCCGCTGGCGCAAGAGGCGGGGTCTCTCCAGAACGAGCGCTGGGGCCTGTTGATGCGTGCCGGCATCGACAAGAGCTACTTCGCGCGGCAGGTGGAGCGTTACGCGGACGTGTACACGTCGCGCGTCAGCAATCTGCTGGAGCTCACGCCGTTCGTGTATCTGCGTGCCCCGCGGGTGAGCTTGCCCCACGACGCGGGGCTCGACGCGAGCACGTGATCACGCCCCGCGGCGGTTTCGCCAGCGTCGGAGCAGCGTGGTGCCCAGCGCCAACGTCACGCTCAGCACCGTGAGCACCAGCACGTTGGCGGCCACGAAGTCTCGCACCTGGGACAGGGGCGTGGCGAAGGCTTCGCCGAACAGACGCACCAAGGTGATCGCCGTCAGGGTGCCGGCCACGTCGATGATCACGAACCATGCGGGGCGGATCTTCGCCGCTCCGGCCAGCACGCAGATCAAACCCATGGGCGCCACGAACAGCACGACGTAACCCGCTCGGGCGAACGCCTTTTCCAGCAGACGCACCATCTTGCCGGCGCCCCCGGCGCGCCGTTCGATCCACGCCACCGCATCGGACCCGTACCAGCGGCCGATGAGATAGTAGAACGGATCCGGCAGAAACAGCCGGATCAGCGCGATGCCGTAGAACCACTCTGTGGGCACGCTGGGGGACACCAACACCAGGTGGCGCATCACGGGGTTCAGCGCGACGAGCGCGAGGGGCGCCTTGACCAGCAGGGTGGGGGACAGGGCCGTCCCCGTGACCGTCATGATGGACGTGAGCGCGATGGGGCCGAGCGCCAGGCCCAAACGGCGCCGGCGCCGCTTGCTTTCTGCCGGCGAGGGCAGGCGCTGCTCGTCCATCCTCGGAGCTTAGTGAGGTTCCGCGGCGTACCAACAAAAAAGCCAGGTTGCTCTCGGCGCGGTATGCTTCGGGTGTGGAGCGGCGATCTCCTCGATTCACGGTTTGGCTTCCGGTTCGCGTGGACGAGCTGCAGGAAGGGGTGGCAGTGAGTCATGACGCGAGCGATCGCGGCATGATGTTGGTCACCGCCAGCCGTCTGGAGATCGGGGCGGAGGTGACCATCGTGCTCACGGTGCCGCCGGAGGGGGGAGAAGAGCGCCGGGTGCACGGGCATGTGGTGCGCGTGGAGCCGAACCTCGAGGATCCGCAAGGCATGTGGCCCCACCGGATGGCGGTGGAGTTCGATCACAAGGTGCCGGAAGTGGAGCGTGTCCTCGCTGCTCTCGAAGCCAAGGGCTTCGCCGAGCGCAAGCGCTAGCGGATTTCTTTTGTTGGCTCGCCGCGGAAACAGCGCGGTCAGCGCACGCGGAGCAGCACGCCACGCCCCTGCCACGGCGTGGTCCGTCCCTCGAACCACAGCTCGTTGCCCCGGAACTCGCCGTAGGCGTCGTAGGTGACGCCGGTGTCGTCCCAGGTGCGGATGCCGAGGCGATCTCGGTCGGCTTCCATCACCTGATAGCGGCGCGTGGTATCCACGCCCGCTCCGGTGGCGTGCATCCACTGGCCGTCGAAGGTGACCGTCATGCGGCCGAACTGCACCTGCAACAGCGACGCGAGCATGGGCTCGAGGGCGACGGACGGCTGGAAGCTCTGCAGCAACCAGTCGCCGGTGAGGCGTCGATTGGCGGCCTGGCGCGCGACCTGACCGGCGTCTTCGACCTGGCCACCGCGATCCTTGCATCCGGTGACGAGCACGAGGGAGAGGGCGAGGGCGGCGAACAACCAACGGCGGCGCGGCATCACGCACAGGATCGTAGTTACTGCCGCTACGATTGTCGAAGCGGGGATCTCGGCCCGTTGGCCGTGGTGCGAAACGCCGCAGTGGATTCGGATTTCGCATTTGCGGCGGCCGCACTAGGTTCTGGTTTCGATGAGAAAACCCCCGCTGATGCCCACCAAGCGCCACCGCGTGATTCCGTGTGCGGTGTTGATCGGGGGCAATGCCGAGCTGCGCGATGCATGCCGTACCGTGGTAGCGCGGGCCGCAGCCGCCCGCCTCGAGGCCTGCGGGGTCGAGGACGCGGCCACCACCGTGGCCAGCTGCCGGCCCTTTGCCTTGATCGTTCCGGACGTGGTGTACGGCTTCGATCCAGCGGAATTCGACGCCCTGGCCCGCGCCGTAGGGGCGAGCCTGGTGCAGATCCCTGCCGCGGGCATGAGCGCCGAGGGGGCCGACGCCCTGCTGGTCCCGCGTCTCAGAGCGGCTTTCGAGAAGAAGAAGACCTGACGCCCGAAACCACGGCATTTCTCGACAGCATGGAAGAGTGACGGCGCAGGGTTGGGGACCCCGCGCGGGGTGTGGGGCCGGCTTGTTTGCCATCCAGCTGAGTCGCCAAGCGCCAGCGTGTCACGAGTCAATGAAAACGCTGTAAGCTGGCGCGGCGCGAGGATGACGGGTCGGGAGCTCAGCCAGGGAGACGTGCTGGCCGGCAAGTATCGGCTGGTCTCACCACTCGGTCGTGGCGGAATGGGAACGGTGTGGCGCGCGGAGCACCTCACACTTCGCTCCCCCCTCGCCATCAAGCTGGTGGCGGGCCGCGCTGCCGAAAGCCAGGAGGCGCTTGGGCGCTTCTTGCGCGAAGCGCAGGCCGCGGCGGCGCTCCGAAGCCCTCACGTGGTGCAGATCATCGACTACGGCGTGGAGGGCTCGACGCCCTTCATCGCCATGGAGCTGCTCGAGGGCGAGAGTCTCGCGGATCGCTTGCGGAGGGTGGGGCGGCTCTCTCCCGAGGAAACTTCCCGTGTGGTGACGCACGTGGCGCGGGCGATTGCGCGGGCACACGAGGCGGGCGTGGTGCATCGAGACCTGAAGCCCGACAACGTCTTCCTGGTGGCCAACGCCGACGACGAGATCGCCAAGGTGCTGGACTTCGGCATCGCCAAGGTGGACGACACCACGAGCCAAGCGACCACGCCGGCGACCCGCACCGGCGCGGTGATGGGCACGCCCCACTACATGAGCCCCGAGCAGGCGCGAGGGAATCGAGCGGTGGATCATCGCTCGGACCTGTGGTCCCTGGGGGTGATCGCCTACGAGTGTCTCACCGGCCGGCGTCCTTTCGAGAGTGACGTGCTCGGCGACTTGCTCATCAAGATCTGCGCCGAAGAGGCGCCGGTGCCCTCCTCCGTGGTGCCGGTGCCCGCTGGCTTCGATGCCTGGTTCGCCCGGGCCACGGCCCGCGATCCGAATCAACGGTTCCAGTCCGCCCAGGAGATGTCCGAAGCCCTGCGAGGCGTTCTCGGGCAACCCACGCTGCAGACCTGGTCGCAGGCGCCGGTGGCAAGCGTGTCGCCGGTGGCGAGCACGTCGCTCCCGCCGGTGGTGGCCCCGAAGCCGCGGCGCTCTGCCGTGCCCCTGCTCGTGGCGGTCGTCGGAGCTTTCGGCGTGCTGTTCGCGGTGGTCGCGGCGGTGGGGCTTTGGCTCTGGTCCCAGAGCGAGGCCGAGCCCGAAGCCCAGGTGCCGGTGGCGGCGTCGAGCGCGCCCGTCGAAGCGGAAGCGCCGAGCGCCCCCCCGTCTCAAGCGGCGCCTGCCGCGGCCCAGAACGCCCACGGCACCGCGCCCAAGGCCACGGCCACGACGACCGCCAGCGGCGCAGTGCCCGAGAGTGCCCAGAAACAAATCGAAGACGCTCAAAAGCAAGTGGAGGCGGCGCAGAAGTCGGCGGACAAGGCGCGGTCCCAAGCCGAAGCGGCCAAGAAGAGCGCCGAGGCGCTCAAGGCGCTGGGTAAGTGAGCGAGGACGAGACCCTTCGCCAGAGCGAGCTCGGCGAGCTTGCGGGCCGCCCCATCGCGTCCGAGGTACAGCCGAACACGCACTACCTGCTGGAGCGGGTCATCGGTCGCGGAGGCTTTGCCATCGCGTGCCTCGCGCGACGGCGGAGCCCCGAGGGCGACGCGCCAGTGGTGCTCAAGGTGATCCGCCCGAGCCTGATGGCAGAGGCGCGCCGTCTCGCTGCCCGCGCTTTCAAGAAGGAGTCCGTGGCTCTCGGTCGTCTGAACGAGCAGGTGCCCCCGACGCCGTTCGTGGTGCGTTCGATGGACACCGGAAGCGTGACGGTGCGCGAGCAGGGGCAAGACGTGGAAGTGCCGTGGATCGCCCTGGAGTACGTCCACGGCGGTGTCGAGGGAGAAACGCTGGCGCGGCGCGTGCGCTACTCCGTGGAGCACACCGGCTACGCCTTCGACGCCGAGCGCGCGGCCGTGGCGCTCAGCCACCTGGTGGCCGGGCTCTCGGAGATCCACGCGGTGAGCGTCATCCACCGCGACTTGAAGCCCTCCAACGTGCTGTCCTGCGGCTTCGGTCGCTCGGAGATCTTCAAGATCTCCGACTTCGGCATCGCACGACCGGCGGGGGTGGCCTCCACCTTCGGAGACGTGACGTTGGGCACCGCCGGCTACGTGGCGCCCGAGCAGGTGCACCTGCGGGACGAGATTGGACCCTGGACGGACGTCTTCAGCCTGGCGGCCGTCACCTACTTCATGCTCACCGGCAAGAAGTACTTTCGCGTCGCTTCCGCCGTGGAGGGCGTGATGGCGGCCACGGGCAGCGAGCGGCCGACGCTCGTCGGCGAGCCCCACTTGGCGCCGGAGCTCGCTGCCAACCAGGTCGCTTGCCGCGCCATCGATGAAGCCCTCGAGCGAGCGACGCGGGCCGATCCGCGCCAGCGCACGGAGAGTGCGCGCGCGTTCGGCGCCCTGGTGCTGCCTTGGCTCTCGGAGCACCCCGGCAGTGGCAAGCCGAGCGACCGTCTGGTGACCAGCGTGGTGTCGTCGCCGCGGCAGGCGAGCCACGGTCGCGAGAGCTACGGCTGGACGGTGCGCTCGTTGCCCTCGAACGACTGGGTCGTGGCCTCGATCGACTTCGACGGAGACGGTCGCTCGCTGGCGCTCACTACCGCAGGGCCGCGCTTCTGGACCGGGTCGGCGTGGTCGGCGTCGCCCCTCGGCATCGAAGACCCCGTGCTGGTGCGGCGATTCGGACCCGGGCGTTGGTTGGTGTTCGACTCGGCGGCGCGGGCCTACGAGTTCCGCGCCGGGGGCTCGCGCCCGGCCCTTGCCGCCCCCGAAGGGGTGCGCTCCATCACCGCCTTCGATGGTGATCTCTCCGACGTGGGCGTCGCCGCCGGCGTGGACTTCGACGGTGGGGCCGTGGTGTTGGGGCTGTCGGCGCGCCGATGGATGAAGCCATTGCCGCTCGAAGAGGTCGCCAACGTCACCGCGGTGGCGCGCATCGCCGACGACGCTTGGCTGGTGGTCGGGCGTCGCAAGTCGGGAGGCTCCGTGGCGCGGGTGTTTCGCCCGCTGCGCTTCGAGCTCGAGCCGCTCGAGGCACCGGCGGACACGGTGCTGGTGGCGGCTGCTGGAGAGCCGGCGCGAAAGATCGCCCTGGCCGTGGGCGGCGGCGGGGCAGTGCTCACGGTGGAGGAGCGCCCGAGCGTGAGCTACCTGGCGCAGGAACCGCACCTCTCTTCCGTCGCCGTGGACGTGCATGGCACCCGCTGGCTGGGCAGCGCCGGGAAGATCTGGCTGGCGGTGGAGCGGGGCGCGCCGGTGGCGGCGTTCGACGAGGCCGGCTGGGCGTCGCCCTTCGTGGCGCTGTTTGCGGAAGTGGGCCGCGTGGTCGGCATCACCGCGGATGGCGGCGTGGTGGAGGGGCGCCACTCCGCGGATGCCCACCCGACCATCGTGGACGGCCCGCTGCGCCGGTTTTGAGTGATACTCGGGCATGCCCGACGACCTCACGGTTCCGATCCACTCGAACACCACCAGCGTGCGGGCCATCGTGCTGGAGGTCGTGAGCGGTCCGGACGCGGGAAGCGTGAGCGAGCCGAGCACGGACTCCGTGAGCGTGGGGACCGCGGAGGGCAACGACGTCGTGCTGCACGACCCGACGGTGTCGCGCTTTCACCTGCAGCTCAGCCGCAACGCCGGACGTATCGAGGTCGCGGACGTGGGCTCCACCAACGGCACGCGCATCGGCCCGGTGACGCTCTCGTCCACCTCCGTGAGCGTGGACGCCGGCAGCGTGGTGGAGGTCGGTTCCACGCGCCTCGTGGTGCGCGACGGCGGCCTCGTCACCTTGGAGGCCGGGGACGCGCAGGGCGACATTCGCGGCCGGAGCCCGCTGCTCCGACGTCTGCTCGCGTCCGTTCTGCGGGTGGCGAAGTCCGAGGTGCCGGTGCTGCTCGTGGGAGAGTCCGGCACCGGCAAAGAGCTGTTCGCTCGCGCCATCCACGATCAGAGCGCCCGCGCCGGCGAGCCCTTCGTCACGGTGGATTGCGCGGCCATCACTCCGTCTCTGTTTCAGAGCGAGCTGTTCGGTCACGAGCGCGGCGCCTTCACCGGCGCGGATCGCCAGCACGTCGGCGCCTTCGAGCGGGCGAGCGGCGGCACCGTGTTCCTGGACGAGGTGGGCGAGCTGGCCCCGGAGCAGCAGTCGGCCCTGCTCGGCGTGCTGGAACGCGGGGTCGTGCGCCGCGTGGGCGGCAGTAAGGACATCCCGGTGAAGGTGCGATTGGTGAGCGCCACGCACCGCGATCTACGTGCCTTCGTCAACGCCGGCAGCTTTCGGCTGGATCTGTTCTACCGCCTGGCGGTGGTGCTGCTCGCCGTGCCCGCGCTGCGCCAGCGAGCGGACGACATCCCGCTCTTGGTGGAGCACTTTCTGCGACAGGAAGGCTTCAGCGGTGCGGTGGCGGAGCTGTTTCCCGAGCCCGAGATGGAGCGGCTGATGCGCCACGGCTTTCCCGGCAACGTGCGTGAGCTCCGCAACGTGGTGCTGGGCACGCTGGCGCTCGGCAACCCTCCGGACGTGAGCTTGAACCCCGCGGGGGAGAGCTCCGCTCCCGGCGCCCAAGGGCTGTTCGACAGCGTGAGCACGTTGGCGTACCGTGAAGCCAAGCAGAAGGTCGCTGAGGAGTTCGAGCGACACTATTTGTCGGCGTTGCTCGAGCGCACCGGCGGCAACATGCGCCAAGCCGCCCGCGAGGCGCGCATGGATCGCTCGTACTTGATGGAGCTCGTGAAGCGCCACCACCTCAAGTGACGTTTTCTTGTTGGTCCGGCGCGATGCCCGTCAGCGGGGCGACGTCCCGACCACGCGGCAATCCACCGGCGCGAGCGCTTGGCAGCCGGGAGCATCCGGTTGGGGACGCCAGCTCGTGGTGCGGCACTCCTGTTCCACGACGCCCTTGTTGCCCACGGGGTCGGCGCTCTTGTCCTCCACCACCACGAACAGGCACGCGCCCTTTTCCGGAGCCACGAAGTAGTCGACGCGAACCGGGTCGCCCTCGCTGGTGGAGTACAAGTGCGTGCCGTGCGCGGGGCGGCACGCCTCCAGGGCATCGTGCAGGCACTCGTGGATGGGCTGCAGCGAGCAGCTCTCGTCGCCGCGCGGCCGCACGGCCTGGCCGCACTCCGTCACGGTGCCCAGGCGCTTTTGCCAGCGCGCCACCGCGGAGCTCGCCGCCTTCTCGGGAGTCTTCGGGGGAGGACCACCACACGCGACGAAGCCGACGACCGCCAGACCACCCACCATTGCCTGCCAGCGCTTCATGACGGAAGCATCGCACATCGGACCCCGGTGACTCCAGACGTGCGCCGCTAGTCGCCCGATGTGTGTATGTGTGCGACGTCGATCGAGTTGATGGCGCTCAGTCTTGGGCGTGGCGAGCCGTTATAGGATGCGTGACGGTGCGGACTTCCCAACCCCCCGGCCAATCCGGCAAACGGCAGGCGCGCGTCGCTGCCTTGTCGGAGGTGGCGACGATCTGCGCCCGAGCGCACAGCGTTCGGGAGCTGTCGCGACCCCTCGCGTCCGCCGCGCGCCGCGCGTTGGGCGCGCGTACGTTCGCGCTGGCGCTGCAGTCGACGGACGGGGAGCCGTGGGTCACCGTCAGCGGAGCGGATCAATACGGCTTGGGGATCTGGGCGACGCAGGCGTTGGTGCGCTGGTCCGAGGAGCTGTCCGAAGACTCGACGGCGACCGAGCGGCTGAACCAGGACGCGCCGCCTTCCGTGCTGGCGGCGCCGGTGATCGTGCGAAATCGTCTGCGGGGCGTGATCGCGGGGCGCGGATTCCGCGCGCGGGAGCCGCAAGACAAGGCGGAGCTGGTGCTGGCGACGGTGGCGCGCAGCTTGTCCATCGCGATCCGGGCGCTGGAGGCGGAGAGCGCCACGGCGGTGGCCGAACAGGGCGGCGCCGTGATCGCCGCGGTATTGGCGGCCAACGCGGAGAGCGCCGCTGACGTTCTGGAATCGCTGACCCACGCCCTCGCGGCTCACGTGGTGTTCTCCCAGCTGCGGCTCTCGCTGCTCGACGACAGCGGCGCTCGGAGCGAGCTTCCGGCCTCCGTGCGCCCGGGGGAGTCCGGGCCGCCGCCCAGCGGAGAGTGGCCGCGGGCCCACGAGGTAGCGCTCGTGTCCGATGGCGAGGAGGTCGGCGTGCTGCAGGTGCTCTCCGCCGGCCAGCCCAGCGCCGCGGAGCGTGCGCTCCTCGACGCACTGGCGCCTCGCCTGGCGGAAGTGCTTTCGGGGCTTCCGGTTCGGGCGGAGCGGCGGGACTCGGAACGCATTCGGGATCAGTTGATGCAGTCCGAGCGATTGGCGTCGGTGGGACAGTTGGCGCAAGGAGTCGCGCACGAGGTGAACAACCCCCTCAGCGTGATCATGAGCAACCTCTCACTGCTCCTGGAGCGCACCCGAGAGGGCGACGCACCCACGGACGAGGAGGTGGAAGACGTCTTGGGGGAGAGCATCGAAGGCGTTCGTCGCATCGCGTCCACCGTGGAGCACCTGAGGGACTTCGCACGGGGCGCACGGAGCGGGTCCGTCGACCTGGATCTGAACGACGTGGTGCGCGCTGCCGTCAGCATAGTGGACGGCCAAATCCGCTATCGAGCCCACCTGGACTTGGAGCTCGGAGAGCTTCCGGCGGTCCGGGGCGATCACGGCAAGCTGGTCCAGCTGGTGACCAATCTGCTGTTGAACGCGGCTCAGGCCTTCGACGAATCGCACCAGGAGCAGAACCGCATCCGCCTCCGAACCCGTGTCGAAGACGGCACCGTGCGCCTCGTCATTCGCGACAATGGAGCCGGCATTCCCGCTGCGCAGCTCGAGCGCATCTTCGAGCCGTTCTTCACCACCAAGAGCTCGCACTCCGCCACCGGTCTCGGGCTCGCCGTGAGCGCCGACATCGTGCGCCGCCACGGCGGCAAGATCACCGTCAAGAGCCGTGAGGGGCTGGGGAGTCGCTTCGACGTCGTGCTGCCCACGGCGCCGGTGGCGATCTCGTCGCGTCCGCTCACGGCGCCCGCGCAGCGCCCGCAGTTTCGGGCGCGCATCCTGCTGGTGGACGACGACGCCGCGGTCCTGCGTTCGCTCGGACGCGTGCTGTCGCGTCGCCACGACGTCGTCGCCGTGGATGGCGGCGCGGCTGCCCTCGCGCTGTTGCGGCGCGATAGTCACTTCGACGTGATCGTGTGCGACGTCATGATGCCGGACGTCGACGGCGTCGCCGTGTTCGACGCCCTGTCGGAGATCGCGCCGGAGCTTCGCCGCCGGACCATCTTCTGCACCGGCGGGGAATTCACGGCCCGCACCAAGAGCTTCTTGGCCGCCACGGATCGCACCGTGCTCATCAAGCCCGTGACGACGGAGGCGCTGACTTCGGCGATTGTGGACGTGCTGTCGCGGACGCAATCGATGCTGCCCAACACCGGCAACGATCCGTGACGGCGTTTCCGCGCCGTGACGACAAAGAAAACCCGAACGAGGGGGCTCAGTCTTCGATGCGAGAGCCGCCCCGGAGCTCGTAGCGCTGCAGCAAGCGGTACAAGTACATGCGGTCCATCTTGGCTCTGCGCGCCGCCTTGCTGACGTTGCCGCCGGACCAGTCCAAAAGAGCCTTGAGGTAGCGCTGCTCGAAGTCGCCGATCACGGTGTCCTTGGCGACCTTGAAGGGCACTTCCAGGTCGACGGCGGGGGCAGCGGCCGGCGAGTGGCGGCCCGGCTGGGGAGGCAGCACGGACTCGAGGGAGCGCGGCGTGGACGCGGGGGCGGCCTGCTCGAGGACCACGGTGCGCTCCACGTAGTTCCGGAGCTCGCGGACGTTGCCCGGCCAGTCGTGGGATTCCATGTCCGCGACCACGTCGGGCGTGAACAGGTGGCTGGCTTCTTCCGCGTTCAGCGACCGCAGGATCACCTGGATCAAGATGCCGAGATCCTCCAGCCGCTTGCGCAGGGGCGGCATGCGCACGGTGACGACGCCGAGGCGGAAGTACAGGTCCTCGCGGAAGCGCCCGCGGTTCACCTCCCGTTCGAGGCGGCGGTTGGTGGCGGCGATCACGCGCACGTCGATCTTGCGCGGCTCATTTTCGCCGGTGCGGCGTATTTCTCGGGCCTCCAACGCTCGTAGCAGCTTGGGCTGCATGTCCAGCGGCATCTCCCCGACCTCGTCGAGGAAGATGGTTCCGCCGTTGGCTGCCTCGAAGGCGCCCACGCGGTTCTTGTCGGCGCCCGTGAACGCTCCTCGGGTGTGGCCGAACAGCTCGCTCTCGATCAGGTTCGGCGAGATGGCCGAGCAATCCACGATGATGAAGGGCGCGTCGGCGCGCGGTCCCCGCCGAGCGATCTCGGTGGCCGCCAGCTCCTTGCCGGTGCCGCTCTCTCCCTCGATGAGCAAGGTGGAGTCGCTTTTTGCCACGCGGTCGAGCACGCCGAACAGCTGGCGCATGGCGACGGACTCGCCGTACAGCTCACCGAAGCTCGACCAGGTGGGCACCTCTTCCACGGCCTCGGAGCCGAGCTCGCGGACCCGCACCATGGAATCGCCAAGCGCCAGGCGGCAGGTCGGCCGCGGCAGGTCGGCGTCCCGCACGCGGAGGCCGTCGAGCAGCGTGCCGTTGAGCGAGCCGTTGTCTGCGAGCGACCAACCGGAGCCACCGCGGCTCAGGCGACAGTGAAACCGGCTGACCTTGGGGTCGTTGATCACGAGGTCGTTGCTCGGGTGACTGCCGAGGCGCAGCTCGTCCCCCTCGAGCACCACGCTGCGATCGCTCGCCTTGCCCGACTCCCGCTCGACCGCCAGCTCGAGGCGGGGGATGGCCACCGCGCGGGCGAGCTGCCGGACGGTGTGGAACTGAACGCCGCTCAGGGTCGGTCGGTCGCCCGCGTCGGTCATGAAGCGACAAGATTACGCGAGATTGGGCCCCCGCGCGGGGTGACCCTCGAAAGTGCTGCCTGTGGGCATCAACCCGCTGCTGCTGGGGAGCAGCAGATCGGACCCAGGCGAAACCCCGAACTCAACGATCTCGGAGAGTTACGCGAATGGAACGCGACTTGTATTGATTCCGCGGCGTGAAGGCGATGATCGCAGGTGTGGTTCTGGCGTTGGTGGGATGGACGAGCACGCCGTCCGCTTCCGAGACTGGCCCCTTGGCTCAGGCGGTGGCGGACGTGGCGCGGGCGGCGCACGTGGTCGTGGAAGAGATGCCCGAACCCGCTGCCGCCGTCGACGTGGCCCCGCTGCCCGAGGCCGTGGACGTCCGTGCCGGTCGCAAGGTGGTTCACATCCCTGCGGACTGCCGCACCGCCGACGGCAGCTACGATCTCGTGGTTCACTTCCACGGCGATCCCCGCGCCGTCGAGACCGCTTTCGACAACGCCGGCGTGAAGGCCGTGCTGGTCGTGGTGAATCTCGGCATCGGCTCCGGCCCCTACGAAAAGGCGTTCAGCCAGAAAGGCGCGCTCGACGCGCTGCTCGCGTCCGTCGACGAGATCGTGAAGAAGCAGTGCCCGATGCCGGAGCGCAAGCTCCACCGTCTGGCGCTGTCCAGCTGGAGCGCCGGCTACGGCGCCACCTATCACATCCTCTCTCACGAGGCCGAGGCGGCGCGCGTGGACAGCGTGCTCTTGGCCGACGGCCTCCACGCGGGCTTCGAGAGCAAGTACCACTCCAAGGTGAACGCGCTGCAGATGGCGCCCTTCGACGACTTCGCCAAGCGTGCGGTGGACGGCGAAAAGCTCATGGCCATCACGCACTCGTCGATCGTGACGCCCTACGCCAGCACCACCCAGACTGCGGCTCAGATCCTGGAGTTCACCGGCGTCGAGCAGAAGCAAGCCGACGAGTTCGGGCCCCGCGGAATGCACCTGATTTCCAAGGCGGATGCCGGCGGCCTCACCATCCGCGGCTTCTCCGGCAACGACACCGACGCGCACTGCGACCATCTCTACGCGCTGGGTGAGAACTTGCTCCGCCGGCTGACCGAGCGCTGGCGCTGAGCCGCGATGGACGTGATGATGCGGCGGTCATGCCCCGCATCCGCGTCGCTTCGCTGCAGTACTTCATCCGTCCGGTCGACACCTTCGAAGAGTTCGAGGCGCAAGTCACCGGGCTGGTCGACACCGCCCAGGACTACAAGTGCCGGCTGTTGGTGTTCCCGGAGTACTTCACGCTGCAGCTCTTGACGCTGAACGACCTGCGCATGCCAATCGATCAGCAGGTGCGCCACCTCGCCCGCTACGAAGAGCGCATCGTCGAGATGTTCCGCAAGCTGGCGAAGAAGAGCGGGCTGTACATCGTGGGCGGCTCCCTGCCGGCGGTAGACCCGCCGGATCTCGAGACCGTATACAACGAGTGCTACCTGTACGCGCCGGACGGGGACTACGAGGTGCAGGGCAAGCTGCACATGACGCGTTTCGAGCGGGAGGAGTGGTTCGTCTCACCGCACAAGCGCCTGCGAGTGTTCGACACGGACATCGGAAAGATGGCCATCACCATCTGCTACGACGTCGAGTTCCCGGAGCTCGCTCGGGCAGCGGCCCGGGAGGGCGCCTACATCTTGGTGGTGCCCAGCTGTACCGACGACCGCCAGGGCTATTTGCGCGTGCGCTACTGCGCACAGGCCCGCGCCATCGAGAACCAGATGTACGTGATGCACGCCTGCACCGTGGGCAGCCTGCCGATGCTGCCTGCCGTGAGCTTGAACTACGGGCAGGCCTCCATCCTGACCCCGAGCGACTTCGCCTTCGCGCGGGACGGCATTTTGGCGGAGGGGGTACCGAATCAGGAGAGCATGGTCATCGCCGAGCTGGACATGGACCTGATCCACGAGGCGCGAAACGCGGGCACGGTGCTGCCGCTGCGGGATAGCGCTACCACGGCGGAAGTGAGCTCCACCTTGGAGGTCGTGAAGCTGTGATTTGGCGCCTTCCGGGTGGGAGGCGCGCTATGCTCGGTGAAGCGAAAGCGAGGGAGGCATGACCGACGCGCTCCAGTTCCCCAAACCCGAGCCCACCGACACGGAAGACGTGGTGTGGGCGCTGGAAGCAGCCAGCAGCATGTGGGAACGGGGTGATGGCCGCGAGGCCGTCCGCTGGATCCGCCGCGCCGCGGAATCCGCGGGGGACGCCGGCAACGATCTTCGCGCCTTGGCGCTCGCTCGCGTGGCCGCGGATCTCGCGCAAGCTGCGAACATCCCGCCCTCCATTCCGCCGCCGGCACCGATGGAGCCGAAGTCGAACCCTCAGGCACCCATCCCGCCGATGGACGACAGCGACGGCCCCTCGGCCACGGACTACACCATTCCCGACGGCATGCCTGCAGTGCAGCCGCCGGAGCCTGAGCCTCCACCTCCGCCGCCTTCGTCGCCCGTGGCCGCGGGCTCTTCGCCGAGCGCAAGCCCGCACGCGTGGCGGCCGCGCCAGGCCATCCGCGTCGCGGTGGAGCCGTCGCCGGACGATCGCAATCTGCTGCTGGTGCGTCCGCTGGCGGAGGGCGAGACAGCGCCCGAGCATGCCCACGAGGCCATGCTGACGGCAATGGAGGCCGGCGCTCATCTACTCTCGAGGAAGCGCTGAGCCGACGCGTCCTTTCGCATGAGCGTGCTTGCTTTCGAGAGCGTCAGAAAGACGTACGGCACCAAAGTCGCCCTGCACGGCCTCTCCTTCGAGGTGAACCCCGGTGAGGTGTTCGGCTTGCTGGGGCCGAACGGAGCGGGCAAGACCACCGCGCTCCGCGTCTTGATGGACATCGTTCGGGCGGACTCCGGCAAGGTCACCCTGTTCGGGCAACGGCTGACGCGCGACGCGCTCGACCGCGTGGGCTATCTACCGGAAGAGCGGGGCCTGTACGCCAAGCAGAAGGTCGTCGACGTGATGGCCTACTTCGGTGCGCTCAAGGGACTGCGCGACATCGAGCAGCGGGCGCGAGCCCGGCTCTGGCTCGACAAGGTCGGGCTGCGCGACCACGAAACCAGCAGCGTGGAGCAGCTGAGCAAGGGAATGAGCCAGAAGGTGCAGATTGCCGCCACGCTCCAGACGGAGCCGGAGCTCTGCATCCTGGACGAGCCCTTTTCCGGTCTCGATCCGGTCAACAGCGCGCTGATCCGGAGCTTGATAGCCGAGGTCAAGGCATCCGGGCGCACCACCATCCTCTCCACCCACCAGATGAGCATGGTGGAGACGCTCTGCGATCGCGTGGCCATGCTCTCCTCCGGGCGTCTGGTGGAATACGGCTCCGTCAGCGACGTGCGTCACAAGCACTCGCTGCCCGAGGTGCGCCTCGAGCTCGACCAGCCCTTGCCGGAGCTGCCGGGAGTGGAGCGGGCCGTGAGCGAGGGAGCCACGAGCTACCGGCTGCTGCTCTCGGAGCACACGGACGCCCAGCAAGTGCTGGCGGAGCTGGTCAAGCGCAACGTGGGGGTGCGCCACTTCGAACGGGTGCTGGCGCCCATGGAGGACATCTTCATTCGCGTGGTGACGGAGCAGACTTCGTGATCCGCTGGCCCAAGGCACGCGCCGTCGCTCGCTTCGAGCTGCTCAGCACCATTCGGCGTACCGGATACCTGGTCATCACCTTGGGGATGCCGATCTTCGCCGTGATGTACGCGGCGCTGGCGCTGATACCGGGCTACTTGGTCAGTCGTCAGGCGCAGCACGAAAAGCATTACGGGTTGGTGGACGAAGCCCACGTGCTGGGCGTGAAGGCGGGGGAAGACCTGACCGCGGAGAAGGTGCGCTTCTCCGTGTTCGAGACGGATCCTGCAGCGCGGGCCGCGCTCTCGCGCCGGGAAATCAAGGGCTACTACGTGCTGTCGGCGGACTACGTGAAGAGCGGAGTGATTCGCGGCAACGGTCCTGCCAGCGCTTCCGGAGACCCTTGGGAAGTGCGCAGTGAGCTTTCCACCGTGCTGCGTCGGCATTTGCTGGCCGGAGCCCTCACCAACGACCTGCGCGCTCGGGTGGTGGATCCCATCAAGAAGCGGGAGACGTTTCGCATCCACGAAGATGGACGCTCAGAGAAGGAGCGGCGGGACGCGTTCCTGGGTCGGCTGGTGCTTCCCATCGGCTTCGTGCTCCTCTTGTTCTCGTCCATCTTGATGAGCGGCAGCTACCTGATCCAGGCCACGGCCACGGAGAAGGAGAACAAGGTCATCGAGGTGCTGCTTTCCTCCGCCACTGCGGACGAGATCATGACCGGCAAGCTCCTGGGCCTCGGCGGCGCGGGTCTGATCCAGGTGTTCACCTGGCTCACGATGACCCTGGGCGTACGCGTGGCCGTCGTCTCCCTGCTCACCCCGTTCGACGTACGCGTGCCTTGGCAAGCGCTGGCGCTGAGCCCGGTGCTGTTCCTCGCGGCCTACGCGTTCCTGGGCAGCTTGATGCTCGGCACCGGTTCCTTCGGAGGCAACGTGCGCGAGAGCCAACAGCTCGGCATGCTCTGGGGCTTGCTCGCCACGGTGCCTCTGATGTTCCTGCCCGTGATCCTCAACGAACCGCACAGCATTGCCGCGCGGGTGCTCACGTGGATCCCGTTTTCCGCCCCGGCCACGCTGGTGTTTCGCATGTCCCTCGATCCGACGGGTGTGCCCATGTGGGAGATCGTCGGTTCCATCGTGCTGCTGCTGTTGTCCACGGTGGTCGCCCTGCGCATCGCATCGCGACTCTTTCGCGTCGGGCTGCTTTCGACCGGGCCGCGCCCCCCACTGAGGGAAATTATCCGTCAAGCGCGCTCCGCGCCGTGACTGCCGGGAGGGCTCGCGGCGGACCGACATGCAGATGAACCCCACCTTGCTGGGCCCTACATGGGTTTGTTGGTCCGGCGCGATCCCCGTCAAATCTCGGTTCGACGATTGGCGGCCGAGGTCCAATCCGCCTTTTTGACAGCATCGGCGGCGACCCGGGGTTGCGGGTCACGATCGGCCAAAAACGCTGTTACTGTGGTGCCTCGCGCTCGTCGGCGCGATTCGACGACTCTTCTATGCTTCGCATCCCGCCGGAAGACGATCTGCTGCACACGCTCGAGGGGCGCAAGGTGCGCGCGCGCGCCCAGCCCGACGTGAGCTTTCGTATCGATCGCGCCATTGGTGCGGGCAGCTATGCGGTCGCGTTCTTCGCGCTTCGACGAGCGCCGGACGGAGAGTCTCCCGCGGTGCTCAAGTTCGTGCGTCCGGCGCTCATGCGTCGCAACGGCGAGATGGCGCTGCTCGCGGTGGAGAAGGAAACCGTCGCCCTCAGCCGGCTGAACGAGCGCGTGCCGCCCACGCCGTTCGTGGTGCGGCTGCTCGCCAACGACGCCATCGACATCGAGCAGGGCGGTCTCACCTTTCGCTTGCCGTGGCTGGCGCTCGAGTACGTCCATGGCGGAGCGGAGGGCACCACGCTGGAGGAGCGCATCGACTTCAGCGTGGAGCAGACGGGCTACGCCTTCGACATGGATCGCGCGGCGCTGGCCCTCACGTGCCTCGCCACGGGGCTGGAGGCGATCCACGAAGTCGGCGTGGTGCACCGGGATCTTTCGCCCCACAACGTGCTCTGCTGCGGCTTCGGCAACGGGGAAATCTTCAAGATCGCCGATTTCGGCATCGCGCGGCCGCAAGGGCAGGTGGGCACCTTCATCGGCTTGCCCGGGGGGACGCCTGGCTACACGGCGCCGGAGCAAGTGCGGCGCAGCGGCGAGCCAGCGGGGCCCGAGAGCGACATCTTCAGTCTCGCGGCGGTCACCTTCAAGCTGCTGACCGGCGAGGAAATGTTCCGAGCCAAGAGCACGGTGGACACCGCGCTCCTGGCTCACGAGAAGCCGCGGCGCAGCATCACCGAGTGCAAGGCGCTGTGCCCGGAGCTCGTGGAGCGACCGGCGGAGTGCGCGATCATCGATCGCATCTTGGCGCGGGGAACCGCCGCCGACCCGCGGCACCGGCCGCCTTCGGCCTGGGAGTTCGCCGCCGGCGTGCTGCGTGCGCTGAGGTCCGGCGCACGCCGCTCGCGGCCGCCGCGGCGGCGCTTGGAGAGCATCACGGACTACTCTGCCCCTCGGCGTTTCGGCTGGGGCTGGCACGTGCGCCACCAACCCGGGGACCAGCGGGTGCTCCGCAGCATCGCTTGGGACGGTGACGGTCGCTGCCTCGCGGCGGCGAGCCGCGGCTTGGCATTCTGGAACGGAACCGGGTGGGGCGAGGCGCCGGTACGGGGTTTTCCGCATCCCTATGGCGTGCGTTTCGCCGAGCGCGTGGGCGCAGGCCTGTATCTGGTGGGAGGGGACGGCGCCACCATCGCGCACTACTCGCCGGAGGGGTTCTCCAGCATTTTGCGGGCGGAGGACTCCGCCGTGTCCTTCACCCACGCGAGCGGCGAGCTCGAGGATCTCGCCGTGCTCGTCGGCGAGCGCGGCAGCGAAGCCCCGCTCTTGTTCGGTCTCGCGGCCCGGCGTTGGATGAAGCCCGCCTCGCTGTCGAAGGCCTCCAGCGTCACCGGCATCGCGCGTCTGGAGGACGAACGCTGGCTGATCAGCGGACGTTCGCGCGCGGGGGCCGGCTTTGCCGCGATCTACAGCCCACTCATGTTCGAAGTCGAGCGCCTCGCCGCGGACGACACCGAGTGTTACATGAGCTGCGCAGCGCAGCAGGATCTCGGGCTCGGCGTGGTGGTGGGCTCGTCGGGGCGGGTGCTCATCGTGCGCAACAAGGAGCTCGAGCACCTGGTGGTGCCCGGTGAGCCGGATCTCACCGCCGTGGCGGTGGACGTGACGGGGCGTACCTGGGCCGCCAGCGCCGGTGCCCTGTGGCTGCACGACACCGCCCAGGCCGACCCCTTCACGCTGGTGTGGAAGCAGGAGGAGTGGAACGTCCCCTTCGTGAGCATTTTCGCCGACGTGGGCCGCGTGATCGCCACCACCATCGACGGGGCGGTGGTCGAGGGGCGCTGGGAGCCGACCACGGGATAGCCTTTTTGCCCGTCCGCTGAAGCTTCGTCTAGGGTGGGGCTCGAGACCCGCGCACGTCCCCAAACGCGCGCCTTTTCTCGATGAAATCATGGAGTTACGGAACAGCCTGAGCCTCGCCGCGGCGCTTTGCCTGCTCGCCGCCTGCACCACGCCCCCGTCGCCGCAGCCCACCGCCAGCGGGGGCTCGAGCCCGAGCTACGAGCCGCCGGTGGCGAAGGTGGTACCCAAACCGCCCGCCAGCGTCGCCGCCAAGCCCGAGCCGGACAAGGCGCGGGAGGTCCCTCCGGAGCTCAGCCAGCCCTGGGGCTACGTGCTGCCTACGGACTACGGCGTCCGACGCGATGAGGGTGGGCGGGGCGCGTTCTTGGCGCCGCGTTACCACGGCAAGCACAACGGCGTGGATCTGCTCGCGCCCATCGGCACGCCCACCTTTGCGCCGTGCGAGGGCAAGGCCCGATCCGGCGTCAGCAAGAGCTTTGGCAAATGGGTGAAGGTGGTCTGCCCGGTACCCGACGAGCTCAGCGACGGCCACCAGATCTTCGCGAGCTTGTTCTACTGTCATTTGTCGAAGACCGAGGTCGGCTCGGACCTCGTCCGCGTGCGCCGTGGGCAGAAGGTCGGTGAAGTCGGTAAGACGGGCAACGCGAGCGGCAAGAGCATCGCGCCGCACCTGCACTTCGAGGTCATCTTGCAGGACAGCGAGAAGAAGGCGGTGGCCGAGCGCCACTCCGGGCGCGATCAGTCGGACACCAAAGCGGCGGATCGATTCCTGGACTCTCTCGACGAGCACTGCCTGCGCCCGAACTCCTTCGAGCGTCGAGGGGCCGACACCCGTCGGGCGCGGCGGGCGGATCCGTTCGTGGTGCTCTCCTGCCTGGGCCGTGAAAAGCCCGACTACGAGCGGGCGCCGGCGCCGCTTTCGACCTCGGGCGAGCGCTGGAGCGAGCTGTACTCGGCCAAGGCGTTCGACGTGGATCGCGGGCGGGACGCCCCCCTGTGACTCACTTCTGGTGAGCCCGGGCCTCGGCGACCAGGGTTTCCACCCGTTGCACGCTGCGGGCGCTGACGGAATCGGCGTTGCGTAGCAGGTTCGCCCAGGCCTCCAGACGGCTGGCATCCACGTTGCCGATGCGCCGGAGCGTGGTCCGGAGCTGACCCGCGAGGTCCTCGCCGCAGGGGAGGCGCAGGGCGCGCAGCAGATCGATGCAGTACTCGAACCAGCGCGGGTGAGACGTCTCCTCGGAGAGCTTCAGGGCGTAGCTCAGGCAGAACTCGCGGGCGTCCGCTTCCACAACGTGTCCCGCGCTCGCTTCCTGCAAGATGTCGAGCAGCGTGGTCTTGAGCATGTCCTCGGCATCTTTCAGCTTGCCGGTTTCGATGGCGCGGTCTGCGATGCTGCCGAGGATCTCGAGGGAGCGGCTTCGCTGCGTCGGCTCGGCGTCCGAGGGGGGCTCGGAGATCTTGCGGTCGGTGTCTTGCGGGCTGGAGGGGGGAACGCTGGTCAGCTCGTCCACGGTATCCGACCGGTGGCGTGCGCGGTGCGTATCACCGATGCATACCTCGAGCTCTTCCCCGGCGATGGTGATCCAATCGCCATCGAACAACGCCCGCTTCTGCACCACGCGCACACCGTTGACCAACAGGCCGTTCATGCTGCCCAGGTCTTCGATGAACACCACCGCGCCGTCGACGGAAACCCGCGCGTGGCGGCGCGAGACCCGCGGCTCCTCCAGCAGGATGTGGCACGAGCTGTCCCGGCCCACGAGATAGGTCCCCGTCGTCAAGAGCAGCTCGTGTCGGCGCCACCGCAGGCGCACGGGCGTCGGCGGGCTGGCCTGGGTATCGCTGCGTTCGCTCATCGGGACCGCTGGCACACCTTATCCCGGGCAGCGCTGGGAGCAAGGGCGGGAAAATTGACGCGGCAAGGCGGGACATTGCCCGTCCGCCCCCGCTTGATTGCTCCGCCGCTGGCGCGTAGAGGACGGAGCGCCCTTGTTTCGCGTGCACCGCAGCAACCGGATGGAGGAGTTGGTCCTGGCCCTGGCGGGCGTCGTGGCCCGGCCTCTCGCGTCCGCCTTCGAGCAGGAAGTCGTGCTCGTCCAGAGCAAGGGCATGCAGCGCTGGGTGGCGCTCGAGCTCGCTCGGCGCCACGGCATCTTCGCCAACGCGCGGTTCCCATTTCCCAGAACCTTCATCGACGAAGTGCTGGATGCCGTGCTCGGGACCGACCCGGCCACGCTGTCGCGGGAGCGCGCTGCCTGGGCACTCTCGGCGTTGATGCCGGAGCTGGTGTCCAGGGAGGAGCTCGCGCCCATCCGTCGCTACCTGGCGGACGACCCCCGGGGGGAAAAGCGGCGCGAGCTGTGCGAGCGCATCGCCTACGTGTTCGACCAATACGCGGTGTATCGGCCGGACTGGGTGCTCGAGTGGGACGCGGGGGTGGGCTCGGATTGGCAGGCCATCACCTGGCGTGCGCTCATGACCCACGTCAGCGACACCCACGTTGCCGAACGCGTGAAGCGCTTCGAGCGCGCGTGGTCGTCCGAGCTTCCGGCGGGGCTTCCTTCGCGCGTCAGCATCATCGGCGTCTCGTCGCTTCCCCCCGTGTACCTGCGCATCCTCAGCCGTCTTGCCGAGCATGCCGAGGTGCACCTGTTCCACCTGGATCCGTCGCAGGAGTTCTGGGGCGAGGTCCGTTCCCCGCGCGAGCTGTCCCGTGCGCGGGCCCGCCAGAAAGGGCGAGATGCAGAGCTGCACCTGGGGACGGACAACGCTCTGCTCGGCTCCCTGGGCAAGACGGGGCGGGATTTCCAGCAGGTCTTGGAGTCCACGGTCCAGTACGTCGACGAGACGGACGCTCGCTTCGTGCCCCCGGGGACGGACACCGCGCTGCACGTGCTGCAGTCCGACATCTTGACGTTGCGGGAGCGCGGCACCGGGACCACGCGCGCCCTCCCTCTCGATCCGGGCGACGCGTCCGTCGCGCTGGTGTCCTGCCACAGCCCCATGCGCGAGGTGGAGGTGCTGCGGGACCGCCTGCTCGGGCTGTTGAACGACGACGAAACACTGCAGCCGAGCGACATCGTCGTGATGGCCGTCGACATCGACGAATACGCTCCGTACATCGAGGCCGTGTTCGGCTCGGACCCCAAAGTGCCGGGCTTCTTGCCTCACCGCATTGCCGACCGCTCGGAGCGCGTACAGAGTCCCGTCGCCGAAGCCGTGCTCTCTCTCCTGCGTCTCTCCGGTGGGCGTTTCACCGCCAGTGAGGTGCTGGACATCTTGGAGCTCGAGCCCGTGCGCGCACGCTTCGGGATCTCCCCGGAGGAGCAGTCCGAGCTCGCTGGTCGCGTTCACGAGGTCGGCGTGCGTTGGGGGATGGATGCCGCCCACCGTGAGAGCTTCGGTCAACCCGCGCGAGAGGAGAACACCTGGCGCTTCGGCCTGTCCCGGCTGCTCGTGGGCTATGCGCTGCCCCTGGGCGAGCGGGCCACCTTCGAGGGCGTGCTGCCCTTCGATGACGTGGAGGGCGATCGCGCCGCGAGCACCGGACGCCTCGCGCGATTCGTGGAAACGCTGTTCGCGCTGGCGCAGGCGCTGGCGCGCCCGCGGCCGCTGGCCGAGTGGAAGACCGCCCTGTACGACGCCCTGGCGGAGCTCTCTTCGGACGACGACGCGTACAGCTACCCCCTGAAAGTCGTACGGGAAAAGATCGCGGAGCTCGCCGAGGAAGCCGAGAGCGTCGGCTTCTTCGAGCCCATCACCCGAGAGGTCGTGCTCGCGGTGCTGTCCGAGCGGCTCGCGAGCGAGCGCAGCAGCCATGACTTCTTGGCCGGCGGCATCACGTTCTGCGCCCTGCTGCCGATGCGCAGCGTGCCCTTCCGAGTAGTGTGCCTGCTCGGTCTCGGGGACGAAGCGTTTCCGAGAGTCGGTCGGCCTCCGAGCTTCGACAAGATGGCGCGAGAGCCGCGTGTCGGGGATCGCTCCCTGCGCGAGGACGATCGTCACTTGTTCTTGGAAGCGCTGCTCTCGGCTCGCGACCACCTGTACGTGAGCTGGGTGGGTCGCGCCATCCAGGACGATTCCGAGCGACCGCCCTCCGTGGTGGTGGGGGAGTTGCTCGACGTGATGGACCGCTCTTTCTACGTGGCGTCGGCGCGCCCGCAGCTCGAGTTATTCGCCAGCGCCGCAGTGGAGAAAACGAGCGCGCAGCTCGTGCTCCAACAACCGTTGGCGCCCTTCAGCGAGCGCTACTTCGACGGGAGCGACCCACGGCTGTTCTCCTTCGCCGGCGCCGAGGCCGACGCGGCGAGCATTCGCAGTCGGGAGCGACGGCGGCGTGAGCCACTGTTCGAGGCCCCTCTGGCGGCAGCAGAACCGCAGCCGGTGAGCGTCGACGACCTCGCGCGCTTCTTCGAGCTTCCGGTACGTCATCTGCTGGAAAACCGACTCAAGCTGCGCTTGCGGCGCCCGGTGCTGGCGCTGCAGGACCGGGAGCCCATGGATGTCTCGGCTCTCGAGCAGTTCGGCATCGGCAGCTTCATGTTGGACCGCTTGCTCGAGGGCAGTGACCCCGCGGCTGTCCTCGAGCTGCTCTCGGCGCGCGGCATCCTGCCCCTCGGCGCCGTGGGGCAGCATTGGTTCGAAGCTCTGCTTGCGGAGACCCGTACGCTCGTGCGCGAGATCGTTCGAGAGCGGGGCGACGGTCCGAGCGCGCCATGGCATGTCGAGCTGCCCGGCGTAGTCGGCAGCGTGGGCGAGCTGTTCCAGGGTGGGCAGGTTCGCCACACCTACTCCAGGCTCAGCGCCAAGCGCGTGCTTGCGCTTTGGGTCCGGCATCTCGTCCTCGCCGCAAGCGGTTTCTCCGGCACCAGCTCGTTGGTGAGCCGGTGCGACAAGAGCGGCGTTGCCGTCACCCGGCTCGCTCCCCTTCCTCGGGCCGACGCTGAGCAGCATCTCAAACACCTGCTCGATCTCTACGACTTGGGCGACCGCGGCCCCCTGCCGTTGTTCCCGGCCGCATCGGAGACGTACGTGCAATCGCTGGAGAGCCACAGCCACGAGGTGGCCCTCGGCCGGGCTCGGAAGAAGTTCAAAGGCTCCGACTACATCGGCGGCTCGGAGGCCACGGACGCCTACGTGGCGCGGGTCTTCGGCGACACCGACCCGCTGGCGGACGGCTATCGCCCCTTGGCCGGCTTTCCGACCTTCGTCGAAGCCTCACAGCAGGTGTTTGCGCCGCTGCTTCGCCATCGAACGCACGAGGTGACGCGGTGAAACCGCTGAACGTCCTCGAGATCCCGCTCCAGGGTCGGCGTCTGATCGAAGCCAGTGCCGGAACCGGCAAGACGTACACCATTACCACGCTGTTCTTGAGGCTGCTGCTGGAGCGCCATCTGCGCATCGACCAGATCTTGGTGGTGACGTTCACCCGCGCAGCGACTGCGGAGCTTCGCGCCCGGGTGCGGGCGCGCATTCGCGACGCGATCTTCGCCTTCGATGGCGGGGTCGCGGACGCTGAGATCCGCGCCCTCGTCGCCCGCAGCGAAGACCGCGCGCATGATCGCGCGCTGTTGTCACAGGCGCTCCACGGATTCGACGAAGCGGCCATCTTCACCATCCACGGGTTTTGCCAACGCGCCCTCTTGGATCACGCCTTCGAGAGTCAGACGCGCTTCGAGACCGAGCTGGTTTCGGACCAGACGCCGCTCCTGCTTCAGGTGGTGGAGGATTACTGGACCCGGGAGCTGTATCGAGCGACGCCCGCGCAGGTGGACTTCCTGCGCAGCCAGAAGGTGGGGCTTCCTGCCCTCGTCAGCCTGGCGCACGTCGCCATCGGTTGGCACGACGTTCCTTTCGAAACCAGCCTCCCGGCAGGCTCGACCGACGAACGCATGGCGCGCTTCTTGGCCGCTCGAGAGCAGGCCAAGGCGACCTGGTCACGGGCGCGAGGGGAGATCCTCGAGCTGCTCCGCTCCGAGGACCTCAGCCGAAATATCGTGCCACTGACCTCCATTTCGAAGTGGGCGAGCCAGCTCGACGGACTCTTGGCGCGAGCAGAGCCTTCCCTCGATGGCTGGTCCGAGCACGCGCAGCGCTTCACTCGGAGTGCCCTCGAAAAGGCGGTCAAGCAAGGCTGTCGCGCTCCGCGTCATCCGTTCTTCGAGCAGATGGAAGAGCTGGTGGAGGCCGAGGCGCGCGCGCGGCATTCGTTGGAAGCATGGCTGCTCGAATTCCAGCAGGGGCTCGTTCACTACGTGCGGAGCGAGCTCGACCGTCGGAAGGTCGATGCCGGCGTGCAATCCTTCGACGACCTCCTGACGCGGCTCGTCGTGGCACTGGGTGCTCCCGGCGGAGAAGCGCTGGCAGAAGGGATCCGAAGCCGATACCCCGCCGCGCTCATCGACGAGTTTCAAGATACGGACGGGACTCAATACGGGATTTTCTCCAGGGTTTGGTCCGGCGCGGAAACGACGCTGCTGCTCATCGGCGACCCCAAGCAGGCGATCTACGCGTTTCGCGGTGCAGACGTGTTCTCGTATCTGGCGGCCGCGAGGGACGCGGGTTCGGAGCGCTACACGCTCACTACGAGCTACCGATCCGACCCGGGCCTGGTGCGGGCCGTCAACGCGGTGTTCTCGCGGCCCGAGCGTCCCTTCGAGCTCCCAGGCATCGACTACCACCCGGTGCAGGCGCGGCCGGGCGCGAAGGACGAGCTCGCCTCCGAGCGAGCGCCGTTGGAGGTCGCCTTCGTTCGCCGTAAGGACGAGAGCAAGCGCATCCCCAAGGGGGATGCCGAAATGAGCGAGCGCGTCGCGAGCGACGTGTGCCAACTGCTGGAAGAAGCTCCGCCCATCGCGGGGCGAGCGTTGACTCCCGACAACATCGCCATCCTGACGCGCAGCAACAAGGAGGCCCAGGCCCTGCAGCGCGCGCTCGCCGAGCGTCAAGTTCCGAGCGTGCTCTTGGGCGACAAGAGCGTGCTGTCCACTCCGGAGGCCGAGGAGCTCACGTTCATCCTGCAGGCGCTGGCGCGGCCGACGAGCCAAGCGGCGCTCTCCGCGGCCCTCGTGACGGCGCCCTTCGGTGTGCGGGCGCTGGAGCTGCTCGCGATGGAGGAGGACGAAGCGGCGTGGGAGCTCCACGTGGAGCGTTTCTTGGCTTGGCACGCACGCTGGGAAAGCTCGGGCTTCTTGCTGGCATTTCGCAGCTTGCTCGCGGAGTCCGGGGCCACCCGGCGGCTCCTTGCCCTGGTGGATGGCGAACGCCGACTCACGAACTATCTGCACTTGAGCGAGCTCGTTCACCGAGCGGCGATAGAGCAGCACTTGGGTATCGCGGGAGTGCTGCGTTTCTGGGACGACGTCCGCTTCGACAGCGGTCGCTTCGACATGGCCCCCGACGCGCAGCAGATACGCCTGGAGCGGGACGACGCGGCGGTGAAGCTGACCACCATGCACAAGAGCAAGGGGCTCGAGTACGAGGTGGTGTACTGCCCGTACCTGTGGGACGGGGCGGCGCTAAAAGGTCGAGACCGCGACATCCTCCACTACCACGACCCGGACCGAGGCATGGTCTTGCGGCTCACGCACGAGCGGGGAAAGAGGCTGGAGGCCGACGAGCACTACCAGCTTGCCCATCGCGAGGCCTTCGCCGAAAGCCTTCGGCTCGCCTACGTGGCGCTCACGCGCGCCAAGCGCCACTGCGTTGCGGTGTTCGGTGCATTCAACGGAGCCGGGGATTCGCCGCTCGGTCACCTGCTGCTCGCCGGGGACGCGAGCGCCAGCCCGGCTCAGCTCGTGGAGCACGGGTCGGATGGGTCGCTCCTCGGCCGCATTCGCGAGCTCGGGGCGGCTTCCGACGGCGCCGTCGGCTGCCGAGAGCTTTCGCCCATCACGGACCGGCAGTATCGCAACCGAAGGTCGACGCCACGTGCGTTCGCGGCACGCGTACCCCAGCGGCTCTTCGATCTCGGCCACCGCAGCTCGAGCTTTTCGGCTCTCGTCGCGCGCAGTCACGACGAGCTCAGCGTGCTGGCGGAGGTGGGTCGCGACGTGGACGAGGGGACCGCGCAAGATCGCGCGGGGCAACTGGCCGAAGCGGCGACCCCAGTGCCGCTGGCGGCGTTTCCGCGGGGCGCGCGCCCCGGCGAGCTGTTGCACGCGATCTTCGAGCACTCGAACTTCGGAGATCCAGACTCGATTGCGGCCGTCAGTCGCGACAAGCTCGAGGCCTACGGCTATCCGCCAATGCCCGACCTGGCCGCGGCGCTGGAGGCGGTGATGCGCACGCCGCTCTCGGACGCGGGACCGCGCCTCGAGCAGATCCGGGTCGACCGTCGCCTCGACGAGCTGGAGTTTTCCTTACCGGTGCGGGAGCGGGGTCGGGAGCTGTCGGCCGCCCGGCTCGGGCGCGTGCTCACGGAGCACGGGCGTCCGCCCCTGCCAAAGGACACCGGCGCGCGCATCTCGCAGCTCGGGTTCGCGCCGCTTTCGGGGTTCCTGCGCGGATTCATCGACATGGTCTTCGAGTACGACGGGCGCTTCTGGCTGGTGGACTACAAGTCGAACCACCTCGGCGACCACCTCGACGACTACACGCCGGACCGGCTCTCGACGGCGATGGCGCATCACCACTATTTCTTGCAGTACCACCTGTACGTCGTGGCCCTTCATCGCTATCTGGCCACGCGTATCGCGGACTACGAGTACGACCGGCACTTCGGCGGCGTGTACTACCTGTTCCTGCGCGGCATGACCCCCGCATCCGGGCATCGCCGCGGCGTCTACTTCGATCGGCCGAGCGAAGCTCTGGTGCAGGCGCTGTCAAAGGAGCTGTCATGAGCACGCTCGATGGCCTTCGCGCCCGGGGCCTGTTCGCGCCGGTGGACGTGGAGCTTGCCCGCGTGCTCTCGCGCACCGTTGGCGAGGCGGATCCCAAGGTGCTGCTGGCCGCCGCCCTCGCCAGCCGTCAGGTGCGCGAGGGTCACGTCTGCGCCGACGTGCACGCCTTCGCCGGTGCCGCCATCGTGGATGCCGACGGCGTGCCTTTGGGTGGCGCGGAGTACCCGGACTTCGAAGAATGGACGTCGCTGCTGCGGGGCTCGAAGTTGGTCACGACGGCCACGGGGGAGCCGCGCCCGCTGCTGCTCACGGACGACGGCCGTTTGTATCTGTGGCGCTACTGGGATCACGAGCAGCGCGTCGCCGAGGCACTGCTCGAACGCGCGAAGCCCGCCCCGGTGGACGCCAAGCTGGGCTCGGCGCTCCGGCGTCTGTTCGGGCCGCCCGAGGGTCCGGACGCGCAGCGCGCCCTGTGCATGGTGGCTACCCTCGGGCACCTGGCGATCGTGTCCGGAGGCCCCGGAACCGGGAAGACGACTACCGTCGTCAAGCTGCTCGCGTTGCTCTCGGAGCTGGGGCTCAGCTCGGGGCGAACACGGCTCTTGGCGCCCACCGGCAAGGCGGCGCAGCGCCTGGGGGAGGCGATTCAGACCGGGCTCGCCCGCCTCGACGTCGAGGCCTCCATTCAGACCGAGGCGTCCACCATTCACCGAGCATTGGGGCCGACCCGGCTGGCCACGCGCTTTCGCCACGATCGCGACAATCCGCTCTCCGCCGACCTCGTCATCGTGGATGAATCGAGCATGGTCGACGTCGCGCTGATGCGCCGCCTGCTCGACGCCGTGCCGCCGAACGCACGCCTGATCCTGCTGGGAGACGAGCACCAATTGGCGAGCGTGGAAGCCGGAGCGGTGCTCGGGGACGTGTGCCGTGGCGCGGACCAGCGCGCCTACTCACCACGGCTCCGGGAGCGGGCCCGGGCCGTGTTCGAGGAGGACCTGCCCGTGGCGGACTCCGGGGACCAGCAGAGCCCAATGGGCGATTCAGTGGTGCGGCTGACCCGGAGCTACCGTTTCGACCCGGCGCGGGGGATCGGCGGCCTCGCCAGCGCGATCCGTGCGGGCGACGCGGAGCAAGCGCTCGCGCTCCTGGCGGAAGGGCGCGACGTACGCCTGTGCGCAGCTGGAAGCGCGGAGCTTTCCGAGCTGTGCGTTCGAGGCTATCGGCCGGCGCTGACGGCGGCCACCGCGGCAGACGCCCTCGGAGCATTCAACCGCTTCCGTGTGCTGTGCGCCCATCGCCGCGGGAAGGCCGGCGTCCAGCTGCAGAACCCTCGGATCGAACGAGCCCTGGCAGAAGCGGGGCTCCTCGCCCGGAGTGGCGCTCGGTTCTTTCCCCGCCGCCCGCTGCTCATCACCGAGAACGATCCCCGCTTGGGTCTGTACAACGGCGACATCGGAATCGTGGTGGAGCACGACGGAACTCTGCGCGCGGCCTTTCCCGGCGCGGAGGGAGTGCGTCTGCTGTCCCCCTCACGCCTTCCACCGCACGAAACCGTGTTCGCGATGAGCATCCACAAGAGCCAGGGCTCCGAATTCGACGAGGTCGCGGTGGTACTGCCGGGGCCGGCGTCGCCCCTGCTCACGCGGGAGCTGCTTTACACCGCCGTCACCCGCGCGCGCGAGCGGGTCGTCATCTTCGGGGATCCGGCCAGCGTGCGTGCCGCCATCGCGCGGCGGCTGCACCGTACCTCCGGGCTTGGCGCGCTGCTGTGGCCGTGAGCCCTCGATTCGGCTGGCCCGTGCTGTGCTCTCGTGAAAGGATGCGCCGCGGTGGAACCGGCTCGCGACGTCATTGCCATTCATGGCCTCGAGACCGAGTGCGTGGTGGGCGTGTATCCCCACGAGCGCGGCACGCCTCAGCCGTTGTGCATCGACGTGGAGCTGTCGGTGGACACCGAAGCCGCTGCCCGCAGTGAAAAGCTCTCCTACTCCATAGACTACGATGGCCTCGCCAGTCAGTTGGTGTTCCTGCTGCAGAGCTGCAGGTTTCGGCTCCTGGAAACGGCCGCCCACGCGCTGTGCGCGTATCTGCTGAGCCCCCCGGCGCCGGGTGAGCGCCGCGCGCAGGTCCGCGCCGTGCGCCTCAAGCTCACCAAGCCCGACGCCCTGGGGGGCCGGGCGGTGCCGTCGCTGACGGTGGAGCGCAAGGCCGGCTTCGTGGAGGTGGCCCAGAAGCAGGCGCCCTTCGGGACCGTAGACGTGATCAACGAAACGCGGGAGGCCGGGATCTATCGCCTCAATCTCGCCGCGGGGCGCCAAGCGCCGCTGTCCGTGAGGCCTCGGGCCGTGGGTGCCGCCATGGCTCTATCGGACGGGCTCAGCTGCGACGGCGAGCAGCTCACCGTGGGCAGCGTGTGCCGCACCACGGATGGCGAGCGTCACACCTATGAGAACCCGACGCCGCGCCAGCGGACGATCTTACTCGTGCACTGCCCCGAGCCTGCGCGTTTCGACTGGGAGTCCAAGCCTCGGCCGCGCGCACACGGACTGTAGGTCCATGTGCGTCCATGTCTTTCCATTCTGACCTCGAGTGCACGGAGGGTATTTCCATTCCCTCCATGTTCAGGCATTCAGTGGTCGTACGGAGGGGCCCGTGGCAAACGATCAGTTGGCAGTTTCCAGCATTCCATCCAGAGAGGGGCTTTCCCGCGAGCAGCGGCGGTCTCGGCGCAAGCGCGCGGTGCGAGCCCGCACCATCAGCGTCCAGCGCACCACCCGCCGGGAGCTCGAGGCCCTACGCCGCAAGAACCGTGACCAGGTTCCGGACTTGCCGAGGTCTCGCGAGGAGTGCGTGGACGGTCCCAGGCCCTGCCCCCACGTGGCTTGTCGTCACCACCTCTATCTCGACGTGTCGCCGAAGACGGGCGCTATCAAGCTCAACTTCCCCGATCTGGAAGTGTGGGAGCTGGAAGTCTCCTGCGCCCTGGACGTGGCGGACATGGGCGGCATCACGCTGGAGGACGTTGGCGTGATCATGAACCTCACTCGGGAGCGCATTCGCCAGCTCGAGCTGAAGGCGCTGGCGCGGCTAGAGGCATTGCGCGACATGTTGAGCCTGCGCGAGTTCGCGGAGTAGCTCGCCCTCGCACGACCCGCTATGCTGGCGCAATGAGCGTGCGCCTCGGGTCGTGGGTCGTGGTCTGCCTTCTGCTCCTCGTCGGCTGTGGGGAGAGCTCTCCAGAGGAGCCCAGCAAGAACCAGAACGCTGCCGCCTGTGCGGACCTCGTAGCGAGCTGCGTGGAAAACCAGCAGCAGTGCGTGGCGGACGCCTCCGGGGCTCACTGCGAGCCCTGCGCCGAGGGCCAGTACGCCAAGAACGACGGACAGTGCTCGCCCATCGTCGGCACCGCCATCAGTCACGACTTTCCGGACCACTCCACGCAGGCAGGGGAGGAGATCCTCGGTGAGTGTCGCAGCTGGACGCTGAACAACGACACGGAGCTGTGGGTCAACGCCGTGGAGCTGCTGCAAGACGAGGCCTCCCACCACTCCAACTGGACCTTCGTTCCGGACGATCAGTTCGATGGCCCCGACGGTCTGTGGAAGTGCAAGGACCGGAGCTACGACCAGCTCAAGGGGGCGCTCGCCGGTGGCGTCATCTATGCCCAATCCACGCAGGCCCAGCGCGAAGTGCAGAAGTTCCCGGATGGGGTCGTGGTGCGCATCCCGCCGCACTCCCGCATCATCAGTGACGTTCACGTGCTGAACACCACCAATGCCCCCATCACCGGCCACATCAAGATGACGCTGTACGCCATCGACCCAGCCGACGTGACGGTGAAGCTCGCTCCGTTCCACGTCTCCTACGACGGCCTGGACATCCCGCCGCACGCCACCAGCCGCTTCTCCGGCGAGTGCGAGCTGGCCTCGCAGTACCAGAGCATCACCAAGGCACCGATAAACGCCAAGGTGTACTACGTGTTGCCGCACACCCATGCGATGGGGAGCCGCTTCTTCCTCGACATCGTGGGTGGGCCGAGCGACGGCCAGACCATCATCGACGTACACGGCTTCAACGGTGAGGCGCGAGGACGTCGCTACGATCCGCCCATCGACCTGAGTGGCTCCACGGGGCTGGCCTTCGGCTGCGAGTTCGAGAATCAGCGGGACGTGAGCGTGGGCTGGGGCTTCGGCGACCAGGAGATGTGCGAGGCCCTCGGCTTCGCCGAGTCCGACATCGCCTTCGAGTCCCGGGTGTCGGAGGCGCTCCCCGATGGCGCAGATGGTACGACACAGACCTTCACCGGTGCCTGTGACACCATTGCCTTTCCTTGGAGCCAAGAAAAGGCCGGCGGAACGCAGTAGCAGCGCCGCTCTTGGCGGGGCCCCTCGGCCCGGTGATAGTATTCGGGTTTGTCGTGAACCGCCCTGGTCCGCCCCCCAAACCGCCGCGAAAACCGCGGGCGGTGCCGTCTTCGAGGCGGCCACGGCCTGTCGAGCCGCCCCAGCCTGCGCCCGGCCGCCAGAGCAACGCTGCTCTGGAGCCCGAGACCCTGCTGGAGGACTCCATCGTGACCAGCTCCACCCACGAGCGCATGAAAGCCGCTCGGCGTGACGATCGGGAGCCCACCAGCGACATCATTCCGCTGCTTTCCGTGCCCTTGCCCGGCAAGGAAGCCGACAAGTACATCGGCTGCACGATAGACGGCCGCTACGTCGTGCAGAGCGTGCTCGGCGAGGGCGGCATGGGGGTCGTCTACAAGTGCCGCCGCCGCGTGTTCGAGAAGACCGTGGCCGTGAAGATCTTGCGCTCGGATCTGGCGAAGAACCACGAGGTCACCGAGCGGTTCGCCACGGAGGCCAAGGCAGCCAGCAACATCGGCAACGCTCACATCGTGGACGTCTTCGATTTCGGCGAGCTGCCGGATGGCTCCACCTACTTCGCGATGGAGTACCTGGACGGTCCGACGCTTGCGGATCTGCTGGAGCACGACGGCACCGTGCCCGCCAGCCGCGTGGTGGAGATCGGCCGGCAGATGGCCGAGGGCCTCGCCGCCGCCCACGAGTCCAAGATCGTCCATCGCGATTTGAAGCCGGACAACGTCTTCGTCGTCGACAAAGACGGCCAGGACTTCGTCAAGATCGTGGACTTTGGCATCGCCAAGGTGGCGGGGCTGCAGAACAAGATCACGCGCGCCGGTGCCATCTTCGGCACGCCCCACTACATGGCTCCGGAGCAGTGCCGCGGCGCCGCCGTGGACGCGCGCACCGACATCTACTCCCTCGGCGTCATCCTGTACGAGCTGGTCACCGGGAGTGTTCCCTTCGACGCCGAGAACCCACTGACCATCCTTTCGCAGCACCTGCACGATGCGCCTGCTCCCCCGAGCAGCATCGATCGCCCCCCGGTCATGCCCGCCGGCCTCGAGAGCGTGATCCTCCGCTGTCTCGAGAAAGACCCCGACTTCCGCTACCAGAGCATGAGTGACGTCGCCACGGCCCTCGAGGCGATCGGTAGAGGCGAAGGCAGCGACGAAATCGACGTGCCCATCAGCGTCGCGCCGCCCTCCCACGAAGGTGCGGAGCTCGCCGCACCGGCGCCGATCTCCGAGATCCCGATCCCCCTGGTGGAGAGTCCGCCATCGTCGCGCCTGGCGCTGGACATCGACGCCGCCGTGCGGGACGCAGAGATCGAGAAGGAGTGGCGCCGCGCTCACGGGCGACGCCGCTGGCTGTGGGTGCTCTTGCTGTTGGTCCTCGCTGGCGGTGCGGTGGCCGGCTATACGCTGTTGCAGTCCCGTGTGTCCACGTTGCCGCTGGCGGTTCGGGTGGGCCGGCCGCTGGTGTTCACGGACTTCTTCGGCTCCAAAGACGAGGGCCAGGAGCAGAAGACGCGTGCTGTCGCTCTGGTCCTGTCGCCGATAGATGCTCACGTGTTCCAGGGCAAGAAGGACCTGGGCACCATGCCCATCACGCTGGATGTCCCCGAGAACGAGCCACTGAAAATCTCCGTTCGCCGCGCGGGGTACTGGCCGCGGAAGATCAAGGTCGATGGCAACAAGGAGAAGCTCCTGATTCGCTTGGCGCCGATCCCGGGCTCGGGCTTGGCCGCACCGGGCAAGGAGCGCACCGCCAAGGAGCTCGGTTTCGAAGAAGGATCCGAGCCGGCTGCGGAAACGGACGACACTTCTGCAGAAGACACGGCAGAGCCGGAACAGAGCAGCGAAGCTCCGCCGGCCAAGCCCGCGCCCACGGTCAAAGGCAAGGCGCTCCCCACCGCCACCGAAGACAAGCCTGCGGCCCCCGCGCCCAAGGCGCCGCCCTCCGACATCCCTTCCGGGATCTGACTCAGCGCCGCACGAAGGTACGCCGCTCGCGGCTCTTGGCCACGCCGGGGAAAGCCAGCGCGTGTCCGTGCATCACCACGTACACCCCTGGCGGCAGGAGTCGCGCCGCCAACAGAGCTTCCGTCACGTTCTGGGTCGCGTCCGTGTCGCGGAACTCGTAGGGGCGCATCGCCCCGGTGAGCACCACCGGCATGGTGAGCCTCTCAAGGGCGGTCACCAACAGCTCCCCAGTCTCGCTCAGGGTGTCCGTGCCGTGGATCACCACCACCGCGTCGTGGTCCTGCGCTGCGCTTTCGACCACTGCGGCGATCCTCTCCCGGTCCTCGGCCGTCATCTCCAGCGAGTCTTTGCTCATGGGGGCAATGTGGGTGACGGTCACCTCGGGTAGGCGTAGCCGCGAAAGGATCGCGTCCAGCACGGAGCGGGTGTTGCGCAATGAGCCGTCCGTCTCGTCGTAGGTCTTGTCGATGGTGCCGCCAGTCGTGACAATGGCGACGCGAAACGGGCCTTCGCGACGATTCATGGTGGAACGCTAGCAGAGTGGCCCGCGGAGCGGAGGTCGACGTGCATTGGGATGAGCTCTTGGGCAAGGTGGCGGCAACGATCGTGATCCTCGCCGTGACCGGCTGCGGAGACGACGAGACGGGCAAGCCGGCGTCCACGCCGCCCGCGCTCTCCTACCCCACGCTGGAGTGCGATCCATTGGATCCGAACTACTGCGGCTTCCCGTTTCCCAACAACGTCTTTACCCGCGCCGACGAAACCAGCAAGACGGGGAGGCGAGTGGAGCTGTCGAGCAACACCTTGCCCATTGCACAAAACGGAAACCACTCGGCGCCGGATCCGTTCAACACGCGGGATGGCTTCTCCCCGGGCAGCGCGATGCTCGTTCACTTCCCGGACCTCGTGGACACCGGCCTCCCCGGGCCGCTCGAGCCGGACGCCTCCCTCGCGGACGACTGCCCCACGGTGATCCTGGACGCGGAAACGGGAGAGCGCGTCGCGCACTTCGCCGAGATCGATCGCAGTCGAGACGACGACACCCAACGCAGCCTGATCCTTCGCCCTCACGTGCGCCTGAAGGACGCCCACCGCTACATCGTCGCGCTCCGGCGTCTCCAGACTGAAAACGGCCCCCTCGCGCCCAGCCCGGCGTTCCTCGCCCTGCGCGACGACCAGAGCTCCGACGAGCCGAGCGTGGCGGAGCGCCGCGGGCTGTACGCCGACATCTTCTCGCACCTCGAGAAGGCGGGGATCCAGCGCGCGGACCTTCAGTTGGCCTGGGATTTCACCACGGCGAGCCGCGAGAACACCACGGGTTGGCTGCTCGCCATGCGTGACGACTCGCTGGCTGCCGCCGGGGACACCGGTCCAGCCTACGTGATCGACAAAGTGGAGGACGACTGGAACACGGATCACATCCTCTACCGGGTCACCGGCCACTTCACGGTGCCGCTCTACCTCACGGATCCGAAGCCCGGCGGGCATCTCGTCTTCGACGCCAACGGTCGCCCCACGCCAAACGAGAGCCAGCCCACCCTGGAGGTGCCCTTCGAGCTCCTGATCCCCCAGAGCGCGAAGAACAAGCCCGCCAAGCTCCTGCAGTACGCCCACGGTCTGCTCGGCAGTCACACCCAGATCGAAGCCGGGAACTTCCGCAACTTCTGCGACCAGTACGGCTACGCCATCTTCGGTGTGGATCTCATCGGCATGAGCGAGGACGACTCCAGCTTCATCATCGAAGGACTGTCTTCCGGCAAGCTCGAGAACCTCGCCCCCATGTTCGAGCGCATGCACCAGGGCACGCTGAACAACCTCATGGCCATGCGCATGGTCATGAACGGACTTTCGAAGGACGCAACCCTCGGCAAGTACCTCGATCCGAGCGAGCGCTACTATCACGGCATCAGCCAAGGCGGGATCTTCGGCGGCGTGTACATGGCGCTCACCACGGACGTTCAGCGTGGCGTCCTCGGAGTGATGGGCCAGCCCTACGGCTTGCTCCTGAACCGCAGCGTGGACTTCGCGCCCTTCTTCGTGTTCATGGGCTTCAGCTTTCCGGACGCGCGCGATCAGCAAATGCTCCTGGATCTGGTGCAGATGGTCTGGGATCGCACCGAGCCCGACGGCTACTCGAAGTACATCGAGAACGACCCGCTGCCCGGCACGCCCAGCCACACCGTGCTCATGCGCGCCGCCGTGGGCGATCACCAAGTCACGAACCTGGGCGCCCACGTGATGGCGCGCGCCGTCGGCGCCAAGCACCTCACCAGCGGCCTGAACGACGTCTGGGGCCTCGACGCCGCCGCGGGTCCCTTCGAAGGTTCGGCCTTCGTGGAGTACGACTTTGGCTTGCCCCCCATGTGGCTGTGCGACAAGCCCTTCGACGCCTGCGGCGACCCCCACGGCAAGCTCCGCGATCTCCCCGAAGCCGACCAACAAATGGACCAGTTCCTGCGCACCGGCACCGCGCAGAACTTCTGTGCAGGCGGCAAGTGCAGCCACCCCGAGCTCTCCGGCTGCGATCCCCAGAAGCCCCCAGCCAACCCTTGCGAACAGTAACGCTTCCGCCCGCACCCCTTCGAACAGCGACGCCCCGCCCGCACCCCTTGCGAACAGCGACGCCCCGCCCGCACCCTCATCGCATGGGTGTTGGTCCGGCGCGAATCCCGTCCCGGACGCCACCAAGTCCGTCCCAAACGTTGCGGCCGCACCCACGTCCGCGTCCTCTGCGACGACGCTCTGCGTCGGAGCCAGCGACGGCGGCCGCAACGGATCCGGTGACGGCACCCGCAAGGGAGCTCTGCGTCCGAGTCAGTGACGGCGCCCGCGCCGGATCCGGTGACGGCCCCCGCGCCGGAGTCCGTCGCCCAATGTAGGGCAACTATTCGCTCAGATTCGTGATCATTCGCAGGGCATGGTCGACCATGTCTCCGGAATGATCACTCTGGTGAGCATTTTCCCGAGGCACTCCGAAGGGCGGTGCGGCGGGCAGCCGGCGTAGGCGATCCATGAGAGCCAGCTGACATGGTGACGAACGCGCTCGTCATTCTCGGTCTCGTCGGCATTCTGGCGGGTGGCGTTGCTGCGCGTGCCGTTCGGCTCCACATCCACCGAGCCAGCCTGCGCTGGTGGCGAGTCCAACGCGTCCCGATCCTGGTAGGCGCAATCTGCGCTGCGATTCTCTCGGGAGCGACCTACTCGATGAACGCCTCGACTCGCATAGTCGGCATCCCATTTCCCGCGGCGGCGTTCGAGAAGCACGGCGACGTTTGGATGGACTTCGTCGGTGCAATGACCCTCCCATTGCTCCTGGCCAACGCCGCATTCTTCCTGCTCATGCCGCAGATACCGGTTCTATTGTGGCTTCGTACCCGAGCGCGACGAGAAGCTCGCCAGAAGAACCTTCACACCTGAAGACAGATCTCCCGATTTCTGCGTGAGAATCATCACTCCTGGCGGCGTGCTATTTTCTCGCGGTGCGCGGTCCGTATCGCCAGCCTCCGCCCCGACGCTCGATGCTGACCGAGTTTTCTCACGCGGCACAGTGCACGCGTCGCGCCCACCACGTCGTGCTCGCGCTCGCTGCAACCCTCGGAGCGGCGTGTTTCGGCGCGCTCCCAGCGGTGGTCGTGGGCACGCTGGTGCTCGCGGCCTTCCTGGCTCCCCGTATCCAGTGGTCGGGCCAGCTCGAGCCGAAGCCGATCGACCGCGCTTTGCCTCAGAAAGATTCCAAGCTGCCCCGCGCTCGCGCCCGTACTCGTGACCTTCTCTTGCGTCTCCAGCAACAGCGCGTTCGGAGTCGTTCCGGCGTGTCTCGGACGGTCGAGTCCCCGACGCGCGTGACTCGCACGCAAACAACCTGCCGAAGGGCTTCGAGCACATCGTGGACGACGAGCCCGACTACGGCAGGGTTCCTGCATGGGCGGGTCGCGCCGTGCGACGCTGGGCAGCTCATCGTCTACTGTCGCAGTCCGGCCTTGGCCGCGTCCGGCCCCCAGCTCGACCAGTTTTTCACCGGCGTCCAGCAACTGCCCGTCCCCATCGAAGAAGTCGCGCTGGTCATCAGCGACAACGCCGACATCTACGGCACGCCCCGCGACCTGCTCGACCGTGCCGACTCCCTCGGCCAGTAGTGGAACAGCGCGCCAACCCAGACGCCACGAAGGAACCGGTCGCCCGCCATGTCCACTCCGCCGTTCGACCCTCGCGCTCGACTCCGATTCGGCGATGACCTCGTCCGCGAACATCGCTACGCCGAGGCGATCAGCGTCTACCAGACGGTTGCGTCGTACTACCTGGATCAGGTTTCGCCCTCCGAGCCGTCGCCGTGGCGAGGCAAGCCGTCGACATCGCCGACATCGATCCGAACGCGCTCCTCTCCGCTGCCCGGCCTGCCTTGCTCTTGCTCGTGGACGGCCATTGCGCGCTCGGTCTCGAAGGCGAGGCGCACCGCGTCGCAGCGCGGTTGCGTGAGCTCCAGTAGCTGTGGGGCAGCCGCTCGAGCGCAAACAGCCTTCGATGGACTGGTACGCCGCGACGCTCTCGCCGTTGGGCGAACAGTACTGGCCCGGCAGATCGAAGCCCTTCTGGTTTCTGTCGGTCCGCCGCGGAACCGCGATGCCGGCCGTCGCGGGTCAGCGCTCGGCCCTAACGCCAGTTCCGACTACGCTACCAGCGAGCACCACCCCGAGTGATGGCCATGGCGACCAAGTCGAAGAAGAAGACGGCGTCCAAGAAGACCGCGTCCAAGAAGACGGCGGCGAAGCGCGGGGCGAGGCCGAAGCTGCTGGCCGGTGGCAATCCGCAGATTGCGAAGGGTGACGGCGCGGCCCCCGTGCGCGCGTACATCGCCGCCATCCCCGGCTGGAAGCGCGGCGTGGGCGAGCGCATCGATCGCCTCGTCACGCGAGCGGTTCCCAAGGCGAAGAAGGCGGTGAAGTGGAACTCACCGTTCTATGGCGTCGAAGGGCAGGGGTGGTTCCTGAGCTTCCACTGCTTCACGAAGTACGTGAAGGTCACTTTCTTCAACGGAGCGTCTCTCAGCCCGCTGCCTCCGGGAAAGTCCAGCCAGGCGAAGGTGCGCTACCTGGACGTCCACGAAGACGACGCGCTCGACGAAAAGCTCGTGACGAGCTGGATCCGTCAGGCCGCCGCGCTGCCGGGATGGACGCCGTAGAGCGGTCGCCGCCATGGATTCGGCGCTTCAGCTCCGGCGCGAGCCCCGTCCTGGGAAGCTCCGCATCGGACTTGAACGCGGCACATGTCCGCGTGGGCCTGATGTGCGGCGATGGTGACGCGCAGGGCGAGCGCGAGGTACCGCGCTGCAGCGACACCAATGAAATGCGGGGGAAGGGGCGGGGTCAGTCGTTCTTGTGCAGGATGCGGTTCTTCGGATCCGGCTCTTTGGCGTCGGGGCCCAGGGTGGTGCCGCACATGGTCTTGCAGCGGATGTCCTTCGCGCCGCAGCTGCACTTGCCTTCCTTCTTGAGCTCGAGCTTCTGCTTCATCTCTTCTCGAGTGAAGCCAGCCAACCGCTCGACGCGATCGAAGTCCCACTTTTTCTCGCGCTCGTGAGGCGTGCGCGGATCGGTGACCTTGCCGTCGGGCTCGGCGCAGCAGCGGAAGCCCAGGAAGTAGTAATAGAAGCCCTCGTCGTGGGTGTAGATCTTGGGGCGGCACTGGTTGCGGACGCCCTCGTACCAGGGGCCGCCCGTGTGCACGCTGCTGTACTTGCCCTTCCAGTTGCTGGTGGGCTGCTCGTTGGCCACGACCTCGTCGTTGTTACCGGGCAAGTCATGGACGCCGAAATCGCTGACGCAGTCCTTTTGGCTGCCGCTGCGCTCGCCCTGCCACAGGCGCGCCAGCTCCTTGGGGTCGCGCTGGGCCACCTTCTTCATGTCCGGATGGTCCCAGGGGCGGTCGCCGTTGCACTTGTTGGGGTCCCGCTCGTAGCCGTAGGGGAACGGCTTCATCTCGGGGCCCTCACAGGCGAAGGTCCACTCCGACTCCGTGCACATGCGCTTGCCGACCGTCGCGCACTTGACCTGCGCTTGGTAGAAGTTGTTCATCACCTCCGGCCGCTCGCCCTTCTTGTTGGGCCAGGAGTAGGTGTCGATGCAGAAGCGCTTCTTCACACGCTTGCCGATGCAGGTGCTGTGCGGCTCGAACTTCTCGCACACCGTCTTCTTGTTCCACTTCGCGTACCAGCTCGCGTCGCACTTCTGCTCGACGCGGGTGCAGTAGTCGCCTTCCACCAGGATCATGCCTTCGGGGCAGGAGCTGGGCCCCTCGGCGGCGTCGCTTCCGGCGTCGGCGCTCGACACCGCGGGCGGAGCGGCGTCCGCTTCCGGCGTGGCGCCCGCGTCCGGCGCGAAGACCTGGGGCGGGGGCGCCGTGGGCGGCGGGGGAGTGGGCGCTTCGGGCTCGGCCGGCGGCGCAGCGCCGCAGGCGACGGCCAGGGCCAGCGGTACGGACAACAGGGCACGCATGGGCAGCGCTCTTACCACGACCCAATTGTGCCGGGCCACCCGGGTCCAAGCTGGCGGAGCGGGCGCCTGTTACGGCCGCGCATGCCGACATCTTCCCAGCGCGCGTGAAGCGACACGCGGCGTGGGCGGCGGCCCACGCGTGGGCCGGAAAAACACGCATAAACCGCTCACTTTGCCTTGGTCCAAAGCTTGCTGAAACGAAAAGAGAGACGGCGGTGTCACGAACTTCCGGGGCTTCGCGTTGTCGGAGACAGGTCGAGGAGGACAGGGAACATGAACAAGTCGAACATGGGTCGTGGGTTGGTCGCTGGTGTTGCTCTCCTGGGTGCGCTCGCCGCGCTGCCGGGAGAGGCGAGTGCATGTGGTGGCGAGTGGTACCCGGTGATGGAGGTCGATCATCGGCCGATGGGCATCGCCATGGCGGAGAAGCAACTGGAACAAGGCAAGACGCTCGACGCCGCGGCGACCGTCATTCGCGTGATGCCGCACATCAAGGGTCTGAAGGCAGAGCGCTCCACGCTGGTGGCCCGGGCGCAGCGGGTGCTCGCCGTGGCCACGGCGCGTCAGAACGGTGCGCTGCACGTCGGCGCGCAGGTTCCGGATTACGCTCAGGGCAGCTGGCTCGGTCGCACCGCCGACGCTCGCGCCAAGAACCTCGAGTGGTCCATCACGGCCCTCCGCAGCGTGGCCCAGACCAAGAAGGACGACCCGGCGGCCAGCACGGACCTGGCGGAAGCGCTGGCCAAGGTGGACTCGCACAAGGCCGAGGCCCGGGGCATCTTGGAAAAGCTCGCCAAGAAGGACTTGATCGCGTCCCCGGAGGGCTACGCCGTGCTCGCGGATCTGCGGCAAAAGGCCGGTGACGCGAAGGGCCAGAAGCTGGCGCTCCAGCGCTGCGCAGCGATGGCCACCTCTCAGAACGTGTGCCGAACCAGCGCCGATAGCTGAGTCATGAAACGCGCGCTCCCTGTCCTCGCGCTCCTCCTTTCGCTCTTCACCGTGGCGTGCTCCCAAAAGGAGCCGTCCGGTGGAGAGCGAACGGCGGCTCCGAGCGCGGCGCCCGAAAACGCCGAGCCCGCGCCGGAGGAGAAGCCTTACGTCTCCGGCAACGCGGAGCGGGGCAAGGAGCTGGTCAAGACCTACGAATGCAATCGCTGCCATGAGGGCACGGGCCTCGCCGCCGTGCCCATCGAGCTCGCGTGCTTCGGCTGCCATGTGGACATCGACGCCGGCAAGTTCAAGGGACCGCCGGACAAGATGGCCAAGTGGAAGAAGCACGTGCAGCACGTGATGGACGTGCCGTCGCTGGATGCCGCGGGGAAGCGCTTTCAAGAGCGTTGGCTCGCGGCGTTCTTGCAGAACCCCACGGATTTGCGGCCGCACCTCGCGCCCAGCATGCCGCGCATGAAGATGAGCGACACGGACGCGCGGGACATTGCGGCGTATCTGGCGCGCGACGCCGCGCCGGCACCGGCCGTGGACCTCGCCAAGGCGAACGCCGAAAATGGCCGCAAGCTGCTGGAAACCAAGGGCTGCGGCATGTGCCACGCGCTGAGCGGCGCGCCGGCGCTGCCCATGCAGCCCAACGCCGTCGGCCCTCGGGTGCAGCCCGCCGTGGCGCTGGCGCCGGATCTCGCTCACGTGCGCGAGCGCATCGCCGCGCCGGAGCTCGTGCGCTGGCTCATGAATCCGAAGAGCGTGAAGCCGAACACCTTGATGCCGAGCTTCGACCTCACTCTGGCGGAAGCCGCGGACATCGCCGCCTACCTGCTCACGGCCAAGCTCACGCCCGAAAAGCGCGCCGTGCCCGCGCGCCTGCCGCTGCTCACCCGGCCCGTGACCTTCGACGAGGTGAACGAGCGCGTGCTCAGCAAGACCTGCCGCCACTGTCACGGCAACCCGGACATCGCCGGGGGCGACGGCGGTCCCGGCAGCACCGGCGGCTTCGGCTTCCCCGCGCGCCACCTGGATCTCAGCACCTACACCGGCGTCGCTTCCGGCTGGGTCGGGGAAGACGGCGAGCGCCACAGCATCTTCTCCAACACCAAAGACGGCACGCCGCGCCTACTCGCCGCCCTCTACGCCCGCCAGGCGGAAGAAGCCGGCGTCATCGATCCCGACGTGCGCGGCATGCCCCTCGGAATGCCGGCATTGCCCAGCGAGGACATCCAGCTGCTCGCCACCTGGATCGCCCAGGGCCGCCACCGCTAGCGAGATCTTGTCGGTCCGCCGCGGAACCACGCGACAAACCCGATCCGGTAAATGTCTGATAATATTGCTGAAATTCAAGCGTGTTCCATTAAGCAAAGTCCAGTTGGTCTAATGCGAGGGTGCTGGAAATCGACCGTGACGCCATTGCCCAACGGCTGGCCCTCGACAACCCCTGGTGGCAGAGCGCGGAGGCCCCAGAGTCCCTGGCTGAGTGGCCGCGGAGGGCGTACTTCGCGCCGCTCAGCGAGCTGGTCCGACAGTCCGTTCAGCGCGCGATAGTTCTGCTGGGTGCCCGGCGGGTTGGCAAGACCACGCTGCTTCGCCAGCTCATCTACGACGGAATGCGAAAGGGCGACTTGGGCCCGGTGCTGTACGCGTCCGTGGACGCCCCCACCTACTCGGGTTTGCGGCTGGAGGATCTGCTCGGCCTCTTCGAAGAGCTCACGCCTCACGATCCGCGTGCACGCCGGCTCGTCGTGTTCGACGAGATACAGTATCTGCCGGACTGGGAGCGGCACCTCAAGGACCTCGTCGATACCCATCCGAACACGCGGTTCATCGCGAGCGGCTCCGCAGGCGCCGCCCTGAAGCGCAAGAGCGCGGAGTCGGGTGCGGGCCGGTTCACGGATTTCGAGCTTCCACCACTCACCTTCGCGGAGTTCTTGGACTTTGCGGGGGCGACGGGCGAAGTGCTGGACTCGGCGACGGTACCGACGCAGGTGCGAAACATCGCGCAGCTCAACGAGCACTTCGTGAGCTACGTCAACTTCGGCGGTTACCCGGAAGTCGTTCGAAACGCTGCGATTCGTTCCGACATGGAACGCTTCGTCCGCAACGACATCGTGCAGAAGGTCCTGTTGCAGGACCTGCCGACCCTCTACGGAATCACGAACATCCCGGAGCTGAATCGCCTCTTCACGACCCTTGCCTACAACTCCGGGCAGCTCATCAGTCTCGAGGCACTGGCCGGGAACGCTGGGATCGCCAAGGCAACGATCGCGCGCTACCTGGAGTACCTGGAGGCGGCGTTCTTGATCGTGCGAGTGCGACGCGTCGACGACTCGGCGCGCCGGCTGAAGCGTGAGCGCAACTTCAAGGTGTACTTGTGCAACCCCTCCATGCGCGCTGCCTTGTTCGGCCCGGTCACCAAAGATGAAGACGCGCTGGGCGCCCTCGCGGAGACGGCCCTGGTGACTCAGTATCTCCACGCCCCGCTGTTCAGTGATCTATGCTTCGCGCGTTGGAAGGACGGAGAAGTCGACATCGTTCGTGTAGACCCGACGCGGCAAGAGCCCCTGTGGGCGCTAGAGGTGAAGTGGTCGGACCGCGCGTGCAATTCGGAGAGTGATTGGGCACCGAGCCTCGAGTTTGCGAAGCGCAACGGACTCGATACCGTTTTCATGACCTCACTCACGATCTCGAGAACGAGCGAGCACGGTGGAATCAAACGGGTCGTGATTCCGCTGGCCAAGCTCGCGTACCAGATCGCGCAGCTCTCAGCGAACCAAGAGCTGCTCCGCAGCACGTTCGGCCTGCCCGAAGCTTGAGCCATCGCGCGAAGGGAAAAGCGTTCAGCACTTGCCGGATTCGACGCACTGGATGACGCAGTCGGCTTGCGGCTGGATGCAGGTCGCGGGGCAGGTCATTTGCGGCGAGGTGCAGGCGTCGCCGCACTCCCAGTGATCCGGCTCGCAGCCCTTGGCGCACTCGGTGCAGGTCGTCTTGCAGCGCTGAGCGCAGCCTTCGCACGTCTTCGCGCACTGCTTGATGCAGTCGCAGTCGTCGGCATCTGGGGGGACGCAGACACCGGTATCCACGTCGTTGCAGCGCTCCTGTGCCGTCGGTGAGTCGGGGTCCGTCGGGGCCGACGCGGACGCGCCAGGGCAGCAGCGCTTTCGGGCGCGGCGGCGGGCGCGGGTGCGGGCGCCAGGGGCCGCGCGCGGGCGCCGAGGCCGGCGCGGGCGGCGCGGCTTCCGGCGCCGGACCGGGCGCGCTCTTCGCGCAACCCACGACGGCGACGGCAGCGAGCAGCAGGGCGCGACGAGCGAGCACAGCGAGCATGCCGGCGATGGTGTCTCAGGTGCGCGAGGGTGTCGAGGGCGGCGCGCGACGTGCGTCCGCGACGGGCATCGCGCCGCACCAACAAAGGAATACGTCAGCCTCCGTCGGCGGCGTCCTTGCAGCAGCGGAAGCCCGCTTCGTAGCCGTAGTCGAACTCCTTGTGGAAGGTGACGGTAGGCCGACAGCGATTGCGCACCGGTCCCCACCAGCCACCCTTGAGGCCGCTGCGGTTCGGGTGCTTCTTGCCGGGCAGCTCCACCCACTCGTTCACGTTGCCGTTCATGTCCACCACGCCGGCCCAGGAGACGCAGGTGTTCACGGCACCGATGCGATGGCGCTGGTCGAGGCGATCCATCTCCGCCTTGCACCAATCCGTTTCCATGCACTTGTCGTAGGTGAGCATCTGCCGAGAGTGATCCGGCTGGTGATAGGGCTTGTCGATGTTGCACACCTTCGGGTCGCGATCGTACCCGTTCACCTGGGGCAACATCTCCGGGCCTTCGCACGCGAAGTTGAACTCGTCCTCCGTGCACAGGCGCTTGCCGATCTTGTCGCACATGTCTCGCGCCTGGAGCCAAGAGGTGAGCACGCGGGGCAGCTCGCCCACCTCGTTGGGGTACTCGAAGCGGTCGATGCAGAAGGAGAGGTGCTTGCGTTCCTTCACGAAGCAGCGCGAGGGCTTTTCGTAGTGCAGGCAGCGCTCGCTCACGTTCTTGTCCCCCTTGTGGGCGACGTATTCCGGATGGTGCTCGTCGCACTTCTCGATCACCACGGGGCAATACTCGCCTTCGACTCGGATCATGCCGTCCGGGCAGCCCTCGGTCTTGGCGGGGGGGAACGCGCTCTCCTTGCTGGCGTCCGGAGCGCCCGCGTCCGCTGGGGCACTCGCCACCGGCGCCGCAGCGCTTTCGGTGGGCGGGGGCACGGCGACGCTCGCGCTCTCGGCCGGGGTCGAAGCACTCTTCTTGTCGCAGCCCGCGGCAGCCATGACCAGCAGCGGCAGCACGACTCCGAGGTGACGAGGTCCGAGGGCCATGGGCTTGGGATATATCATCGCGAGAGTGATTGCGTCGTCCGCGAGCGGCTGTTAGCTCAGGTCTGGAAAGAAGCTCGGTCGCGTGGCCGAACCGTCGGCCGGCGCTGCCTCGCCATCCATCGGAGGTCCCATGGTCGACACCAGCATCAGCTTCATGCGCTCCCTGTGCATGGGCGTGATCGAAGAGCAGGTCATCTTCCCGTTCCCGCGGGTGCCGGAAGAGCACAAGGAGACGCTGCACGGGGTGATCGACTCCCTGAAGCAGCTGCTCGCTCCCCGTGAAGAAGATTTTCGCAAGTGGGATCGCGCCGGCGAGATGCCCAAGGACTTCGTGGAGGAGCTCAAGCAGTTCGGGCTCTTCGGCCTGGTGATCCCCGAGGAGTACGGGGGGCTCGGCTTCAAGAGCACGGCCTACGCGCGCACGCTGCAGGAGGTCGCCAAGTACGACGCTTCCGTGGCGGTGACCATCGGCGCCCACAGCTCCATCGGCATGCGCGGTCTGCTCTTGTTCGGGACCGACGAGCAAAAGCAGAAGTACCTGCCCAAGCTCGCCACGGGAGAGATGCTGGCGGCCTTCTGCCTCACGGAGCCCGGTGCCGGCTCGGACGCGGCAGCGCTCAAGACCCGTGCGGTGAAAGAGGGTGACGAGTGGGTGATCACCGGCAACAAGCTGTGGATCACCAACGGCGGCATGGCGGATTTCTTCACGGTGTTCGCCCGCACCGGAGAGGAAGAGGGCAAGACTCACCTCACGGCCTTCATCGTCACCAAGGACATGCCCGGCGTGAGCGTGGGTCCCCACGAGGACAAGATGGGCATTCGCGCCAGCTCCACCACCACGGTGCACTTGGACGGCGTCCGGGTTCCGAACGCCAACATGCTCGGTCCCGTGAACAAGGGCTTCAAGGTCGCCATGCAGATCTTGAACAACGGCCGCACGGGCCTCGGCGGCGGCAGCATCGGCGGCATGAAGAAGCTCATAGAGCTCTCCACCAAGTACGCCAACGAGCGGGAGACCTTCGGCAAGCCCATCCGCGACTACGGCATGATCAAGCTGAAGGTCGGGCAGATGGTGGTGGACTGCTACGCCACGGAGGCCGTGGTGGACATGGTCGCCATGCTCATCGACCAGGGCTACGAGGACTACGCCGTGGAGGCTGCCATCAGCAAGGTGTTCGCCTCCGAGGCGCTGTGGCACGCGACGGACGAGGCGCTACAGATCGCCGGCGGCAACGGCTACATGTGCGAGTACCCCTACGAGCGCATGATGCGCGACGCACGCATCAACCGCATCTTCGAGGGCACCAACGAGATCTTGCGACTGTTCATCGCGCTCACCGCCATGAACGACGTGGGCGGCCAGCTGAAGGAGCTTTCGTCCACCGTGCGTGGCATCTTCGACGACCCGATCAAGGGCTTTGGCGTGCTCAGCCAGTACGCCCTCAAGCACGCCACCCTGGCCACGGGTTTCCCCCGGGCCAAGAGCCGCTTTTCCTTGGTGGACCCGGCGCTCCGGGAGTCCGCCGCGGTGTTCGAAGACGCCACGCGACACCTGGCCGCCGCCGTGGACCGCATCTTGCGCAAACACGGCAAGAACATCATCGGCAAGCAGCTGGCGTCGCGCCGTCTCGCCAACATCATGATCGACCTGTTCGTGCTGGCCTGCGTCCTGAGCCGCGTGAACTCCGCGCTGGCGGAGAAGGGCATGGAAGGCGCCGCCCGGGAGGTGGACATCTTGAAGGTGTTCGCCAACCAGGCTCAGCGCCGCGTGAAGCACGCCTTCGCCCTGATTGACATCAACGACGACGAGCTGATCAAGGGCGTGGCGGACCACGCGTTCGAGAACGAACGCTTCGTGTGGGACAACATCTGACCCGAACCCGGGGCCACGCCGGCGCCGTGAACGGCTGGCGACGCATCGCGATCTCCGCCAGGAATTCAGCGGAGATCGCGTTGGCCCGATTCGTGTATTCACGGCCCCCGCCATGAACAAGCCCTCCCTGCTCCTGCCCGCCGTCTTTCTCGCCTTGCCTCTCGCCTGCGGAGGCAACTCCGACAGCGGCCTCACGGGATCCGGAGGCAGCGGCGGAGCCGCCGGGAGCTCGAGCGGTGGCGCGGCCGGCAGCGCCAGCGGCGGGGCCGCGGGCAGCGGTGGCGCGGCGGGCAGTGCCAGCGGCGGCATGGCCGGGAGCTCCAGCGGCGGTATGGCGGGCAGCTCGACCGGAGGCGCCGCCGGAGCCGGGGGCACCAGCTACACGCTGGACAACGTGTGTCAGACCGTCGCGCCCAAGATCTGCGCTTCGGAGCAGAGCTGCTGTCAATCGAGCGGCTTCGGCTTCAATCAAGCCCAGTGCGAGGCGTACGTGATTGGCGGCTGCCAGCTGGACGTGGCCGAGGTGAAGAACGACACGATGACGTTCGACCCGAGCAACATCGATGCGTGCCTCGCGGCTTACAAGACGGCTTTCGGCAAGTGCAGCCTTGGTGTGAACGACTACATCGAGCTGGTGAAGGCGCTCCACGTCTGCAAGACCTTCTCGGGGAAGGTGCCGCTCGGGGGCAGCTGCACGCGGGACTCGCAGTGCGCGCCGAGCTCGGAGCCGAACACCTTCATCAGCTGCGGCGAGACCAGCCAGAAATGCGAGAAGGCGTCGGTGCTGAGCCCGGGTGCCAACTGCGCGATAGGCGATGGCGTGAGCGCTTTCTGCGACAACGGCCTGTACTGTGACGTCTCCTTCGTCGGGCCGCCGCCGTACGCTGGTCAGTGCAAGACGGCCACCGCCGAGGGCCAGGGGTGCAACGCCCAAAAGGCGATCAACCTGGAGTGCGGGTTGGGCTTCTACTGCAACAAGAGCACCAAGCAGTGCACCAAGGCCAAGGTGGGCGGCGCCGCCTGCGTGGAGGACTCGGAGTGCTTGAGCTTCTCCTGTGCGGCCGGCCATTGTGTGGCCGTGGAGCCCATCGTGGACCAGGCGAGCTGCACCGGAACGCCCTGATCGCGCTGAATTTGCCCCAACCGGGAATGGACGGGCACTTGCCCAGCAGATGACGTAGGCTTACGCCCCGAGGGCTCGAAATGAGCCCGACGGTGAAGGCATGGCGAACGATCCGAGGAAGAACGCACCCGCACAGGATCCCGATGGGATCCCGATGAACAAGACCAAGCCCACGACGATCCTCGTCATCGTCGGGGCCGTGGCCCTCGTGGTGGGTGTCACCGCGTTCTCCATGAGTGGCGGCAAGAAGAAGAAGGCGGACGCGGAAGCAGCGGCGGCCGCGGCGGCCGCTGCCCCCACGGACACGATGACTCCGGAAGAGCGCAAGCTGCACCTGGAGATCACCCGCAAGAGCCTCGAGAAGTTCGAGCAGGTAAAGGCCGCCGAGGAACAGAAGAAGAAGCAGGAAGAGGAAGCCGCCAAGGCCAAGGCCGCAGAAGAAGAAGAGAAGGCCAAGATGGCGGCGGCCCCCGCGGGCGGCGGAGCACCGGTCAAGAAGAAGACCAGCGGCGCTGCCGCCAAGAAGACCGCGTCGGAGCTCGACAACCTGGGGTCCGACATCGCCGGCAAGCTCGGCGGCAAGTAGTTCGCTTCCTTTGTTGGTCCGGCGCGGTACCGTCCCCCTCTGCTGCCTGTCGCCCTCAGGTGTAGTCCGTTGCCCTCGACGCGTGGGCCCGGGGCTACGCCCAGACTCGGAAAATCGCGAGCAAATCCGCGCACTGTGAGGTGGCACGGCGCCTGCAATCACAGGGCAGCGATGCGTCCTCTCCTTGTCAGCCTGACTTTGGCGGTCTTCTTGCTGGTGGGCTTGTCGTCGAGCACGGCCCGGGCGGACCAACAGGCACGGAGCTTGAGCGGCACCACCGCGCTGCTGCTCTTGGACGGCTTCCGAAATCAGCAGGCGAGCACGGTTGCCACGACGGGACGCCCTGCCACGCCGCGTACCCACACGGACGGTGCAGAGCCCGGCAATGAGACACTGAGGCAGGCCGTGGAGCGGATGTGGTCTCAGGTGCGTGCGTACCGCCGGCCGGGTGGTGCGGAAGTCATTGTGCGCGGACGCTTTTGATCTCACCCGATTGCGACCTGCGGGACGCAGCACTAGCTTCGTAGTCGTGTCGAATACTCCGGTCACCGTAGACGACGCAGCAGAGGCCGCAGCACGCGCGTTTTCACCGGAGCCCGAGCCCAAGCGCGTGACACGTCAGTTTCGGGTGCGGCGCTTCGCCGGGCACGCCACGCACGTCGGTGAGCTCGAACACGTGCGCATCGCTCACCTGACGGACTTGCACGTCGGTCGCGTTACGCCGTTCGCCGTGCAGCAAGCGGCCGTACGCCTGACGAACCTGGAGCGACCGGATCTCGTCGTGCTCACCGGGGACTTCGTCTGCCACAGCCAGCTCTATCTCGACCAGCTGGTGGAGGTGGTGCAGGGCTTCGATGCGCCGGTGCTGTGCGTGCTTGGCAATCACGACTATTGGTCCGGCGCCGCCGAGGTACGGCGCGCCCTGCACCGCGCTGGCGCGGAGGTGCTCGACAACCGCCACACGATGATGGAGCTCCGCCATCAGCGGCTTCAGGTCGTCGGCCTGGACGACGCCTACACCGGGCATGCGTCCTATGAGGACGCCATCAAGGGACTCCGGCGGGATGTACCCGCCATCGCCCTGTCCCACATCGCCGAAGAGGCGGACGCGCTGTGGTACCACGGCATCCCGCTGGTGCTCTCCGGCCATACTCACGCTGGGCAGGTGACGCTCGCGCGCATGCACGAGCTGAGCATCGGTCGCATCGCGGGGCACCGCTATGTTCATGGCCTGTACGGCGCCCGCCAGAACGGCGCGACGCACCCCGGGGCCGTGTACGTGGGGGCGGGCATCGGCGCCAGCGTGATGCCCCTGCGCATCGGAGAGCGCGGGCGGCGCGAGATAGCGATTTTCGAGCTCGGCCACGAGCCCGGGTCTTTTGATGAGCCGCTGCCCGAGCAGCCGCCCCTGGCCGGCCGCAAGCCGAGCGCGAAAAAGCAGTATCAGCGCGCGGCCAAGGTGGTGCTGCGGGAACAGCGCCGCTCCCGGCGCACGCGCTGACGCGACGTCCGTCCGGGACGGGCATCGCGCCGCACCAACAAAAGCAGCGGTCTAGCGGCGGATCATGCCGGGGGGCAGCTGCCAGCTCTGCAAGATGTGAATGTAGTTCGCGCGCTCGTAGGTGCGCGGATCGGGGCAGCGCTCGAGGCTCATGTTCCCGCGCATCTCGTCGAGGGACGCGTACTCGTGCTCCTCGAAGAACTGCGAGAGCTCCTCGTGCATGCGGCGGAAGTGATCCGGACCGTTGTGGAGCACGGCGCTCACCACCTGCACCACGTGGGCGCCGGCCATCAATGCCTTGACCACGTCCAAGCCGCCGTGGGCGCCGCCGCTCAGGGCCAACGAGCCCTTGACCTTCCCCGAGAGGATGGCGAGCCAGCGCAGCCGGAGCAACAGCTCGGACGGCGTGGACAGCGCGAGACGATTGGCGATCTCGAGCTCTTCGACGTCGATGTCCGGCTGATAAAAGCGGTTGAAGAGCACGAAGCCGTCCACGCCCGCGGCGTCCAGGCGCTTGGCGAAGTGCGCGAGAGAGGTGTGGAAGGGCGACAGCTTGATGGCTACCGGCACCTTGGTGCTCTTCTTCACCTCGGTGACCATCTCCAAGATGCGCTGTTCGATCGCTTCCGCGCTTTCTTCGGGATCCGCGCCCAGCTGATAGACGTTGAGCTCGAGAGCATCCACTCCGGCCTGCTCGATCAGCTTCGCGTAGCGTAGCCACCCGCGGGGGCTCACGCCGTTCAGGGAGCCGATTACCGGGACGTCCACGCTGGATTTGATCTTCCGAATCTGATCCAGATACTCCTCGGGCCCGAGGGAGAACTCGTCCGGATCCGGCAGATAGCTCTGTGCTTCGGCGAAACCGCCGCCGCGCGTCTCGGTTGCGTGCGCGGCGAGCTGCTCGACGGTCAGCTGCTCCTCGAACAGCGATTTCATCACCACCGCGCTGGCGCCCGCTTCCACGGCGCGCTGGACCGCGTCCACGTGGTCCACCAGGGGAGATGCGCCAAGGATGAGGGGGCCCCGCAGGCGAAGCCCCAAATACGTCGTCGACAGGTCCACTCAGCCCTCCTTGGGTACGCTCAGGTGCGCCAGCTGTTCGTAGAGCGCCACGCGGCGGCTCGCATCGTGCTGCGCTTGTTCCATCAGATGAGCGAAGCGCTCACGGTCCATGCGTTCCACCATTCGGAAACGCGTTTCACCTCGCATGTACTCGGCCACCCGCGCCTTGGGGGCGCCGCTGTCGAGCTCGAGCGGTGCTTGTCCGCCATCGATGCGGCGAGGATCGAAGCGGTACAGCGGCCATACGCCGGAATCCACCGCTAGCTTTTGCTGCCGCGCGCCGTGCACCAGGTCGTAGCCGTGTGCGATGCAGTGGCTGTAGGCGATGATCAGCGACGGCCCACGGTAGGCTTCGGCGTCGGCGAAGGCGCGCAGCGTTTGAGCATCCTTGGCGCCGAACGCCACCCGCGCCACGTACACGTGGCCGTAGCTCATGGCCACCAGACCGAGGTCCTTCTTGGGAATGGACTTTCCGGCGCTGGCGAACTTGGCGGCGGCGCCCAGGGGCGTGGCCTTGGACTGCTGGCCGCCGGTGTTGGAGTACACCTCGGTGTCGAGCACCAGGATGTTCACGTCCAGAGTGGACGCCAGCACGTGATCCAGTCCGCCGAAGCCGATGTCGTAGGCCCAGCCGTCTCCGCCCACGATCCACACGCTCTTCTTCACCAGATAGTTGGCGATGCCGGTCAGATCCCGAGCGCGGGGATCGTCGACGCCCGCGAGGGCCTTGACCAGATCCGCCACGCGGCGGCGCTGCGCTTCGATGCCCGTGGAGCTGCTCTGATCTGCGCCGAGGATCTCTTCGATCAAACGAGCGTCGAGCGAGCCAGCGAGGGCGGACAACAGGTTTTGCGCCTTGGCCGCTTGAGCGTCGACCGCCAGGCGCATCCCGAAGCCGAACTCGGCGTTGTCCTCGAACAACGAGTTCGACCAGGCGGGGCCGCGGCCGTCGGCGTTGGTGCTGTACGGCGTGGTGGGCAGGTTGCCGCCGTAGATGCTGGAGCAGCCGGTGGCGTTGGCGATCAGCAAGCGATCACCGAACAGTTGCGTCATCAGCTTGATGTAGGGCGTTTCGCCGCAGCCGGCGCAGGCCCCGGAGTACTCGAACAGCGGTTCGAGCAGCTGTGCATGCTTGACGTCCAGGTGGACCTTCCCGCGATCGGCTTCCGGTAGCTTCAAGAAGAAGTCGTAGCGCTCCGCCTCTTGCTCACGGCGGGGTCGCTGCTCGACCATGTCGATGGCCTTGTGGCGCGGGTTCTTCTTGTCCTTTGCCGGGCACACGGCGACGCAAAGACCACAGCCGGTGCAGTCTTCCGGCGCCACCTGGATGGTGTAGCGTTCGCCCTTGAGCTCACCGGTCTTCCAGGTCGTCGACTGGAAGCCTTCCGGTGCGCCGGACAGGGCAGCCTCGGGGTACACCTTGGCCCGGATGGTGGCGTGGGGGCAGACCATCGCGCACTTGTTGCATTGAATGCAGAGATCCGGATCCCAGGCGGGGATCTCCGCCGCCAGGTTTCGCTTCTCCCACTTGCTGGTGCCGAGGGGCCAGGTTCCGTCCACCGGGAACGCGCTGACCGGAAGGAGATCGCCCTTGCCCTCCAAGATGACGCCGGTGACGCGTTGGACGAACTCCGGCGCACGAGGCGGAACCGCCGGCGGACGTGGGCTGCCGGTGACCTCCCGGGGCGGCTCGAAGCTCGAGAGCGCCGCCAGGGTGGCGTCCACGGCGGCCACGTTGCGCTCCACGATCTCGTCGCCCTTCTGGCCGTAGCTCTTGGCGATCGACTTCTTGACCAACTCGATCGAGGTGTCCTTGGGGAGCACTCCGGACAGGGCGAAGAAGCACACCTGCATCACGGTGTTGATGCGGCGGCCGAGGCCGGCGTCCCGCGCCAGGGCGCTCGCGTCGATCACCGAGCACTGGAGCTTCTTGTCGATGATCGTCTGTTGTACCTCCCGCGGCAGGTGAGCCCAGAGCTCGTCCTTGGGGTACGGGCTGTTCAGCAGGAACGTCGCGCCTTCGCGTGCGGTGGCGAGGACGTCGTAGCGCTCGAGCAGCTCGAACTGGTGACAGGCGACGAAATCCGAGTGCTGGATCAGATACGGCGAGTGTATCGGCTCCGGGCCGAAGCGGAGGTGTGACACGGTGACCGCGCCGGACTTCTTGGAGTCGTAGACGAAGTAGCCCTGAGCGTAGCGGTCCGTGTTCTCACCGATGATCTTGATGGAGCTCTTGTTGGCGCCGACGGTGCCGTCGGAGCCGAGGCCCCAGAACACGCCTTGGAACACGCCCTGGTGGTCCAGGTCGTCTTCCTCCCGCACGGACAAGGAGAGCCCGGTGACGTCGTCGACGATGCCCACGGTGAAGCGCCGCTTGGGCGAATCCTGCGTGAGCTCCGTGAGCACCGCGCGGACCATGGCCGGCGAGAACTCCTTGCTCGACAGGCCGTAGCGGCCGCCGATGACGCGTGGCATGGCGCGCCCGCTCTCCGCCAAGGTCGTCAGCACATCCAGGAACAGCGGCTCCCCGTGGGCGCCCGGCTCCTTGGTGCGATCGAGCACGGCGATGGAACGCGCGCTTTCGGGCAGCACTGCCAGGAGGTGCTTGGCAGAGAACGGACGGTACAGCCGCACGGCCACCATACCCACGCGTTCGCCCGCGTCCGCCGCGCGCTGAACGACCTCCCGGACCGTCTCGGCGCCCGAGCCCATGAGCACGATGACGCGCTCTGCCTCCGGATGCCCCGTGTAGTCGAAGGGCCGATAGCGTCGTCCCGTGAGGTCGGCGAAGCGGTCCATTGCGTCCGCCACGGCGTCCGGACACCGGTCGTAGAAGGGGTTGCAGGCTTCCCGTGCCTGGAAGAAGACGTCGGGGTTCTGTGCCGTTCCTCGCACCACTGGGCGATCCGGCGTGAGGGCGCGCTCGCGATGGGCGGCGATCGCGTCTTCGCTGAGCATCTTGTGCAGCGTCTCGTCGTCCAGCTCGAAGATGGTCGCCACCTCGTGGGAGGTGCGGAAGCCGTCGAAGAAGTGCAGGAACGGCACGCGGGTCATCAGCGTGGCGGCCTGGCCGATGGCCGCGAGGTCGTGAGCCTCCTGTACCGAACCGGAGCACAAGAGAGCCATGCCCGTGCCTCGGCAGGCCATCACGTCGGAGTGATCCCCGAAGATGGAGAGGGCGTGCGTGGCGATGGTGCGCGCCGCGACGTGCATGCACAGCGGCGTGAGCTCTCCCGCGATCTTGTACAGATTCGGGATCATCAGCAGCAGGCCCTGAGACGCCGTGAACGTCGTGGTGAGGGCGCCGGCCTGCAGCGATCCATGGACGGCGCCCGCGGCGCCGCCTTCGCTCTGCATCTCCATCACGCTCGGGATCTGGTTCCAGAGGTTGGGCTTGCCGCTCGCCGCCCAGGCGTCGGCCAGCTCTCCCATGGAGGACGCCGGGGTGATCGGGTAGATGGCCACGACCTCGTTGGTGCGGTACGCGACCGAGGCGACGGCCTCGTTGCCGTCGAGGGTTACACGGCGAAAATTCACTGCTCTATCCTTCGTCAGGTGCTGGCGCTGGAGCGCGCGGGAATCGTGAGTACGGGACAGGGGGCATGGCGCACCACGCGCTCTGCGACACTACCGAGCATGGCTCGCAACAGTCCACGGCGACCGTGTGTTCCCATCACGATCAGGTCGTAGCCGCCCTGTTCTGCGAGCATGGTGATGAGCTCGTCGGGACGTCCCACCTCGACGCGCGAGCCCAAGCTTCCGGAAGGGTGGCTCACCGTCGAGAGGAACTGCGCCATGCGACGCATTGCTTCTCGCCGCGCGATGTCTCCGATGGATCGCGGCCGGCCCACTCCCACCTCCTGCATCATCGTCTCGAGCGGGATCGTGGTCGACGGCTCCCAGACGTAGACGACATCCACGTGGCTACCGAGCTTGTCGGCGATGAGCAAGGCCGTTTCGAGCGCCGCCCGAGCGGTTTCGGAAAAGTCCGTGGGGACCAGAATGCGAGCGACAGCCATTGTCATTCGGCAGCCTGGGGAAGCAGACGGCCGAGCTCGGAGAGCAGCTGGTCGAAGGAAAATGGCTTCTCCAGCACCCGGGCGCTCTTCTGCCTCGTTTCCGCGCGAACGTGAGCCAGAGGCAGGGCCGTCAGGATCACGATGGGAAGCGCCGGGTGGGTCAGGGCCAGGCTCTTCACCAGATCGTCACCCGTGAGCCCCGCCATCTTGAGGTCGGTGAGGACGATGTCGGGGACCTCTCGGCCAATCAGGTCCAAGGCGTCGCTGGCGTTCGCACAGGCGACCACTGCAAACCCCGACTCCGTGAGGAGCTCGGCCAGCGCCTCGCGAGCGTTCGCCTCGTCCTCGATGAGCAGGACAAATCTGCCTCGGCTCCCGGATTCCATCTTCCCGTCGCGGCAGCTTGCACGGTCCGTGCCGCGACGCGGATCTTGGCTTTTCTCAGGATGGGTGACGCAGGGTGACGCTTGCCCTGCGCGTGTTCCCGGTGGGGACGAAGAATCTGCGCAGCTACCGCAGGGTCATCGGCCCGTGAACCAACGGAAGGTGCACCGTGAAGCAGGTTCGTCCGGGCCGGGACTCGAAACCGATGCTGCCACCGTGTTCCTCCACGATGCGGTGGACGATGGCCAGCCCGAGACCCGTGCCGGCTTCCTTGGTCGTGTAAAACGCGTCAAAAATGGGGGCGTCTTCCGGGATCCCGGGGCCTGTGTCCACGATTTCGATGGCGGCGCTGTCGTCGGTTTCCAGCCGGGTTCGTACGGTGAGGGTGCCGCTCCCACCCATCGCCTCCAGGGCGTTCCGCACCAGGTTCAGGAGCACCTGCCGCAGCCGCTCGGGATCGACCTCGACTGCTGCCGTCCGGGCATCCAGCTTGGCGACCAGCTCGACGCTGGCTTCCGTCACCTCTGGCCGCACCTGCTCGACCACCGACCCCATCAGATCGTCGAGCGAGGCGGGTTGGACGTCGAGGGGGCTCGGCCGGGCGAAGGCCAGGAAGTCCTTCACTAGTCGTTCCAAACGCTGGATCTCGTCCACCACGATGGCGACCACCCGGAGCAGGCTCTCTCCCGTAGCTTGGCCCTTCTCGATCCGGCGACGCAGCACCTGGAGCTGAAGCGTTGCGGAATTCAGGGGATTGCGGACCTCGTGAGCCAGGCCAGCGGCCAGCGTTCCCACGGCTGCCAGCCGCTCCGCACGCAACGTCCGGCGCAGCATGGCCCGTTCGTCCGTCACGTCGATGCCGATGGCGTAGATCATCTCCGACTGCCGGGCGCCCACGTGCGCCAGCTGCCAGCGGATCAAGTGTTGAGTTCCGTCTGCAGCCGCCAGACGCCGATCCCCACCGCTTCCCACGATGTCGAGTCCGGGACGGCCGACCATGGCTTCTCGCGATTGCCCGGTGATCTCCTCCAAGCGACGGTTCCAGAGCACGATGCGCCCGCCGGCATCCAGGGCCAGCACCAGAGCGGGGACCGCTTCCACCACCTCCCGATGGTGCAGCTCGGATTGCTCGAGCTCGTGGCGTAGGGTCTCGCGCTCTCGGATCAGCGCGACCTTGGCCAGGGCCCGCTCCACCGTGTGCATCAAGTCTTGGGGGCGGAAGGGCTTCACCACGTAGGCGAAGGCGCCGTGGCTCACCGCGGCGATCGCGCTCTCTACCGTGGCGTCCCCCGTGATGATGACGATTTCCATCCGCGGGCAGTGCTGTCGCATCTCCCGAACCAGGCTCAGACCGTCCGTGTCCGGAAGGCGCAGATCCAAGAGCGCCAGATCGAGGGACTGACCGAGCTCCTGGCAGCGGCTCCGCGCCAGCTCGCCGCTGTGGGCCAACAGGCAGTCCAGCTCGAACGCTTCGATCTCCTTCAAGATCGCGACGACATTCTCAGCTAGGTCGACGTTGTCGTCGACGACGAGGACTTTCGCCTCTTTCATCCGCTGGTTGCCGCCTGTCGGATCTGTTCGACCAGCTGCTGAACGTCGAAGGGCTTCTCGATGCACGGCAACCGGCCGCCGGTCTCCGCCCTTCGCGCCTCTTCGTCGAATGCCGTCATGAACAGGATCTTGATCCTGGGATCCCGCGCAGCGAGCCGCTCCGCCACGTCCACGCCGGAGGCGTCCGGAAGGCGAAGATCCACCAGCGCCAGCTGGGTCAAGGAGCGCTGATCCAGTGCTTCTCTCTCGGAGCCCGCGACGATCGCTTCGAAGCCGTGCGCAGCGAGGACCTCGGCGATGTTCTCCGCCAGCTCACGGTTGTCGTCGACAATCAAGATACGTGCGCCGGCGCGGCTGAACTCTGCCACCAGTCGAGAGAGCCGTTCTAGATCCACGGGCTTCGGCAGCACGTCCAACGCGCCATCTTTGAGGGCCTGGTTCACCGTGGCGTGGTCCATGTAGCCGCTCATCATCACGACCGGCCCCGCGAAACCTGTGGCGCGGAGCTCGTTCAGAAGCTCCACCCCGCCACGCCCTGGCAGGCGGTAGTCCGTGATGATGCCGTCGACGCGCTCGGCCGCGACGAGCTTCAACGCGTCTTCGGCCGAAGTGGCGATGGACGGCGCGTAGCCGAGCCCGTCCAAGATCTCTGCCAGGTTCTCGGCCAGATCTTCGTCATCCTCCACGAGCAAGACTCGGAGCGGCTCATCCACGGCTCCTAACCGTAGAGCCAGGCCGTGAGGACGGCAAGCGCTCTGGTTGGGGAGGCTCAGGCGTCAGCGGCAGGGTCGTTCCGCTCGGGAAACCAGAGCCGAAAGCTGGCGCCCCGGGGTGTGTCTTCGAGATCCATCTCTCCCCCGTGGGCGTCCACGATGCGCCGGCACAACGCCAGACCCAGACCGGTGCCCCGAGCCTTGGTGGTGAACAGCGCGTCGAAGATCCGGCGGCGGATGTCCGAAGGAATGCCAGGCCCGTCATCCCTGACGCGGAGCTCCGTTCCACCGCGATCTGCACGGGCGCTGATCCACACGCGAGCGCCGCCGGGTTGGGCCTGCACCGCGTTCGAGAGCAGGTTGGTCACCACGTGCACGAGATCGAACGGGTCCACGTGGGCCTCGAGAGCGTCAGGGACGTCGATCTCCACCTCGAGCTTGTTGGACGCCTCTGCCTCCTCCGACAGCTTCTCGAGGAAAGGTCGGAGGCGCAGGTGTTCCAGCGTGGGTGGCTTGTTGCGTGCGAGATCCAATAGGTTCGAGATCGTACGGGTGCAGTTCTTCACCTGCACGTCGATCTTGCCCAAGTGCTTGTCGAGGTGTTCGTCGCTGATTTCCGCACGCTTCATGCGTTGCCGCATCAAGAACAGCGAAGACTCGATGATGCCCAACGGGTTCCGCAGCTCGTGACCTATGCTTGCCGCCAACTGGCCAATGGTGGCCAACCGCTCTGCCGCTCGAGCCTTCTCTGTCAGATCCTCTCGATAGGTGTCGAGCATGATCACCAACTCCAGATCGAGGATGCGGTTGACGGCCTGCGCGGTGCGCACCCTCGCGTTCGGCTCCGCGAGCTGCTCGTGCACCACTTCGATGAGCCGCGACCGAATGCGGTTCATTGCGGTGAACATGAACTCTTGAGGTAGTCCGATCCGGACGTGGACCCGGCCGATCCGCGCGTGGCGCGCCAGGTAGTCCGCGTCGTAGTTGCCGGACAGCACGGACTCGAGCCAGCCGACGAGGGTCCCCTTCAGGCGCTCTATCTGCGGCCTACCGCCGGTGATGACCTGACGCGCCTCGGGGTGGGCCTCGATGGTGGCGTAGAAGTCGTCGATGATGGCGGTGAAGTGCGGCTTCGCCACGGGCTGAAATGCCCGGATCAGATTGGCCGTTTCTTCGTCGAAGGCAACGTACTGCTGCAAGCTGGCGAGCTTGGACGCCCCAATCTCCATGGGTGCAGCATGCCTCAGCGGTCGCCGCGACTGAAGTAGCTCAGCTGGATTCGGCGCGTTCCCGAACGGTGAGCACCGGACGACTGGAACGGCGCACGACCTTTTCCGCGACGCTCCCCAGGAGCAGGTGAGCCAGTCCGGTGCGGCCGTGGGTGCCCAGCGCGATCAAGTCGTAGCCTTCTCGGTCCGCCAGCTCCACGATGGTCTTGGCGGCGTCCCCTTGCTCCACGAAGGAGGTCCCGATGTTCACGCCCTCTTCCTTGGCGGCGCTGACGAAATCACGCATGGCATTTTCCGCGTGCTCTCTGGCCAGCTGAGACAGGGTCTGGCTGCTCCCTGCCACGCCCACCATTGCCTCCGGGGCGACGAACGCGGGCGCTTCCCACACGTGCAATAGATCGACGGACGCCCCGAAGCTCTTGGCGAGCTCCGCCGCACGATCGAGCGCCACGCGAGAGCACGTCGAGAAGTCGATGGGGACGAGGATCTTTCGCAGCTGATGCATGATGCTCTCCTACGTTCTGAGCACGGGTGCGTCGGCCCTCACGACGGCGGGCTCGAAGGTTGCGGCTTCCGGCACCGTGAGCACGGGGCAGATTGCTCGGCGCACGACGCCCTCGGCGACACTGCCGAGCAGCACCCGTTTGGCGCCGGTTCGTCCGTGAGTGCCCATCACGATCAGATCGTGACCGTCGCGCTCGGCCACCGTCAAGATGGTTGCGGTGGGATCTCCGTGCACGATCTCGGTGGGTATTCCCGCCGCGCGGTCTTTTGCCACGCGAGCCAAAAATGCGTCCAGCTCCGCGACGGCCTGCTCCTCGGCGATCTCCCACACCGGCCGCGGGCCCGCCGCGACCCAAACCAGCAGGCTGGGCTGAATGTAGTGTGGAACGTGGTAGGCGTGCAGTACGTCCACGGTGCCCCCCATCGTGTCCGCCAATTTCAGCGCCGTATTTAGCGCATGCGCTGAGCAGGAAGAGAGGTCGACGGGGCAGAGGATCTTCTTGGGTAGGGTCACGGAGGTTCTCCTGGGGTTCGGAGCAGCAACAAGCGTGCCGCTACTCCTTGGCCGGCTCCTTGAGACCCCTCTCACTGGCCAGCGGGACCAAGTAGCCTTCGCTGCGAGCCAACCAGCGAAGCACGTCCAGCGCCGACACGATGCCCACGACGCTGCCGTCGTTTCCGGATACCACGGGCACGCGGTGCACGCCTTCCTGCGCCATCAACGCGGCCGCCAGGCTCAACGGCGCGCTCTCGGGGAGTGCGTAGGCAAGGGGCATCATGATGTCCCGAACCCGCGCCTGCGCGACCTCCGCCAGGTGGAAGCCCCGGCCCAGGTCGATGTCCCATCCATGAACGCGGAACGTCCTCGACTCCACCTCTTCCGTTTGGCCGCGAACCGTCATCTCGCGCAGCAGGTCCGTCTTGCTCACCACGCCGATGGGCCGGCCTTGGTCGTCGACGACGGGCGCGCCGCTGATGCCGTGCTCGAGGAAAAGGCTGGTCAGGGCTTCCAACGTGGTGTCCGCGCTGACGCACAGAACGGCGGAAGTCATGACCTCCGTTACCGGCGTTGCGTCAGGAGGCGTCGTGGCTGGTGCAGGGGGGCGTGGTTCTTCTGCCGCGGGTATGGCTGCGAGGCTACAGACCAAGAACGTGTCGGTCTCCGTAGGATCCACGTGCAAGCCCTCGCAGCGGTCGCAGGTCATGCATTCCTCGACGGAGACCGACGCACCTTGCGCGGGACAGAACACCGACAGGGTGACGTCCGTCGCGTCATCGCTGGCGACCCTTCGAAGCTTGACGGCGAGGTGTTGTCTCTCGGAGCTCACGACTCACCTCCAGCGTTTCTCGCGCACGCCCTGCGTCGACACCCCCTGCCAACGCAGCCTTTGCGCAACGAGTTTTTTCATCGCGTGGCGGTGCTGCGGCAGAGAGTAGGGTGGTGGCGGCACGGCACTTGTTCCTGCAAGGCGCACACCAGCGGCATGCGGGTTGCACCGTCTTCGCTGCACAAGAGGAGCTCGTCCCATGGTCGTCAAGGAAGTCATGACATCCGAACCCGTCACCGCCGACGCAGGAGCAAAGATCAGCGACGTGATTTCCGCCCTGTTCGAGCTCGACGTTCGGCATCTGCCGGTCGTCGATGGAAGCGAGCTGATAGGGATCGTGAGCGATCGTGATCTGCGCGCGTTCATGGCGCCCGCGCTGATCGAGCTCGAGAATCCAGGAGCCATCGCCGCCAAGCTCAATCAGCCGGTATCCACCATCATGAACGGCGACGTGATCAGCGTGCATCCGGAAACGGACCTGTCAGAGCTGGTGGACTTGATGCTCGACCACAAAGTGGGTGCCGTCCCGGTTCTCGATCCCGACAGCGACGAGCTGGTGGGCATCGTCAGCTACATGGACGTGTTGCGCGCTGCCCAAGACGCTCTCTGAGCCGCCCAGTCGATTCCGCTTCGCGGTTCGTATCCCAGCACGTCCTTCGCGCGCCGGCCGTCGAGCACGGTGCCGAAGTGGAAGCGGCGGTAGTTCATGTCATAGCGAAATTCCATTCCCAGGGCCGAGGCGCGCACGCGATACAGGGGCGCGAGCAGCGCGCCGGGCAACGCCAGCGCCCAGCGCCCGGACAGCTCGATGGCGCGAGACAGGGGCAGCGTGTCGAGGCCGGCGATGTTGACCACGCCGATGGCGTCGGAGTCGATGGCGGCGATCTGCGCCGACACCGCGTCTTGGAGGCTCAGCAGGTTGAGCATCGGGTCGAAGCCCAGTGGGCGCAGACACACGCGAGACGACAGATAGTCGAACAGCTGGCTGCCGGAGTCCGGGGCCAACACTTCCGAGCAACGCAGAACCGCGATCTGAAGGCGACCGAGCCCCATGCGAGCGCACACCGTGAGGTCCGCCTCCACGCGATCTCGGACGCGTTGCGGACTGTCGGGGCTGAGGTCGAGCGGGTCGCGCTCCGAAACCAACACGGCTCGCGCGGGGTCGATACGGTACACGTCGGCGTGACTCACGAACACGAAGCGACGCACGCTGGGGTGACGCTCCAGCAGGTCCAGCAATGTGCGGGTGGACTCCACGTTGAGGGCGTGAACGTGCGGTCCGGTGTCGTGGGCGCTGCGATGATGCGCGCCGTGTAGCACCGAGCTGACCGCGAGGTTCCGCGCCGGACCAAAAACCAAATCTCGAATCTCGCGTTCCTTGGTGAGGTCTGCGCTCACGTAGCTGAGCCGCTGTCCGAGAGAGCGAAGCCGCAATGGCTCGCGCTCGAGCCCCACGGCGAGCACCCGCGCGTCGGCGTTACGTTCGAGGAGCGCTTCCGCGAGGGCCGAACCGAGAGGCGTGGTGGCGCCGGTGATGAGCGTGGTGGTCATGAAAACCACCCCCGCCGCTCGCGTAGCCCACGCTCCAGCAGCCGCGCTACCGCCGATTTCACTCGCTCTGCCCCGGCGCGAACGGTCTCGGGGTCGTCGGCGCCGCCCCGGCCCAAGCGCAGGGGCTCGCCGTAGTAGACGTGGACCTTGACCGGCAACGGAAGCGGCGTGGCCGGGATCGGCAGGAACGGCGCGCCGAAGCCATGGAACGAATCGATGCGCGCGATCTGAGGCCAGCACTCCTCCGCCCCCACGATGCCGACGGGAACGATTGGCGCGCCGTGCGCGAGGGCAAGCTCCACGTGTCCGACGCGCCAGTCCGAGAGCTGGTATCTGCGCGAGAAGCCCTTGCCGATCCCCGGAGTGCCTTCGGGGAACACCACCACCAGCTCACCCTGCTCCAGCAGGTATCGCACGTTGGCTCGAGCGCCACTGACCATCCCCGCGCGGGTCATCGCCGTTCCGAACCAGGGCATGAACGGAATGAACAGGTCGCCGATGACGCGCGGGATCCGCGGCGGTCGCGTGCGGTGAAACAGATCCACCGACAAGAGCGCGGCGTCGATCGGCAGCATGCCGCTGTGGTTGGCCGCCACGATGACGGCGCCCGTGGAGGGGACGTTTACGGCGTCGTGGCTCTGGACTCGAAAGTAGTACCTGTACAGGGGCCAGGCCGCTGCCATCGCCAGCTCGAAGGACGCCGGTTCGAGCCCCAAGGCGTCGTAGCCATGACCCGCATCCGGATACGCCGCGCGCTCGACCCGCGCGCGCTGCTCGGCGGGGGCCAGCAGGCGGCTGAGCGTGCGCTTGGCTCGGCGTGACAGCGGCACGGCTACCTCCGGGGCGGCAACATGAGCACCGAGCAGGTCGAGCGGTGCAGGATTCGCTCGCCCACGCCGCCCATGTATGCGCGGCGCAGTCCCCGGAGCTCCGCCCGCTCCAGGACCAGGAGATCTGCGCCGATCTCGACCGCCCGCCGCAACAGAAGCTCGCCCGAGGTCACGGTCATGAGCTCGAGGTCCGCGTCCCAGCGCCGGCACAAGTCGCGCGCGCTTTCGGAGTCTGCCTCGCTGGCGAGCACGCGGGTGATGCGGCCATCCGCGCGAGGACGACTCACCCACACGGCCTGCCGCGCGAAGCGGCTGATGGTGTCGACGGTGCCGCCCACGCGATGACCACTGACTCCCACGACGATCCATCCGCAGCCGATGGCGTCGGCGTGGTGCATCAGCGCCTCCGCGGCGCTGCCGAACAGAACCTGGCGGTCGACCACCGGCACCGAGAGCTCTGCGGCGATTTCATCCAAGCCGCGCTCCGCCTTGCCCCTGTCCGCGTCGTGGCCGTGGGCGGGGAGCACGTGCGCCAGATGCACGGGGAGGTCCAGGCTCGTGGCGAGCAGCTGGACGTGGGCGCGAGCCGCGCGGGCCGCGGGCGCGAAATCCGTGGCGAACAGCAGCGCGCCGGGCGCTTCCATGTGACGATCGAGTGCAAGGCCCGATCCATGGCTCCGAAGCGCCAAAACCGCGCAGCAGCCAGCGCAAACCTTGCGTCGAAGGCGAGGGATGCTGCAGGCTCCGGCTTGGCGCGAAACGTGAATCCGTGATCGCGAGAAAAGAGGGACCCATCATGTGGAGCAGGTACTCGATGGCGGTGGTGGCCGTTGCGCTTTCGACGGCGATGCTGGGCTGCGACAAGAAATCCAACGTGTGCCCCAACGGAGCCTCGGCGGAGTTCTCGGGCAATCACGGGCACGCGCTCACGATCCCCGCGGACGCCGTACAGCGCGGCATGGGGGGAACCTTTGCGGCGAAGGGCGACGCGACCCATGAGCACGTCGTGGTCCTGAAGGACGCCGACATGAAGAAGCTGGGCGAAGGGCAGACCGTCAAGACCCGGACCAGCAGCGCCAACGCTCACGTCCACGAGGTCGAGATCAAGTGTAACTGAGCAGCCGAAGTACGGCGCGGCCCGCCGTCTCGATGGCGGCCGCGACGTCTTCGTCGAGCTCGACGGATGGCGTCTTCGGGGGCGCTCCGATGCCGATGCCCACGACGCTGGCGTTGGGAAACGCCGCGCCTTGGAGGCGACGTCCCAACGCGAGCGCGTCGCTCAGGGAGATGCCATGGCTGCCCTGCGCCGGCGCGCGCATCGATTCGAGAGCTTCCGCGGCGAGAACGACAACCTGGCCCGGAGCAGGGGCCCCCACCACCGCGTCCACCACGATCAAGCGCTGGGCAGCTTCGAAAGCGAGGAGCTCGCTCGGCTCCCGCACGACATGCAGCGCGGTGCCCTGCGGCAGCGTTCGCTTGCGAAGCCAGTCGATGACTCGTGGGCCGACGCCGTCGTTTCCTGCGCTCCGTCGGCCGACGCCGATCACGAACGTGCTCACGGCTCCTCTTCCGTGAAGCGCAGGTCCAGGAAGTGCGTCGAGCAAGAGATGCAAGGGTCGTAGTTTCGCACCGTGCGCTCGGCGAGCTCGGTTGCCTCGCGCTTGGGCAGATCCACCAAGCGCTCGGCGATCGAAAGCAGATCCGCTTCGATGGTGGCCTGGTTCTGTGACGTGGGCGGAACGATCTTCGCGCTGGCGATGCTGCCGTCCTCGGCGAGACGATAGTGGTGGTAGAGGATGCCCCGGGGCGCCTCGGTGCAGGCGAAGCCTTCGCCGGCTCGCGGTCGGATCGACGGCGGGGCGTCCTGCACGCCTTGAAACGTGTCGATGATCTCGAGGGCTTCGTCCGCCGCCTGGATCACTTCGATGCCGCGCGCGAGGATGCTCTTGAAAGGGTTCTTGCAGGGGAGCGCGAGCCCCACGCGATCGACGGCGCCGCGCGCCGCCGGCCGCAGGTGGTCGGCGTTGAGGTTCAAGCGGGCGAGGGGGCCGCACAGGTAGCCCGCACGCTCCCGGAGCATGCAGTGCAGCGCGGTGGAGTGCGGGACCTGGCGCTCTTCGAAGTGGGCCTCGAAGTCCCGCGGCGTAATGTCGAGCCCGCGGCTGGAAACGACGCGGCCCTCGCTCATCGGGTAGTCGCGGTCGTGGCGCAGCGCCACCAGCTCGACGTCGTGCTCGAAGTCGGGGAAGTCGAAGTCGGCAATCCAATCGAGAGCGCTCAGCATCTGCTCGCGCGTGGCCTCGAGCTCCGGCGCCAAGGCTCTCAGCTCTTCACGCGTGGGGATGCGCCAGAAGCCGCCCACCCGCACGTTGATGGGATGGATCTCGCGACCTCCGAGCAGATTCACGATGGCATTTCCCGCCTTCTTCATGCGCAAGGCCGCGGCCACCTGCTCCGGAAACGCCTCCGACAGCTCCACCACGTCCGCGCGACCGAGAAAATCCGGCGCGTGGAGCATGAACATGTGGAGCACGTGACTTTCGATCCACTCGCCGGCGTAGAGCAAGCGCCGGAGGGCGCGGATCTCCGGCGAGATGTCCAGGCCGAGAGCGTCCTCCATCGCGTGGCACGCGCTCATCTGGTACGCCACGGGGCAAATCCCGCAGATGCGCGCCGTGATGTCGGGCGCCTCTTGATAGCCGCGCCCCACCAACAGCGCCTCGAAGAACCGCGGCGGCTCGAAGATGCGTAGCTCCGCACTCTGGGGTCGGCCACCGGAGAAGCGGATGGTGAGCGCGCCTTCGCCCTCCACTCGGGCCAGCGCATTGACCGTGATCGTCTTCTTCACGTCAGTCATCTCCACGGCGTGCAGCGCGGTGCGCGCCGGCGAAGGGTTCGGCGGCGACGTTGAAGGTTCCGAACCAGCGCGCCACGTCGCGCGGGCTCTGGCCCAAGCGAGTGAGCACCGGCACGAGCGCTCCCGGAGCGGCCTGCTCCTTGGGACCGAAGCAGCCGAAACAGCCGCGATCGTAGCGGGGGCACAGGGCGCCACATCCCGCGCGGGTGACCGGCCCCAGGCACGGCTCGCCCCGCGCGACCAGCACACAGCTGACGCCCCGCTGCTTGCACTCGAGGCACACGGCGTGATCGGGCACCACGGGGGAGAGCCCGCTGAGCAGCCGCGACAGCAGATCCAAGAGCTGCCGCTTGTCCACGGGGCAGCCGAAGAGCTGATGGTCCACCTTCACGTGCTCGGCCACGGGGCTGGACTCCGCGAGCGTCTCGATCCAATCCGGGCGTGCGTACACGATCCGCTGGTAGTCCTCGATCTGCGCGAAGTTCCGCAGGGCTTGAATGCCGCCCGCGGTGGCACACGCGCCGATGGTCACCAGCGTCTTGCTGCGCTTGCGGATCTGCTCCAACCGGCGTTTGTCGTGCGCCGTGGTGATGGAGCCTTCGATCAGGGTCACGTCCCAGCGACCCGGCAGCACCTTGCTGGACGCTTCCGGGAAGTAGGCGATGCGCACTGCGCCCGCCAGGGCCAAGAGCTCGTCCTCGAGATCCAGCAGGCTCAGCTGGCAACCATCGCAGGAAGCGAGCTTCACGACGGCGAGCTTGGGCTTGCTCTTGGCCATGTCACAGCTCCCGTCGAGTGAGCAGGGGCGCGATGCGCGAATGGCGGAACACGGGTCCGTCCTTGCACACGAACACCGGCCCGAGCTGGCAGTGCCCGCAGGTGCCGAGGCCGCACTTCATGTTGCGCTCCGCGGACACCCAGATGTCGGAGTCCCGCATGCCACGCTGCTCCAGCTCCCGCGCGGCGAAGCGCATCATCACCTCCGGGCCGCACAAAAAGGCGATGGCGTTTTCTGGATCGAAGCTCACGCGAGACAGGAGCTTGGTCACCACGCCGCTGCGGCCGCGGTAGTCCGCTTCCGCTCGGTCGACCGTCACGTCGAGCTCGACGTCCAAGCGCCCCCGCCAGCGGGCGAGCTCCTTTTCGTACAACAGATCCGCGGGCGTGCGCGCGCCATACAGGATCACCAAGTGGTCGAAGCGCTTGCGGTGCTTGAGCACGTGATAGACGACGGGACGGAGCGGCGCGAGCCCGATGCCGCCGGCTACCACCAGCACGTCCCGGCCGCGCGCTCGCTCCACCGGCCAAGACGTCCCGAACGGCCCGCGTACACCGATTTCGTCGCCCTTCTCCAGGGCTTGCATCGGCCGGGTGACGCTGCCCACCGCGCGGATGGTGTGCACCAGGTACATGGGACGCGCCGGATCCCCGCTGATGGACACCGGAACCTCCCCCGCGCCGTGCAGGTAGAGCATGTTGAACTGGCCGGGCAGGAAGAAGAATCCGCCGCGCTCGGCGGCATTCAGAGTGAGGGTGAAGGTGTCCGCCGTCTCCCGCACCACGCGCGAGATCCGAAGGGCTTCGGGCAGCATCGGGTCACGCGTCACTTGCCCTCCGCCGAATACACGTCCAGCTGCGCCAGCCTCGCGCGCATCAACCGCTCGTGCGCGGCTCCGAGCAACAGCCGCGTCATGGCCAGGCCGAAGGAGTGGTCCGCCTCGAGCTTGTTGCGCAGGCACACGCCGTCCACCGAGAACACCAGCGTGGAGGTGAGGGCCCGCGCATCCAGGTGCCACTTGTAGGGCGTGAGGGCCACGCTCCAGCCGAGCACGTCTCCCGGCTCCAGCGTTTCTATCTGGATGGGGCCACGGGTGGGGACGTTGATCTCCAGAGCCACGGAGCCGGAGCGCATCAAGATCAGCTGATTGGCCGGCTCGCCCTCACGAACCAGATAATCCCCCGGTGCGAAGCGCACGTTCTTGGTGCAGCCCGAGAGAAAGTGCACGTAGGCCGGGCTCAAATTCCTTACGAAGGGGTGCTCCGCCAAGCTCTTTTCGATGCTCTCGACGTTCATGGCAGTCGTCCTTGGCGCAAGGCGCTCGCCTCGCGGGTGATCTCGATGCCTGCGGGGCACCAGGTGATGCAGCGGCCACAGCCCACGCAGCCGGAGCGCCCGAACTGGTCCACCCAAGTCGCGAGCTTGTGAGTGAGCCACTGCCGATATCGGGACCGTGTGGAGCTCCGCACGCTACCGCCGTGGAGATGCGTGAACTCGTGGGTGAAGCACGAGTCGATCACGCGCCACCGCTCGGCGACGCTGCCGGTCACGTCAATGCTGTCTTTCACGTTGGTGCAGAAGCACGTGGGGCACACCGAGGTGCAGTTGGCGCACGCCAGGCAGCGCTCGGCCACTTCGTCCCAGTGGGCGTGGTCCAGGTTCGAGAGCAGCACGTCGTGCAGATCCTCCGTGCTCATGCGTCGCGACTGGGCGCGCGCGTTTTCCGTAACGGCTTCTTCGGCAACGGCGAGCTCCTCCGCGGAAGCGAGCGGCAATCCCAGGCGCTCGCACAGCTCGAGGCCGCGCTCGCTCTTCACCTCGACGACGTAACATCGATCGAGCTCGACCAGCGCCAGGTCGAAACCGCGGCTGGCTCGGGGCCCGGTGCCCATGGACGCGCAGAAGCAGGAGCCGGAGCTCACGGTGCAGCTGACGGCCACGACGAAGGCGCCTTCGCGCCGCGCGCGGTAGCGGGGGTCGGCCCCGAGGAGCACCTGATCCTGGATCTCGATTGCCGCCAGGTCGCAGGCGCGCACTCCGAACAGCGCCAGCTTCTCTGGGACGGGCTCCGCGTTGGTGAAATGGAGCTTGGAGTCACGCCGCTCGGCGCGCCACAGGAGCTCGCTCGGGGCCAGGAAGAAGCGCTTGAAGGAGTCTTGCCCCACGGTGTGTCCGAACGCCCCTCGAGCGCGTGACGTCAGCCGGTAGCGTCCGGGTTCCTGCTCGTCCCCCACTCCCCAGGGAAGCTCCTGGGTCGACTCGAGGTCGCCGAGCCGAACGGCGCCCTCTCGCGGGGTGGGGCCGATCACGCGAAAGCCGTCTCGGCGAAGCGCCATCAGTAGGCGTTCGAGATCCGCCTGGTCCATGCGACGCCGTGACGTGTTGGTCGGAGCCACCCGGCGGATCGAGGCAATCGGCGTACCACTGGGTGAGGGGTCCGCAGCGCGTGCCGTGGGCCGTGGGCTCCGCACCGCTTGCCGGTTGGCGCCGGGAATCCGCACTTCTTGCGAGCGCTGCGCGCTGAACGGCGCGCCTCCGTTGGAACGGGGATTGCTCCTTCCGGCAGCTGACACAAGGAGACAAATCATGGCTAGCGCAGAGGAAAAGCGAGACTTGAAAGCGCGCTTCGACGCCCAGCTGGACGACCTGCAGCAGATGCGCGACGAAATCCGCGTCAAGCTGCATTTGGCCGGGATGGACGCCAAGGACGTGTGGCGGGAAATGGAGCCCAAGCTGGAGAAGCTGGAGCGTGATGCCAGCGAGGAAGGCGAGAACATCGCGGACGCGACGCTGGCGCTCGCGAAGAACCTGAGCGAGGCTGTGCGGAAGTTCCGCGACCGCCTGTGAGGCGGAGGAGGAGTCGTCATGGCGAAGAGCGTTCACGAGATCATGAACCGCGAGCTGTTCAGCCTGCGGATGGATGACGACGCGGCCGATGCCCTGGGTTACATCTTGGCCCTGGGCATCACTGCCGCTCCCATCCTGGACGACCAGCAGCATCCGGTCGGCGTGGTTTCGTTTCGTGATCTCCTGCCGCACCGTGCAGGCGCCAAAGTCTCGGAACGCATGACGTCACCGGCGATCACCGTCACGGAGCACACCAGCATCGAGCAAGCGGCGACGTTGGTCGCGGAGCGCGGCGTGCACCGCGTGGTGGTGGTCGACGAACACGGCGCCGCCGTGGGAGTCGCCTCCACCATCGATCTCATCGCCGGGTTGCTCGGGCTGCCCGCGAAGCACCCGGACACCTTCCCGCACTACGACCGGAGTCGCGGTATCACCTGGACCGACGACACGTTGCTGGACATGGATCGGGTGAGCGCGGCGCCGGATGGCCCCGGGGTGTTGGTGCTGGTGGCCGGAGGCAAGCACAAGCCGGAGCGTCCGGTGTGGTGCGAGGCCTCCACCAACGTGCGCACGCGGCTCTTCGATCTGCTCTCGCGCCCGCAGGACGAGAACGCGGAGCTCGCTCGCGTCATGGAGCTGTACCACGGCGGCATTCGCTTCCGTGCCAGCGCCATTGCCTCGGCGGACGCGCGCAGCCGAGTGGCCGAGAGCGTGATGTCGGAGGTCCGGGCACTGCCGGCCCCGGCGGGCGCGGACTGAGAGCGGGCAATCGACGGGGATCGCGCCGCACCAACATCAACACGTTCAGGAAGCTGATTTTGTTGGTGCGGCGCGGACCACGTCCAGGAGCGACTCCACGGACGGCCGATCCGCCGGCCCTTTGCCGACGTGATGGATGCGCACGATCCCGTCGGGGTCGATCAGCACGTCACCACCCCGCTGGTTCACGTCTTCGTCGCTCTCTTTGAGCTTCTGGCCACGCCACATTTCCCGCGCGTACGCCAGCCAAGTGCTCGGCCCCCACACGTCCCAGAAGCTCGCCTTCAGCATGTCGTAGGCCTGGTACAGCGCGCGCTCCGGATCTTCGAGCAGGGGCCACACGAGGCCCGTCTCCTCCACGTAGGCGCGAGCCATGAAGTCGTTGGAGAAGGTGACGACGCACACGTCGACCCCGAGGGTCTCGAGCTCCGATTCCTGCTGTCGCAACTGCGACAGATGCCCTCGGCAGGGCAGTCAACCGAGGTGGCGGTGGAACACCAGGAGCAACCAACGACCCTGGAATTCTGCGAGGGTGTGGACGTTGCCGTTCGCGTCTTTGAGCTCGAAGGGGACGGCGGGCTCGTTGGTCTTCTTCATGGTGGATCTCAGGGGGCGAGGTCGCCGGGGCGGCGTTGGTTTTCGTTCGCGAGCAGCCACCCCCTGGGAACCAAGTCTTGAACGCTCTTTCCTGCGGCGTCGATCACGGCGTAGGCAGCGTCGTAGTCGGCATCCGTCGTCTTGGAGAACCCCGTGATGTCGGCGATGCTCGAGAGGGCGGCCTGGCCTGGCGGCGTGTTTGCCACGCGCTCGAGGGCGCGGGTCACGCGATCCCTGAGCGCGCTGGGCAGGCTCTTGCGGAAGAACACCGGCTCGTTGGGGATGCGCTCGGTGTGAGCGACGACTAGAAGCTTCGGGTCGTCGTGGGTGGCGCCTTCGTAGACGGCGGCAGCAGAAACCTTGCCGGAACGGAGCGCCGCCAAAGCTGCGGCGTGGCTGCCCGTGAACACCGGCGTGACCTTCACGCCGGCGTCGGCCAGGGCCTTGGCAGCGAGCACGTAGCCCGTGGTGGAGTAGTGATCCACGTAGGCGATCTTCTTGCCGGAGAGCCCTTCGAGCTCTCGAACGTCCGACGCGCGGGGCACCACGATCTCGCCGCGATGGCTGAGGACCTCGTGGCCGCGGGCGACGCGTAGGGCGGCTTGAACGCCGTATTGGCGCCGAGCAAAGAGGTATTCGAACAGCGTGAGCAGACCGGCGTCCGTGTTCGGGCTCCCGGCCATGCGCACCGCGTCTTCGCTGCTCGGGGCTACCCTCAGTTCCAGCGACAGGCCGGCTTGTCGAGCCAGAAGCCGTTCGAGCTTCTCGACGCTGGCGGGGTTCTGTCCGTGGCTGGGCGACAGCACCAGCACGAAGGGGTCGCTCTTTTCACCCACCTGCTTCCGGCGGCAGCTGGTGGTGGCGAAGGCGGTCGTTGCCGCGGCTGCCAGGAATCGACGACGGGTCCAGGTCACGGTTCGATCTCCCGCTCCACGGCGAGCATGGCGGCCAGCACCACGTGCTCGGCGTACGGTCTGCCCACCACCTGAACGCCGAGAGGCAGCCCGGCGCTACCGCGCTCGATGCGGGCGGCGACCCTGTCGAAGCGATCGGCGAGGATGGCGCGCTCGGTTTCGTCCGGCCGGACGCTGTCGACCGGAACCACCCCCGCAGGGAGGTTGAGCACGTTGTAGCGAGCGGTGTAGGCGGTGCCGATGGAGAAATCAGCGGCGGTGCCGTGGGGTACGGCCGGAGTCGGGAACGCCGGACACACCACGGCGTCCAGGCGCGCCGCGCGCCAGGCTTGCGCTTCCGCCTGGCGTAGGGCTTCTACCTTTGCCGCCAGCGAAAACAACTCGTCCACTGTCTTCTCTCCCAGGGCGGAGAGCAGATCCGAGAGGCGGTACTCGCCGGCGAGGCGCAGCGTCTGCACCAGGAGCTTGCGAACCGGCTCGGGCAACCTGGCCGTTCGCCGCAGGTTCGCCAGAGGCGGGATGGTGGGCTCGTCACCGAGCTTACGGGCCAGGGCCTTGCCACCGTCGCTGCTCAGCACCGAGAAAAAGGTCAGGATGACGTCGCGCGCGGCCGGGGGCGTGTACTCCACGACGTCGGCACCGGCGCGAGACAAAGCCTCTGCCGCCCTGCGGACTGCGCGGCGAACGCTGGCCGACGGCGTGAAGAAGCCGTCGTCCTCGTAGAATCCGATGCGAAGCTTGCCCACGTCCACGTTGCTCGGGTCCGGGGACGCGAGGGGCGGGACCCGGGGGTCGAGGGCGGCGTGATCGAGCGGCGAGATGGCGTTCCAATAGAAGACGAGATCCGACACGCTGCGCGCCAAGGGGCCGAGCTGCGAGCGCACCACCTCCTGGCCGGGCAGCGCGCCGTGGCTGCCAACGTTGGACCAGCGAAAGATCGTGGGCTTGAGACCGGTCACACCGCAGAACGCCGCGGGAACACGGATGGAGCCGCCGATGTCCGTGCCCAGGCCCAGCACGCTCATGTGGCTCGCGAGGGCCGCAGCTTCTCCGCCGCTGGAGCCACCGGGCGCGCGGCTCACGTCGTGCGGGTTGTTGGTGGTCCCCCACACGTTGTTCACGGTCTCGAAGGCCAATAGCGTCTGAGGCACGTTGGTCTTGCCCACGACGATGGCGCCAGCGCGCCGGAGCAAGTCCACTGCGACGGCGTCGTCCTCGCACGGGGGCACGACGGCACGCCGCAGGCCGAGCGTGACGTCCGTACCGCGGGTGGCGATGTTCTCCTTCACCGTGACGGGCAAGCCGAACAGCGGCCCGGGCGGCTCACCCTTCCGACGCGCGTGATCCAGAGCTTCCGCTTGGCGGAGCGCCTCTCCGTCGAAGCGATGCACGAAGGCGTGGAGCTCGCGATCTCGACGATCGATGTGGTCGAAGTACGCCGTGACGACCTCCACCGCCGACACCTCTCCGCGGGTCAGGCGGCGTGCGAGCTCGACGGCGGAAAGGTCGACCAACGTCACGGTCGGCACATAGCAAAGGCGGGGCCGGGGGTCAGCCGTTTGTGGCGGTTGACACGACGAACGTCATCTGCCCACCGCGTGCAGGAGCTTCACGCGCGCCACGTGAAAATCCACCCGCGCGTTGACCAAATCCAGGCGCGCCCGGATCAACGCGCTCTCGGCATCCGTCAGCTCGACGCTGGTGGCGCGCCCGTAGCGATACTGCTCGGCGCGAACGCGGTACGCCTCTTCCGCCGCGGCCAGGCCCCGCTCCGCCGTGCGGATCCCGATCTCGGCTTCCCGCAGCCCGCGGTAGGCGCCGAAGACCTCGCTGCGGAGAGCGTCGCGCAGACCCGCCTGTTGGGCGTGAACTTCGGCGCGCTTGGCCTCGAGGGCCGCGGCAGCGGCGCTGGTGGTGGCGGTGTCGTTCGGGGTCCAGCTGAGCTGCAGCCCGAGATCCCAAGATGCCTTCCACTCCTCGCTCTGCGGCACGTAGCGTGAGTTCGGATTCTGGTAGTAGGCGTTGCCAAAGGCGTCCAGGCGCGGGTAGCCGGCGCCGCGCGTCGCCTTCTTCTGCTCCGCGAGAGCGCGGGAGGTGATGGACAGCGCACGCAGCTCGGGCCGATTGGCATTCGCCTCGGAGAGCAGCGTGGCGAGATCGCCGGAAGGGCGCGCGGGCAGCGGTCCCAGGAGGTCTTCGCCGATGGCGTAGCGTTTGGCGCTGCCGTCGTGCATCGCGGTGCGCAGTCGATCTTCCGACACCAACGTGAAGGTCTTCGACTTCTCCAAAAGCAGCTCCGCCCGAGCGCGCTGTGCCTGTGCGTTCATGACGTCCGCCAAGGACGCGCGGTCCGCGTCGCGCAGCGCCTGGGCGGCCTTCACGTGCTCCTCAGTCTGCTCCAGCCCCTGCAGCGTCACCACCTGCTGGAGCTTGGCGCGCACCCAGTCGTAGTACAGGAGCTGACCATTGGTGCGCGCGTTGTCCCGGGCCGCCTGGGCGTTGAGCTCGGCGGCCTTTCGGGAGTGGCTCGCGGAAGCGTGGTTCTGCGCCGTGCGCAGCAGGTAGTCGCTCACCGGGACGGTGAGATTCGCCTGCAGCGAGTATTGGTTCAAAATCACCGGGAAAGAGAGCGCCGACCCCGGCACGCCGACCAACGGCGCACCGGGTGGCAGCGGTCCTTCGCCAGCGGGAGTGACGACCAGATTGGCGTTGTCCGGTCCCAGGCTGGGGGCGTCGATGGGCGACAGTCGCACGTAGCGTGCGGAGAGCGTGAGGCGCGGAGCGAACGCGATGAGGGCCTTGTCCACGTCCGCTGCGGCCGCGATCACCGCTGCGTTCTTGGCGCGAACGTCGGCGCTGCTCTTTTCCGCGCGGCGGCCCGCATCCTCCGCCGTCAGGCCCCCGCTCTGGGCCAGCTCCGCGCGCAGGCGCTTCTCGAAGGTCGAGACCTTGGGCTCTTGCGCCGCGGCCTGTTGCGCGATTGTGGCGGCGACCAGCAGCGCGGACAGGAAAAACGAACGGGACATGGGTTTCTCCTTCAAGAGGACTCGGGTTTGCGTTGCGTGCCGACGCCGTGCAGCAGGACGTGAGCGAGCTCGTGGGGGAGCTCTTGGCCGTCGGGGACTCCAGGAACGGGGAAGCTGCCCCCGGCGATGCGCCGAACGAGCTGAGGCGCGAGTCCAACCGCCATCACGCTCATGATCACGACGCCGGGATAGCGGGTCGGAGCGATGCTCCCCTCCGCCATGCCGTCCGCCACGGTCTGTGCCAGCAGCGCGAGATGGCCGCGCTTGAAGCGTTCGATGAGCGCTCCCAGACGATCCGTCGAGAGCAGGGCCTCGCGGATGACCAGCTTGAACGTATCGAGCTCCGCCTGGGACAGATTTCCTGCGCGTTGGTAGAGGCGCTCGATGCGCTTCTCGAAGGGCGCGTCCGGTTTCAGCACCGTGGCCAGATCCTCGAGTAGCTTCCCGTAGTGTTCCTCCACCACGGCCAGGAACAGCTCGTCCTTGGTCGGGAAGTAGTAGTAGATCATGCCGATACTGGTGTGCGCCGCCCGCGCGATCTTCCGCAGCGATGCACCTTCCACGCCGTCAGCCAGAAACTGGGTGCGGGCGGCCTCGAGGACTCGGGGGCGAATGTCGCTTCTGGGACGAGGCATCAGGTGAGCTTCTTGGTGAAGCGAATGGAGGCGAGCGTGATCAGCGCCACGAGGATCGCGGTCATCCACACGAGCTCCATCCGGAGGTCCGAGAACTGCGCTCCCCGCAGCGTCACGCCACGAACGATGCGCAAGAAATGGGTGAGGGGCAGGGCCTGAGACAGCCACTGAGCGGGCTTGGGCATTGCCTCGAAGGGGAACATGAAGCCGCTCAGCAGGATGTTCGGCAGCATGAAGAAGAACGACATCTGCATGGCCTGCTGCTGGGTCTTGGCAAGCGTGGAGAAGAACAGGCCCAGCGCCAGGTTCGCGGAGATGAACACGAACGCCAGTAGGTACAGGAGGCCAAGGGAGCCGATCAGCGGAACGTCGAACACCAGCTTGCCGGCCAGCAGGATGAGCGTCATCTGCAGGTAGCCGATGGCGATGTAGGGAAGAATTTTCCCTACGACCAGCTCCACACGCTTTACCGGGGAGACGATCAGCTGCTCCAAGGTCCCGCGTTCGCGTTCTCGGGCGATGGCCATGGCGGTGAGCATCACCATGGTCATGGTCAGGATCACGCCTACGAGGCCGGGCACGATGAACACCGCGGTCCGGAGGTCGGGGTTGTACCAAGTGTTGGGTTCGATGCGCAGCGGCTCGGCGACGGCACCGGCGCCGTTGCTCCGCAGCCGAGCGACCATCAGCTGAGCCGAGCGTGCCGCGACCAAGGACGAGGCAGTGTTCGTGGCGCTCGCAACGACCTGTGGGTCCGAACCGTCGACCACGAGCTGAACCGTGGTGGTGCGCCCGCTCACGATGTCGGAGTTGAACTTCGCCGGGATCACCAAGGCAACGCGGGCGCGGCCGGAGCGGAGAGCCGCTTCGATTTCGTCGTAGCTGTCGACCTGACCGGCGACGTCGTAGAAGCCCGTAGCGGTCAGGCTCTGGACCAAGTCCCGCGAGCGGGCGCTCTGGTCTTGGTCGTACACCGCGAGCTGCATGTGGCGCACGTCGGTATTGATCGCGTATCCGAACAGCAAGAGCTGCATCACCGGGAGCATCACCATCATGGCGAGGGTGAGCCGATCCCTTCGCAGCTGTAGCAGCTCCTTGCGAGCGATGACCCATGGGCGGAGGTTCATGCCGCGCTCCGAACGCCATCCTGCTCGTGGCGCACCATGCTCACGAAGGCGTCTTCCACCGTCACGCGGGCCGGGCGGATTTCCTCCAGGGATATCTCGGAGTCTGCCAACGCCCTTCGCACCAGCGCTTCCGGATCCGTCGTGCCCTTGACGGCGACGCGGAGCAGGTGACCATAGTGAGCGACCTCGTCCACCGCCGAGAGAGCCCGGAGCACGTCCGCCGCGTCCGTGGCGCGCTCCACGGACAGCTCCACCACTCGGAGATGGCGGCGCTCCACCACCTGCTCCGGCGTGCCCACGTCCAGCACCGAGCCGCGAAAGATGAACGCCAAGCGGTGGCAGCGTTCGGCTTCGTCCATGTAGTGCGTGGTCAGGAGCACCGTCGTGCCCGAGGCCGCGATGCGATGGATCTGCTCCCAGAACTCCCGGCGGCTCACCGGATCGACGCCCGCCGTGGGCTCGTCCAGGAACAGCAGCGGCGGCTCGTGGATGGTGGCGCTCGCCAGCGCCACTCGTTGCTTCCAGCCGCCCGAGAGCGTGCCGGCGAGCTGTCGACGCCGCTCGGCCAGGCCCGTGCTCTCGAGCACTTCTTCGATGCGTCCCCGCCGCCGGCGCAGGCTCACGCCGTAGATGCCGGCATAGAAGGCGAGGTTCTCCTGGACCGTCAGGTCCTCGTACAGCGAGAAGCGCTGGGTCATGTAGCCGATGCGCTCCTTGATGCGCTCGGCCTCCTTGGCGACGTCGAAGCCCACCACGGTGCCGCGACCGCCGCTGGGATCCAAGATGCCGCACAGCATCCGGATGGTGGTGCTCTTGCCGGCGCCGTTTGGGCCCAGTACGCCGAAGATCTCCCCGCGTCGGACCTCCAGGTTCAGATCGTGAACGGCCACGAGATTGCCGAAGCGCTTCTCGAGGTGTTCCGTGACGATGATCGACTCGGTCATGGCGAGCGCTCGATGCTCGCGAAGGCCGGAAGACCGGCGTGGAGCACGCGATGCGAGTCGTCGATGCGGATGCGCACGCGGACCACGAGGTTGTGACGCTCGCGCTCGCTGAACAGGTAGCGCGGCGTGAACTCCGTCTTCTCGCTGACGTGCTCGACCGTGCCGCGCAACGGCGCTTGCAGGCTGTCCACGCGGATGGTCGCCGGGGCGTTGACCTTCACGCCGCCGATGTCGTCGATGGGCACGAACACGTCCGCGTAGGGATGCGTGACGTCGCCGACGGTCAGAACGGGAGCTCCGGCCCCGACCACCTCGCCGGGATCCGCGTGCACGTCGAGGACGACGCCGCCCACGGGAGACTGCAAGCTGCTACGCGTGAGGCGTTCGTCCTCGAGCTTCACGGCGTGCTGCGCCGCGTTCGCCCGCGCCTCGGCGCTCTGGATCTCCTGCTTGCGGGCTCCTCGCGAGAGCGCCTTCACCCGCTGCTCGAGGGCTTCGCGCTCGGCGACTGCGGCATCGAGCTGGCTCTTCAGTGTGTCCACCGCGGAAGCGGTGCTCACGCCGCGGGACTCGAGCGAGCGCTCACGCGAGAGGTTCTTTCGCAGCAACTTCTCACGCGCTTCGGCACCCCGCACCTGAGCTCGGGCCGCGCGAATGTCTTCGGAGCGGGAGCCGGCCTTGAGCAACGAAACCTGGGACTTGCTGGCATCGGCGTCCGCCGCGCGAACCTCTCGTGCCACTTTCTCCAAGCTGTCGTCGAGCTCGGCGACCACCTGGCCCTGCTTCACCTCGTCACCCCGGGCGACCCGCATCGCATCCAGCCGACCGCCCATTTCGAACGCCAGGATCCGCTCGTCGAGCTCCACCACCCCCTGGAAGGACTCGCGCTCTGCTGCTTGGCCCTGCCCACAGCCGGCGACCAGCAGGAGGGCGGCGGCTGCCCTACATGCATTCTTTATCATGCGACTGATAATAATCTGCTTCGAGTGGGGCGCAAGCCCCCACTTGACCCTCGGCCCGGGCCTCGCATGCTGGCCGTCAGCCCGGGCTGGAAATGCGTACGAAGACCCCTCGACCCCGTCCTACCGCCGTCCAGCTCGCGGCCCGCCAGCGAGAGATCTCGGTTTCCGAGTTCTTCTTGAAAAACCGGCACCTACTGGGTTTCGACTCACCGGCCAAGGCCCTGCTCACCGCGGTGAAGGAGGGGGTCGACAACGCCTTGGACGCCTGCGAGGAAGCGGGCGTCCTGCCCGAGATCCGGGTCGAAATCGGTGTCGTTCGCTCCGGCGTGTACCGGGTTTCGGTGGAGGACAATGGTCCGGGCATCGTTCCGGACCAGATCGGCAGGATCTTCGGCAAGCTCCTGTACGGCTCGAAGTTCCACAAGCTGTCGCAATCCCGTGGCCAGCAGGGGATGGGCATCGCCGCGGCGGGCATGTACGCGCAGCTCACGACCGGGAAGCCGGCACGGATCGTCACTCGCACCGGTTCGCGCCGCCGCGCTTCGCAGGTGTTGGTGAGCATCGACACGAATCGCAATCGACCGGAGCTGCATGGCAAAAAGACGGTGGACTGGCGTGTGCCGCACGGAACGCGCGTGGAGCTCACGATGGAGGCGCAGCACCGGAGCGGCGCGCACTCGGTGGAGATGTATCTGAAGCTCACCGCCATCGCTAACCCCCACGTCACCTTGCACTACGTGGATCCCGACGAGAACGTGGTCACCTTCGAGCGCTCGTCCTCTCGGCTTCCTGCGCTGCCCGTCGAGATCAAGCCGCACCCCCACGGCGTGGAGCTCGGTCGCCTGATCGCGATGTTGCGGAACACCGAGCACAAGAGCTTGGGCAAGTTCCTCAAGGAGGAGTTCTCGCGGGTGGGTACCAAAACCGCTTCGGAGATCATCGAGCGCGCGGACCGGGGGCTCACGACGCGATCCTATTCGCGTCGCGTCGCCAAGAAGCAGGCGGGAGCGCTGTATCGAGCCATCCAGAAGACGAAGATCAGCGCGCCGACGTCGGACTGCGTGGTGCCCATCGGTGAGGAGCTGATGCTTCAGGGGCTCCGCAAGGAGGTGGAGGCGGAGCTCTACCTTGCGGTGTGTCGCCCCCCGGCCGTGTACCGCGGAAATCCTTTCGTGGTGGAGGTGGGGCTGGCTTACGGACGCCCGGGCGGTGGGCACGAGCTCGACGACTCCGGGCGCATCGTCAAGCTCCAGTCCCCCCGCGCCGGAGTCGAGGATCTGCTGTCTCACGCCGGTGAACCCGTCACGCTGCTCCGCTTCGCCAACCGCGTGCCGCTCTTGTTCCAACAAGGTGCCTGCGTGATGACCAAGGCGGTGGTGGACACCAACTGGCGGAGCTACGGCCTGAACCAGCCCAAGGGCTCCCTGCCTCAAGCCGCCATGGTGCTGATGCTGCACGTGGCGTCCGTATGGGTTCCCTTCACCTCCGAGTCCAAGGAGGCGGTGGCGGCGTATCCGGAGATCGAGCGCGAGATGTCTCTGGCGCTCCGGGAGTGCGGGCGCCGTCTCAGAACCCACGTCAAGAAGCAGCAGCGATTGGCTCGGGAGCTCGAGCGCCGGACTCATATCGAACGCTACCTGCCCCACGTGGGAATGGCGTTGCAGGAGATCCTCGACATCGACGACGTCCGGCGTGACGCCCTGGTCGAACGCCTGGATGAAACCCTCCACCACCAACGCAAGGTGTGATCCGTGGCACGAGAGAAGAAGGACCCGGGAGTCGAGCTCATCGAGCGCACCGCCAAGCGGGTATTGGAGCGAGCGGAGCACGGAGGTCTACCGGTCTTGGAGGTGCCGTCGCGCTCGCTCTCCAACGTGCGCTACGACCCGGACGTCGGCTTCTTCCAGATCGGTGACAAGCGCAAGAAGCGCACGCTGCGCGTCAACACCGCGCGAACCTTCGCTCAGACGCTGCGGCTCATGGCGCTGTCCAAGCGCATGATCGAAACCGACGACTTCGCGACCAAGCGCGAGGCGTACTACGTCAGCAAGAACTGGGGGGATTGCCGCTTCGGCGAGCAGACCGAGTCCGACGCCGTGATGGACGACGTGGAGGCGCTGGCGTCCCGGGAGGGCGTCTTCCGCGAGCAGCTCCGCTTCTACCCGGAGGAGCACGGCGGGTCCGTCGCGGGAAATCTGCTGATCCGCGAGCGCGATCCGGAGACCGGCGGCACCCTGACGGTGGACTGCTCGAGCCTCGGGAGCGGCGGGTACTCCGTGCCGCGTTCGGTGGAGCATCTGGAGCTCCGAACGAGCGCGAAGTTCGTGTTGGCCATCGAGACCGGCGGCATGTTCCAGCGCCTTGCGGGCCACCGCTTCTGGCGCAAGCACGACTGCATCCTGATCGAGCTGGCCGGCGTGCCGAGCCGCGCTACTCGCCGCTTCGTCCGCCGCCTGAGCGAAGAGAATGGCGTGCCGGTGTACTGCTTCGTGGACTGCGACCCCTACGGGATGGCGAACATCTACCGGACCCTGAAGGTGGGATCGGGCAACTCGGCCCACGTGAATCGATTCTTCGCGGTGCCCAAGGCTCGCTTTCTGGGGGTCACGCCGCAGGACATCCTCGACTTCGGCCTGGAAGACGCCACGCACCCGTTGCAGGCGGTGGACGTGAAGCGCGCGCAAGACGCCCTGTCGAACGATCCGTTCTTTCGAGCTCACCCCGAGTGGGTCGCGGCCTTCGAGCAAATGCTGGCGATGGGTGTGCGTGCGGAGCAGCAGGCGCTGGCAAAGTGGGGGCTGAACTACGTCATCGACGAGTACTTGCCCAAGAAGCTCGAGCGCGCGGCGGAGTTCTTGCCGTAGCTATTGCAGCGCGGGGTGCAGGGCGATGAGCCCCGCGATCTTCGTCAGATCGGGATCCGTGGCGGTCTGGGCGGCATCTTCGGCGCTGCTCCGGGCGGCCGCCAAGCGCACCGGATCCAGCGTCTTCAACGCTTCGGCGTACTGATACACGACCATCACCTTCTGGAGCGCGGTGTGGTCGGCGCTCTCGAGCTCCGCGAGGGACTTCTGGAGCGCTACGGTCTTGCGCTCGCCATCGGCCATGGAGGTGGCGCTCAGCGACACGTCCACCACGCTCGCGGCGTCCACCACGGTGGCGTCGCACGCGGCGATCTTGAAGGGGAACACCATGGTCTCCCCCGCCGCCAGGCTCTGGGGCTGGGCCTGATCGGTGCTCACGGTCTGTTCCGACTCCGGCGACACGATGCTGAAGTACCAGGGCAGCGTGAGGTTCAGCCGCACGTCGGTGTAGGCCGCGCGAAACAGCCCATCGACGCGGTCGCCGATCACGCGGGAGGCGTCTTCCGCATCGCCCACCCAGCTGTAGCTGCCATGGCCGTAGCGGGCGGCGGAGCGAAGCTCGCGCGTCGCGTCGGGGCTGCCGATACCGACCGTGTGGAGCAGCACCGCGGCGCTGGCTCGTTCACTGATGAAGGCGGTGTCCAAGCTCGTCGGGTCGCCGCTTCCGGGGCCGAGGAGAAAGACACGCCGAGTGGCATCTTCCGGTCCGGACGTGAAGGCCATGTCATAGGCTCGGGTCAGGCCCTCGTTCAGATCGCCGCCGGTGCTCAGCGAGAGGGCTCCAATATCGGTTGCGGGCTCGACGGAGGGGTCCGTCGTCAGCACGGCGAGGCTCTGGACCTTGGGTGACAGCGCGTCGAGCACCAGCTTCGCTCGCGCCGTCATGGTGTCGTCCCACTCCTTGGACGTGTCGAGCAGCGCGACGGCCACCAGCGGGGGCAGCGGTTCCGTCGAAGGAGCTGCGTGGACCATCGCCGCCAGCTCGAAAAAGCCCGGTACCAAGGAAGGGCGCAAGTCCACGCTCACGCTGAGCGGTTCGACCGTTGCGGGCAACGCGGGCGGGTAGAGATTCAGAAAGTCCTGAGTACGGACGGACAGCGGGCTCGGCGAGCGTCCGTCCGTGAGGCTCGCGCGCGCGCCAGTGGCGGACGCGGAGTCGTCGGAGTCGCTCACCACGGCGTCCACTACGCGCGCCACGGTGTCCAGGCCATCGCACGCGCCAGTGCTCAGCGGCTGACCGCGGTCCGGCTCTCCGTCGCTCTGGTCCATCGGCTGTCGGTCCGACTCCTCCGTAGCGTTGAACGCGCCGCCCCCGCCTCCGCCCGCCCCTCCGCCGACGGGCACACCGCCGCCGCCCGCGCCGGAGGCATCGTAGCTACCGCTGCTTTGGCTACAGCCCAGGAGCACGAGGCCGAAGATGACAAGAGTGGACTTCATCGCATCACCTCACTGGCACGCGCACTCACTCAGGTTCAGGGCGGACGCCACGCACAGCTCGTCCCACCCGAGGCAACAGCAGAATTCGTCGGATGCGCACACGGCGGCTGCGCACGGGTCGTTGTTCACGTCCAAGGGGCCACCCACGGAGCAGGCATCGTGACCCGTGTCCACCGGCTTGCAGCTCGGCGCGCAGGCGAAGCCGATGCACTTTCCACTGCAGCATTCGTCGTCCGTCGTGCAGGCGCCGTCGTGGCAATCGCAAGTGCCGTCGGGTTTGCACGTCTTGCTGCAGCACTGGCCGTCTTTGTCGCACTGGCTACCCGCATTGCCGCACTGAATGCCGCACGTGTGGCGAGTCGGGTCGCACACGAGCCCATCACAACACGCGATTTGAGAGCCCGGAGCGCAAGGTACATCCAGGGTCAGGCAGCTCGTGGGGGTGCAGTAGCTCTTCGTGCCGGAGGGCAGACACTGTACGTCCAAGGAGCCATCGCTGCAGCACGGTTGGATGTTGTCACAGGCCGCCCCCAATGGCGTGCATCCCTGGCCCATACAGATGCCGTTGTCGCAGTATTTGTTGCAGCAATCACCGTCCGCGCCGCAAGGGAAGCCGTCGTCTGCGCAGATCTCGGCGCATATGAACTGGTCGTTGCACACGCCCGAGCAGCACTCGGAGTTGTTTGTACAAGGTGCTTCCAGCTCCAAGCACGCCACGCCGCCGCAGTAGCCCTTCGCGCAGTCCTGATCGCAGCAGTCGTCATTCGTGTCGCATTTGACACCCTTGCTGCCGCAGCACTTGCCATCCTTGCAGTCGGCTTTCCCCTTCACGAATCCGCAGCAGTCCTCTTTCTGAATGCAATCCTCGGCATTGCCTTGACACAACGGACTCAGGTCCAAGCAGCGCCGCGCGTTCGAGCACTGGTTCAAGCACGCTAGATCCGAAAACTGCGCGAGCCACAAGGCCCGCGCGCCGGCATCTGCTTGGTCCAGGCTCACGTCCACGTGGGAGCGACAGCCCTCCAGCGGATCGCTGTAACAGCGGTCCAAGAGCCCGCACAGCGCGTCCGACGATTTCTCGTAGTCGTCGACGCCCAAGAGACCCGAGCAACCCAAGAATGCCGGGAGCGAAAGCAAGAAGAGAGTGAGGAGCCGCCCTAGGGTGTTCCGCCGCACTCTGAGAGCGTAGCTCAACCGCCGCTGCTCGCACACACTCCGGGGCCGAGGTCGCAGACGAGGCCAGCGCAGCACTCGGAGTCCTTGCCGCAGCTCTGCCCGTCCGAGCGACAGGTGGGCGGCGTGTGGTAGCACTCCTGCGCTCGCGCGCAGTTATCGCCGCATTTCTTGGCTACGAAGTTGTCGAGCCACTTGGAGCGCGTGCTGGCGCTGGCGCCGTCCAGGCGGCTCGATAGCTCCGCCTCGCAGGCGGCGGCGCCGCCGAAGTCGGAGGCGACGTCATCGCACACACAAATGAGCGAGATCACGTCTTGGCGCTCTTCGTCGGCGCCCACGAGGCCGGCACAGCCACACGCGAGCAGCGCGACGGCGAAGACGGAGCGCATCACAGCGAACCGGACACCGCGAAGCCGCCGCCCGCCGGCCCGAGCCACGGGCTGGCGACCACGCGGCGAGTGCTCGCGCGCTGATCCGACGACGGCGCCGTGAGTAGCAGCGTGGCTCCCACCGCCGTGAGCACCACGCCGCCGATGCCCACCCACTGACCGATGTTGGCGTAGCTCTTTGCGGTGTCCGCGTCGTCCACGCCTTGGGGGCTGCAGTAGTTGTTCACGCACGAGTCAGGCTCGTTCGCCGCGTTCTTCTTCACGATCGCCGCGATGCCGAAACCGGCGCCCGTCGCCAGCGCCGCGACGCCCACGCCGCCCACCACCCAGCCGATGGTCTTCTGCGAGCTCGAGGGGGGCGGCCGATCACGCGTGGGGCTCTCCACCGCGACGGTGCCGGGCTTCGGCGCCTGGGGCGCCGGATGCTTCGCGGCGATGGCGGAAAGGTCGAAGTCCACGGTGGAAGCCGCGCCTTCAGTCGCTTCCGCCTTCTTCTGCTCCAGTACGTCCTTGCCGCGGCGCACGCTCACGGTGTGCTCGCCGGGATCCACCGGCAGCGGCAGGTTGTAGGCGCCGGGCTCCACCTTGGTGTCGTCTCGATACACGTCCAACCCATCCACCGGGTCGTCGATCTTCACCGTCAACTTCGGCAGCCGGGACGTGAGCGCATCGCGCCGCTTGGTCGCGAACTCCACGCGATCGTCCCCCATACGCCGAGCCATCTCGATGGCCTCGCCCCACTCCGCCCAGGAGGTGGCGATGCGCCCCACGTGCTCGTGGCAATCTGCCAGGTTGAGGAGCGTGCCCAGCGTGCGATCCAGCTTGTAGCTCGCCAGGAACTTGGGACATGCCTCGTCGTAGTTGCCGTCCGCGGTGAGCTGCTTGGCTTCCACGAACAGCGCCTCTGCGGCGGCGGCGTTGTCTCCCGCCCGCGCGACGTTCGGGGCAGCGAGCACGAACAAGAAGAGAAGGGGAGCAAACTTTCGGAGCAGCATCAGTGTCTTCCACTCAACGGATCAGGCGCAGTAGTGGCGGATGGCTTTGGGGGAGCAGGGGGTTTTGACGGCGCGGAAACGACGGGCTTCGGCGCCACCTTCACGACGTGGACCGGCGCGGGCTTCGGTGCGGGCGCGCTTTCGGCGGGCGGCGCGCTGCTGCTGGCCGCCGGCGCGATCTCCGGCGCCGCGTCTGCGGCACTTTCCGCCGTTTTCGGCGGCGCGCTGCCGGCGGCAATGGGCGTCTCGTGCGAGGCGCTGGCCGCCGCGTTCGCGGCTCCGCCGCTGTCGGAGCTGCGAGCCAGGAGCACGACGGCACCCGCCGCCAGGGCGATGGCACCGACCGTCGCGGCCAGCACCACGGGGGATCGCGGCTTGCCGGGAGCGACCTGAGCCGTGAGGGTATCGGAGCCGATCGCGCTCGAGGCGGAAGGATCGGAGCTCGCCTGGGCGGTCGCGGCAAGCGCCGCGTCGCGGCGTGCGGCAGCCGCCATGTTGCGTTGAGATGAGACGGAGATGTCCGTCACCCCGACGGCGTTGGCGAGCTCGCTGACGGCCTCTCCTGCGGACGCGAAGCGCTCCTTCGGCTCCCGGGCGCAGCAGTGGGCAAACCATGCGTCGAAGGTGGGGCCCAAGTGGCTGCCGTGCTCGCTGGGGGTGGGCAGCGGTTCGTAGGCAATCTGCGCAATGAGGTGCGGCAGCGTCTGAGCGGTCCAGGGCTCGTTCCCGAGCAGCAGCTTGTGGGCGATGACACCCAACGCCCACACGTCGGTTTGCGGGGCGATCTGATCCGTCTGCCCCAGCGTCTGCTCCGGCGACATGTACAGGGGTGTACCGAACACCTCGCCCGTCGCCGTGCGGGACTCGATGCTGCCCGCGCCCTCGGTGAGCTTGGCGATGCCAAAGTCCAGGAGCTTCACCAGCGGGGTGCCGTCGTCCCGCTCCGTCAAGAACAGGTTTTCCGGCTTGATGTCGCGGTGAATGATGCCGATGGCGTGGGCTCGGTCGAGGGCGCGAGCGATCTGGCTCAGGTACACCAGCGCTTCCTTCGGTGGCAGCGAGCCGCGCCGGTCCAGCAACTGGTCGAAGCTCTCGCCGCGCAAGAGCTCCATCACCAGGAAGGGGGCGCCTCCGAGCTCCGGAGCGACGTCCGCGTCCGTGACCTTGACCACGTGATCGCTGTCGATGCGGGCCGGAGCGCGGGACTCGCGGCGAAAGCGCTCGAGCATCACGGTGTCCTTGGCCAGCTTGGCATCGAGGACCTTGAGGGCCAGGCGCTGACCCGTGACTTGGTGCTCCACCTCGTACACGGCGCCCATCCCACCTTGCCCCAGGCGCCGCTCGATTCGATAGCGGCTGGCGACGACGCGCCCGGTCTCGATGGTGTCCTTCTGCTCGGTCATGGGCGTAAGAAAGCTGCCGACACGTCCCAAAAAAGGCTATCACGCGCCCTCGGGGTGGGGCCAGCCAGCGCGCCGCAGCACGGCGAGCGCACGCGTGCGTTTCGCGGCGAAAATCATGCGCATCGTCCAAAGCCCCGCGGTGATTCTCGGGCGGTCTTCGTGAGGCGCCCACGTGTCCCTGTAAATATTCGAAATTGTTAGTATAATTGCGCGAGTTGGAAGCTGACATGGCTACGCTGGACGTGGCTCGTTGGAGCGCTCGCCTGGAGCGCTCGCCGACGACCTCGCGATTGCCGCGCGCGGCATCCGTTGCGGTGATCGTCGACGTGAACGCGACACCGAAGGTGTTGCTCGTCGAGCGCATGCGAAGACGCGGTGATCCATGGTCCGGTGATCTCGCGTGCCCCGGAGGCTTCGCCGACACGACGGATCGCGATGCCGTGTTCACCGCCATGCGCGAAGCGCGAGAGGAGGTCGGCGTCGAGCTCGAGCGCGACGCACGGTGGTTGGGGCGACTCCCATCGCGACGCGCGCTCCACTTGCGCTGGCCGCCGGCGTTCGTGATCGAGCCGCACGTGTTCGTCGTGCGAGCGCACGTGCCCGACGTTCACCCGCGGAGCGAAGTCACACGCGCGTTCTGGTGTGCGCTTTCCGACGTGACGAACCTCCCGCGCACTCACGTGGAGCGACGTGCGTTGGGCATCACGCTTCGCTTCGAAGCCGTTCCCCTCGACCCCGTTCCGCTGTGGGGCATCACGCTGCGCATCGTCGACGATCTCGTACGCGTGATGTGCATGTGACCGCTCCGAGCGTTGGGGGCTGATCTCGAGACGTGACCACCTTTCGGCGTGGACATGTGAGCGGAATCAAACTCGAAATCCGTTCGTGCTTTTCTCGCTGGCTCCGTCGACTATGCTGCCGACAATGGCTGCGCTTCCCCTTGCGCACCTCGTCTTTGCACTCGCTTTGGACAATGGACACCCGGGAAGGTCTCCCTACTCCCTGGAACCCGTCATCGAGTGTGGAACCGAGGCAAAAGCAGCAACCTGTGAGCTTCTGCCCGCGTGCTCCGAGCGCGCTCCGCAGTGCCGCCCACCCCGCTACTCCAAGCCTCGCCACGCCTGGGTGCGCATGGAGTCACGGGCCACGGCGGAGAAGCGTTTCGCCGGCATCGCTCGCTCCATCGCCCGCACCGCGGAGCGGCTCACCCGCTGTGATGGTGAAGGCGAAAACGCCTGCGAGCCCATCGAATGGAAGGGCACTCCGCGATCCCTGGCGCTGGCGGCGCTGACGGTCGCGCTCCACGAATCCGGCCTGCGCGAAGACGTGCAGTTCGGTCATCCGCCCCTCGGGCGCGGGCCTCAAGGCGAGGCGTGTCTGGTGCAGGTCGCGCTGGATCAGGCGCCCCTCAATGCCGCTTGGCTTTCGCCGGAAGAAAGGCAGCGGATTGCGGGCAGCGTGAAGCGTCGCGAGAAGTTCGCGAAGACGCTCTTGGGCGACGATCCCGCGGCGCTCGATCGCTGTTTCGAGGTCGGCATGCGCATGCTGGCGCGAGCGCGCGTGTCGTGCGGGGCTGCCGGCGTTCCCTGGGACTTCGGGATGTTCAGCATGTACGGTGGGGGCAAGAGCTGCAACGTGCCGCCCATCGGGCGAACGCGCTCACGCACGTTCCAGAAGCTGAACGCGACGGAGCCGAAGCTCGCCGAAGAGCTCGCCGAGCTCGTGGAATGAGCGGCGCGAGGTTCCGCGCCGCACCAACATCATCACGAACCTGATTTCGGAGTGTCGTCGTCTTCGTCTTCGACGGACGCTTCGTCTTCGACGGACGCTTCGTCTTCGACGGATGCTTCGTCTTCGACGGACGCTTCGTCTTCGACGGACGCTTCGTCTTCGACGGACGCTTCGCCTTCGCTTTCGGCAGGGGCTTCGCTTTCGGCGGACGCTTCGCCTTCGCTTTCGGCGGGCGCATCCCCGGCGGGAGCTGGGTCGACTTCGACCGCTGCCGTCGCCGCGGCGGGAAGCGCGGGGGCGAAGCCCAGCGCGCCGGCGAGCTCCCCCCGCTCGAACGCCATGCGTAGCGCGTCTTCGGCCAACAGCGCGAACAGCGCCGCGGTGATGCCCATGAACAGGATCATGGCGGCGAAGTGGAAGTGCAGGCCCAAGTCGCTCTCCCGCACGGTCCAATATTGCAGGGCGCAGATTATCAAAAATGACGCCCAAAGCCCGGTATCCCCGATGCTCAGGGGGCGGCGCTCCTCGCCATTGCGCGCGAGCTCCGTCCCGACCAGCGGCATCAAGAAGATGAAGTGGATGTAGTAGTTGGCGGGGTGGAACACCACCGGGATCAAGAGCAGCCCCAGCGCCGAGACCTGGAAGAACTTGCGGCGCCGCGCGGCGATGGCGATGAGCAAGATGTAGAAGGCGATACCGGCGATGTACAGCGGCGTGCGGCCGCGGAGGATCCGATTGTGTACGCCGTCCGGCCCGGCGATGAGCCCGCGCAGGCTGACGTGGTTCACGTGCGGATCGCGGTTGAGCAAGCTCACCTTGTGCAGCCACTCCGGCCACGCTTCGAAGCCGAGCACCAGCGAGCTTGCGGCGAACAACACCGCCACGGCGATGGTTGCGCCCACAGCCACGCGGATGAACGCCCGCTGCTCCCGCACGAAGTCTGCCCAACGCGGGAGCTTCTTCTCACGTTGATAGAAGCCGAAGCCCCACCACGCCACCGGGATCGCCAAGATGGCGAGGGACAGGGCGGGGAAGGCGCGAATCATGGCAGACAGCGCGAGCAGGGCGCCGGCCAGGGCCCAACGCTCCTTGCGCAGAGCGCACAAACCGAGGCCGAGATAGGCCATCCAGTCGTGGCGCAGCGTGGCGCCGGCCCAGTTGGTGCCGAACATGTAGAAGTCGTTGGCGCCGAACAGGACCATGCTCACCAGCATGGTGCGTATGCCGAAGGTTCGGCCTATGGCCAGGAACGCGATGAGCAGGAGTAAGGGGTCCAGCATCGCCGTGATGAACAGCGTGTGGTTGCTGGCGTGGGCGTGCATGAAGATGAAATGCGCGATGGTGATCCACACCGGCGTGGCGTTGCCTCCGTGGTCCGACATGCTGCCGAGGTAGTCCCCGACGCCCATGTTCTCCCGGAAGTAGCGCATGTCCGTCTTGAACTCCTCCCACCGTTCGGGGGAGAAGCGCTCCTTCACCTGCTCGATCTCGCCTTTGACGTCCGCCACCCGCGTCATGTGGTGGTTCTTCAGGTCGCGCAGCTGGACGTGGTCGAGAGAGTCGAGGGAAACGGAGGGATCGTCGTCCACGTAGGCGGCCACGCTGGCCTGATACAGCCCGTCGAAGCGCAGCTCCTTGAAGTACTTCGCTACCGGGAAGTACACGCGCATGTCGAAGTTGTGGACGAAGCTCGGCGTTCCGAGCTTGTGATCCACGTACTGCGGCCGCCCCAAGTTGAAGAACGAAGCCACTGCCAACGACGCGCACACGCTGAGCGTGGCGACGACGGCCGTGGTGCTCGCCAAGAACTTCCGCGGAGAGAAGCCTTCTCTCAACACGGCGATGGCGGCGACCAGCCCTACGGTGCCGCGCAGCATGGAGATCTCCCGCTGCCCCACCGGCCAGGCGTCTTGCAGGTGATGCGACAGCGACCAACCCGACCACAACGGGAGCAACGCCAGCGCTGCGGTCCACCACCAGGGGCTCTTGCGGTACGCGAAGCACACGAACAGCACCAGGGACAGGCCGAAGTTCAACATCACGTTGCGCAGGCCTTCGTCCGGCGGGATGCCCGGGCGCTCTCGGAGCGCGGGTGGGAACGCGGCGGGGCGCTCGGCGTACACGCCGATTTCGCTGATGGCGTAGGAGACGTCGCCCCCGCGCGCCGTCACTCGCAGGTAGCGGCCCGTTCCGTCGAGACGATCGTTCAAGCGCGGTTGCAGGCCGCGGCCGCCCACCGGTGAGGACTCCCACAACGTGTCGTAGTGCACGTCGTCCTTGGAGACGGACAGCGTGTAGGTGTCGTTGTTGTCGCCCATCAGGTAGGCGGCGTGGATGGTGCGGTCCTGCCCCAGGTCGTACACGACGAAGGCATCCGGGCTGCGGAACACGCTGGTGCGATCCGTCTTCCAGAAGTCGCCGCGAGTCGCCACTTCGCCATCGGTGAGCCGCTCCGGCCGGTGCACGCCGCTGGATCGGACGGGCTGGGCCCCGGCAATCAGGCTGTCGTCGCCGCCTGCTGCGAGGGCGAGCTGCGCCATCGCCACGAGCGCCGCGACCAGCACCAGGATCTGAAAGCCCCCTCGCCAACTAATGAGCTTCACGGTGCGGAAGGATGTTCGAGGCGCCCCGATCTGTCCACGGATCATTGGTAGTGGGCTCGGCATTCCTCCTCGCGCCCACGGACCACCCGTTTTCCGGCTAGCGGGCCGCGATGCTCGGTGACGACGGTGCTCTGATCCTCGTGGCCGTCCCGTTCGAAATACAGGATCACCCAGTCGTGGGTGGTTCCGAGCTCGTGGGCTCGCGCGGTGTTGGAGAAAAGCGCGGTGAAGCTCCAGCCGTCACGCTCCGCATGGAGGATCGGCAGCCAAGCTTCGTGGTCCGGGTTCAGGCGACGTGGCGCAATCTGGCGCAACTCGCCCGCGCGCGCGCGCCGCCGGTACTCGTCGTCCACCGACAGCAGCGCAGTGATGGACGGGCGCTCGACGTCCGTGGGCTGCACACGTCGGGCGAGCTTCCGCGCCGAGCGGCTGAGGCGTGCGGCGAGCAGCTCGCGCACCGCGCGGGTGCGCCGCGCACCGAACCCCGGCAGTCCTTCGAGACGCCCGTCGTGCGCCGCCACCTCGAGATCTTCCAGTGTTTCCAGGCCCAGTGCCGCGTGCAGGCGCCGGGCCAGCTCTTCGCCGATGCCCGGCACCGTGGTGAATAGATCTTCCGGCGATACTTCACCCCGCAGGCGATCCAACATCCCCAGGCGACCGCTGGACACGATCTCGGCGATGGCGGAGGAAAGACTCCTGCCAATCCTCGGCCAGCCCTCCAGGGCTTCGCGCCCATGCACCTCGACGACCTCGGCCGCGCTTTCTTTTCGGTCGCGCAGGGTAGCGGCAGCCTCGCGGTAGGCCCGCACACGATAGGGGTCGGCGTGCTGCACCGACAGCAGGTCCGCGACCTCTTCGAGCATCTCTGCCACCTTCGAGTTGCTCGGTGGCTGCATGAGCGGGCTCTACTTGCCGCGACTGGCGCGTGACTTGGGCGCGCTGGTCCGCCGCGTGGCGCGTCGCTTCAGTTGGCTGTCCGGCTTTTGCCGGTTGGCGCTGCTGCGCGTCGACTTGCGCGACGGATCTTTCTTCGAGTCTTCCAGGGCGAAGGCCGCCTTCTTCGCTGCCGCCTTGGAGCGGTTTCGCGCGGCGGAAGAGCCAGCACCCGCCTTCTTGTCGGAGGCGCTCACGCCGGGCTTCGAGGTGTCGGGCCCGGCCGCCTTCTTCTTCTTCTTGCTGGGAGCCTTGGGGTGGGGCCGGGTGGTGTCGCGCTTGTATTTCAGGGCTTTTCTCAGCATGGCGTGCGCACAGCTTAGCCTGGTTCCATGGTCGTGCGAACTGCACGATTCCAACAATTTTCTCGCCTTCGGGCGTGGCCCTTGGCGCGCGCTGTGCCTAGACTCCCGCCACCCATGAAACCCCGGACGCTGCTGTTCATCACGGTCTTCAACAGCATCCTGGGGCTGAGCGTGCTGTTTCCGGTGTTGCCTCCGCTGGGGCGGCACCTCGGCCTGACGGAGCTGCAGATCGGATCGCTGTCCACCAGCTACGCGCTGATGCAGTTTCTGGTCAGCCCGTTCTGGGGACGCCGCAGCGAGCGAGTCGGTCGCAAACCCATCCTGGTTACGGGGATCCTGGGATTTTCCCTGAGCTTTCTCGGGTTCGCGGTGGTGGCCCAGCTGGGCCTGTCGGGCGTGCTCGGGGTGTGGGGCGTGTACGGCTTGCTGCTGGCCGCCCGGATCTTCGGTGGCACGTTCTCGTCCGCAACCCTCCCCACGGCCCAAGCGTACATCGCCGACACCACCGGTCGCGAAGACCGCACCGCCGGCATGGCCCTCATCGGCGCAGCCTTCGGTCTCGGGATCGTGTTCGGTCCGGCCATCGGCGCGGGGCTCGCCACCATCAGCCTGCTGGCGCCGGTGTACTTCTCCGCTGCCTTTGCGCTGTTGAACGGCATCTTCGTGATGGCGCTGGTGCCCGAGCCCAAGCGCCACGTGGCCCAGGCCCCGCCAAAGCGCGCTTCTTCCGTCGCCACGCGCGTTTGGCCGCTGCTGTTCGTCGGTCTCGCCGTCAGCCTGGCGTCCGTCGCGATGGAGCAGACCATCGCCTTCTACTATCAAGATCGTTTGCAGCTCCTGCCGGAGCAGACGGCACGCACCGTCGGCATCGCGCTGGTGTGTTACGGCGTCGTCGCCGTATTCGTGCAGGGTTTTTTGGTGCGGCGCGCTGGCCTCGCGCCGCTCTCGCTGTTGCGATTCGGCGTGCCCATCGCCCTCGTCGGATTCGTATTCTTGGTGTTCGCGCACCAGTTCGCGACACTCACCGTCGCCTTGGCGATCCAGGGCTTCGGGCAAGGGCTCGCGTTACCGGGGGTGAGCGCGGCCCTGTCCTTGGCGGTGGCCGACAACGAGCAGGGCGCCGTCGCCGGCTTGAACAGCTCCGCTACCGCCCTCGGACGCATGCTCGGTCCCGTCGTCGGCACCAGCCTCTATCAGCTGCATCCGGAGTATCCCTACGGCTTCAGCGCGATCTTGCTGGTGCTCGTGATCGTGTTCCTGATCGCCTACCGCCAAGCGCCGGCGCTGCGGAATCAAACCACCGAAACGCAGTCCTGAGCCGAGATCTCAGCCGCCGCGCAAGAAGCGGATGGCGTCGGCGAGCTTGGAGTCCGGCATGCTGTGTCCGCCGTGCTTGCTGACGCCTACGCGGTGGCGCCAGCCGAGGCGCTTCAGGGCCTTGGCCAATCCCTCGGGATCGTGGTGCGCCTTGTCGCGCAGACCGTAACCCACGTAGATGGGCGGGCGGTGGGGGACGCCTTGGGCGGGGCCCACCAAGTACTTCGCTCCTGCGCCGCCGGCGAACACCGCGAAGCCATCGACGTCCTTCGTCTTGCCCAACAGCGCCAAGCTCGTCGCGTAGTAGGCGCCGTTGGAGAAGCCGATCACGAAGATCTTGGAGAACCCGTGGCCGGCATCCTTCTCGATCTGTTCCCGATCCGCCTTCCATTCGGCGCGCAGCTCCGTGCCCAGGGCGTTCTCCGCCTTCACGGACGTGGGCCAGGTCCACCAATCCCGCATGCCCTTGGGGCCGATGCCCTGGCGACCGCGCGGCATCAGCACGCTGAAACCGTTCTTCTTCGCGGCTCGCGCTATGGAGCGCTGCTGGGCCCACTGCCAGGTCGTGCCGTCCTTGATCACGCCGTGCAGGAAGATGACCAGTGTTTCCTTCGCGCGGTCGTCGCCCTCCGGAGAGAAGTAGCAGGCGCTGGAATCGAGCATCGTGAGCTCTTCGGCGCACCAGCGGACGGGCGCGGCGCCGGCGTCCTCTTGGGCGCGGGCCCCGGACGCGGCGCCGAGCACGGACACGGCGAGGAGAGCCCGAAAGCGCATGGCTTTCTGGGGTAGCCGGCTCGGGCGGCCTTCGCAACCTTTCGCTCGGCACGGCCCTTGCGAAAGCAGCCGACAACCCCTGCCAAAAGGTGAGCCATGCGCCCCATTTTCGAGCTCGAGTCTGTCAGCCACGCCCGCATCCACGAAGCCGTTGGCACACCTGGGCACACCTCCGAGGAGCCGGCTCCCGAGTCCGTAGGGCGGCAGGAGGCGGAGTTCTTCCGCGTTGGTGACGAAGGCGTCTACCAGGGCGGGCCCGCCGATCCGAGCTTCGAGCCGGAGCTCGAGGAGCCGGAGCCCCCGCGGCCCGTGGTGGTGCGCACGGCGGAGCAAGACGCTCGGCGCGCGCGCTTCGCGCGGCTCGTCGCCGCGTGCGTGGGCGCGATGGCGGCGCTGCTTGCGGTGGGCGTGGCGCGAAGCAGCGTCGCGACGGCATCGTCGCGCAGCGACGCGCCGGCAAAGGTCGTCGCGCACGCGGCCGCGCCGGCAGAGGACGTCGCGCCGGCGAAGGACGTCGCGCCGGCGAAGGTCGTCGCGCCGGCAGAGGACGTCGCGCCGGCAGAGGACGTCGCGCCGGCAGAGGACGTCGCGCCGGCAGAGGTCGTCGCGCCGGCAAAGGTCGTCGCGCCGGCAAAGGTCGCCGCGCCGGCAGAGGTCGTCGCAGTTCGGCGCCCGCGGGTCGTCGCGCCGCCCGCCGAGGCCGTCGAACCGCCGACCGCGCCGCCGCCCGTCTCCACGGGCAGCGTCCCTACGGCGTCGTTCGCGATCGTTCGCTGACGTGCGCCGCCAAGAATCCGGCCACCGCCGCCACGTCGAACGGCCATGCGTAGCGGAGCTCCACCGAGAGCTCCTCGCGCAGCTCCGCCAGCGCTTCGGGGATCTCGATCTCCGAGTGCGAGCCGCCCGGGGTGATCATGGTGGGCACCACCGTGACGTGACGCACGCCCTCGCTGACCAAGGCGCGCACGGCGTCATGGATACTGGGACTGCAAAATTCGTTGTAGGCGATCGCGAGACGACGTCCGTTTAGCAGGGGCTCGAGCTTCTGCGCGATGGCCAGGATCCCGGCGCGGTAGGGATCCGTGGCGTCGGTTCGCGGGAAATTCCGGATCTTTCGGTCGAGCTCCAGCTCTCGGGTGCCCGCCTCGGACGACCCCCGCGCGCGCCGCTCCGACTCCAGTCGCCGCAGCTCCGACAGCCAGCTCTTGGGAAGATCCTTCGGCACACCCCCATGCCCGACCAACAATACCGCGCGGTCCATACCCGAGGTGTTGGGGCAGCGGTCCGCCATGTCAACGATCGCCTTTGTCGATAGGGGATCGACAAAGGCGATCGAATTTGATCTAACGGGAGCCTCGTGCTGACGAGCTCCGAGGTGTCCCTAGAGAATTCCGTGCCGGTCGAGCCTCGACCGTGCCTTCGGCTGTTTGCCGAACGTCTCTCCTTCGAGGACGAAAACGGTCGATGGGGCGAGCGTCTGTCGGCCGTCATCTCCCTCAGGTTCCAGTACGGCAGACACCGCGTGCGGGTGGCGCACCTGGACGACGACCTCGAACCGTCGCCCTCGGTGACGCGCCACCTTGCCGCGGAGGCTCGCGCTCAGCAGCTCCTCGAGCGCTTCGGCGCGGTGGAGATCGAATGCGTGGACGGCTGCGTTGCCGCCCACGACTCCGAGGCCGACTACCTGGTGAACATCGACGACAACGTCCACGCCGTGTGCTCGTTCTCGGCGCACGCCGTCCGCGAGCTCACGGAGCTGGGATTCTCCGTCGAAATCGACGAAGCGTACCCCTACCGCGTGGTGGAAGCCGGTGCGGACTGGTACGCGAAGGTGGCGGAGGTCGAGGAAGAGACGGACTGGTTCTCCTTGGAGCTCGGCGTCGAGGTCAACGGTCGTCGAGTGGATCTGCTCCCGGCACTGGTGGAGCTGGTGGACGAGAGCCCGGACGGAAGCTCGCTGGCGTCCCTCGCGCGACACGCGGCGCGCTATCGCGCGCTGCCGGTGGGCGACGGCTACTTCGTCGCCATCCCCTGGCAGCGCTTGCGGCGAGTCCTATCGGTCCTCTCGGATCTGTACACGGAAGCTCGGCGAGACGATCTGCGATTTCACGCGGCTCGCGCCGGCGCCCTCGGCGAGCTGGACGAAGCCATGAAGGAGCAGGGCTTCGTGCTCAGCTGGGATGGCGGGCAGGACCTCGTGGAACGCGGCGCGGCGCTGTGCAGCGCCCCTTGCTGGACTCCGCCCCCGGCCGCCCTGCGTGCGGAGCTGCGACCGTATCAGCACGAGGGGCTGTCCTGGATGGCGCACCTGCGCGATCACGACGCCGCGGGCGTGCTGGCGGACGACATGGGCCTCGGCAAGACGCTGCAGACCATCGCGCTCTTCGCCAGCGAGAAAGAGGCGCGCCGGATGGACCTGCCGAGCCTCATCGTGATGCCCACGAGCCTGACCGGCAACTGGCGGCGAGAGCTCAAGAAGTTCGCGCCGCACCTGCGGGTGGTGGAGCTCCACGGCAAGAAACGCCACGCCGCCTACGCCGACCTGCCGCGAGCGGAGATCGCCATCACCAGCTATCCGGTGCTGGTTCGAGATCGACAAGCCTTTCTGGAGCAGCCGTTCCACTACCTGGTGCTCGACGAGGCGCAGGCCATCAAGAACCCGCGCAGCCAGGCCGCGCGCGCTATCCGTGAGCTATCCGCGCGCCACCGCCTGTGCCTCACCGGAACTCCGGTGGAGAACAACCTCGAAGAGCTGTGGTCGCTGTTCGACTTCTTGATGCCAGGGCTGCTCGGGAGCGCGAATCAGTTCCGCTCCAGCTTTCGTCTGCCCATCGAGCGGGACGGCAACGACGAACGGCTCGCGGCGCTCCAGCAGCGCGTGGCTCCGTACATCCTTCGGCGCCTGAAGGAGTCCGTCGCCAAGGAGCTGCCGCCCAAGACGGAGCTCGTGCGCTCCGTGGAGCTCAGCGGTGAGCAGCGCGATCTGTACGAGAGCATTCGCGTGGCCGCCCACGGCGAGGTCCGGCAGGCGATCCGCAAGAAGGGGTTTGCCGCTTCGAGCATCACGATCTTGGACGCGCTCACCAAGCTGCGGCAGGTTTGCTGCGATCCGCGGTTGGTGAAGGTAGATGCCGCGAGAGAGGTCACCGGCTCTGCCAAGCGGGAGCTGTTCTTCGAGCTCCTCGAGCGCCAGCTGGCGGAGGGTCGGAAGGTCCTGGTCTTTTCCCAGTTCGCCCGCATGCTCGCGATCCTGAGCGAAGGGCTCGCGGAGCGTGGCGTCGCCCACGTGACGCTCACCGGCGCTTCCCAAGATCGTCAATCGCTCGTGGACCGCTTCCAGGGCGGGGAAGTGGACGTGTTCCTGATCAGCCTGAAGGCCGGGGGGACGGGGCTGAACCTGACCCGTGCCGACACCGTCATCCACTACGATCCGTGGTGGAACGCCGCAGCCCAGATGCAGGCCACGGACCGCGCCTATCGCATCGGGCAAACGGCGCCGGTGTTCGTGCACAACCTGGTGGTCGCGGGCAGCGTGGAGGAGCGCATGCTCGGACTGCAGCGCAAGAAGCGACATCTGGCGGAGTCGCTGCTCAGCGGCGGCCCCAGCGTGGCACTTTCGCAGGGGGATCTGGACGACCTGTTCGCGCCGCTCTCCGACGACGACGGTTGATGACACTGTGGGAGTCGGCGGCGGCGCGCACGGCGGCGGCAACCGCGGCGGGCGCCCTTTCCCCCATCCAGACCCGAGTGGAGGAGCTCTGGGACGGTGGCATGCGCTTCTGCATCCGCGAGGTGAAGGCTTTGGCGCACAAGCCCCCGGCGCCGTCGGCTGCGGATCCCTTCTTGCCCTACGATCCGGCGTTGTTCGTGGCGGATGTGGGGCCGCGTCACGTGGTGCTGCTCAACAAGTACCCGGTGCTGCCGGACCACCTGCTCATCGTCACCCGCCAGTTCGAAGAACAGACCGCGCCGCTCACCGAAGACGACTTCGAGGTCGTCGCCGACGCGCTGGCCCCGGCCCCGGCGCTGGCGTTCTACAACTCCGGACGCCTCGCCGGAGCCAGCCAGCGCCACAAGCACCTGCAACTGGTCCGCTTGCCACTGCTGCCGGGGGCGGCGGAGGCGTCCTTCGAGGCGCTGCTCTCGTCGGCGTCCGAAGTCCCATTTCGACAGGCGCATCGCAATGTGGCCGGGAGGCATCTCGCGCCGCTGTACCGTGAGATGCTCGAGGAGCTGGACAGTCCGGAGGCGTACAACCTGCTCCTCACCGAGCGCACCATGATGCTCGTGCCACGCGTGGCGGAGCGCTTCGAAGGGATTTCCGTCAACGCTCTGGGGTTTGCGGGCGCCCTGTTGGTGAAAGACGAAGTGCAGCGAGACCGGCTCCTTCAGCACGGACCCATGGCCGCTCTGATCGCTACCGCGGGACCGGCTTGATTCCGCGCTCCAAGGCCAATTGCAGGGTGCGGGCGTGCTCCTCGACCCGAGTGAGGAAGCTCGCTCTCAGCTCGGCGTCGGCGATCTTCTCGGCGCGCGCCAGCAGCCGGTCGCGAGCCACGGCGAGCTCCCGTAGGGCCACCATCTCGTTGCCCGCGGCCAGGTTGATCTCCACGAAGGCGAGGCGCGCGTGGGCTTCGCCATCCTCCACGCTGCCGAGATTCAGGAGCAGCGCGTGGGATTCGCCGACGGTGGCGAGAGCTTCGTCCAAGCGCTCGAGATCGAGCTGGGCGCGTGCCAGGTGGGCGAGGGCGAGCACGCGATTGGGGCGGTCCGAAAGCTCCGCTGCGCGCCGCGCTGCGCGCTCCGCCTCCGCGGGCCGCTTCGCGCGCAAGAGCAGGTCCGCGAGATAGGTCTCGCTCACGCACTCGATCCAGCGGTCCTTCTGGGCGATGGCTCCGGCGATGCATTCGGTCTCCAGCAAGATGCCTCGGTCCAGTCGCCCCTGCAGCGCCACCGCGTAGCCGAGGTTGTGCTTGGCGACGAGCTCCACCGTGGCAAGACCGAGCCGCTCGGCGCCCGCGAGCGCGCGGACCAAGACATCCTCGGCCTCGGCGTAGCGACCCAAGGCGACGTTGGCGAAGCCGACGCTGGTGGCAAGGGTGAGCGCCGTGCGGTGGTCGCGCGCCTTCTCGAGCTCCTCCGCGGCCGCCTGGGACAGGCGCAAGTAGCTCGAGGTGTCGCCGCTCACCAGAGCCTGGTAGCCCCGAAGACGATGGATCCAGGCGCGGGTCGCGCCGCTCTCGCCCACGAAGGGCTCTGCCTTCTCGAGCTCTCTATGGATCGTTTCCCATAGCTCCGTGAGGCCGGCCCGAATGGCCGGAACGCCGAGGCGAGCGAGGAGCTCCGCGCGGGCGCCCGCGGTTTCCTCGCGTTGGTCGCCGGCGACGACGGCCACCAGCTCCGCCACGCGTTCATGGCGACCGAGACGTGACGCCACGCGCGCGACTTCCCCGGCCGCCGCGTACCAGCGCGGGGAAAGCTCGCTGAGCTCGGCCAACGCGGACTGCGCTTCGGCTTCCTGCTCCGTGAGCTCACCGCGCCATTGGTGCGCCGCCGCGGCGAGCAGGTGAGCCCGGCCCAGGCGTTCCCCCTTCAAGCCGAGCTCCCGCGCACGGGCGGCGTTGTCGAGGGTGGCGGAGAAATCGTTTCCCTCCAAGGCTTGCTCGGCGGCGCGCAGATAGAGCGGCGCCGCGCCTTCTGGATCGCCCCCCAGGCGCAGGTGCTCGGCGAGCACGAAGGCGTTTCGCTCACCGGCCTGCTCGAGCCAGCGAGCCGCCAGGCGGTGCCCGAGCATGCGATCGGCATCGGTGAGCATGGCGTAGGCGGCGTCGCGAATCAGCGCGTGGCGAAACACGAACTCCGTCTGTCCCCGGAAGCGGGATTCGCGACGAGAACTGACGAGCTCGTGCTCGCCCAGGAGCCTGAGCCACTCCGAGGCTTCTTGTGCCGTGCCGGCGACCAGCTCCGTTACCGCGCCGAGCCAAAATACCTGCCCAAAAATACTGGCGGCGCGCAGCAAGTGGCGAGCCTCCGGCGCCAGCGCGTCCACACGGGCCTGGGCCATGGCCAGCACCGTGGGCGGCAGCTCCTCGCGAGCCGGCGCTTCGGCAACGGTGCGGATGAGCTCCTCGAGAAAGAAGGCGTTGCCCATGGCGCGTTCCGTGAGCGCGCGCACCTCGGCCTCGCTGACACGTTCGCCGAGCAACGCCCGGACGAGCTCCGCGCTCGCGCGCTTGCCGAGCTCCCCCAAGGGCAGCTGGTGCAAGCCGCGCTCCGACCACAGGCTCGGGAACAGGTCCAATACGTCGGGGCGGGCCAGCGCGACCACGAACAGCGGCGCGTCGCGATGCAGGCGCAACGCCGCGTCCACGAAACGGATGGTCGCCCAATCGCCCCAGTGAAGGTCTTCGAGCACCACGATGAGCGGCCCACGCTCGCACACCGCGGCGAGCAAGTCCTCGAAGGCGGCGCGCATCTCGTCGCCGACCAACAATGGATCGTCGCGCCCCTGCAGCGTGTCGAGGTCGTCGCGCTCGAGCCCGAGCATCTGGGCCACGTTGAAGGTGATGCGCGCCACGTCCTCTTCCGGAACGAGGTCTGCGACGCGGCGCTCCACCTGGGCACGTTGATCCTTGGAGCTGATGGTCGTCTGCACGTCCAGGCCGTCCGCCAAGGCACTGGCCAAGAGCCCGAACGGCGCGCCAGCACGAGTGGGATCCCCGCGGCCCAGCCAGATGCTCGGAGGCGCTCTCCCCACTCGCTCGCTGATGCGGCGCAAGAGCTCGTAGCGCAAACGGGACTTGCCCACGCCGGCCACGCCGGTCACCAGCACCACCCGCGCTATGGGTTCCTCCACGCACTCGTCGTACAGATCCAGGAGCGTGCGGAGCTCGCGCTCGCGGCCCACGCAGGGCGAGGCGCGCCCCAAGAGCCGACGCATCGGCGTCACTTTCTGTCGTATGCCAACGAGCTGCATGGCGCCGGAGGTGGCGCGCGCAAGCTCGAAGTGCGCTTCCAGGAGCGCTGCGCTCGTCGCGTCCACCCACACGCCACCCCCCTCGTCCGCGAGCAGGCTCCGCGCGCGCTCGATCACATCGGGCTCGGGGCGTGATGACGCGGTGCCTTCGGCGATGCCGGTGACCATCGCCACCTTCGCGCTGGCGAACGCGGCATGCACGGCGAGGGCGGCACGAGCGCTCTGTTGCAGGAGATCCGTCGCGGTTCCGCGTGCCGTGAACGTCACGACCGAGGACCCGCCGTCGGTCTCGAACACCGACCCCGAGTACGGCGACACGATTGGACCGACCGCCGCCGCGCCGGCGCTTTCCACTACCAATGTGCAGGTGAAGCGCTGCTCGGCCAGCGTCAGGACTTGGCGCTCGGGGGCGCGGCTCTCGGGTGCCGCGGCGGTCGAAGCGGACAGCTCTCCCAGCGCGCGCGCCACCGTCTCTCCGTCCGCGGGCCGATCCGCCGGATCCCGACTGAGCATGCTGGCGATCAGCTCGTCGAGCTCTTCGGGAACGTCGCTGCGGAGCGAGCGCGCGCGGGGCGCCGTGCTGGTCAGCACCTCGGCGAGCAGCAGCTCCGTGGGTGCGTCTCCAAAGGGGTGCGCGCCCGTGGCGCAGCGGAACAGCACCACGCCCAGGGCCCAGACGTCGGCGCGGGCGTCGACGTCCTTTCCGGCGGTCACCTGCTCCGGCGCCATGTAACGAGGGCTTCCGACCATCATCCCGGTGCGGGTGAGATCGCTGGACAGCGCGCCGTGCCGCGCCACACCGAAGTCCAGCACCTTCAGCGCGGAGAGCTCGCCGTGCACCAGGAACAGGTTCGAGGGCTTGAGATCACGATGCACGATCCAACGCCGGTGTGCCGCACCGATCGCCGAGGCCGCGCGGCCGACCACCGCGATGGCGTCGGCGAGGGGAAGCTCCGAGCGCCGCAGGCGATCCGCCAGGCTCAGGCCCTCCAACCACTCCATGGCGAGATAGGGGCCCTCCTCGGACTCACCGTGGGCCACGTAGCGCACGATGCCGGGATGGTGCAGCTCCGCGAGCAAGCGGATCTCCCGCGCGAAGCGATGCGTCTCCGAGCCGGGGCGCAACACCTTGAGGGCCACACTGGCGTTGGTGCCGCGATCGCGCGCGCGATACACCACGCCCATGGCGCCGGCGCCCGCCAGCTCCTCCACCTCGAAGCGCCCGCCCACCACGTCCCCTCGCTTCACGGTCGACTCCTGCTGGCGGACACTGCCGAGAGTTTGCCACAGGCCCTGGCGCTTTACGACGTCGTCCCGCTCCGCAATGATGGGACGTGCTCGAACGCGTCACGGACTTGGATTGGTCGACTTGGCAGCCCGACGATCGCGCGACGCTACTGTTCGTCGTACACGCAGATCGAATTCTCTTGATCGAGAAGAAGCGCGGTCTCGGCGCCGGCAAGATCAACGGACCCGGCGGGCGCATCGAGCCCGGGGAGAGCCCCAGACAAGCAGCGGTCCGCGAGGTGCAGGAGGAGGTCGGCGTCACGCCGGAAGGGATCTCGGAATCCGGCGAGCTGAGCTTTCAGTTCCTGGATGGCTACGGGCTCCACGTGGTCGTGTTTCGTGCCGAAGGAGCCAGCGGTCAGGTGATCGAGACCGACGAGGCAGTGCCGCTGTGGACTCCCCTGGACGGCATTCCCTACCACCGCATGTGGGCTGACGATGTCTTGTGGCTGCCCATGATGCTCGAGCGACGCCGCTTCTCCGGCCGCTTCCTGTTCGACGGAGACCGACTGGTGGACCATCAGCTCTCCTCTGCCTGAATGGGGTTGTCGGTTCGCCGCGGGCACGCCATTGCACGTCCGTCGCGTCGACCGTACGCTCCGGCAAATGCCCACTCTCGACGTCCCCCTCTCCACGGTCATGACCCGCGACGTGGTCACGGTGCTGTCCACCGCCACGGTGGAACAAGCCGTGCGCGCCATGCTCGAGCAGAACGTGCTGGGGCTCGCGGTAGAAGACGCCGCCGGGTCCGTCGTGGGGGTGTTCTCCATGACGGACGCGCTGTGGGCCACCAGCACCTCGGAGCGGTCGGAGTCCGACGACAGCTTCTACGACGCGGCGGCGCTGCTCCGGATCGTGCGGGAGCCCAAGACGCTGGAGGCGAAGGAGCTGCCCGTGAGCCGCTTCATGAACCAGCGAGTCGTCTCGCTGGGCCCCGACGCGACGGTGGCGGAGGCGGCTCGCACCATGGCCGAACGTCGGATCCACCGGGTATTGGTGCTCGACGAGAAGAAGAAGCTCCTCGGTGTGGTCGCCGCGTTGGACGTGTGCCGCCACGTGACGTCCTGAAATTGGCGAGGGCGGGCGGGGTTTGCCACGATCTCGGCGCGTGAACGGAAAGCTCCACCTGCTGCTCATGGTCGTTCTCGTGGTCGGCTGTCGCGAACGGCGCGCCCCCGACCCCGCTCTGGTGGCCTCGTCGCCGAGCTCCGTCCCCGCGGCGCCGGCGGCGTCCGGGCCGACGCTCAGCGCCGTGACCACCGCGACCCCGAAGCCCGCGGCGTGTCCGGCAGACATGGCGCTGATCGATGGACGCTTCTGCATCGATCGCTGGGAGGCACGGGTGCGCGAAGCCGACGGCAGTGAGCACTCGCCGTTTCGCTCCGTAGGTCCCAAGAAGGTCGTGGCAGAAACCCGCGCCGGCGTGATCCCCCAAGCCTACATCTCGGAGAAGGAGGCCGACGCAGCCTGCCGCCGGGCGGGCCGTCGCTTGTGCACCACCAAGCAGTGGGTGACGGCGTGCATGGGGCAGGGGAAGGGTCGCCGGCAGTTTCCCTATGGGGCGGCGGAACGCCACGACGCCTGTAACACCCACCGGCCCATCCATCCGAGCTCCATCATCCACGGTGAGCGGCGCACGGACTCCGTCGCCCTCAACGACCCACGACTGAACCAGGTTCCGAACACCATCGCGAAGACCGGCGAGTTCGACCAGTGCGTCACGCCCGAGGGCGTGTACGACCTGCACGGCAACCTGCTGGAGTGGACGCGGGGAGAAAAGCCGCTGCTGATGGGCGGGCACTATCTCGACGGCGTGCAGCACGGCCCCGGGTGCACCTACGTGACCGACGCCCACGGCGCGGACTATCACGACTTCACCACCGGCTTCCGCTGCTGCATGCCCGCCGCAGCGGGCGCCCACGAGCCGGAGCCCGAGTCGGTGCCCGCAGTTCAGAGTGAGGGTGACCCGACCGGAATGCGCGGCTTCGAGCTGGCCACGGGGCGGTTGCCGGAGCTCACACCGCCGCCCTACGAGCCCGCTGATGCGGCCTGCCCCGCGGACATGGTGCTGGCGGAGGGCCTTCGCTGCTCGGTTCCCATCCAGCGCTGCAAACGCTGGCTGCCGCGCACGTCCGTCGGGGAGAAGATCGCCTGCGCTGAGTTCGCAGAACCCAGCGAATGCACGGGCTCGCGTCGATCGATGCGCTACTGCATCGATCGCTACGAGCTCACGCCGCCCGGCTACGGCCTGCCGCTGACCCACGTGAACTGGACCGAAGCCCAGAACCTGTGTCGTGCCATGGACAAGCGCCTGTGCATGGAAGACGAGTGGGAGTTCGCCTGTGAGGGACCGGATGCGCTGCCGTATCCCTACGGCTACGTGCGGGACGCCAAGCGCTGCAACCACGACTTCCCCGAAGAAGAGCTGGTCACCGGTCCGGACCAGTTCATCGACCACCGGGTGGCCAAGGACGCTCGGCCCGAGTGCACGAGCCCCTTTGGTGTGGTCAACATGGTGGGCAACGTGGACGAATGGACCACGCGCCCGAGCGGGGAGCCGGGGCACCGCGCGATCCTGCGGGGTGGATGGTGGCTCATCGGCCGGAACCGTTGCCGTGCCGCAACGTCCAACCACGGCGAGCGCTATGCCGGGATGCAGACGGGCGTCCGCTGCTGCAAGGCAGCTCGCGGCCAATGACATCCTGGCATCGAGCGCCACGTCTCCGTGTCGTGCTGTCTGACGCGATGAACACGCCGTCCTGACAACCCCTCGATTTTCCGCAGTTCCGCGTTGGCCCGGTGCTTGCTCTCCCTTCGCCCGCCCTCGATGGGCGCGAGTCGAAAGGAACGAAACCGTGGATCATCATTTTCCCGCGACGGCAGAGCTGATCGCGGTGCTCACGGCGCAAGGTTGGTTTCGCCAAGGGGAACGCTGGGTGGCTCCCAACGGCACCCTGTGGTTGACGCACTACACGCTCGAGGTGACCGACCCCGAGACGCTCCTCGCCGAGGTGGGTCGGCGCCTCACGCGGCGTCGTCGGCAGCACCGGAGCTTTCAAAGCAGCTACGACGCAGATTGCTCGCTGGAAGACGCCCAGGGGTTGGCCGAGGCGCTCTCTGCGGTCGTCGCGCGGCGCTGGAACGCGATTCCCATTGCCAGCTGAGGCGGGAGTGTACCCATCACTGACACTCATCATGCAGAGGGGTCTCGGCGCGCGCTAACTTTCTCGGCGTGACAGACCATTCTCCCCTCGAAACCCTGTCTCCGGCTCTTGCTCGCCGCGAGGCGCTGCTTTCCACCTGGCGCAGCCGGTACTTCTCCGCAGTTCCGGCAGGGACGCGCATCAACGCCGGGGAGTTCGACGAGATCTTCGGCAAGGAGCTGGACCGTCTCGCCAAGCCCGCTGCAGATCCCGACGCGCCGCCCACGACTCTACGGGAGACGGCGCAGACTCTCGCGGATCTCGGCGTGCCCTTGGCTCATCTGGTGATCGCCGGCTCCGCGTGGCGAGACGCCATCTGCGAGATCCTCGGCCCGTCGCTGGCGCCGGCCGTGGAAGCAGCGGTGGCGGAGCTCGACGCTCTGCGCGCCAAGACCTACGCCGAGGTGTACGCCGCGCGGGAGAGCTATGCCGCGTGTGCGCGACCGGTGGTCAACCTGCGCAAGAAGGAAGACGACGACGCCTTCGAGCTGATTGGCCAGAGCCCAGCGATGGAGCGACTGCGAGAACAGATCTCCGATGCGGGTCAAGCACGCGGCTCCCTCTTGATCCTGGGAGAGCCAGGCACCGGTAAGGAGCTGGTGGCTCGGGCCGTCCACGCCGGGTCGGGCCTCGAACGCTCTGCGTTTCTGCGCCTCACTCCGTCCGTGCTGTCCCCCCACGTCGTGGATTCCGAGCTATTCGGCCACGTAGGTCGCGATGGCGACAAGCGCTTTGCGGGGCTTCTCCGCTCCGCAGAGGGTGGCACCCTGTTCATCGACGAGGTCACCGCGCTGAGCCCCGAGGTTCAGGCCAAGCTCGTGCACGTGCTCCTGGAGGGCAAGATGCGTCCGGTAGGGGGAGCCGAAGACGAGCCGGTTCACGTGCGCGTCATCGCGTCGACCTCGCGGGATCTGGACGAGGCCGTGGCCGCCGGAGTGCTGCGCGGCGACCTTGCCTCCGCGCTCAAGATGCTGACCATCGAGGTACCGCCGCTTCGCGAGCGACGCAGTGACATTCCGCTCCTGTGCGAGCACTTCCTCACCACGTTCTGCCACCGGCGCTGCGGGTGCATCTTCGCCATCAGCGATCGCGCGATGCAGCTCTTGTTGTCAGCGGACTGGCCGGGCAACGACCGCGAGCTCCGCAGCGCCATCGAGCACGCGGTGTCCAACGGTGAGGGTGGCGTGGTGCGGGTCGAGGATCTTCCTGCCTACCTGTGGCATGGCCGCGGAGTGGAAGGCGAGGGCGTGCTCGACCGCTTGCCTACCCTCGCCGAGGCCGAGGAGCAGCTGATTCGAGCGACCCTCAAGCACTTCGAGGGCAACAAGCTGCGTGCCGCGAAGTCCCTGGGGATTTCGCGGCACAAGCTGTACGACCGCCTGCGGAAGCTCGGGCTCTGAGCTACTGGAAGGACTGGCCCGGGTTCTTGCCCCCCGGCGACGCCGGTCCGACGACCCAGGTGAACTCGCCGTAGCTCTTGCCAGTGCCCGTCAGGCTCAAGGACTGACCCGTCGGCGAGGTGCTGAGCTCCGAGACGCCGATGTCCGTCGAGGCCATGCCCATCGCCGGGCCGTTGGTTGGCGTGAAGCTGCCCTCGTAGCTGAGGAACGACTTCACCGCGCCGTGGGCGTCCACCAGGGCAACGGCGTCCGGTTCCCCGGCGCCGTCGTCCCCACCGTTTTGCATGTAGGGAACGGGAACCCAAAGCACGGCCGTGCCGGCGGAGCCCGGCAGCGGCTGCTCGAGCGTCACCGTCTTGTAGGCCCGGAGCTGTCCCGGCTTGCCGTTGTAGAGCACCAGCGAGTACCCCGTGAGATCCATCCCCGCCTTGCCGGCGAGCTCCACGCCCTCGTCGGTGTCGAGGCCGGTGTTGTCGTAGTGGATCTCGTTGATCCAGACCTCGTTGTCGGGCCCTCCCGAGCCCCCGCACACGAGATCCGTCGGCGCGCAGCTCTTGCCCACCAACGTGTTGCCCTCACGAACGTCGAAGCAGCTGTAGCCGGAGGGGCAGTCGTTGTTGGTTTCGCACTTGGTGGTGCACTTCGTGTTGCCACCGCCGAAATCGACGCACTTGTTGCCGTAGCCGCCGCACTCCGAGTGGCCAGAGCAGCTCTGGCACAGCTTGGACACGTCCGCGAACGGATTCACGCGCGGATTGTCGTCGATGCCGTGCACGCCGAAGATGGGCGTCATCCAATACTCCTGGTTCAGATTCCGCAGGAGCTCGCCGTACATCTGGGGTTGGAGTTGTCCGCCCTGGCTCTGGTTCACCACCGCGTTCACCAGCACCTTGGCAGTCCGGCCCTTGCCCGCGGCGTTCGAGAAGCTCGAAGTGGTGATCACGTCCAGATCGATGCGGCCCTGCTTGACGGGATTCTCGTACAGCGAGTCTGCCACCATGTACGTGTCGCAGCCGCTGGCGAGCACCACCTGATAGAAGTTCTCGGGGATGGAGAGGGACGGCAGCTCGGAGTCGTCCAGCTCGCCGGCCTCCGTCACGTTCCAGTTCGCCAGGGCAAAGCCGTACAGCGGCCCGGCGTGCCCTTCGTAGATGATGATCTGCCGATCGGCGAAGGCCTGGATCATGGCGGACTTCATCTGGCTCGCGAAAGCGACGCTGGACGGGTCCCCTTGACCTGGATGGACCAAGCGCACCGAGACCGGCACCTGTTGCCCGTTGACCTGGATCGTCTTGGTGAACTCGCCGGAGTCGATGCCGAGCGCGTCGTAGCTCTCCACCGGGCTCGCAAACCCGAGATCCTGAGTCAGCCAGCGATAAAGCTCCTTGGCCGTCTGCAGGTCGTAGCGGTCCGCGTAGTAGTCCCAGCCGACGAAGATGCCGATCCTGAGCTGTCCGCCGGCCTTCGCGAGCTGCTCCGGGGAAAACAGCTTGTTGTATTCCAGATAGGCGTCGTTGGACCGGGGGTAGGGCTTGATGTGGAGCTGGATGGTCTCCTTTGCTCCGGTGTAGGTCGCGGGGTCGTACTCGCTGTAAGGCGAGTGGCGATACCACTCGTTGCCCGTGTCGGTCTTCTTCAGCGTGGCGTTGTCGAGCACGGGGATCTCGAGGTCGAAGCAGCGCTCGTCGCCGCAAGGCGTGGTCGGGATCTTGTCCAGGAGATTGAGTGGACCCGACAGCTCACTGGTGAACTGGTAGTCGAACTTGCCGTCCTGATCCGGATCGGTGACTTCCAGCGCCTCGTAGCTGGCCGGCCGCGTCATGGCAGTGAAGCCACCCCACTCCTCGTTGGCCGCTTCATGCTTGTCGATCACGTACTGGTTCAAGAACCAGCCGATGGCGAAGTTCTTGAGACCGATGCTTTCGAGAGCGCAGTGCTTTTGGGGATCCGGAGAGCTGGCGTTCGCGCTCAGACAAGATGCTTCCACCTGGCCGAAGGTGGCCCCCGTCACGGTGTACTCTTGGCCTTTGGTGCTGAAGTAGTTGTCGGCCTTGCCAGGCGGAACGATCGTGCTGGTCTTCGGCGGAGCGTTCGAGCCCGAGTCGTCAGTGCTCGAGGAGCAGGCCATGGCGGTGAGCAGCGCGAGCGCGCTGGCGCGGAAAAGCAGCTTCTTCATCGGTCCTCCAAGGCGCGAACCGTAGCAAAAAGCAGGGCGCGCGCGTCCCTGCTACGTGCACGCTGGACCGAAAATTCCCCAGATTCAGGGTGCGCCCTTCGGGGACAACAGCTGATCGAGGATTCCAGCGCCGGAGTCGTCGCCCTTTTGCGGGGATAGGAAACGGAGCATCAGCTTCATGGCGGCTTCCATCTCCGGGCCCATTCGCTCGGCTGCTTCAGGACCCAAGATCCCCGCCAAGAGCTTCTTCACGTCCGGCCCCCCCAAGTCCTCGTCACCGTGACTCTCGTCCAGCCAGCGTCGAGCGAGGGCGGCCACGGGCTGGGCGTCTTTGCCCGTCGCCATCTCGTCCACCAACGCACGGGTGGGGGCTTCTTGAAAGCGGTGCTTCTTCACGTACGCCGACAGCACTCGAAAGAACTTCTCGTCTCCGACGGTCTTGCGAAGCTCGCTGAAGAAGAACGGTCCCTTGCCGTAGACCAGCCCCGCGTACGCGAGCTCAGACTCGAAGTCGTGGACGGGGCGATCGACGGCGGCGTCCTTCCCGCCCAGGAGGCGCATCATCTGATAGTTGGCGGCGACCTGCCGATCGGCTTCCAGCTTTGCGCGCTCCTTGCCGTAGCGATCCTCGAAGTAGAGCACGGCGCTGTACTGCGCCATGGACTCGTCCACGTACGGGTGCCGACGTGTGTCGCTGCCCACCAGCCCTGGCCAGTACTGGTGCGCCACCTCATGGGCAGTGACGAACTCGAGCATGTCGTCGGTGATGTCGCCCATTTGCGGCATGCCGCCGCCCAGAAGCTTGGTGAGCATGCCCAAGGGACCTTCCGACAGCGCCGGGCGGTACAGCATGTTCGCCACGGTGACGAGACCGCTGAACTCCACGCCGCCCGCGCCACCCACGAGCGGCGCTTCGACCACGTCCAGATCCGCGTAGGGATAGCGCCCGAAGCGCTTCTCGTAGACCGCCAGCGAGGCGGCCGCGGCGTCCAGCACCTTCTTGCCGCCGTGCTCGTCGCCGGCCAAATAGTGGGAGCGAACCGAAACGCCGCCGACCTTGCGGGTCGCGCTCTCGAAGCGACGGCTCGCGAGCAGCGCGAAGTCGCGCACGCGAGCGGCGACCACGTGCACCTCCCGCTCGGGGCCGGCGTCCCCCGTGGCGCTCACCGGCTTGGTCTCGGTGGTGATCCCGCTGCTCACGATGGTGACGTCCGGAGCGGCCGTCACCTTCAGCCGCACGTGGCTGATCCCTGCGGCGCCGAGATCGCCCATCGTGGACTTTTCGCCGCGCTCCCAGGAGCTCCCGGAGCGGCGGGCCAGCACGGCGTAGAAGTTCGCGAACGACGCCACGCCGCCGCTCTCCGCCAACAGGCCGTAGTCCCCGGCGCCCTTGCCACTGCCCATGCGCTCCATGGACTCGAGCCCTTGGGCCAAGAGCGTGGTTCGCGACGGTTCGATGGAAGACAGCGTGCCCGTCAGCGCAAGCCGGATCTTGATGCGTTTGCCGCGTTCCAAGGGCTTCTTCAGGGCCACCTGGATCACGCTCGGAGCGGGGGCCGAAACCGTGCATTCGTCGCCGTCGAGGCACTTGCCCGAGGCCAGCGCCACGAGCTGCTTGCCCGTGGCGTTGGCATACACGCGGAGCACGATCTCGCTCAGGGACGGCGCGACCGTGTTGGTGAAGTAGACGTCCTCGGTCAACGAGAACTTCTTCAGGTCGTGATCGAGCCCCAGATCGAGATCGTACAGAGTGAGGTCCGTGCTCTTCGTGGCGTCCGCGCGTTCCTCGGGGCGCAGGGATTCGACCAGGGGCGCCGCGTCGTACCAGGTCTTGGCCGGCGCAGACTCCGTGCGCTTGCACGAAGTAAGAGCCAGGATCAGCAGCACCAGCACGGCCGGAAATCGACGCATGGCGTTCAATGTACGGGCTCTCGCCGGCGGGTCAATCGTGGTGAGGGGCGCCGTGGCCTGCGCACGCGGGGCGCGCTTTGGGGCACGGCTGATCGACGATCTCGTTTCCGTAGGCAGGAGGCGGCGCCACGCTTCCGCCATCTTGGGCGACGAGCGTCGTGGGGCGTTCCCTTGCCGGCGGTGGTCGCGGCGGTGGCCGCGGATCCCCACAGCCAACGAGGCCGAGGCCGATCGCGCACAGCAGCCGTTTGCTCATCCGACCTCCGCCACCAGGAAATCACGCAGCAACGCCACGCGTTGGGGCAGATAGCGCGACGACGGATAGACCAGCGTCGCCGAGCCGCTCTTCACCGCATGGCGGGGGAACAAGCGCACCAGCTCGGTTTCGCCGTCGCGACACAAGAACGTGGGCATCAACCCGACGCCAGCGCCCGAGAGCAACATCTGCTGCAGGAATCCGAAGTCGTCCACGGACAATCGGCCTCGAACCGTGATCGCTTCGGTGCCTTTGGGTCCGAGCAGGTTCCAGCGGGTCTCGAACGCGTCGGGACGGAACAGAACGCAGTCGTGGTCGGCCAGTTGGGCGATGGTGCGGGGCGTGCCGTGCTCCTTCAGATACCGAGGCGACGCGAAGACGCCGAGCTCCATCGTCGCGAGGCGGCGCCCCATCAAGGACGAGTCCCGCTGCGGTCCGGCTCGAACCGCGAGGTCGAACCCTTCCTCCACCAGGTTGACGATGCGCGAGGTGAGCACCAGCTCGATGCGAACGTCCGGATGCGCTGCCTGAAACCGGGCGATGGGCTCTGCAAGCACCCAAGTGCCGTAGTCGACGGGCGCCGTCAGGCGCACGTCCCCCCGCACGCTCGCCTGCATGTCGCTCACGGCGGCGCCCGCTTCCAAGAGCCCGGTCAGTGCTCCGCGCACCTTCTCGTAGTAGGTAGCGCCGGCTTCCGTGAGCTGCACGCTGCGGGTGGTGCGTTGCAGCAGCCGAACGCCGAGGGCATCCTCGAGCTGGGACACGGAGCGACTGATGGACGATTTCGGTAGTCCGAGCGACCGCGCTGCCGCCGTGAAGGTGCCGGTCTCGACGACGCGAGCGAAGACCGCCACCTTGTTGAGGTCTACAGTTGTCACGGCGAGAACAATCCGTTTCCTATCCTGGGACTGGTACCGTTGCAACAACGACCAATAGTGTGGGCATCATGACGATCACGGTTCGACACGGGAGCGATCGCGGCCGCTCGGAGCTGCCCTGGCTCGACAGTCGCCACAGCTTCTCCTTCGCCGACTACTACGATCCGGCGCACATGGGTTTTCGGGCTCTGCGCGTCATCAACGACGATCGCGTGGCGCCTGCCAAGGGTTTCGGCACCCACCCGCATCGGGACATGGAGATCCTCTCCTACGTGCTCGAAGGCGAGCTGGCCCATCGCGACAGCATGGGCAACGGCTCCACCATCCGGCCGGGTGAGATCCAGCGCATGAGCGCCGGGTCTGGCGTTCTACACAGCGAGATGAACCCCTCGCCCGACACCACGGTGCGCTTCCTCCAGATCTGGATCGTTCCGGACAAGCGTGGTGGCGCGCCCGGCTACGAGCAGCGCCCGATGCCGCCGCGCGATGGCCGGCTCGCACTCGTCGCGTCGTCGGATGGTCGCGAAGGTTCGGTCAAGGTGCAGCAGGACGTGAGCCTCTACTCCACGGTGCTCGAGGCGGAGCAGAACCTCACGTGGCAACTGCCCCCTGGCCGCTTCGGCTGGATCCAGGTCGCCCGCGGCACGGTGCGCATCGGCGATCAGCTGCTCGAAGAAGGAGACGGCGCCCAGCTCGAAGGGGTCACGGGCGTCGATGTAAAAGCGACGGAGCGCGCCGAGCTCCTGCTCTTCGACCTGGCGTGAAAATGGACGAACGCCCCCGAGCCACCCGGGCTCGAGGGCGTCGCCGCGTCGCAAGTCGCGATCAGTTACAGGGCGATTGGCCCGTGGCGTGCGGACAGTGAAGGGACGGGTCGCCCTTCTCCGCGTTGCCCAGATGAGTCTCGACGCAGGCCTGCCGAGCCGCGTCGTAGCTGTTGTACTTGGCGATGCAGTCGGCCTTGTCGGCGTAGCGATCCGTGCCACCGAAGGTGCACACCGTCTCGTACTTGGTGCAGAACGCTTCCGCGGCGTTGCCCGAGCTGCCCGCCGCGCCAGCAGCACCCGCTGCGCCGCTGCTGCCCGCCATGCCACCGCCGCCGGCCGCGCCGGCCGTGCCGCCGCTACCCGCGGTGCCGCCGCCGCTACCCGCGGTGCCGCCGCCGCTGCCCGCGGTGCCGCCGCCGGTCCCGCCGGTCCCGCCACCGGTCCCGCCGGTGTTGCCGCCGCCGCTGCCCGAGGAGCCCCCGCTCCCGCTATCGTCATCGCTGCCGCAGGCCGTGGTCGCCGCCAGCCCCGCAGTCATCACACCCACTACAAGGAAACGAATAAGGTTACGCATGAACCCTCCTGTGAGGCGCAGCCTAGCATGATGCAGTGAGTCGTTCCGTATCGCATGGGAACATTCCTGGTTTGTCCAGGACAAACCAGGAACAAGCAGGGATCATGCGGGATTGGGGCGAGTAGCCTTAGGCTCCCTTCGATGAGTTGGTACCTGACGTGGCGCCTACTGCACCTCTTGGGCGCATTCGGCTTCATCGCCGCTCACGGCGCGACGGCCACGGTGACCTTCAAGCTCCGGTCCGAGCGGGACCCGATCCGCATCCGCACCATGCTCGACCTATCGCGGGCCACCCGAGGCTTCATGTACGCCTCCTTCCTGGTCATGGTGGGGGCCGGCACCGTGCTCGGGTTCCTGATGAACTGGTGGCATTCCTTGTGGCTGTGGACGTCCATCGCCCTGCTCACCGTCCTGTTCGTGGCCGCGTTCCCCCTCGCCCTTCCCTACTTCCGTGCGATCCGCAAGGCGGTGGACCAGGAGCCTCCGGATCCCGAACGTGTCGCAGCCTTGGTCCGCTCTCCGCGCGGGCTCGTGCTCGCCTGGGTGGAGACCTTGGGCATCGTCGCCATCATCTATCTGATGGTGAACAAGCCCTTCTGATTGTACGTCGCGCCCGGGCAGCGCACTCTCTCGTCATGAAGGGTTACGATGGTCGCGACGCGACGTTCGATGCGTTCGGTCGCCACGTGTCCGGGGGCAAGGTCGCGCTCTATCGCGAGCTCGGCGTGGACGTGGTCATGGGGAGTCGCTCGGGCGTGACGTTCCACGACGCCTTCTCGGAGCGGGTGTTCGTGAACTGTCATGTCAACGGTGGCGTCTTCAATCTGGGACATCGAAATCCACGGGTCGTCGCTGCCGTCCGCGCCGCCCTCGACGAGCTGGACATCGGCAACCACCACCTGGTGAGCGGCCTTCGCGCGCGCCTCGCCGAGCGCCTCGCCCACACCACTAACGGACACCTCTCCGGCGTCGTCTTCGCCGTGGGCGGCGGCGAAGCCACGGATCTCGCCATCAAGGTGGTGCGCGGCGTGACCGGGCGCGAGAAGATCGTGTCCGCCAGCGGCGGCTATCACGGCCACACCGGTCTCGCCCTGGCCGCGGGAGACGCGCAGTACCGCGACGCTTTCGGGCCCAACCTGCCCGGCTTCTTCCAGGTTCCCTTCGACGACCTCGAGGCCATCGATCGCGCCGTGGCGGACGACACCGCCGCCGTGCTGCTCGAACCCATCCCGGCCACGCTGGGCATGCCCATCCCCACGGAAGGCTACCTCTCCGGCGTGCGGCGCATCTGCAGCGAGCGGGGCGCCAAGCTCGTGCTCGACGAGGTGCAGACCGGCCTCGGTCGCACCGGCCGCTTCTGGGCCTACCAGCACGAAGGCGTGACTCCCGACGCGCTGCTCACCGGCAAGGGCCTCTCTGGAGGCGTCTATCCCATCGCCGCCACCTTGCTCACGCGCGAGCTCCACGCCTTCTTCGACGAGCGTCCCTTCATTCACGTGTCCACCTTCGGCGGTGCAGAGCTCGGCTGCGTCGCTGCCCTCACCGTGCTCGACATCGTGGAGGAGCGCGGCTTCCTCGAGCGCGTTCGCGACCTGGGCGACCGCTTTCGTCGCGGTCTTTCGGGCCTACCCTTCGAGCTGCGCCAGCGGGGCTTGATGATGGCCTTCAAGTTCCCGGTGGAGGGCGCCGGCATGATGGCGTCCAAGCTGCTCTACGACGCCGGCGTGTTCGCCACCTACGCCAACAACGACCGCTCCGTGCTCCAGTTCCTGCCTCCGCTCATCGTCTCCGACGCGGAGGCGGACGACCTGATCTCCCGGGTGCGGCGGGTTTTCGCCTCATGATGCTCCCCTCCGACCTGCTCGCGACGCTCGAGCACGACGTGGAGCACGCCCTCAGCACTGGGGACGAGAGTGCGCTGGAGATCTTGGGCTACGGCGAGATCTCCCCCGTGCTGGCGGTCACCACCAAGGAAGGCCGCTTTGCTGCCAAGCGCTTGCCGCTGTTCGGGGGCCGCGCTTCCTTCGAGCGCTACCGAGCCTGCTTTTTCGAGTATCTGGCCGCTCTCGACACGGCCCACACCCGCGTCGTCCCCACCGCCCTCCAAGACGTGACCGGCGCCGATGGCCGCATCGCGGCGTATTGCGTGCAACCGGGGCTCGACGCCGACGCCATCGGTCCCGCGGTCCTCGCTCGCGGCCAAGACGACCGCGCCCAGCGCATGATCGACGGGATCATCGACGCCATCGGTGCCACCGTCACGGCGCGCCTTGGGCTCGATGCACAGCTCTCCAACTGGGTGCTCGACGGCGACGCGCTCTCGTACCTGGACGTGACCACGCCGCTCTTGCGCGATGACGCCGGCAGCGAACGTCTCGATACCGAGCTGTTCCTCGCGTCACTGCCCTGGGCGCTCCGCGGAGCGGTGCGCCGCTTCCTGCTGCAGGGCATCCTCGACAAGTACTACGACGTTCGCGGCGTCACGCTGGACTTCGCCGCCAACCTGCTCAAGGAAAAGCTGGAAGGCTTTCTACCGCGGGTGCTCGCGCAAGCCGAGGCGCGCCTCGGCGTGAAGCTCAGTCTGGAAGAGGTGCGCCGCTACTACGCAGACGACGCCCGCACCTGGGCGCTCTTGCAACGGCTACGGCGTTGGGACCGGGCCTGGCAGCGCGGGGTGCGCCGCCGGCCCTATCCGTTCCTGCTTCCGGGCGACATCGATCGCTGACCGGATCTTCATTTTGCCGGTCCGCCGCGGAACCTCACTTTCGCGAGGTCCCGCGCCGTGTCGAACACAACGCTATCAGTTGGTGCCACCGTCGGCGCCGGCTGCTCCACCTGCGCCCGCCGTACCCGCTGCACCGGCTGCGCCTGCCGCTCCGGCTGCGCCTGCTGCTCCGCCAGCTCCACCGGCTCCACCAGTGCCGCCGCCGAGGCACACACCCAAGGTGCCGATCTGCGAGTCGAACGGGACGCACGTCTCGCCCGCAGCGCAATCAGTACCGGCGCAGCAGAAGCTCCGGCATGTCGTGGTTGTGCCGCTGCCCCCGGCTGCTCCGCCCGCGCCGCCTGCGCCCCCGGTCCCACTGCTGGAACAGTGGAGCTTCGGCTGGCACCACGGGCCGTTGGCGTTGTCGCAGTCGCCGCCCTTCGGCGTAGTATTGCCGTCCGGGAAGCACTGCAGCGCCGACTGACCCAGGTCGCAGGCCGCGCCACCCGCGGTATCGCAGCCCTCGTTCGTGACCGGGTTGCAGTTCACGGTGATGCCTCCTGTGACGCAACCCGCAGGCAGCGTAACGGTGCCGCCTCCACCGCCGCCGGTGCCGCCGCACACGGACGCGAAGTCGTCGCAGCAGTCGCCGAAGTTCTGGCACTGCGAGTCGCAGTAGCAGCCGGGATCGCCCACGGGATCTGCGCTGCCGCAATTGCCCTGGCAGCTCGCCGTGGCCGTCCCACCGCTGCCGCCGGCGCCTGTGCCGCCAGCGCCCGCGGCGCCGGTACCGGCCGCTGCGGCGAAGCCGCCGATACCGCCGTCGGTACCGCCGGTGCCACTCTTGCCGCCGTCATCGCTGCTGCACGCCGCGATGGCGCCCGCCACTCCGAGAATCAAGCCGATGCTCAAGGTCCACTTCATTGGGGTCTCCAGATTTTCACAAAGCACGGGCCGTAGCGCGATGGACCGCCGCCATCGCGCCGTCCCGAGTCCGATTCCAGATGGTCCCCTGAGGTCCGGGCGTCGTCAATCCGAAAGACTCGCCGCGGGTTCGAGCGTGGCGGGCGAGGTGACGTCCGGCAGGGCACGAACGCGCTGTCCGGAACGCCGATGGACTTCGTCCAGAAACCGTTCCACCGCTTCCACGACTCTCACGGTGCGCGGGGAGTAGAAGATGTCGAAGGCGTGCTGCGCCCCCGGAAGCTCTGCGTAGAGCACCGGCGCACGCGACACCTTCCGAAGCTCGGCGACGAAAGCGCGGGCATATTGTACGGGCGCGAGCGTGTCTCTATCCCCGTGGATCACGAAAAAAGGTGGGGCGTCGGGTCCCACCTGATCGATGGGGGACGCCGCCACGAAGGCTTCCCGGGCATCGGCGAGCTTCTTCTTCATCACCCAGGGCTCGAGCAGCAGCGTGAAGAACTCCTTCGGAAACAGCCCCAGGCGATCCACGAAGCAGTACACGCCGTAGAAGGGAATCGCAGCCTGAACCGAGGTGTCCGCGTCCTCGAAGCCCGGCTGGTACTGCGGGGCGTTCTGCGTCAGCGCCATCAACGCCGTCAGGTGGCCGCCCGCGGAGCCGCCGGTGACGACGACGAAGCTCGGATCCACGTCGTACTCGTCGGCATGCTCGCGGATCCACGCCAGTGCACGTTTGATGTCCACCAGCTGATCGGGAAATGTGGCGCGCGGGCTCAAGCGGTAGTCCACGTTGAAACCGACCCAGCCGTGGCTCGCCAAGTGATAGAGCAGCGGCAGCCCTTGCTCGCGCTTGGTGCCGAGCACCCAGGCGCCGCCGTGGATCTGCAGCACCGCGGGGCGCCGCCCTTTGCTTTCGCCCGGCAGGTACACGTCGAGCTTCAAGCGTTTGTTGCCGACGCGCCCGTACTCCACGTCGCGAACCCGCCGGACGCCGCGGCGTCCCATGGACAGCGGCAGCCACAGCTTGGTCCACGGCACCGGAGGCCAAGCTCCGGCGGCCACGAAACCGGAGAGGCTCTGCTCCACCACGTGCCGTGCGGAGCGGCCCCGCCGGAACAGCACCACCAGCGTTCCCCAGGACACCAGCGTGAGGGCGAGCCCCAGCCAGCCGGGCCAGTAGCGCAGCGCTCCGGCCCACGCGAACACCAACGTGGCGATCAGCTGCCAGGCGAAGTGATGCGCCACGGCCTCGCCCACGATCCACGACGACAAGAAGGCGGGGACGCGCAGCAGCCGGCCGCCTTTCAGAGGGCTCAGGGCGTTGAGCGTGAAGCCCGCCCCCGCCGCGCACACGGCGAGAAACAGCCACGAAATCCAGGCGTCCGACCAGCTTGGCACGACGCGTCAATGATGCGACCCGGCGTGCCATTGTAAAGGGGCAGCATGACGAGCCTCTCCCAGGGCAAGCTCCGGCGGGCCATCGAGGACGCCGGATACCTGCTGAGCCGCGGCTATCCTTCCCGTGCGGTGAGCGAGCTGGTGGCGGACCACCTCGAGCTGTCTGCGGACGAACGACAAGCGCTGGTGGCGCTCGCCGCAGTGCGCGCCAAAACCACCCATCACATCGCCCGCGAGCTCGAGTGGGAGGACATCGCCAAGCGCCCGCTGCGGGTGGATGCAGAGAGCGCCCTCGGTACCGTGAGCGCGGCCCTCACCGGCGCACCGCTGCTGTCGAGCCCTGCCGGCGTGGTGATCGATCCCAATTGGCGCCGCGGCAGCGCGCTGGACGAGCGCGCGTTTCAGCTGGTGGCCGACGCCGTGGAAGCCGCGCGCCCGTCCGTGGCCCGCTTCATGATCGACGCGAGCCATCCGCAAGCGGACACGCTCGGGGGCTGGGTTGCGAGTCGCTCCAGCAAGAAGCGTCCGATGGAGCTCAAGAAGCTCGGCAGCGTGGTCGAGCGGCTCCACGGTGCGGCGCAGCTGGTGAGCTCCGATCCCGTGCTGCTCGACGCGTGCGTCAGTTGGGTGAACGTGATCGCCCGCGCCGTTCGGGCCGCCGGAGGGGAGCCCGTCGCGCTGGAGTGAGCCTCAGCGCTCCACCCAGGCGACGGTGCCGGACAGCGGAACGTTCAGCGGCGCGGTTTCGCCCGTCGAAAGCAGCAGATTGGCGTCCTTGGAGCGCGCGCCCTCGCTGCGGCTCACGGTCACGTGCAGCACGCCGCCGTCGAAGGGGCGCCGGGTGCTGCCGCCGATCTCCACCACCCACGCCTGGAGCTTGTCGCTCAGCGCTTCGGCCACCGCGACGAAGCTCACCCGCTGCCCCACGGATAGCCCCGCCGGCAGCGCCGCCGCCGACAGCTCGGTTCGCGAGCCGTAGCGCGCCAAGGTGACGTGATCGCCGCGCCGAACGCCGAGTCGCGCCGCGGCATGCACCCGCGCCACGCTCTCGGCGTCCAGCTGGAGCTCGACAGAGTGGACGGTCAGAGCAGGATCCCGACGCCCAGCGAGATGTAGGGCCAGCCGATGCGCACCACGCCCCCAACGGTGCTGCCCTTGCCGAACAGGAAGCGCCCGCCGCCCCACAGCACGGGGTCCACGCCGGTGTCGGAGCTGTCGCAGTCGATGCACTGCGCGTTGTCGATGCTCCAGCGGTCGTGCTCGATCTGAAGACCCGCCTCGCCGAACACGCTCACGATGGGTGTCAGCCAGAAGTTCCACTGCACCACGATGGGGAAGTGGAATCGATCGATGGTGCAGTCCCAGGGGTAGTAGCGACCGGCGTAGAAGTAACGATTACAAGCGTTGCCGTCGTGGGCCCAGTCCAAGCCGAAGCCGATGCCCATGTTGTTGTTGATCTTGCTGACCGGGCCGTTGTCCAAGAACGGAATCGTCGCGCGCAGGCCGAGGCCCAGGGCGTCGTCGTCGTCCGGACCGGGGTGACCGCCCCAGTCCAGCACCAGGTGCGGCTCGAGCTCCACGTCGTAGCTGGGGTGCGCCCCCGGCTGCTTGATCTGCGCCTCCGCGTTGGCCGAGAGCACCATCACCGCTAGAGATAGAGCGAGGGAGGAGAGGACGAGGAACGAGGAGCGAGGGGATAGCATGAAAACCTCCTGATGATCCCATCGTAACCGGCCCCGTCCTGGAAAAGGCAACCAGCACTCCCGCCACAGCCGCCCTAACCGGCCATAATCAATGGATTTTCATGGGGATGTCGGCCCGCCGCGGAAGCCCTCGGCGCGTCCCTGCCGCGCTCGTGGAGACATTGCAGCGCCTCGGGCCCCGAAGTATCCGTACCGCGGGCCGATTCCCGCGCGACGGGAACCCGGCGCCTCCGCCCGTCACCCGAACGCCTTCACTCAAGGACGCTGAACACCATGCCGGACCTGCCCAAGACCGTATCCGACGTGATGACCAAGAAGGTCGTGACCATCGGTGAGAACGACACCCTCGAGAAGCTCGAAGAGGGGATGCAACGCTTTCACTTCCGACACCTACCAGTCGTCGAAGGCGGCAAGCTGGTCGGCCTGGTGTCGCATCGGGACCTGCTCCACGCCTTCAGCAGCTTCTTGTCCGCGTCGGCCAACGAGCGCGATGCAGTGATCCGCAAGCAGCCTGCGAAGAAGATCATGCGCGCCGACGTGGTCACCATCGGCCCCGACGACACGCTCCTGGATGCGGCCAAGCTCATGTGGGAGGCGAAGCTCGGCTGCCTGCCGGTGGTGGACAAGGACGAGAAGCTCGTCGGCATCCTGACCGAGGGAGACTTCGTGAAGATCATGATCAAGCTCCTGGGGGGCGCCGCGACGCCGCCTCCGGCGCCCAGTACCGTCGGGCACTGACGGGTATCGCGCCGCACCAACAATCACTGTCAGTTATCGATCCCGAAGCGCTTAGTTTCGGGAGCTTTGGCGGCCCGAGGGCGTACAGCGAGGGGCGAGGCGACGACGTGGGCGCCTCCGCTGGAGGTCGACGACGATGACGCGTGGCAATCCCTGGGTGCTCTCGGGCGCGGTGCTGGTGGTGGTGGGGTTCTGCATGGGCTGGGTGGGGCTGCGCGGCCTGGGCGGCGGGCTGTTCGTGGACGGCTGGGGCGTGCTCGGCTTCCTGCGCGAGCGAAGCTCCGCGTACTGGCTGTTGTACGCGCTGCCGGTGGGGGCCATCGCGGCCGGTGTGGCGGCGCTGTTCGACCGGCGCGCTGCGGCCACCCTGGCCCTGGTCGTGGGGCTCGGGCTGCTCGCGTGGAGCGCCTTCGAGGTCGCGCGCATCGGTGGAACACGACCTTCGCGGGACTGTGGCTCACCTGGGCGGGAGCACTGGTGCTCACCCTCGCCGGCCTCGGCACGCGGCGGCGCGCCTGAGCTACAAACAACCGTCGAGCGGATCGCCGCTGTTGGGGCACGCGCGCGGCGCCTTCTCCGCTGGCGGTGGCTTCGCGGGAACGACGCGTTGCCTCGGCGCGGGAGCGCGGATCGGCGCGGGAGCGGCTTCGTCCCGACGGCGCGTCCCTTCGGCGGGCTCGCCCTCGAGCTCCACGGTGCGCAGGGCGCGTCGCTCCTTCGCGGGCTCGGTCTTCGTTAGGCTCGGCTGCTCGCCCTGTCCCCGATCCGCGTGCACCCACGACACCATGGTCACGGCGCCGAGCACCACGATGATGCCCGTCGCGATCCACGCCCAACGGCTCCGCCCTCCACCAACTCGCGTCATGCGCTCGCGGTGCGCGAGCTCGAGCGCGATGATCTCCGCTTGGCGGCGCGCTTCCGCGTCCTGCCGCGCGTGCTCCACCTCCGCGGCGTGAACGGCGCGCGCTCGCGCTTCGCGTTCCAGTCGCTCCTTCGCCATCCGCACTCGCTCTTCCGCGTCCTGCACGTGATCCTCCCGATGAACCGAGCGCTGACCCGCTCGCGCCGGAAGCGGCAGCAGAGCGGCAGCGGCCGTCATCGGGATGGACCGCGGAGGGCGCGAGATCTTGGGCGCTCGGGACAGATCTTTTTCGTCTCACTGAAGGATTTTCCTCAGCTCTGCCCAGATGCGGCGTGTGTTCGAGTGTGAGCCGATGTAGTCTAGGTAACGCGGCCGATGCTCGGCCCAGGAGCTCCACCATGTCCCAGCCCTCAGCGCGCGGATGGCACCACGAAGAGGACACCGTCACCGTCCCCCTGGTGCGTCCACAGCGCTTCATGCTGCGGCAAGCCGCGCGCGCCCGCACGCTGCCCAGCATCGACGTGGAAGAAGCGACGGAGGACTGGGATCAGCGCACGAACGAGCTGCCGCGCAGGGGCGACACCGAGAGCATCACGCATCCCAAGCCGCCCCAGCGCTCGCTGCCGCCGGTGCCGCGTCCGCCCTCGGCGCCACCAGCGCGCTCCTTGCGCGGGCCTTCGGCTCCGCCCCCGCGTCCGGGTCGGCTGCCGCCGCTGAGCGCGCCGCCGCGTCCCGCCAGCGCACCGCCGCGTCCCGTGTCGAGCTTGCCGCCTCCGCCGGTGCTGCCGCCGCGGGCAAAGCTCTCGAGCTTGCCGCCGGTGCCCCGCGTGCCGGAGCCGTCGCGCGGTGCGCTGCCGCCGATCCCGGCCTTCGTGCGTTCGTCGGCGCCCGAGCCGGAGCTGCCGGAAGTGGAAGTGAACGAGCTCTTGCTCGTGGAGCAGACGGAATCGGTGGAGCCGATCCCGGCGCCCAGCGTCGTCGTCCACGACGAGCTCGTGAGCGATCCGCGGGCCCTCGAGCGCGCGCTGCCCACGGAGCCGGCGTCTCATCGGCACGAGGCCTTCGCGCCGGGCTGGGGGCCGCCGCCGGAAATCCCACCGGCGCGGCTGGAAATGCCGCTGGAGCCGGCCGAGTCGACGATGACGTCCACTCGGGATTGGCTGCTCGATGCCGTGCGCAACAGTCGGCGCGTGGCGCGGCGTCGCCCGTGGTTGGCGGTGCTCGCTGCGGTTCTCGCGGTCGGCATGGTGGCGTTGATCTTCTCCGCCCTCGTGAGCCGCGTGGCGGACGCCCGCTTGGCGGCGCGCACGCGCATGGTCACCGCGTCGGATCTGGCCGGCGCTCCGCTCGCCCAAGCCACGGTCTTCGTAGACGGCGTGGCGAAGTGCTCGGCGCTGCCCTGTGAGCTGGATCTGGAAGACGGCGCGCACTGGATCTCGCTGCGCGCGGACGGTTACCAATCGCCGCCGGTGCATCCCATCACCGCGGGGGACGGCTCGCCCCGCCACATCCACTTCCAGCTGCGCCACGAAGCCGCGCCCCTGCCGCCGCCTCCAGCCGTCACGCCCGCGCCGGCGCCCACGCCGGTGGCCGAGGTCGCAGCGCTGCCGTCGGCAGAGCCCGCGCCGCTGCCACCCGTCGCAGAAGAGCCCGCGCCGAAGCCCGTGGCAAAGCCCACGCCGCGGCCGGCCTACGTGTCCGTCGCGCGCGCGCGCCTGAACATCAACTCGATCCCCGTCTCCAACGTGGTGCTCGATGGCCGCCCCCTGGGCACCACGCCCAAGCTCGGCGTGGCCGTTGCTCCCGGCGCGCACACCATCGTGTTCATCAGCGGCAAGAAGCGCTTGGTGCGCGGCGCCATGGCCCGCGCCGGCAAGACCAGCGTCGTCTCCGCGCGCTTCTGATCAGCGTCGCTTCAGCGCCCGCATCAGCGGCAGCGAGACCAAAGACGCCAGCGCGAGCACGGCGAAGGCCGCGGGGTAGCCGGCGGCGTGGGTGATGCGCCCGCCGACCCAGCCGGACCAGGCCTCACAGCCGTTGGTGGCGCCCATGAAGGCGCTGAACTGCGTCGCCGCCAAGCGCTCGTCCGTCAGGCGCATCAAGAGGGCGTAGGAGCTGGCGGTGAGCAGGCCGATGCCGAGATACACCGCCGCCAACAGCACCAGCAGCGTGGTGCTGCCGGCGCCCGCCCGCGCCGCCAGGGCGAGGGCGCCCGCGGCGACGGCAACGGCCAACACCGCCGCGGCCGTGGTGCGCACGACGCCAAAGCGATCGGCGAGGCGCCCGCCGCCCAGGGAGCCCGCCGTCATGGCCACCACCGCTGGAAGGAACAACAGGGTGCCCACGCGCTCGGGGGTCTGACCGTGGTCGATGAGAAACGGCCCCGCCAGGGCGCCCACTCCTTCGAAGCCGGCCCCCACGGTGAGCGCGATGCCGAGGCCGAGCCAGGTCTCCCGCTGGCGGAGGGCGGCGAGCAGCTTCGGCAACACCGGCGCGAGCTCACGATGCCGGGCCGGCGCCCGCACCGTGAGCACCAGCGCGCCGAAGGCCAGGAGCCAGATCACGACGCCGGTCACCACCGTGGAAAAGGAGACGAAGCGCTGGGCGGCCAGCGCGCCGCCGCCGAACAGCGAGCGACCGAGCAACATGCCGGCTTGCATCCAGCCGTTGATCGACCCGCGCTCGGCCTCGGGAACGGTGGTGATGGCCAGGGCATCGATGGCCACGTCTTGCGTGGCGGCGCACAGGGCGTGGGCCACCAAGAGCGCCGTGAGCGGCCCCATGCTCGCCGCCAGATCCAGCTTCAGCAGGGGCAGGAGCGTCAGCGCCATGCACAGCTCCGCCCCGAAGATCCAACGCGAGAGCTGCCGCGGGCTCCGCGCGAAGCGATCGATCAAGGGTGCCCACAGGAACTTGAAGGTCCAGGGCAGCACCACCATGGCCGTGAGTGCGGTGATGGCCTCCACTGGCGCTCCGGCGGCGCGGAGCTTTGCCGGCAGCGCCCACCAGATGAAGCCGATGGGCGCGCCTTCGCACGCGTACAGCCCGAAGAACAGCGCGCGTCGGCGCCCAGGCGTGCTCAGTGCGGCACTCGGCCGCACCCCACCCCCTCGTACACCGCCGCGTTGTTGTTCTCGTGGCACTCCTTGGACAAACCCTGGGGGTCGACCTTCACGAACACGTCCACCACGGAGCCACCCAGATCCGCGTCGCAGCTCACGACGCTGCACTCACCGACGCCCAATGCAGTCGGAATCGGGGCGGTGCACAGCAGGGCACCGGTCTCCGAGTCCTTGAAGAAGCTCACCTCGGTTCCGCTGACCATGGGCAGCGTGCCGCGGTTGCACACGCGCGCCTCGATGGTGGCCACGGTACCGTTGCACTTCACCTGACCCACGTCGCCGCCGGCCGTGAGATCCGGCTCGCCCAGCGCTTCCAGTCCGCCTTGCACGTTTTGCCGGAAGTTGTTCAGGCTCGGGTCCTTCCAGTTGATGGCCACCTGCGAGGTCTTGGGCAGCTGTCCCAGATCCCCGACGTGGGTCACCGCGTAGGCGTGCTGGTTCCACACCGGTCGCGACGCGGCCCAGCGGTCTTGCTCGTCGCGCAAGATCACGATGCCGTGGTTCTGAGCGAACTGCGCGCTGGGGAACAGCGGGTCGGTGGCGGGGCAACCGAGGGTACCGGCGTAGTCGTTGACGGCCGACACGATCTCCGTGCGGTAGTCGCCGTCCACGTCCACGATCACGGGGTTTTCGTAGGTGGTTCCGCTGGAGCGGGCTGCGCTGTACAGGACCTTGCCGGTCTTGCCCTCGTAGATGCGCAAGAAGCACTCGTCGGCGTACACGGCCTCGGCGGAGCCGTTGGCGTCGAAGTCGAACACGCTGGAGCCGGTCACGTTGGAGCTGCCGTCCTGCGAAGGCTGCGTCCACAGCACGCCGTCGGTCTTCGTCTGGCCGTTGCAGTCCGCGGCCACGCCGCCGGCGAGACAGTCGAAGTCGAACACCGCGTATTGGGTACCGCCGGCGCTGGCGAACTCCCGCTTTCCGTCGCCGTCGAAGTCCGCGATGGTGGGTGGTCCGCCACTGCCACCTCCGGGGATGCTCACCGGGCCGAACACCACGGTGCCTTCCAGCGTCTGCACGCGGATCGTTCCGGCGCTCACCACGACGATCTCCGCGCGATCCTGACCGCCGAGGGTGGAGAGCGGGTAGTTGCCGAGATCCGCCACCGCCACCTGCCCGGCGGGGGTGCCTGCGCTCAGCTTGAAGTAGCTCTCCGCCACCCAGTCTCCCGCCGACCATTCGTAGATGCCGTTGCCGAGCACGAGCTCCATCTTTCCGTCTTCGTCCACGTCGGCGATCACCGGCACCACGCCCTTGTGGTAGGCCGGAAAGCCGAGGGAGCTGCTCAGCATGCAGCCGGTCTGGCCGTCGTACACGGTGGCGCCGTAGATGACCTCGGCTTTGCCGTCGTCGTTCAGGTCGTGAAGGCTCGGGCCGCTCCACTTGTCGCTGCCGCCGGTGGTGTCCGCGGACGTGGGGGGGCCGGCGGGCGTGGCGCAGGGCCCGGAGCGCCACATGCGCTCGAAGGCCTTGTTGGCGGCATTCCAGTGGAACGCGAGCACGCCGCCGCCGTGGGCCGCGGCCACGATTTCCGGCCGGCCATCCGCGTCGATGTCGCCCACCGCAACCGACGCCGGGCTCATGGTGGCGTCCGCGGCCGCAGGCATGGTGAACTGGTTCGAGCAATCGCTGCCGTCGATCACGCGCAGCACGCCGGGGTTGCCATAGCTGCCGGCGGTGGGGAAGGTGGTGAAAACGACGGACGGGTGCAGCGTCTTCGGGTCGTCGTCCAGATCGAAGTCGACCACCACCGGCGTGGACATCACGTGCACGTGATTGGGGTAGGGGTCCCCCGCCGGCGGCCCCGTCCAACGGCATTGCACCGCGGGCAGGATCTTGTCGATCTGAATGTCGACCTTGCAGGTGGCGTCGTTGGTCTTGCTCGGCGGCGTTTCGTACGGGATGCACACGCCGCCTTCGCAGTAGCTGTCGAACCAGCAGTCGTCGTTGGTGGTGCAGGGCGGCTGCTCCGGCGCGCAGACGGTGGACAGCGCACAGAACTCCTTCGAGCCGCAGCAGCTCCCCGCGCACTCCTTGCCGGGAGGACAGATGCCGCTGTCCGTGATGCCGCCCTCGATGCCGCCGGTGCCGCCGCCGCCGCCGGTGCCGCCGGTGCCCGCGTCCGTTCCCACGCACTTGCCGCCCTTGCACACTTCGCCCGCCGCGCACTTGCCGCAGTCGCCGGCGGTGTCCCCGCCGGAGCTGCCGCCACAGGCGACCGCCAAGAACAATCCCGAAATGAACAGCAACGCAGGAGCAAAGAAGCGACGCATCCTCGCAGATTACGGGAGCCGCCCTCGAAGCGCGAGGTCGAACTACCACCGAGCGCGATTGCCCTGCCGCGCGTCATCGGCTCCGTTCGAAGAGCGTACGGAGATTTCCACGCAACCGCATGCTCGAGGTGGTCGTGTAGGGAGAGTGAACCGCCAAGACGCCAAGCTCGCCAAGGATGCTGGGATGGCAGAACCCAGCGCGGAGATCGACCACTTGGCACGCCGCGTAATCGGCGCCGCGATCGAAGTACACCGCTGCCTTGGCCCTGGCTTCTTGGAGGCCGTTTACGAGGAGGCGCTGTGTGTGGAACTTGCACTGCACGGGATTCGGTTCGCGCGACAAGTGCCAGTTGGAGTGAAATACAAGGGCGAATTGGTGGGCGAAGCACGGCTCGATCTTCTCGTGGAAGACGAGCTCGTGGTCGAGCTCAAGGCGGTGGAGAGCATTGCGCCGATCCACTGGGCACAAGTGCTGTCCTACCTGAAGGCCACGCGACATCGTTTGGGTCTGCTCATCAACTTCAACGTCGACGTGCTTCAGCGTGGCATCAAACGCGTGGTTCGAAGTCGATGAGACTGGTTTCGAGCGGAGCAGGGTAGAGACAGAAGCCGTGTCTGTGAGTGGGGGCGATGCTTTCGCGACTGGCATCGGGGTTTGCAACCCCAATGTTCTGGTCTTGGCGAGCTTGGCGTCTTGGCGGTTGGATTCCTCTGGTCGTGGTTGGAAGTCGATGAGACTGGTTTCGAGCGGAGCAGGGTAGAGACAGAAGCCGTGTCTGTGAGTGGGGGCGATGCTTTTGCGACTGGCATCGGGTTTGCAACCCCAATGTTCTGGTCTTGGCGAGCTTGGCGTCTTGGCGGTTGGATTCCTCTGGTCGTGGTTGGAAGTCGATGAGACTGGTTTCGAGCGGAGCAGGGTAGAGACAGAAGCCGTGTCTGTGAGTGGGGGCGATGCTTTTGCGACTGGCATCGGGTTTGCAACCCCAATGTTCTGGTCTTGGCGAGCTTGGCGTCTTGGCGGTTGGATTCCTCTGGTCGTGGTTGGAAGTCGATGAGACTGGTTTCGAGCGGAGCAGGGTAGAGACAGAAGCCGTGTCTGTGAGTGGGGGCGATGCTTTTGCGACTGGCATCGGGTTTGCAACCCCAATGTTCTGGTCTTGGCGAGCTTGGCGTCTTGGCGGTTGGATTCCTCTGGTCCTGTCGCGACGTCCGCGCTCGTGGCGTTTTCTTGTCGGTGCAACGCGGAACCGCGCGGGCGCGACGGGATTCGCGCCGCAGCGACATCAATGAAAATCAGCCCAGGGCGCTGACGGTGGCGTCGCTCTGGCGGCTGGGCGCCTGGGCGCTGACCGCGGCGTGGATCTCTTCCAGGCCGGTGAGCACCTTCTTTCCGACGGGGGTCGGCTCGCCGAGCTTTCGCAAGGTGGAAAGGCCGTGCTCATTGGCCGAGAGCACCTCGGCGCGGCGGCGCGCGAAGGGCTCGCCGCGGGACAGCGGGTGATCCTGTTCCGCGAGCACCAGGTGCAGCGCGGCGACGGGAACGAAGGCGTGGACCGCGAGCAGCACGCCCCACAGCGGACGGAGATCCGGGCGTACCGGCGACGCGCTCCAGGCGCTGTCGCCATTTTGCAGCACGGGATCGAACCAGCGCAGCACGTTGAGCTTGCCGTGCTGGCTCTCGTGGACGATCGCTTCTGCCATCGTGAGCAGGGACGGATGCAGCGTGAGGTACACGATGCCCGGCGCCTCGCGGTAGGACGCCGACAGGTGGCGCTCGGCGTGGTAACCGACCGGCACGAAGCGCTGCACGCTCTCGCATAGCTCGCTCGAGAGGGCGGGGAGGGCCGTGGCGATGACGCCGAGGGCGTCGTCCAGGGTCTCGGTCCACTCTTGTCGCGGGCGACCGCCCAGGTCGATGGCGTTGCCGGACTTTTCCGGATGCTCCTCCATCATGCTCAGGGGATTGTCGTCGGCGAGGGCGAACAGGGGTCCGGACGCGAGGGGAAAGAGCTCGGGCTCAGCGTCGAGCTGGCTCACGTCGAGCAGGCGACCGTCGGCGGAACGGAGCTCCGCGCCGGACGCGTTCAGTAGCAATCCCTGGGCGGGGGGATCGAAGCGCGTCACGCGGTGGCGGCGCGCATCGAACAGGCGGCTGACGGGCGCGTCCCACAGAAACGAGTCTTCTGCTTTGCCCAGCGCCGCGAGCAGCGCGGGAACGGCATCTGCGAGGGCGACCTCGGGACGAACCAGACCGCTCCGGAGCGCGAGCAGCGGCGTGCGCACGTCCGCGTTGGCGAGGGCCGCGAGCAGCGCGTTCTTGTGCGTGCTCCGGGCGATCTGCGTGAGGAACGCCGCGAGGCGCGCGAGGGGTAGTCCGGGCGCGCGCACCGTGAGCAATGTTTCGAGCACCAGCAGCGACAGCTTCCGTTCGAGCTGGGCGACGCTGCGATCCCCATCCGCGGGAAGAGTCAGAAAGCCAGGCGGCAGCTCGGTGGTCACGGCGATGACAGAACTCTCGCACGAATCGCCGACGGCGCCCACGTGCGATACGATGATCGCGTGACCGGGCTCAACGTGCTGCGGGGGGAAGAGCACCACCGAACGAAGGGGCTCTTGCGGGTCACCATGGCGTGCAACGAGCGCTGCCCGTTCTGCAACGTGCCGGTGGAAGACTACGAGCGGCCGACGCCGCCGGAGGCGGAGCTGCTCCGGGAGCTGGACGCCTTCGTGGCGTCCGGCGAGCAGACCCTGACGCTCTCCGGGGGCGAGCCCACGCTGTACCGGAAGCGCCTGGCGAACGTGATTGCACGCGCGCGGAAGGGCGGCGTCCGCTTCGTGGAGCTGCAGACGAACGCGGTGCTGTTGGACGCGGGCTATGCCCGGGAGCTGGTGGACGCCGGGCTCACCTCGGCTTTCGTGTCGCTGCTCTCGGACGACCCGGCGCTGCATGATCGGCTCGCCGGTCTCGAGGGCGCCTTCCAGCGTTGCTTGTCGGGTATCGATGCTCTGCTGGACGTCGGCGTGAGCGTGACCCTCAACCCCGTGATCGCGCGCGTCACCGAGCGGCGCGTCGCGGGCTACGTGGATTTCGTGGCGGAGCGCTTGCCGCGAGTGAAGGTGATCTCGCTGTCCGCGGTGCAGCCGCACGGCCGTGCGCGGAAGGATCCCGAGCTGATGCCGGACTACGCGGCCCTCACCGAAGAGGTGCCCGAAGCGCTCCGACGCGCCGCCGCCCACGGTATCTTGGTGCTGAACCCGTACTGCGGGCTCCCGGCCTGCGTGGGGTGGGCGGCGGATCCGGAGCGCAGCGTGGAGGCCATCGAAGCCGCCGCGGCGCGTTCTTCGGGCGCGCGCCATCGCGCCCGCGGTCTCGACAACACCGGCAACAAGCGTCACGGTCCGCCCTGCCGCGAGTGCGCCCTCCGCCCCCGCTGTGGTGGAGCGTGGCACGAGTACTGGGACCACCGCGGCGGCAGCGGCCTGCGCGCGCCGCTCGTGCGAATCCCGCCCTTTGGCCAGGTCGCGAGCGCCGGGCAGCACGTGGTGGCGGCAAGAGATGGCCTCCGGCCGCAGCACTTTGCCGAGCTCGCGCGTGCTTCGCGCCCAACGGTGTGGGCGCTCACGTCGCGCCTGGCGCCGGGGGACGCCGAGCGTCTGGGCCGCTCGGGGTGCACGGATCTCGCGCTGTGGGCCGACGCCTTCGACGCCGACACGCTGCGCGAGCTTCATGCCATCGCGCGCGACAACGCCGAGTGCCCGTCGGAGCTCCGGCTGCGGGTGGCCGTGGGGCTGCCGCGCCTCGGGAGCTTCACCCGGGCCCACGCGCTCATCTCGGAGCTCGCGCGCGCCGGTGTGGATGAAGTGCACCTTCTGGTGAAACCGGACGAACGCCACCGCCGGTTCGCAGAGGCCGTGGAGCGAGAGCTGGGCATCCAGGTGCTGCTACCCAAAGTCTGAAGGAACGTCGGTTCGCCGCGAGCCGATTCGGAACCCTCGAAGGAGGGGAACCACCGGCAGCGTGAAGCGCGTTCGAAGCAGGGACGCGCCGCGCGGGCGGACGACCTTCGCCAGCCGTGTTACCTTGTTCTCGGCTTCATGACTCAAAGCCCCGACGCCGATTACATGCTGTGGCGCGAGCGCGTCGCGAACATCCCGAAGCACTGGGTGCGCGCGGTGACCGCGTGCAACAGCCGCTGCATCTTCTGCTTGGACTCGGACACGCCGCGCAACGTGTATCTGGACAAGGCGGACATCCAGCGGGAGATCGATCGCGGTCGGGACGAGCTCGGCGCCGTGAAGCTGATCCTCTCCGGCGGTGAGGCAACGCTGCATCCGGCCTTCGCGGAGCTGGTGAGCTACGCCAAGGGCCGGGGCTACGAGCGGGTGCAGACCGTCACCAACGGTTACCGGCTCGCGGACAAGGACTTCTTCGACAAGTGCATGGACGCGGGGCTCGGGGAGATCACCTTCAGCCTCCACGGGCACACGGCGGAGCTTCACGATCGCCTGACGCAGACGGAGGGCGCGTTCAAACGGCTGATCAAGGGCCTGGTCCGCTCCCTGCGGGATGGCCGGCCCATCGTGAACGTGGATGTCGTCATCAACAAGCAGAACGTCGCCGTGCTCGACAAGATCGTCGAACTTTGCATCAGCCTCGGCGTCACGGAGTTCGATCTACTGCACGTGATCCCGCAGGCGGCGGCCTTCGACCACCGGGACGAGCTGTTCTACGACGTGCGCGATCACCTGCCGGTGCTGCAGAAGGTGTTCCGGCTCAATCGGCATCCGCGCTTCGTGGTGTGGACCAACCGCTTCCCCGTCTCCTACCTGGAGGGCCTGGAAGATCTGATCCAGGACCCGCACAAGATGCTGGACGAGGTGAACGGCCGCCGCTTCCAGGTGCGCCGCTACCTGGACGAAGGCAAGGCGCTGGATTGCCGGCACGCCGAGCGTTGCCCGCACTGCTTCATCGAGCCGTTCTGCACCACCATGGACAGAACCATGGCCGCGCAGCACGCGGCGTCCTTCGAGGTGTACTGGGTGGGCGCGCCGCCGGCGGAGCCCCTGGCGGAGCTGCCCTTCGGCGCTACCCGCCTGGGCGTGGAAGTGGAGCGCTTCGCCGCCCTCGCGGCGGTGGAGCGTGGCGCCGCCACGGGCGTGTACGCGGTGGTCGCCTCCGCGGAGCCCATCCCCGAAGACCTGGGCGACGCGATCCTGGTCGCGCGGCGCGCGGAGCAGCTCGACGCTTGGCTCGGCCGCCCGCTGCCGCGCGGGGTAGACGTGGACATCGAGCTCAATCTGGCGACCGGGGATTGGCTCTTGGAGCATCGGGAGCTTGCGGCAAAGCTCCTCGATCGCATCCGCGTGCACCAACCCAGCCACGAGCACATGCAAGAGGCGCGGGATCAGGACGTGCGGGAGCCCCGCGCCTTCTTCAAGGTGCTCGATCTGCCGATCCGCGTGAGCGGGCTGCCGGCGTGCCTGACGCCCAAGGCGGAGTGGATCGAAGAGCGGGCCATCCTCGAAAAGGACCTGTTCGACGCCGAGAGCGGTCGTCTCGATATTCGCTCCCTGGCGCGCTACCACGTGCGCTCCCACTACCGCGCGAAGAGCGTGCGCTGCGCGGACTGCCGCGTGAACGATCGCTGCGAGGGCGCGCACATCAACATGGTGCGGGACCAGGGCCTCGCTCAGCTGACGCCCCTGGAGAGCGGCGAAGAAGCGGAGCGCGTGGCCGCGCGCCTCGAGCGAATCTTTCCGACCCCTCCGGCGCGGCTGGCCACGGCGCGGCCGCCAGAAGCCGCGTCGCCGAGCTTGCCGGGCTTCGCGCCTCCCGGAGAAGCGCCGCCGGATCCCCTCGCCGTGATCCAACGCGAGCGCGAAGCAAAGCGCCTCGCGCGGCGCCGCCCCCTGCCGCTGGTCAAAGACTGACGTTCACGCCGGGGCTCGCGCCGGACCAACAATATCAGCGGACGGAGGCGTGGATGATGAGGGCCTCCGGGTCTCCGTCGACGCTCACGTTGAAGGCGACGAGATCCGGAAACAGCATCACGCCGGGCTGCGGAAAACGTCCGCGCAGCGTGTCGAGGGCGCCGACAATCGCGGGATCCGGCGCCGAAAGCGCGGCAATGCGGCGATCCACCTCGTGCCAGGCGACGTCGGCGTCGCCCGGGAGCTCGGGCTCGGTCATCCACAGCAGCTTATGGCCGGCGAGCCTGCCGTCCGGGAGCAGACGTGTGGCGAGCATCGTGCTCAACGTGCCGCGTCGATGGCGGGGAAGGCTACTCCAGAGCGCGTCGAGCCCTGCGGGCAGCGCGGGTGGCGCGTCGCCGACGGCGTGGCGCAGGACGTCGTAGCACTTGGCAGAGTGCAGCTTGCCCGCGGCGAAATCCAACGCCACGGCGTTGGGCGCACCCAGCAGGGGCGGTGGAGTGGCGCCACCGAGACCGAGCACGTCAGCACGGATCTGCTCGCCGCGCGCGCACGCGCCCAGCTCCTCCAAGTACACGCTCACGCGTTCCGGCGACGCGTCCCCCGGACGCCACTTCACGCCCAGCGTGGTCTGCACTTCCCCGGCGGGGGAGATCGCGAACAGGCGCTCGAGCAACGCGGCGTGGATGCCGAGCTCTGAGCTTCGCGCGCGGAGCCGTGCGCGGAGCTCCACCGGCTCGCCCTTGTCGTTGATCGAGAAGCGAGCGCGTCGCGCAGCGCCGAGGGCGAAGGACACGTCCACCTTGAAGCGTCGCGCCCAACGCCGTGCCACGTCGAAATTCACCAGCTCCGCGATGGGCGCCGAGCCGCCGAAGCACGCGTCCGAGGCCTGGAAAAGAGCGTCGAGGGCGCGCCGCGGCACCGGTTTGGGCGGCAGCCAGCGCGCGCTGCCGCGTTGCTCCGGCGTGGCCGTCCGAAGCCAGGCCTGGACGCTCTGCGTGAGGATGTCCACGTCGAGCTCGCCGTCTGCTTCGATGCGCGCCGTGCACGCGCGGCGGCCGCTCTGCTCGCTGGGATCCGCAGCGGACAGCAGCGCTGCGCCGGACAGGACGCGCACGCGGCATTCGCCGCAGGACCCGTCGCCGCATTCGCCGCCAACGGGCGCGCCGACGGCGCGGGCCGCGTCGAGCAGAGTGGCACCTTGTGCTGCTCGCGACGTCAGATTCAAGCCGGCAAAGCGAACGATGGCCATGGCACGGGACAGATGACGATACACTCCTGGAATGGGTCGAGCCAGGGTCGCCGCCGTCGCCCTCGTGGCGTACGTGGTGATCGCGCTGATCGTCGGCGAGTGGTTCCCGTTCTCACGCTTCAGCATGTATTCGACGCTGGGGCGACGAACAGAGGGCGCGGTACCCGTGCTGCTGGCGGACGGCGTCGTTGCTCGCGCCAGCGATTTCGATCGCTACGTGGGCTTGGAAGCACAGGCGCTGGGTCCAGGCACGCGACCGTGCTCCATGAACTATCGGGTGGACGAGGACCGTCGCTGGATTGCCAGCCACTCGGGAACGACGCCCGGACCCGTGCGCATCGAGTACGGCTACGTCCCCGTGCGCATCTCCCAAGGGCGAGTGCTGCGTGGCCCGGTGGACGTCGTCGCACGGGGGCGCGCGTGGCCGCGATGAAGCGCGCCCGGGTAGCGCTCGCGATCGCCCTCGGCAGCGGCACGTTCGCGCTGGGGCACGATCTCTTGATGCAACCCGGACGTTCTTGGTCGCCCGCGATTGCGGTGGCGCTCCTGTGCGCGATGACGCTGGGAATCGTGGCGTTTGCGCTTGGTCGGGCTACCACCGCTGCGGCAGCGTTGGTGCTCGCGTTGGCGACGGCAGGGTCCGTCATCGATGCCCTTCGAATTGGAGGGAGCGGTGAGCACCACGCGAAGTACCTACCGTTCATCGCGCTCTCGGGTTGGCTGATCGCGACCCTCACGCGCCAGGGACCGCGGGCCTGGGACGCCGCGGCGGGGGCGGTAGGGGGTGCCTACGTCGTGAGCGGGATCTCGAAGCTCTCGGGCAGCGGCCTGGCCTTCGTGCAAAGTGGCGCGGTAGCGCTCCTGATCGCGGAGCGAGCGGACCCCGTCACCTGGCTGGGGCGCCTCCGGATGAGCTTGGCGGAGAGCCCCCCTGGGTGGCGGGAGTCGCGGTCGCGGCCCTCGTCATCGAGCTGTCCGGAGTCGTGATGATCTGGCCGCGGATGCGGCTGCCCTTTGCGGTCGCTGCGACGCTGCTCCACGGGGGCATCGCAATGGCTTTGGGCTACGTCTACTTCCCTTGGGTGCTCACGGTGTGGGCTGTGGTTGGGCGACGCTCAGAGGACATGTAGTCAAAGGTCCGTGTCTGCCCACATTGGTAGCAAAAACGCGGCTTTGCAGCGGTGGGGAGGGCGCGATATGCTGCATGCAGGAGGCGGTATGGAGCGACGCGACTTCATCCAAGGGCTGCTCGCGGGCAGCGTCACGGTACTGGCAGCGGGCAGTGCACAGGCTTCGCCCCTGTCACGACTGATGGAGAGCGGGAGCGTTGCACCTTTGCTCGAACCGCTGCAGGTGGGCGACCACGTAGGGCTCGCTTGGTCCGTTCGCGAATTGACGGACGTCAAATCCGGAGCCGCCGTGTTGGTGCTCGAGCACCAGTCCGGCCGCACAGCGCGGGTCCATTTGTGTCAGCGGCGGGGGGCGCCCGTTGGTGTGGCGCACAGCGGGACGCTCGACTTCATGGTGATGAACGACGCGAGCGGAGCCGATCCCACGGACGAGAGCTTGGCTCGGGTGCTGAGGGCGCTCGCGGAGCTCGCACGTCGCAACGAAGCTCAGGGTGCGATGGCGCCGGGCACGCTGCTTCCTCACGAAGCACGCCTCGCTCGATATCGCGATAGCGCCGCCCTGGCTTGAGCACGGCCCACCCGGGCCGAACCAAGAGAAACATGACCGAAACGACGAAGACCGACCCGGAAGCCGTGGATTTCACCTTCGAGCTTTCGGATCGGGAGATTTCCTTCGACCTGGACGAAGAGCTCTACGCGCTGGATGCCGTCTACGGCGCGGCCTATTTGTTCATCGACCGAGCGTACGTGTACCTGGCGCGGCCCGCTGACAAGAAGGTGCGGATCCGGCTTCGCACGAAGTCGAAGACGGCGACACCGGACGAGCTCGAGGAGCTTGCCGGGGAGTTCGCCAACGAGCTCTTGAACAGCCAGCTGCGCCTGCGCATCGGCCGGGCCACGGCCACCCTGCGGGAGCAGTACATGGCCAAGGCCTTCTTTGGCGAGCAACAGAGCTCGACCATCTCCGAGCTCTTGGCGGAGCTCGACGCGGAGGAGCTGGCGGAAGACCCGCTCGAGGTGGCGGTGCCCTGGGACAAGAAGGACGACGCTGCCGTGGAAGAAGGCAAGCAGGATGGCTGAAGCCCTGGTCTTCGCCCGTTCCTTGTACTCGCCGGATGCAGTGCGAGCCGCCGCCGAGGCGTTTTCGGATCTTGCAAAGTTGGACGTGACGGTCGGAGACGACGACATTCGCGTCGCCATCAGTGAGGTGGATCCGGACGTGACCGATGTGCTCGGGGACGAGCTCTCGAACTTCGCGCTGGCGGAAACGGTAGTGAGGTCGAGGCGCTGATGGGAGCGCGGACCCTGCACCTTCGCCGCCTGCCGCTGGTCGAAGACAAGGTGGCCTTCTTCCGCTACGGCGACGTGGCCGGCAAGAAGCTGGTGACGAACGACGCTGGCGCGTGGCACTTCTTGGAGCAGGATGCGTTCGCGGATCTGCTGGCGGGGCGCATCGCCGAGGGGCACCCGGAGTTCGAGGCACTGAAGTCCAAGGGCTTTCTGCGGGACGGCTTCGACGTTCAGCAGATCGCTGACGGCATTGCCCGCAAGAAGGGCTTTGTGGGGGTCGGCCCGCACCTGCACATCGTGATCACCACGCTTCGGTGCAACCAGTCGTGCAAGTACTGCCACGCCTCTCGCACCAGCATGGATCGGGTGGACACCGACATGTCGCTGGAGACGGCCAAGAAGGTCGTGGACCACGCGATGCAGACCACCTCGAACTACGTCAACTTCGAGTTTCAGGGCGGCGAGCCGACGGTCAACATGCCGGTGATCCGCTTCATCGTGGAGTACAGCCGGGAGAAGAACCGCTACGAGAACAAGCTCTTGGAGCATTCCTTGGTCACCAACATGACCTACATGACCGAGGAAAACGCCGAGTGGCTCATCGACAACGAAGTGCTCGTGTGCACCAGCCTGGATGGGCCGGAAGAGCTGCACAACTACAACCGCACCTGGCGCGCCGATCAGAACGCCTACCAGAACGTGCGGAAGTGGATCGACTACTTCAATCGCCGTTACGTGGAGAAGGGGCGCGACCCGCAGCTCTGGCACGTGGACGCGCTGATGACGACCTCGCGCAAGACCTTCGATCACTGGAAGGAAGTGGTGGATCTCTATCTCGAGCTCGGGATGCACACCATCTTCCTGCGCCCGCTGAACCCCTACGGCTTCGCCCTCGATACCTGGAAGCGTATTGGCTACACGGTCGACGAGTACCTGGAGTTCTACAAGAAGGCCCTCGACTACATCCTCGAGCTGAATCTCCAGGGCAAGGAGATCGTGGAAGGTACCGCGGCCACGTTCTTGACGAAGATGCTCACGGCAGACGACCCCAACTTCGTCGACATCCGCTCGCCCTGTGGTGCCGGCACCGGCCAGGTGGCGTACAACTTCGACGGGAAGATCTACACCTGCGACGAAGCGCGGATGACGGCCGCGATGGGCAACGAGATGTTCCAGATCGGCGAGGCGGGGGTCACCAGCTACCGGGAGGCCTACACGCACCCCACGGTGCGGGCCATGGCCGTCGCGTCGCTGCAGGACACCTTGCCGCACTGCGAAACGTGCTGGAACAAGCCCTTTTGCGGCGTTTGTCCCATGCACAACTATCAGATGAACGGCGATATCTTCGGCCAGCGTCCGAACTCGCCGAAGTGCAAGGAACATTATACAATTGCTTCGGTGCTCTTCGAGCGGCTCGCGGCCGACTCGGATGGCACCATCGAGAAGATCTTTCGTCGTTGGACCTTGACCCGACCGCGTGAGCAAGGGTCGAGCTGTGCCGTTTGAAGGGTGAGCTATGAAGGGGATCAAGAAGAAGCACGAGAGCAAGCTGCCCAAGATCGAACGGCGGCCCGCAGACTTCATGCAGGCTGACGAGCAGCGACAGGCAAGCGAGCCGCAGGGCGTCGGCGATCTTCTGGCGCGGGCGGATAGCCGCGTGAGCGGACTCGAGCGCGGGTTCAACGCCCATGCGTCCCATGCGTCCCATGGCTCCCACGGCTCGCATGGCTCCCACGGTTCGCATGGCTCCCACGGTTCGCATGGCTCCCACGGTTCCCACGGTTCCCACGGCTCGCATGGGCAGTGGTAAACCAGCTCATCGTAACCGTCACTCGGCGCTGCAACCTTCGCTGTAGCTACTGTCCAACCGCGAAGGATGGCTGGCCGTCGCTCACTCCGCCCGATGCAGCTCGGGCGGTTTCGCTGTTTTGTGAGCGTTTCGAGGGGGGTGATCTAAAGCTGTTCGGGGGGGAACCGCTGTTGGTTCCAGACGTGGTGCGCGCCGTATTTTCGGCCGCTCGAGACGAGCCGAAGATCCGCCGGGTGTACCTTTCCACCAATGGCCTGGGGCTGAACCAGGAGTGGCTCGACTTCCTGCGTCAGGAGCCGAAGGCGATCTTGACCCTGTCGATGGACGGCCGGCCTTCGGACCATCGTCGCCTGCGTCAGGCGCTGCCCGGGGTTCCCGACGCCTACGACCACTTGATGAGTCTCCGCGACGAGCTGGTGAGCATGCCGCGCACCGTGGTGACGCAGACCATCGCGCCCAGCACCGCTCGCTTTGCCGCGGAGAACTTCGAGCACCTGCTCTCTTTGGGGTTCTCTCGCTTCAACTTCTTGCCGGGCTACTACGTGCCTTGGCGAGAGGAACAGCTCGCGGCGCTTCGCACCGGCTTTTCCGACATCGCCAGTACCATCGTCGAGCGCTGGCGTGACGGTCGATTCCTGTACGTCCGCAATCTGTTCACCTGGGCGCCCACGCCGTTCTTCAACACCGGCATGATCGTGGACGCCGACGGCAGTATCCACCCGAGCAACCTCGGTCTCTCCGCCGGGCTTGCGGACACGCTGGAAGAAACGCGGGTGGGGAGCCTGGTCGCGCCGCCCACTCGCGCGGCGTTGGAAGCGAAAGCGCGCGAGGTGAACGCCTTGCTGGAGCGGCGCCTGGCGCCGGAGGTGTGGCGTTCCACGCTGTCCGCCGATCACGAGCTATCCCGCTTCTGCCGCGGCCTGTACGGCGACTTTCTCGACTACCGGCGTCGGAGGAACGCGGCATGACGCACCTGCCGGTCATCGCGGGGGAGCCCGAGGCCACGCCCTGGATCGGGCCTGCGGGGCGGCGCATGGAGCGCCTCGAGCTGCACCTCACGTACACCTGCCCCGAGCGCTGCGCGTTCTGCTCCGAAGAGCACCGCATGCAGAGCTACCGGAAGTACCCCGTCACCTGGGGTCGCGTGGCCACCGTGCTGCGCACCCACGCGAGCCGGGGCGTGAAGAACGTGCACCTCACCGGGGGCGAGCCCACCATCCACCCGAAGTTCGTGGAAACCTTGGCGCTGGCCAAGAAGCTCGGGATGCGAACGAGCGTGGGCACCATCGGTACCATGCTCTCGGACGAGGCCTTCGCCCGCCGCGCACTGCCCTACCTGGACGAAGCCCTGTTCTCGCTCCACGGCCCCAGCGCAAAGCTGCACGACGCCCTCGCCGGACGTGCTGGCAGCTTCGAGCAGGTGACGCGCGCCATCGAGCTGTCTCAGGCCATTCGCCCGGAGTTCGCGGCCTACGTGAACACCGTGGTCACCCAGGCCAACATCGACGCGTTGCCGGACACCGTCGCGCTGGCGGATCGGTTGGGCGCACGGTTGGTGGTGGTGAGCAACACCACGCCGGAGGGCAAGGGGCTCGACGCCTACGCCGCGCTGGCGGTGCCCCTCGAGAAGCTCGCCCAGGTGTTGCCCACGGTGCCCGCGCGGGCCGGGCGCGCCATCGTTCGCTTTTTCGGCGTGCCCATGTGCCTCTTGGGTGAGCACGCGATGCTCTCCAACGATCTTCACTGGGACCCCAGAGTCACCGTGGAGTGGCAGAGCGCCCCCGGCAAGGTCGTGTTCGACGGCATCTACTCCTGGGCGCCGGATCGCAAGCGCGTGCACACTGCGGAGTGCACCCGCTGCGAGCGCAAGGGCGTGTGCATGGGCGTGTTCGACCGCTACGCGGAGCTGTACTCGACTGAGGCCCTGTCACCCGTGGGGGTGGCCTCGTGAGCCAGGTCGAGAGCTCCGTTCGCGACGTGCGCAAGAACGTCGAGATCAACGTCGGCAAGACCTGCAACAACAAGTGCGTCTTCTGCCTGGACGGCATGCCCAGCAAGGAAGACAAACGCTTCATCGACTTCGACATCATGAAGGGGGAGCTCCGTCGCTGGCGCGAGGAGGGCCACCTGTCCGTCGGCTTCTTGGGCGGCGAGCCCACGGCGTACCCCAAGATCGTGGAGAGCATCGCCTTCGCGAAAGAGCTCGGCTACACGCGCATCGCCATCGCGACCAACGCGATGATGTTCCGCCGCGAAAAGTTCGTGGACCAGGTCGTGGAGGCCGGGCTCACCCGCGTGACGATCTCCATGCACGGCCACACCGGCCCCTTGGAAGACAAGCAGACCGGCGTCCCAGGCGGCTTCGAAAAGAAGTGCCAGGCCATCGAGAACCTCAAGAAGCGGAAGGCCGCCGGCGCCTTGAAAGACGGCCTCAGCATCAACGTGGTGCTGAACGGCTGGAACTACCGGGCGCTGCCCAAGATGATGCGCTTCTTCTACGAGGACATGGGCCTCGACGATCTACGAGTGAACTTCGTGCGGCCTGAGGGCTACGCCGAGGGCAGCTCGGACCTCACACCCACGCTCACTGCCGTGATCCCCGTGCTCATGAAAGCCGTGGTCCTGAACGAGTACCACTTCAAGAAGCATTTCAGCTTCGGCGGCGTGCCGCTGTGCATGCTCCCGCCGGAGCTGCTCGGCAGCCGCGCCCTGATGGAGCGCTACGTGGGCGACGTGTACCGTGACCTGTCCACGGATTGCTCCATCCGCAACGACGGCGGCGACGTGGGCGTGGCCCGGGTTGAAGCGGGTCGCTCCCGCTTCAACTGGCAGGATCGCAAACGCTTCGACCTGAAGGATCACCCGGCAGAGTGCGGCCGTTGCGCGCTGTTCGACGCCTGCGAGGGTGTGTGGCGCGGCTACCTGGACATCTACGGCCCCGGTGAGCTCTCCGCCCTGGGTATGGAGGCGGGCAAGCTCCGCCGCCGGACGCCCTTCACCCCGGCGCCCGCGCCGCTCACGACGACACCAAAGTCGGCGTTTCCCGTGCGCCTCACGGTGCTGTCCGAGCCGGCCGAGTAGCTCTCCGCATTTCTTTGTTGGTCCGGCGCGAGCCCCGTCGCGCCGCGCCGTCGCGCCGACAAAAAGAAAAGAGCGCCGCGCCCGGTGGGGGCACGGCGCTCCTTCGCGCGGGCTCAGTACTTGCCGTTCGAGAGCTGCAGCGAGTAGGCCGAGCAGGTGGGCGCGCCCACGTTGTAGATGCGTACGTAGAACGTGGACGTGTTGTTGTTGCAGAAGTTCCAGCTGGAAGAGGGATTGCTGGCCGGGTGGCAGTTGCCTTCGCCGCAGGGGGTAATCCCGCTGCAGCCCGTGCTGGTGCGGTTGAAGTCGGTCTTCCAGTCCGTGATGCTGCTCTCCGCGCTGGCAATCTGGATGCCGCCGCTGCCGGAGCAGCCACCGCGGTACACGTCCATGCGGTAGGTGTTGCCGGGGTTCGTCAAGAACCGCACGTCCATGTGGTACTCGTCGCCGTTCGTGTCGGTGTCGTCCGTGGCGTTGAAGGTGTACCAGATGTCACGTCCGGAGACCGGAGCGTTGCCGTTCACGGTGACGGTGGTCTGAGCGACGTCCGACAAGGTGCCGATGTTGATGGCGGAGCTGCACACCGAGCCGGTGTTGACTGGTGAAGGCTGCGCCTGGCACTCGCAGCCGTTGGAGAAGGTGCCGTCCAGGTCGTACCAGTTGGCGGCGCAGTTGTTGCCAACGCCGCAGCCCAGTCCGCCGTTGCACACCGCGCTGGTGGCGTGCGGAGGCGTGGGGCACAGGATGTTCACCGGTACTTCGGCCTGGTCGATGATGACGTTGCAGTTGTTGTCCTTGCCGTCGCACTTCTCGCTGTTGCCCGGATAGTTCTGCGGATCGTTGTCGTTGCAGTCCGCGCAGGAGAGGCTGCCGTCGCCATCGTTGTCGTTTTCCCCGCCGCTGGCCCAGGTGGCCGGGTTGCAGTCGTTGTCCTTGCCGTCGCATTTCTCGGTGTTGCCGGGGTACACCTGCGGGTCGTTGTCGTTGCAGTCGACGCAGGAGTACTTGCCGTCACCGTCGTTGTCGACCTCGCCACCGGGGTAGTCCGCTAGGCCGTTGCAGTTGTTGTCCTTGCCGTCGCACTTCTCGGTGTTGCCGGGGAAGTTCTGGCCGTCGTTGTCGTTGCAGTCGGCGCAAGACAGGCTGCCGTCGTTGTCAGCGTCGATCTCGTGCTTGGGATCCGCGTCGGCCACGCCGTTGCAGTTGTTGTCCTTGCCGTCGCACTTCTCGGTGTTGCCGGGGAAGTTCTGGCCGTCGTTGTCGTTGCAATCCACGCAGGAGAGGCTGCCGTCGTTGTCCTTGTCGGTCTCGCCTCCCGGGGCGTCCGCCAGGCCGTTGCAGTCGTTGTCCTTGCCGTCGCACTTCTCGGGATTACCCGGGTAGCGGTCCTTGTCGTTGTCGTCGCAATCTACGCAAGACAGGCTGCCGTCCGCGTCCCCGTCGATCTCGTGCTTGGGGTCGGCATCCGGAATACCGTTGCAGTTGTTGTCGACGCCGTCGCACTTCTCGGTGTTGCCCGGGTAGTTGTTCGGGTTGTTGTCGTCACAGTCGGCGCAGGAGTAGCTGCCGTCCCCGTCGGCGTCCGCTTCGCCGCCGGGGGCGTCGGCCACGCCGTTGCAGTCGTTGTCCTTGCCGTCGCACTTCTCGGTATTGCCGGGGAAGTTGTTCTTGTCGTTGTCGTCGCAGTCGGCACACGAGTAGCTGCCGTCCCCGTCCTTGTCGAACTCACCGCCGGCGGCATCCGCCTGGCCGTTGCAGTCGTTGTCCTGGCCGTCGCACTTCTCGGTGTTGCCGGGGAAGTTCTGTCCGTCGTTGTCGTCGCAGTCCTCGCAAGAGAAGCTGCCGTCCTTGTCGACGTCGTCCTCACCACCAGGGGCGTCGGCGGAGCCGTTGCAGTCGTTGTCCTTGCCGTCGCATATCTCCGTGGCGCCGGGGTAGGAGTCCTTGTCCTTGTCGTCGCAGTCCTGACACGCCGGGGAGCCGTCCTGATCCGCGTCCGTGAACCCGACGCTTCCGTCGCAGTTGTAGTCGTTGGGATCCGAGCAATCCGTCTCGGGGGCACCCGGGTGGAACTTGGGGTCGTCGTCGTTGCAGTCGAAGCCGTTCACCTGCTCCTCTGCGTAGCCCGTGGGCTGCGTGCAGCTCACCTTGGTGACGCCGGAGATGCCCCAGCCGTCCCCGTCTTTGTCCTCGTACCAGGTGATGGCGTCGGTGGCGTTGTCGTCGATGACGCCGTTGCAGTCGTTGTCCTTGCCGTCGCACACCTCTTCTTCGGGTGTGCAGGTGGAGCCGTCTCCGGCCGAGCCGTCGGTGTTGCCCCCGTCCGCGCCGCCGGTTCCGCCGATGCCTCCTCCTCCGCCAGTGGCGCCACCGCCGTCTTTCTTGGGGTTTGTCGTCGCGGCGTCACCACCGCTGGCAGAGCACGCAGGCCCCAGGACGAACAAGCCCAACACCAACAAGAGAAGTACACGGCCGCGAGAAATCATTGCGTGCCCCACGTCATCACCTCCGAGCCCGTGCCCAACGCGCTCCTTGTCCTATCTTAACATCGGTCATCTCCTTCGCGCGAGCAGCCCAGGCCAGATTCCGAAGGTAGTCAGCGCACTTACACCGCGGCTCTCGTGTGAGCTGGCCATCGAGGTGGTACGCTGAGACGGGAATGTCTTGGGGACGACCGCGCCTTGTTTGGCTTCTTCCATCTTTGATCCTGTCTTGCAGCAGCGCGGACCCACCTCCGGGCAGCGTCGCGACCGGAGGCACCGGAAATGGCGGTACGTCAGGTTCATCGGGAACCGGCGGGAGCTCCGGCACGGGTGGCGGCATCGATTTGGACGGAGGGCTGCCCAAGAAGTGTCCCGTTTGCAGTGACGACCTTCACTCCATCCTGAACTGCGATGGCAGCGTGAAGGAGATCTGTCTGGGGGCCAACGGCTGCAATCCCTCGACGACCAAGTGCGAGAACGCCTGCGCCGCGGCCGATGCCGCCAAGCGGTCCATCGGCTGCGAGTACTACGCGGTGTTCATGGACACTTTGAAGGACAACTCGTGCTTCGCCGCCTTCGTGGCCAACAACTGGAATACCGCTGCCAAGGTGAAGGTGGAGTGGGACGGACAAGAGATTCCCATCGACGGCTTCGCCTATCAGCCCATCGGCTTCGGTCCCTCGTTGACCTACGCACCGCTGGGCGCCGCGGGCATTCCGCCGGGCAAGGTGGCCATCCTTTTCTTGGCGGGGCCCGATGGCACACCGGCCAAGGACAACCCCATATGCCCCAAGCCTTCGGCGGTGCCGAACGGCGCGCTCCTGTTCAACAAGAGCGGGAAGGGGAAGGCGTTCCGCATCACCACCGACGTTCCCGTCGTCGCCTATCAGATCAACCCCTACGGCGGCGGCAACGCCGCGTTCACGGGGGCCTCACTGCTGATCCCCGCCAGCGCGTGGGACAAGGAGTACCTCGCGCTGAACGCGTACTCCACGGGACCGCAGGCGGCGAGTCTCAACATCGTGGCCAAGGAGCAGACCAACCTCACGATCCTTCCGAAGAAGAACATCGTTGGGGGCAACGGGCTTCCGCCTGGTAGCGCCAACAGTGACTACAACGTCACGCTGGAAGCCGGCGAGCACCTCCAGCTCACCCAACTCGATGTCTTGACCGGATCGCAGGTGAAGGCCGACAAGCCCGTGGGCTTCTTCGCGGGAGCGCGCTGCTCCTGGGTGCCCAACCAGATCGACTTCTGCGATCACCTCGAGCAGATGATCCCTCCCGTCAAGGCCCTGGGCCACGAGTACGCCGGCGTGAGCCACGAGCCCCGCAACGCCGAGCCCGCGCTTTGGCGCCTGATGGGCGTGGTGGACGACACGCATCTGACCTGGTCGAGCGACGTCGGCGGGCCGCCAGTCCTGCAAGCCGGGCAGGTGGTGGAGTTCACCACCCTGTATCCGTTCGTCGTCCACAGCCAGGACAAGAACCACCCGTTCTTGCTCATCGACTACATGACGGGCGGAAGCACGAACAACTTGAACGGCGTCGGAGATCCGGAAGCCGTGCTCAGCGTTCCCCCCGAGCAGTTCCTGAAGAGCTACCTGTTCTTCACCGACCCGACCTACCCCAGGACGAATCTCGTCGTCGTGCGGGCCAAGGAGGAGGGCACGTTTCGTGATGTGTTTCTCGACTGCGCGGGGAACTTGGGCGGCTGGAAGCCGCTCGCGGGCTACGAGTACACGCGGGTGGACCTGACCAAGGGCGATTTCCAGAGCGTGGGGGGCTGCTCCACCGGCGCCCACGAAATGCACAGCGAAGGCAAATTCGGCCTGTGGATTTGGGGGTGGGGAGGGCCTTTTACGTCGAGCTTCACGGACTACGTTTCCTACGGCTATCCCGGTGGTATGAACGTGCAGCCGATCAACGAAGTGGAGCTTCCGAAATGACGTGGAAACTCGCAGCCCCGCTCTTGGGGTTGCTCGTGCTCGCCGCGTGCGACAAGACCGAACCCCAGACCGACACCGCTCCGAGCGCGGAGCCCAAGCCGGAGCCCGTCGCGTCCGCGCCGGAGCCGGCGGCGTCCACGCCGGAACCGACCGCATCCGCCGAGCCGACGCCGAAGGACAGCGCCGCGCCGGAGGCGAAGAGCGCCGAGCCCGCCACCACGGCGAAGCCGGCCGCCACCGCCAAGGCCGCGGCAGCGACCACGACCGCGGCGCCCACCGCCAAGGCCGCACCCACGGCCAGCGCCGAGCCCGAGCGCAAGGTGAAGACGGTGGGGGGAACGTCTGCGTCGTCTGACAGCTTCGCAGTGTCCATCTCCGCGCCGAGCCCGGTGCGCGCAGGGCAGAGCGCCAACGCGTCCATCGTGCTGTCGGCCAAGGCGCCGTATCACTGCAACCCAAAGTATCCGTACAAGTTCGCGGTCGACGGCGGCTCCACCGTGCGCGGCATGTCCGTTTCGGAGAAATCCGCCAGCATGGCCGTGCCCTTCACGCCGGCGCAAAAGGGGAAGACGACCGTCAGCGGCACGCTGTCGTTCTCCGTGTGCACCGCCGACAAGTGCCTCATCGAAAAGCGCAAGCTCTCCGTCAGCGTGGACGCCGACTGACCACGCCGGCAAGCGCCCCGCGCCGGGTATCGCGCCGAACCAACAGGATCCCGAAAAATGTCGGGCTTCTTTTGTTGGACCGGCGCGGATCCCGTCGCGGACGCCGTCGCGTCCGAGGGCCGTCACTTCACGGATAGCTCGTTCTTCACGATGGTGGCGCCGCCCTCGTAGGCGCTGGTCGTCGCCGCATTGCGCTCACGCCACGTATCCACGGTACCGCTGAGCGTCGCTACACCCTGGTCCACTCGGACGTTGATGTCGCCGGAGTCGAGGAACGGGCTCCAGAACAGCTCGTTCGCGATGTTCGACTGGATGCTCGCGTCGGAGGTGCCGCTCTTGTCGGGGCGGAACGTCTTCCAGTCCACGAGCGGCGACAGCGGGTAGCTGTACTCCTGGAACACGAAGGCGACCTCGGACTTCACGTCGATCTGGTTCTTCACGTCCTTGATGCCCGCGATGGCCGACGCGGCGTCTTCGGCTTCCGCCTTCTCCGTGTAGGTGTTCACGGTGCCGTTCAGCGTGGCAACGCCATCTTTCACCGTGACGGGCAGCTCGAAGCCGCTGGTCAGCGGGTCGAACAGCAGCGCCGAGCGCACACGGTCCGCGAGGACCGCGTCCGTCGGCGGCTTGGTCATGCTCACCTGCAGGAGGTTCTTCACGCCGCGGACGCCGGTGGTGTCGTTGGCGAGCTGGGCGGCTGCGCGCTTGGCCTTCAGGCTGGTCACGTTGCCTTTCAGCGTCACCACGCCTCCGTCGACGGAGACGTCGATGTCGAAGGAGCTCACTCGAGGATCGATGAGGAGCGCGTCTTCGATGGCATTGTCGATCTCGCCGTCGGGCTCGTAGGTCGGACGGTTGGCACGCAGGTCGCTGCGCTTGGCCCACCACTCCACATCGACGTCGTCGTCCTTCACGTTCTTCACGCCGACGACCTTCCAGGCGTCGTTGCGAGCGTGGAGCTTCTCGGCCAGGCTGCCCACCACGCCGCTCAGGGTCACGACGCCGTCTTCGACGCTCTCCTGCAGCATGCCCTGATCGACCAGGGCGTCCCAGCGCAGGCGGGCCTGGACGTCGGCCAGCACTTCGCTGTCCGGACGCTGCTTGTCGTAGTTGACTTGGATCTGGTCATCCACGCGCTTCACACCGCGCACGCCTTCGGCGATGCGCTCGGCGAGCTTCTGCTCTGTCCACGAGTCGACCTTGCCCGTGAGCTTCACGACCTGGTCCTTCACGGTGACGTCGATTTCGTACGCTTCGGCGGCGGCGTCGAACATGAGCGCGTGCTCCACCTCGTTCTGGATGTCGGAGTCGGCGCGCTTCGGCGTCTTCACCTCGATGCGGTTCGAGATGCTGCGTACGCCCTTGACGGTGGACGCCAGCAGCTCCGCGCGCTTCTTGGTGATCAGATTGTCGGTGTGCCCGATGAGCTGCACCACGCCGTCCGTCGTCTTGATCACGACGTCGCCGTCGTGGATGGTTCCGTCGGCGAACAGCCGGCGTTCGACGGCCTGGGTGATGTCCGAGTCGGACAGCTTCTCGTGAGTCGTCGTGGTGTTGGTGGCGTTCTGGTCCGTGGCGGGAGTCGACGTGCCTGTGGTGTCGTTGGTGGACGTCGACTTCGTCTGGTCGCAGGCCGCGACGCTGGCGGAGACGAGCCCGACACCGAGGACACACGTGATCCACTTGGAGCGAAACATTGAGGCCTCCTTTCGAGTTCGTTCGGTTGTCTCGCTGGGACGCTTTCGCAACGCGCGTGCCAGGCAAAATTGCCGGTGTTTTGCGGCATTCGCGCTCGGCGCGCGGGGGGCGGCGCGGCGGTGGGCGCTGGCGTCCGTGTCAGTCCTGCCAATCGTAGCGTCGCGACACAGTGCTATTGTCTCGACGTGGCAGAGCGAAGTGCCGTGGTGATTGCCGTGCTCCTCGCGGGGCTCGCCGTTGGATGTTCGGACGGTGAGTCCGGGGACGGTGGTTTTGCGCCGGTCCAACAAAAACAGGATCTGTTTCAGGCGGTGGACCCGCGGATCGGGACCGGTGGCATCGGTTTCGGCGTCGGCTCTACCTACCCCGGCCCGGCGCTACCGTTCGCGATGATCCATCCGAGCCCGGACACGCGCACGGAGAAGGGCGTCACCAGCTTCTACCATTGCTCCGGGTACTACGCGGACGACACGATACTGCGCGCGTTCTCGCTGTTGCACTTCGAGGGCACCGGCGTGCCGGACTACGGCACCGTGGGGATCATGCCGACGCTGGGGATGAGCGCCGACAAGCGGGACGAGCCCGGACACATGCAAGCCTTCGACAAGGCGAGTGAGGAGACCAAGCTCGGCTACTACGGCGTGACGCTGGCGGACGGCATTCGCACGGAGATCACGTCTGCGGCGCGGGCGGCGCTGTTTCGCTTCACCTTCCCGGAGGGCAGCGACCCGGTGCTGCTCCTGGATCTGAACCACCGGCTCGAAGGCGACATTCCCGCGGCGGACGTGACCGTGGCGGGACAGGCCTTCGATGCCCACGTGGAGCACCACGGCTCGATGACCGGGCGCATCGGGGGCTATCACGTGTACGCGCGGGGTGAGCTCGACGTGGCGCCAACGGCCTTCGGCACCTTCGACGACGGCGGACTGCACGAGGGACAAGCTACGGTGAGTGGAACGCCCGTGGGCGCGTGGCTCGAATTCCCGAAGGGCACCGCGGAGGTGCGCCTCCGGGTGGCGGTCAGCTTCGTGGACGCCCAGGGCGCGAAGAAGAACCTGGACGCGGAAGCCCCGGATTTCGATTTCGATGCGATGCGGGCGGCCGCGGAGGACACCTGGAAGACGGCCCTCGGCAGGGTGGAGCTCTACGGAGCGAACGAGTACGACACGAAGGTGATGGCGACGGCGCTGTACCACGCGCTGCTGATGCCGACGTTGATGAGCGACGTTGATGGCCGCTACGTGGACGCCATGGGGCAAGTCGCCAGCGGCTCGGGGCGTCGCTACAACGACTTTTCGCTGTGGGACACCTACCGCACGCTGCACCCGTGGCTGCTGCTCACGGAGGACGATCACAACGCGGACTTCGCCGAGTCACTGGTGAGCATGGCGGCGGAAGGCGGCGCGGTTCCCGTGTGGGGCATCGCCCATGGGGACTCGCACACCATGATCGGCTCCCCCGGCGAGATCGTGCTCTCGGAGTCGGCGCAGAAGGGCGTGGTGTTCTCCGACGAAGGCGCCGCCTATCAACTCTCGCGGGTGGCGGCCTACGGCCCCTCCCCGGGGCCCGTGGGTGGGCGAGACGGAGATCTGCCGGACTACATTTCCCATGGCTTCGTGCCGAGCGACGTTTCGAACGGGAGCGTGTCCAAGACCCAGGAATACGCCGTGGCGGATGCGGCGCTGGCCAACTGGGCCCAGCGCCTGGGCATCGGCGCAGATGCCGACGAGCTCGGTCAGCGGGGCAAGAGCTATGCGGCGCTGTACGACTCGGGCATGGGCTTCTTCCGGCCCAAGAAGGCGGACGGCAGCTGGGACGCGATGAGCGACCCGACGGCGATGGACGACGCCTTCGTGGAGGGCAACGCCTGGCACTACTTGTGGATGGTGCCCCACGATCCCGAGGGCTTGGCGCAAACGCTGGGGGGAAAAGACGCTGCCCTGGATCGTCTGCGGGAGTTCTACCAAGCGTCCCTGGAAGACGTGCCCCTGGTGGGCGTGCGCAAGCACTACTGGCCCAGCAACGAGCCGGACATCAACGCACCGTGGCTGTTCGCTGCTTGGGGTGAGCCCGGTGAGGGCTACCGCATGATCGACTGGGTGGTGACGGAGCTGTACGGCGACGGCCCGGATGGCATTCCCGGCAACGACGACGGCGGCACCATGAGCGCGTGGCTCCTGTTTGCGGGAGCCGGCCTGTACCCGGTGAGCGGCACCGACCAGTACATCCTCGGTATGCCGCGCTACCAGAAAATGGTGCTGCGCCGGCCCGGCGGGGACCTCGAGATCCAGGCATCCCCGGCTCCCAAGCTGGGCCTGCACCCCAAGCGCGTGCTGCTCGACGGTGAGCCGGTGGAGGGGACCACGCTCCGCCACGCGGACCTCGCCGGCGCCCACGTGCTTCGCTTCGAGCTGGAAGCAGATTGAGCGTCGTTGCGCCCGTGTAGGTCCCCGTGGGACCATCGTTCCATGGGGCATCGGATCTGGATCGTCGCGCTCGGACTCTCGCTCTTCTCCTTCGGCTGCAGCTCGGATGACAGCGGCGGCTCCCCCGCCAGCGGTGGCATGGCGGGGGCTTCCGGCAGCAGCAGTGGCGGAAGCGGCGGCGCCGCCGGGTCCGGCGGTGGCAGCGGCGGCGCCACGGGGGGCGCTGGCGGAAGCGGCGGAGCGACGGGCGGCGCTGCGGGCGCCGCGGGCAGCGGAGGAAACCCCGGCGTGCCCGAGGTGCGCTTCGTGGGTCGCACGGACGACAGCGAGACCGGCGTCGTGAAGATGGCATGGTCGGGTAGCGGGATCCTGTTCCGCTTCGACGGCACCGAGGCGTCCGTCACCCTCGACGATCCCGCCGGCTTCTGGACCGTGCTCGTGGACGGCGCGGAGCAGCCGCGGTTGGAGACTCAGAAGGGCGAGCAGAAGTACGTCGTGGCCACCGGGCTCGCCGCGGGCGAGCACGAGGTGCGCATGTATCGACGGACGGAGGCTTCGTTCGGCGCCACGCGCTACCTCGGCGTCGATCTGGGCGGCGGCATGCTCTTGCCTCCGCCGCCGCCCGCGGCGCATCGCATCGAGGTGATCGGCGACTCCATCACCTGTGGTTACGGCAACGAGGGTGCGGACCAATACTGCAACTTCAGCGCCGACACTGAGAACCACTACATCACCTACGGCGCCATCGCCGCGCGCAACCTGAACGCGGAGGTGGTGACGGTGGCGTGGTCCGGCAAGGGCGTGATCTTCAACTACGGCACGGATACCAACGAGCCCATGCCGGAGCTGTACGAGCGCATCTTGCCTTACAGCAGCACGCCGGCCTGGGATTTCTCCAAGTGGCAGCCCGAGGTGGTCGTGATCAACCTGGGGACCAACGACTACAGCACCGGCGGGGATCCGACGGACAAGCAGTTCACCGACGCCTACGTGGCGTTCCTCGAGAACATCCGGCAGAAGAACCCGAACGCGCTCATTCTGGCGATGGTTCCCACGCTGCTGTCCGGAACGGACTTGAGCACCGCCCAGAAGAACGTGGAAGCGGCAGTCGCGGCGCGCAAGAGCGCCGGCGACTCGAACGTGTACAGCTACTTCATGTCCGTCACGATGGACGGCTGGGGTTGCGACTGGCATCCGAGTGCCAAGACCCACGCGGCCATGGGCGCGTCGCTCACTCAAGAGCTGAAGACGCGCCTCGGCTGGTAAGCACGCCTTCGCACGTCGAAGCTCATGAGTCTGGCGCGCACAGCGGGGGCGGGCGTGGCGTGGACCGGGGCCGGCCGCTTCGTGGCCAAGGCCGGCGGCTTCGTGGTCACGTTGGTTCTGGCGCGGCTGCTCACCCCGGCGGATTTCGGTCTGGTCGGCATGATCGCCGTAGTCACCGGGTTTCTTTCGGTGCTGGCGGATCTCGGATTTTCCGACGCCTTGGTCCAGCGCAAGGAAGTGGACGAGGGGCACTGGACCAGCGTGTTCTGGCTCAACGTCGCCACGGGCTTCGTGCTCGCCGGGGGCTTGGCCGCCCTGGCGCCGGCCATCGCCGCGTTCTTCCGTGAGCCGGCGCTCACGGCGCTGGTGCGGGTCATCGGGTTGGACTTCGCCATCTCGCCCTTCGCCGCAGTGCCCACGGCGCGACTCACGCGCGAGATGCGCTTTCGCACGCTGGCGGGCGTCGAAGCGATCTCGGTCATCGTGGCCAGTGGCGTGGCGCTCGGCATGGCCCTGGCGGGCTTCGGCGTTTGGGCGCTGGTCGCTCACGTCCTTGCGTCGAGCCTGACCAGCGTGCTGGTGCTGTGGAGCGTGTCGGGGTTTCGACCGCAAGGCGGCGTTCGTCAGAGCGCGCTCGGCGATCTGTGGCGCTTCAGCTCCAATCTCCTGGGCTACTCCACGCTCCACTATTGGACGCGGAAGTCCGACGATCTGCTGATCGGACGCGTGCTGGGGGCGACTCCCTTGGGCCTGTACGGCCGCGCCTACTCCACCATGACCATGCCGGTGTCCGACGTCGGCGCGGTGTTGGCCAGGGTGATGTTCCCCACGTTCTCCAAGATGCAGGGCGACGCGGAGGCCACCAAGAAGCTGTACCTACAGGTGCTGTCGCTGATCGCGATGGGTACGTTCCCGGTGATGCTCGCCCTCAGCGTGCTCGCGCCTCGTTTCATCGTGGTCTTGTATGGCGATCAGTGGGCGGGCGCCGCCACGGTGCTGAGCATTTTCTGTGTCACCGGGGCGTTCCAGGCGATCAGCACCACGGTGAGCTGGATCTACAAGTCGCAGGGACGCACCGACGTCATGATGCGTTGGGGGCTGGTGAGCGGTACGCTCACCGTCGGGGCGATCGGCGTGGGCATCTATCTCGGCAGCATCGAGAGCGTGGCGCTGTGTTACGCGATCATGAACGTGGTGGTGCTGGGCTACCCGGAGCTCGCGATCCCCGGCAAGCTCATCGGCCTCGCGCCCGTGGAGATCTTTCGCTCCGTACGCGGCGCCCTGGGCTGCTCCTTGGCTTCGACCGGCGTGATCTTCGGGCTGGGCTTCGTGCTGTCGCCCTACCTGAGCGGCGGCGCGGACGTGTTCGTGCGGCTGACCATCGGGGTGCTCGTGTACGTCACGCTGCTGCGCGTGTTCGGCGTCGAGAGCTACCAGCAGTTTCGGCGCATGGCGGAAGAGCGCTTGAACGCGTATCTGGCCGACGAACCGGAGGCGGAAGCCCCGGAAAAGTAGGCGTCCCGAGCCCGGGCTTTCGCGGGCGAGGCATTTTCGGCAGAGTGAGGCCCTATCCGAACTGGAGGGCTCATGGCCGACGACGACCGGGATGATCGCGAGCGCGAGGACCTGGACGAGGAAGAGGAAAAGGGGAAGGGGAAGGCTTCGAAACAGAAGGCCGACCCGCCAAAGGCCGCCTCGAAGAAGGACGACGACGAGGACGAATCCGACGACGAGGACGAATCCGACGACGAGGACGAATCCGACGACGAGGACGAATCCGACGACGAGGACGAATCCGACGACGACGAGGAAGAGTCCGACGACGAGGAAGAGTCCGACGACGAGGACGAATCCGACGACGAGGAAGAGTCCGACGACGAGGAAGAGTCCGACGACGACGAGGACGAATCCGACGACGAGGAAGAGTCCGACGACGAGGACGAATCCGACGACGAGGAAGAGTCCGACGACGAGGACGAATCCGACGACGACGAGGAAGAGTCCGACGAGCCCCCCAAGGCGAAGTCCAAGGCTTCGAAGGGGGATGACGAGCCCCCTGCCAAGCGCCGCCGCGCCGAGCCGGTGGAGGAAGAGAAGCCCGGCGGGTCCAACGGCCTGTGGATCGCGTTGCTGATCATCGCAGTGGGCGCCGCCTGGTGGTTCCTGCGAGACAAGGGCGGCGACGGCGAGACCGCGAAGGAGACGCCCCGGGCGGAGTCACCCGCGGCCGGGCCGCCGGCGGAGCACACGGCCACGCCGGAGACGCCCGAGCCCCAACCCACGGTCACGGCGGAGCAGCCGGCGGAGCCGGAGCCGAGCGCGCAGGCGGAGCCCGAGCCTTCAGCGAGTGCGGCGGCCGAGCCGGAAGCGCCGTCCGAGCCGGAGCCCAGCGCCGCGGCCGAGCCCGAGCCCGCACCCGCGGGCGGCAGCGGCGAGTTCGATCGCGCGTTGGCGCTCAAGGCGCTCGCCAAGCAAGCCGCTGCGGCGTCGCGCTGCCGCATGCGTGGTGAGAATCCGGGAACCGCCGAAGTGGCCGTGACCTTTGCGACCAGCGGCTCCGTCGAGAACGCCGTGGTCACGTCTGGACCCTACTTGGGCTCACCGACGGGCAAGTGCATCGTGAAGCGCCTGTCGGAAGCGACGATGCCCGCCTTCGGTGGACAGTCGCAGACGGTGATCACCAGTGTGACGGTTCACTGAGTTCGTCCGAGCCGTGCTCGCGCCGGCCCGACAAAACCAATGGAGATGGATAGCTCCGATTGACCCGGGGTGGCGCTGACTTCGAGGAAGTCCGCGCCCCCGGCGGGGAGCTGGCCGTCGGCCTGATCCACGGGCGTCACCTTGGGGCCCGTCATCGCCTGGCCGTGGAAGCTGGCGTAGAGGTTGGCACCGCGCTGGCGGGTGGTGACGGGATCGTCCTGCGTCGGCAGATAGGCGAAGCAGGGGTTTTGGGGCGCCACGCCGCCGGCGGCGTCGCGATTGCTCATCGCCAGAGTGGTCCAGAAGTCCGTTGCGAGCTCTTCCATCGAGGAGCCGCTCTTCTCCGGTAGCACGGTGGAAATACCTTCGGGCGCGTCGAGCACGGCGCGCAGGAAGGCGGGCCCGCCCTTGGAAGTGATGCTGCCGTCGGTCTCGGCGAAGTCCCCTCCGGCGCGATCGTAGAACCAGCGAACGAACAGGTACGAGCCGCCGCGCAGCACGCCGTCGTTGTTGAGGTCGTACTGCACGCCGTCCACCAGCGTCTGCCCCAGGGAGTACTGGTCGATGGCGTCGAGGCCCGCCTTGGTGACGTAGAAGTTGCCGGCTTGGTAGCCGATGACGTCCTGCGCGAAGGCGCCCACGCCCTCGATCATGTACGCGCTTTCGGCCCAGCCGCCGGTGCCCGCCTTCAACACCTTCCGGTTGAAGTGGATCATGTGGGAAAGCTCGTGGGCGAGGATTTCCTTGATCGCGCTTGGCGTGTTGTACGGCGGATCGATGGCGTTGGGGGGCGTGAGGTACAGGTACTCGCCCTGGTTGCTGCTGGCACAGCCGATGGCGCTCTTGAGATCGCAGTTGCTGAAGAACGCGACGGCGGTCTTGTTGGTCACCGGTGTGAACACCAACTGTACGTGGCCGTCGCCGTCTTCGTCGGACTCGATGCCGAAGACCTCGCGCTCCCGCGGCAAGATCGTGTTCTCGAAGTCGGTGAGGAACTCCTGCACCACTGCGGCATCGAGCACGGCGGGGTGCGCGGTGGTCACGTCGGCCCACACCACGGTGTGCTCGGCCACGGCAACGGCCTCCGCGGTGATGGTCTCCTTGCCCGACGGCGTCGGGATGTCGATGTCCCGTTGGGTACCGACGCTCGGCCCCGCGCCGGTGGGCGGTGTTTCCGTGGGGACCGGCGCGTTCATCCAGGCGTCGGGCGTGAGCGAGCAGCCGCTGGCGATGTGGGCGTTGGACTCGGCGCCGGCGTCGAACGACACCGTGTAGCTGCCGCCGGGGCCGTCCTTCGAGAGATCCGTGGAGGCGAGGATCAACACGAAGTGCTCGTCCCCGTTGGGCGTGGCCACGGTGATGGACGCCTGATCGCTCGCGACGGTGAGCTCGGCGACGTCGCCCGGAGCCAGGCTCAGGGGCCCGCTCGCGCCCGCACTGCCGCCGCTGCCGGAAGCGCCGCCACTGCCGGAAGCGCCGCCACTGGCGGGCGTGCCGCCGTCGTCGCCGCCGCCGCATCCGAAAAGCACAGTGCAGACAGTCAGTGCACAGAGTCCCCGAAGCTTCATGCGGGAGGCGTTACCAGAGCCCGGACAGCCGGGCAATGCGTGGTATCTTTCGAAGCTCCGTGCACCAACTATCTCGGCGGAATCTGTTGCTCGCGTCCGGCGCCCTCGCGCTCGGCTGCAAGAGCGAGGAGCGCAGCGTCCCGACGGAGCGCGCGGTCGACTTGATCGTTCCGGCGATGCAGACGCGTGACGGTGCCGGCGTTCGGCTCCGGCGCTCCCTCGGCTCTGGTGCCCTGGGCATGCTCGACCCGTTCTTGCTGCTCGACGAGATCCACTCGAGCGACCCTCGTGACTACCTCGCCGGATTCCCCACGCATCCGCACCGCGGTTTCGAGACCGTCACCTACATGCTGAACGGCGCGATGGTCCATCGTGACAGCATGGGGAACCACGGTCGCCTCGGTCCCGGCAGTGCGCAGTGGATGACGGCGGGCCATGGCATCGTCCATTCGGAGATGCCGAAAGAAGAGGGCGGGGAGCTGTGGGGCTTTCAGCTCTGGGTCAACCTGCCGGCGCGCCAGAAGATGCGCACGCCGCGTTACCAGGACATCGCGCCCGAGCGCATCCCCGAAGCGCAGCTCGGCAAGGCGCGGGTGCGCGTCGTGGCGGGGCGCTTCGGCAGCTCCGTGGGCCCGGTGCAGGGCATCGTGACGGAGCCTCAGATGCTGGACGTGAGCCTGGCGCCGGGGGGCAGCTTCCGTCACACGGTGGTCACCGACGACAATGCCTTCGTCTATGCGCTGTCCGGAAGCACGCGCTTGGGCGGGCGCGAGGTGAGCGCGGGGGAGCTAGCGGTGCTGGGCCGCGGCGACGTGATCGCTGCCCGGAGCGAGGCGGGCGGGCGCTTTCTGCTGCTCTCGGCGCGACCGATCCGCGAGCCGGTCGCGCGGCGCGGTCCGTTCGTGATGAACACCGAGGCGGAAATCGAGCGCGCCATTTCCGACTATCGCGCGGGTCGCTTGGTGTCCGGCTGAGGTGCCGGCCATCATCGATGGCGCGATGGGCGATTGCGCGGAGGCCGCGGCAGCGCTAGCACGGCGAATCTTCTTCGTGTGGAGTCCGTCATGAAGTCCGCCCTCCTTGCTCTCGTCGCCCTCGGTCTCGTATCGGCTTGCAGCTCGACCACCGGTTCCAACGGAGGTGGCGGAGGCATGGCGGGGTTCGGTGGCGACGCGGCGACGGGCGGCGGTGGCGGCGGGGGCATCACGATCGACGCCGGGGACGCCTCCGCCCCGGGCGCCCAGGTCGTATACGCCCACACGGACACCACGCTCTTCAGCCTGGATCCCAAGGCCACCACCCTGAGCCTCAAGCAGCTCGGGGATTTCGACTGCATCGGCGGCACCGGCATCGATACGTCGATGACGGACGTGGCCGTGGACAAGGACGGCAACCTGTGGGGCATCAGCGCGTCGGCGGTCATGCCCCTGGCGGTGGTGAACAAGTCCGTGCACTGCGGCACGCCCATCGTGCTGAGCAAGTCCGATTCGGTGCGCTTCTACGCGCTGACCTTCGCTCCCGTGGGTGTGCTCGATGCCAGCAAGGAAGTGCTGGTGGCAGGCAACACCGCCGGAGAGCTGTGGGCCATCGATTCCCAGGGTGGGCTCACGTTGCTCGGGAACTTCGGCACCGTGCCTTCGAACGACGGCAACGGTCACACCTTTCAGTATCCTGGAACGAAGTGGGAGCTCTCGGGGGACGTGGTGTTCCTGGCCAACGGCGGCAACCCCGTGGGCTTCGCTACGGTGCGGGACTGTCAGAATCCGCCGTCGGATCAGAACTGCAGCGACGACGATACGCTGATCGAGATCGACGTGCCCAAGCTGTCGACCAAGATCGGCGGAGCGGTGACCAAGGCCGTGCGCGGCAAGATCGTGAAGCGCGCGGGCTGCACGGACGACGTTGCCGGTAGCTACGACAACATGTACGGAATCGGCGCTTGGGGCGAGAAGGTGTACGGCTTCTCCCGAGCCGGCTACCTGGTGGACGTGGACTTGGTGGACGGCAGCGGCTGTCTGGTGAAGCAATACAACGGTGCGAAATTCAGTGGCGCCGGCGTCACCACCATCGCGCCGATCGTGCCCCCGCCTCCCAAGTGATCGACGTGATGCATCGCGTCAAGCTGGCTCGGCGGGCCAAGACGTGATCAGATGAATGGCCTGCCCGGGCCCCTGAAGTCGATGCGCGATCGAACAGCCACGGAGACCGCCTTCGAGCTCCCCGGCGCCTCCACGTCGAAGCCCGTCCCCGGTGTGGTGTGCGTGTACCGACGGGGCGAGCTCGTGCTCGACTCCTACCGTGCCGACGGCGCGTGCGTGGTGGGGCGTGACGATAGCGCCGACTTGGTCATCCCCGATGCGGGCATCTCGCGTCGCCACGCGTCCCTCGAGCCCGCCGGCGTCGCGCTTGCCGTGGTGGACCTCGATAGCCGTAACGGCACCTACGTCAACGGCCAGCGCCTGAGCTCCGGACGCACGCTCGCGCACTTCGGCTCCGTCGTGCGCTTGGGCAAGTCGCTCTTGGTAGTGGTGAGTGACGTCACACCGTTCGAGCGTCATCGCGAGGAGCGTGCGCAGGGCGAGCTCCTGGGCGGGCCTTCCCTGGACGACGTCCGCCTGCGCATCGACACCATCGCCGCCACCACGGCGCCCGTGCTCGCCATCGGCGAGACCGGCACCGGCAAGGAGCTCGTTGCCCGCGCGCTTCACGACAAGAGTGGTCGCCGCGGCGCGTTCGTTGCCCTCAACTGCGCCGCGGTCCCGCGGGAGCTCGTGGACTCGGAGCTGTTTGGACACGCACGCGGCTCATTTTCCGGCGCGTCGGGCGCCCGTCAGGGTCTGTTCCGCAGCGCGGACGGAGGCACGCTGTTCTTGGACGAGCTGGGCGAGCTGCCGGCCGCGGTGCAAGCGAAGCTCCTGCGTGTGCTCGAGACACAGGAGGTCCGCTCCGTGGGCGAGGATCGCCCGGTGCGCGTGGACGTGCGCATCGTGGCGGCCACCAATCGCGATCTCGACGACATGGTGGAGTCCGGCGAGTTCCGCGGAGATCTGCTGCATCGTATCGCAGCGCTCCGTATCACCTTGCCGGCGCTCCGAGAGCGCCTGGAAGACATCCCTCGCTTGTGTCGTCAGCTGTGCGGCTATCCGGTGGGGCTCGGCGCGCTGGAGCGTTTGTTGCTGCACACCTGGCCCGGCAACATCCGCGAGCTCAAGAACGTGCTCACCGCCGCGGCCGCGATGGCGCAGACGGCGGGCAGTGAAGAGATCGATCTGAACCACGTGCACTACGTGCTCGGGGGCGCCGCGCCGGAGGCCAGCTCCGAGGACGACGTGTTGAAGAACCGCGTGGCGCACGCACTGTCGGACGCCGGGGGCAACGTGCGGCAGGCCGCCAGCGCCCTGGGGATGAGCCGCTCGGTGCTGTACGAGACGTTGCGCCGACTGCGCATGGACCCCAAGAGCTTCCGCAGCCGGGGCTGACGACGTCCGGACGGCGTCCGCGGGGTGTCCGGAACCCGTCCGGGCGGTCACCGGGATTTGCGTACTTTTCCGTTGGATTTTGTTGGCACGGCGCGTGCTCCGTCCCGGGGCATGGGAGCTTCTGTCCGCGTCCTGCCCCCGCCCCCGGCCGAAGTCACCGAGTCCGTCGAGCTCTCCAGCTCGGCCTTGATCCCCATCGGACCACCGCCGCTGGAGGAGATGACGGCGTCCCTCGAGCTCGTCGCCCTGGGTGGAGACGAAGTGACGGCGTCGATCCAGACGCCCCTCGACGTCGCGCCGTTGGCGGAGGTGACGGAGTCCGTGGAGCTGATGCCCCTCGACGTGGCGCCGCGGTTGGCGGAGGTGACGGAGTCCGTGGAGCTTTTGCCCCTCGACGTACTACGCCGCGCCGAGGAAGTGACGGCGCAGATCAATCCGGGGCCGGCGCCCGCGCTGCCGTCCTTCGCGGCGCTGCCGCCCGTGCCGCGGCTGCCCTTCGCGTCCGCGCCGCGCGCGACGAGCTTGCCGTCGTTCCCGACGAGCTTGCCGTCGTTCCCGACGCCGCCCCGCGCGGTCGCGAGTTTGCCGCCAATCCCGACGCCGCCCCGCGCGGTCGCGAGTTTGCCGTCGTTCCCGACGCCGCCCCGCGCGGCTGCGAGCCTGCCGCCGATCCGGCGCCGCCCCACGCGGCTGCGAGCCTGCCGCCGATCCCGGCGCCGCCCCGCGCGCCGACCCTGGCGAGCCTGCCGCCGATCCCGGCGCCGCCGATGGCGCCGCCGGCCTCCGCGCGGCGAGCTCCCGTTGCGATCTCGACGCTGCCGCCTGCGCCGCGCCCCAGCATGCCCACCCTGCCGGGGCGACACAGCGCGCCGCCGGTCGAGGTGACGCGAGTGCTCCCGCTGGCCGAGGTCGGGGAACACGCGGGGCGTGGCATGCTGCGCGACTACCTGGGCGCGGTCGCCGCCATCGTCGTGGGCGCCGTGTTCGTCGTTGGCCTGGTGCGCTTCGCGTCCGACGGCGCGCCGCCCTCGACGCTCGTGATCGGCGCGCCGGAAATGGCCGCGGCGCCGGTTGCGCGCGCCATGGCGCTGGCGCAACCGGCCGACGCGCCCATCGCCGCTGTCGGAGCTGCCGGTGCTTCCGGCCCCGGAAGCACCGGCGGCGCCAGAAGCCCGCGCCGTTGCCGGTGCGCCCGCCGCACCGGCAACGGCGTGGGCCACCCTGAGCCTGAACTCGATCCCGATCTCGAAGGTCGTGCTCGACGGCCGGCCGCTGGGCTCCACGCCGAAGCTCTCGGTGCGCGTGAAGGCCGGCAATCACAGCGTCGTGTTCATCGGTCCCGGCGGTCGCGTGGCGCGCTCCGTGAGCGTGGCGAGCGGCGGTTCGAAGACCGTCGCGGTCCGCCTGCCTCGAGACTGACGTTCACACCGCGCGCACTTCGAAGACCATGTCTGCGGCGCGCAGGCGTTCCAGTAGGCGCTGGCCCATGGTGGCGGCCGGAGTGAGGAGACCGCCGGCTGCGTCGAGGGACGCGCCGTCCACGGCGAGACACAACGCGGACTCGCCAAGCATCTTCGCCGTCTCGCCGTAGCCCGGATCCCGCTTGCCTTCAACGCGACCGCGGAGCTCGAACGGCTTGCCTTGGGCGTCGTGTCCCTTGCCCACGAGGTGCACGATGAAGAAGCCGCGCTCGCGGGCCTCGCGGTCCGGACCTTCCCCGGGGGACGGGAGGCGACGCGCGAGGAGGTTCCGCGCCGGACCAACAGCAGCTGCAGCCAAGAACGCGGAAAGGCCGGCAGCCATGCCGCTGGCCCGCAGCGCGCCGCGGGGCCCGGCTCCGAAGGCTGCGACCTCGGAGTAGCGGAAGTCCTTGCCGTAGCGGTAGTCGAGGAGCGCGTTGCTCCGCCGGACCACCCGCGTGTTGATGGCAGCCATCACGAAGGGTCCCGTCCACTCGCCCAGATCCGGGTCGAAACGAACGCCCTTCTGGTCCGAGCGGTCCGGCCCGCGGCGTTCGCCCTCGGGATTGAGGGCGTAGGGGTTGCCGATGGCGGAGAGCACGCTGCGGTCACGCTTGGCTTCGTCCACCAGGTTGAAGATGCTCTGGATGGTGCCGCCGCTGGCGCTCCCGCGGCTTCTGCCGGCGAAGAACTTGATCTCGCTACACGGCGCGCCGTGCTCCGCGAGAGCGTGCTCTTGCAGCATGAAGGTGCCCACGTCCGACGGGATGGAGTCGAAGCCGCAGCAGGGGACGATGCGCGCGCCCGTGCGCTGCGCTTCTTCGTGGTGCGCGTCGATCATGCGGCGGATCCACTGCGTCTCTCCGGCCAGGTCGCAGTAGTCGGTGCCGTGCTCCACGCAGGCGGCGACCAGCGGTCCGCCGTAGCGCGCGTAGGGGCCGACGGTGGAGCAGATCACGCTGGCCTCGGCGGCCAGCTTCGACAGCGCCGTCGCGTCGTGGCTGTCCCCCAGACGGATCGGAAGCTCCGCCGCCCGAGGATCGATCTTGGCGAGATCGTCTCTGACCCGTCGCAGCTTGTCTTCGCTGCGGCCGGCGAGGGCCCAGCGCAGGTCCCCGCCCCGGGTGGCCTCCAGCAGGTACTCCGCGACGAGCTGGCCGGTGAAACCCGTTGCGCCCCAGAGGATCACGTCCAGCGGACGAGAGCGATCGCGCACGCGGAGACGGGAGCTGCCGTTTTCGGACATGGCCGCGAGCTTAGAGCATTTACCGCGATTGTCAGCGCATTGCGACCGAGGCGATGCAGCACTAGGTTTCCGCGCGATGCAGAAGCTGGTCAAAGGCATCCACTCCTTCCAACACGGTTTCTTCGCTTCCCATCGCCAGTTGTTCGAGCAGCTCGCCACCGCTGGCCAGAAGCCGGAAACGCTGTTCATCACCTGTTCGGATTCGCGCGTCGTGCCCAACCTGATCACGAACGCAGCTCCTGGTGAGCTGTTCATGGTGCGCAACGTGGGCAACGTGGTTCCCAAGGCGGAGCTGCCGGGCGGTACGGCGGCGGCCATCGAGTACGCGGTGGAGGTGCTCGGGGTGGAGAACGTGATCGTGTGCGGTCACACGCAGTGCGGGGCCATGCAAGCGTTGCTGAATCCGGAGCAGATGGAGAACCTGCCCTTCGTCAAGCGCTGGCTCTCGCAGACGGGCTCGGTGCGGACCATCATTCAAGAGAAGTACGGCCACCTGAGCCCGGAGGCGCGGCTGACGGCGGCCACCCAGGAGAACGTCCTCGCGTCCCTCGAGAATCTCCGGGCGCTCCCGTTCGTGAACGACAAGCTGACTCAGGGCAAGCTGCTGCTCTCCGGCTGGGTGTTCCACATCGCCCGCGGAGAGGTGTACGACTACGACGCAGAGGCCGGCGAGTTCACGCTGCTCGGTAGCTGAGCGCTCAGTACGGCGGCAACAGCCGGCGCAGGATGAGCCCGTACACCAGGGCGAGGAACACCGCGTTTCGTCCCAGGATTGCCAGCGTCGGCAGCGTCGGGGGCGCCTCGCCCCGGGCCAGCGCGCGCGCCAACCGGTCCATCCAGGCCACGCTCCGCGGCCATTCGCGCAGTCCGTCGAGCCACTCGCCCTCCACTGCGCTTCGACCCCCATGGGCACCCACGAGGCCGCCCACGATCGCGGCGGTGGTGTCGGTGTCGCCGCCCAGAGAGACGACCTCGGTGAGCGCCGCGCGGAGATCTCGTGGGTTTCTGGCCCAGCAGCCGAGGGCGACGGGCACCGTGTGATCGACGAATCCGGACACGCCGCGCTGGCATTCGAACGCCGCAGCGAGGCCCTGCGGGGAGTCGATGTGTGCCGCGGCGCGCCGGAGGAGGTCGCCCATGCGATCCTCCGATGACGCCGCCACTTCGAGGAGTCGGGCTCCAGGGTCCAACGTGAGCGGAGCGCGATGGGCGGCGAGGGCGATGGCCAGGGCACCGCTCTCGGCGCGGGGATCGGTGTGAGTGACGCGGGTCGACGCGCGAACCAGGGCGCGGAGCTGGACGTCGTCACGCGCATACACGCCGAGCAGGGGCGCACGCAGCCGCTGCACCCGGCGTCGCGACATGCCTTCGTAGGGAAGCCCGAGGGCGTCACCTACGGCGGTTCCGAGCAGCACACCCGCCAGCCTCGATTCACGGGAGGGTTCCATCCCCGCCCGCTCAGCAATGGTCGTGCCTCGGGCCTCGCGCGAGGAATTGGGCCCTGCGGCGTCGCGACAGCGTCAGGCTGGCGGAGGACGCCGCGGGCCGTGTCAGTGTGACAGCGAGCTCACTCGGAGTCGGCTTCGAGCTGGTTCAACAGCTCCTCGGCGCGATCCCCGTCGATGTCCAAGGCCCCGGCGAGCTCGTTGATGAGGTCGTTCTCCTCGTCCTTGATCTCGCTGTCGGCGAAGGCGATGGCGGAGGCGAGCGAGAACGCCGCTTCGCTCAGCGCCGGATCTTCCTTCAGGGTCGGGGCAATGGCAGCAATGCGCTTGTCGATGCCCTGCTTGACGAGCTCGTCGCACTTCTCGAACAGCTTCTGAATGTGGTGTGTTCGGACGGAACCATCCGTGAGCCCACGCACGGCGCCACGCAACACCTCGCGCTCGCTGTCCGCGACCTCGCCATCCACCACGACCATCAGATACATGGCCTCGAACAACGCCTCGAAGCGCGCCTTGCCATCGGGATCTCCCGCAAACGGATCGTCATCTGCGGCCACGCGCATGAAATGCACACTGGGCGGCTGACCGACATCCAGGAGGTGATCACGAATGCGCTGAAGGGTCTTCGGCTGGAGCTGAATCATGGTTCTTCTATCGTATGGCCTGGCCCAAGAAGCAATTGTTCCCCGCGAAAACCGTGTGGATTCACTGCTTCACGAGGGCGCCACCGGCGAAGCTCACGCCGGCGGCGCGCTCGCCATCGGAGCCGACGACTCCGCTTCGATAGCTCACGAAGCTGATGGGCGTCTCCGCCGCCTGAGTGAGCTTCAGAGTGACGGTGGCGACCACGGCGTCGTCTGCGACCAGGCCTTTGGCGCTGCCCCGCTCGCTGACCACGGCGACCAGAAGACCGGGGGTCTTCTCCGAGGCCATGGCGATGGGAGCGGGGCTGCCCCACAGCGCGCCGGGCTCCAAGCTCGCCAGCTGCGCGACGGCAGGGTCGTAGCTCAGGCGAAAGGCGACGCCGTAGACGTCGCTCACACCCTTCGCCACGACCTCCAACACCAGCTCGCCGTCCGTCAGGGATTTTTCGCGCAGCGTGACGCTCGCGCCGCTCGGGGCGGCGTCTGCGACGAAGACGATGCTCGACGGCTTGGGCGTGCTGCCGCCTCCCCCGTCCGAGGAAGAGCAGCCCAGCAGCAGGAGCAAGGAGACCAGAGTCACCGCGAAGCGTGTCATCAGCCGGCTCCTTTCACGGTGCCGAACAGATCCGTCACGGCGGACAGATCCGATTCGTCGATGGTGCCGTCGTCGTTGGCGTCGGATCGAGGATCGAAATCGAGGTCCAGGGCCCAGACGCCTTCGCCGCCCGGCTGGCTCGGCTGAGCGACCTTGCCCAGCTGGCGTGCGCAGTGGATCACGTCGAAACCGTCCACCTCGCCATCGAAGTCCTGGTCGCCCGGCTGAGCGGAGCGGCTCCACACGAAGCCGTCGTGGAGGGGATTGGGGCGAACGCGGAGCACCGGCTCGGTGACGTCGAGCTCGACCGGCGTGCTGCCCTCGAAGGTGACCAGCATCTCTTTCACCTCGCCGGTGCGAAGCGTGACCTGGAGCCGCAGGCTGAGCGTTTGGCCGTCGATGCCCTCCGTCGTCACCACCGGCTTCTCTCCTTCAGCCTGGGTGAAGGAGAAGCGGGGTTCCACTGCCGTGCCGTCCCACACGTACTGCGAGAAGACCTTCGACAGATCCTGACCGCTGGTGGTCTGGATCACGTTCAAGAAGTCGGCGGTGTCACAGAACTGCTGGCTGCAGGTCTTTGCCCAGCTCCGAAGCGTCGTCTTGAACACGTCGTCGCCCACGAGCACCCGCAAGTGCTCGAGCATCGCGGACGAGCGGATGTACGCCCACAGCGTGTTCTGGATGCTGTCCTGCGGGATGCTGGAGGGGTTCTGGACCACCAGCGGCAGGCTTGGGTCGCCCAGGTAGTGGACCGTGAGCCAGTGTTCTCGATATCGCCGAGCGAGATACTCTTCGCGGCTGCCCACGGTGTTGAGGTGCTCCGCCGAGTAGTCGATCTGGCTCAGCGTCGCGAGGCCCTCCACCAGCCAGCGGGTGTTGCGAATGTCGGAAGGGGAAACCAGCACGCCCCACCACTGGTGGGCGTTCTCGTGGGCCAGGGTTTCCTCGAAGTAGGCATCGCTCGGGCCCGCGTAGTCCTCACTCAGCAGGGTGAGACCGTAGCCGGCGGTTCCGCGGAAGATGTCGAGCCAGCCGAGGGGGAGCTTGAACACCTTCAGCTCTTGATAGGGCAACGCTTGGCCCGCTTGATCGTCGAGGAAGGGCAGGATGTCGGTCATCCAGCCGGCCATGTCGGTTGCGTATTTCGGGCTGCTGGAGACGGCGTACACGTCGGACTTCGGGCTCGCCCCGCTCACCGTAACGGTAGAGAGCTGTCCGAACATCACCACGTTGCCGCCGTAGCTCGGGTAACCCGGGATCTTCCACACCGTCGTGGATTCGCCATTCGCTTGCGACGTGCCCGAGAGGTCCCCGCTGGCCACGACGTCCGTTCCCGTGGGTACGCTGATGGTCAGGGTGCGGCTGGCGCCCCAGGCGTTGTAGCCTCCGATGCCGTCCTGATCGATGACGCTGGGGATGGCGGCGTTCTCGAGCAAGAAGCCAAGGGGCGCCCCCATCTTGCAGCCCTGGTTCTTGCACGCGAGCGTTCCAGAGTAGTCCGCACTGATGACCAGCGACTCGCCGCTGCCGACGGTCGGAGTGATGCCGAGGGTCGCGTAGTCGTAGCCTTGCGTCGGGGTGTTCTGGACCGTCACGCTCTTGCCAGAGGCCGTGGCCGTGCTCACGGAGAGCCCGGAGTCGAGCAGCAACGCAATCTGGGAGGTGGTCCCCAAGGACGAAAGCTCCACCTCTACGTGGCCGTCGACCACGCCGGTGTCCGGAGCCAGGTGAAGCGTCGTGTCGATGCGTGTGATCTTGGTGCTGGCAAAGGGCGGCGCCGAAACGGGCTTCGGCAACAGCGGGGACTTCGGCAAGGAGCGATGCGCGACCAGAGTCTCGAAGCGTGGGATGGGGGTGGCCCAACCGTTCACGGCGCCGAGCAGGAGCGCGAGGGCGAGCCCGAGGCTCGTTCGATTCCGCATGGCGCGGAGCGTAGCGCGTCAGGCGGCGCGTTTGGAGGGCGGGACTTCGTCCCGGGGCAGTGCGACCGGCAAGGCGCGAATCGTGGGGGCGAGCAGGCGCCGGGCCACGATCAGGGCGTGGACCGCGCCGAACAAGCTGGCCACGGCGACCAACCCCACGCCTGCCAATAGTGCGGGAAGCCCCCAGCCGGCGAGGCCGAGCCAACCGGAGAGCGCGATGCTGACGGCCACGACTACGACGCGTTCCGCGCGCCGCGCGTACAGCGGTGGCAGCACCGCGCCCAGGGCCTCCGCGCGGGCGCGGATGTAGCTGACGGTGAACCCGCCGACCATCGCCAAGGCCGGTACCAACGCCAGGGTGGGCCGCTCGGTATGGGTGACCAACACGACGATTCCGGTGAGCGGCGCGGCGTCGGCAACTCGGTCCACGACGGAGTCGAGCAGCGCGCCACCCCGACTGCTACTGCGGGTCGCCCGAGCCACGATGCCGTCGAGGGCGTCGAACAGACCGCTGACGACGATGGCCGACAGCGCCATCCAAGGAGCGCCCAGCGCGATGGCCACTCCCGATGCCACCGCCAGAAGCAGCGACAGCACCGTGAGCTGGTTGGCCGTGACGCCCAGCTCACCGAGCCAGCGGCCGAACACGAGCAGCGTTCGGTACAGGACGCTCGCCAGCTCGAAGCGAGCCCAGACGGTCCCGCGCAGCCGTTCGGTGGTCACGCGATCGTCTTCCAAAGCTCTCATTTTCCGCCCCCCCGTACGCCGTGAAGAAAGTAGCCGACGACGCGCTTCGCTTGCGTCGCCGCGTCTACCTGTTGCTCCCGCGCCCAGCGCTTGAACAGGGAATGCGAGATGCCCACCAAGATCATCGCCGCTTCTTCGTGCGACACGCCGCCGAGCTCCCCGGGCTCCGCGTTTTGCTCGAGCCATCCCTCGAACGCTCGCGACAGCGCGGCTTCGTTGGCCATGTGACTCGCAGCCGCGCGCCGCGGTGGCGTCTCCTGACCCGTGGCGAAGCGCACGAAGAAGTCCAGCGTGGTTCGGTGGTTCTGGCCGACCTGGTACTGGCTGCGGAGCAGCGCTTCGAGCCGCTGTTGGAGGTTCTTGCCCTCTGGAGCTCGGTGAAACGTGGCGTGCATCTCGTCGAGCACGCGGGCGAGGAGCGCCTCGAAGATGGCGTCCTTGCTGTTGAAGTAGGTGTACAGCGACGCTGCCGTGTAGCCCGCTTCCTCGGCGATCTGCTGCATTGTCGCCTGGTGGTAGCCGAGGCGGGCAAAGGCCCGCGCCGCGGACTCCAGGATGTCGTTCTTGCTCGCTTCGTGGCGCCGGGCCTTACGCTTGGCGGCGGCCTCAGCCCGGATGGCGCGGCTGGGCGCCGCGCGGCCGCGCGCTCTTCGCTGGGCTTGCGCGGGGGGGCGCTGCGAAGGTTGTGCGTTTTTCTCCGACCGAGCGACCATGGCTTCGAATCCTGATTCGGAGGATTTGTACCCCCATTTCAGGATTCGAACCAATAGTCGATGAAATTACGGTGGCAGCGGACGTGTCAGAGCTCCAGGCCGACGAGGAGCATGGGGCGGAAGCCCGCGAATCTCACAGAGGATTCGGTGCCACCGACCTGCATCTCCAGGGTCCGAAAGGCGTAGCCTTGGGCCACCGCGTCGACCCGAAGCCCCACGTTTCCGAGATCGAAGATCAGCCCGGGGCCAAACCCGATCTGCGCGCCAAGGTAGGGGCCTTCGTCCGTCTGGCAGCTCTCGCCGGTGGCTGATTGGTAGTTGGCGCAAGCGTCCGACTGGGCCGAGGCGGTGTCTTCCAGGTCCTTGCCGGGGAACAGCAGGCTCACGCCAACGTTGCCGCGCAGCGTCAACGTGGTCGTGGGAGAGAGATCGATGAGGCCTTCCAGCACGAAATCCGTCCCGAAGCTGGTCCCGAGCTCGAAGCGATTGCCCTCGATGTTCACCGTTTGGCTCGGAAGCAGCGTGAGGCCGCCACCAAAGCGGAAGCTGCGACTGCTGTTTCGGAGCCAGTCCACCCCCAAGACCAGGGAGCGCTCGCTGTCGTAGTCCGCACTGTCTGCCGGGCCGCAGTCGCCCTTGTCGCAGACCGAGGAGACCGTGCCGCTGCCTGCGGTGGTGCCAGCGCGCAGCACGAATACCGAGCCCTCGCGCCGATCCCGACGGGTCGGCTGGGACGCCGCGGGGGGCGGCTGATCGGCCTGAGCGCCCGTGGGTTGGACCAAGCTGCCCGTCGGGTCGAGGCCGGCGGACTGGGCGAGGGCAGGGATGGCAGCAAGCAGCGTTGCCGCTGCGGCGAGGGGGAGCGTCAGGGTGTGTCGCATGCCCGGCTTTTCGCGACGCGCCGGGCCGAGTTGCGAAAATTCGTCCGGCGTGGTTCCGCGCCGGACCAACATCAAAACGTCAGAAGGGAGCGCCGCTGCCGTTGCTGCAGTTCACGCACTCCGGGTCGTTCTTGTTCGCCGGGTCGTTGCACTTGAACGGGCAGTAGTCGAAGGTCATGAAGATCTTCTGGACCTTGTCGCACTCGTCGCTGGTGCCATCCACCGAGAACTCTCCGTAGCCGCCGTTGGCGTAGAACTGGGCGGCGCAGGCCGTTTCGGCGGACGTCTTGGTGATCCAGCCGGGCAGGTCGGGCATGTCTTGCACGCCGTCCGTTCCGTTCGGACCCTTGCCTGCCATGCCGTAGTAGGCCTCGGTGCACACCTGCGTCACGGCGCAGTCCGTCGCCGAGCTCTTCTGCGCGCCCTGGGCGCTGAGCGCCTTGAGCGTGTAGCAGAGCTTGAAGTAACCGTTGCAGTCCACCTTCAGGGTGTTGGGCGAGAACGGCTGGGCGGGCGGAGTGCCCGTGGAGAAGTTCATTTCCTGGGTGGTGGGGCAGCGCGCGCCGCTCGCGTCCAGGATGGTGGACACGCCGCCGGTGACGGTGCTGCCGCTGGTGTAGAAGCAGGGGCTGGTGTTCTTCACGTCCCAGTAGCCGCCGCTGAAGCAGGTGCACGCTGCCTTGCCCGTGGCGCCGGGCGGCGGCTCGAAGGTGGGCGGCGAGATGCCCTGGTAGCCGACGCACTCGCCCCAGGCCAGGCTGAGCTCGCCCGTCGACTCACAGGTGGTGACGCCGTCCTTGCACAAACCCTTGTTGCGGTTCTTGCGCTTGCCGGGCCAACACGGTGCCGTCGCTCCCAAGGTGGGGCAGGGGCAGCCCTTGTAGTTCTTGTCGTCGGGGCATTCGGGCGTGCCCCCTGGCTTCATCGGCTGGGCGCCGGAATCGCTGCAGTCCGCGGGCGGCGGGTCTTCCGCGAAGAACGCGTCTGCGGAGTAGTTCGCGTCGGTCGGAGTGACGCCGCTGTCGATGATGCTGCCACCACTGCCGTTGCCGCTGCCGCCGTTGCCGCTGCCGTTGCCGCTGCCACCATTGCCGCTGCCGTTGGCGAAGCCTCCGGAGCCGGCAGAGTCGCTCGTGGAAGAGCACTGCACGGTGGCCATCGAGAAAACGAATACCAACCCTGTTGCCAGCGCGGTGCGCGCCCATCGTCCCCGGTGCATGGCGCGAGGGTACCACCATGTAGGACAGCTGGCTCGTGCGTCGGGCCGTGCATTTCGCGAAGGCGCGCGCAGTGGCTTGCCAAAAATCCAGCCGTGCGCGACGCCGCTGGCTTGCGCCCGCCGGCGTTGATAACCGCTTTCAATGGTTCACGTTCAGCGATTGGAAGGCTTCTACTGGGTGGCCCGCGAGCGGGGCTACGCCCGCGCGGCGCGTGCGTTCCCGTATCCCATCACCCAACCCGGCGTGCACCAGCAGGTGAGCAAGCTCGAAGCGGAGCTCGGGGCGCGCTTGTTCGAGCGCGTGGCGAAGGACGAGGTGCGGCTGACGGCGGCGGGCGAGCGCTTGTACGAAGTGTGCGCGCCGTTCTTCGAAGCGCTTCCGAACGTGGCGGAAGAGCTGCGCGGAGGCCACCACGGCGGCACGCTGCGCATCGACGCTTCCGGGTTGGTGCTCCGGGAGCTGCTGCCGGAGTGGATCCAAGGGCTCCGAGCCGAGCGCGACGACATTCGCGTGGATGTCGAGGAGATCCAGAACCCGGACTTGGGCCGACTCAGGAGCGGTCAGGCGCACCTGTTGGTGGACTTCTTCGAGAAAGTGCCTTCCGGCTTCGGAGCGCGCACGGTGGCCAAGGCGTACACCTTCGTGGTGCTGCCCAGCGCGAGCCCTCTCGGGCGGCGGCGGCGCGTCGACCCGAAGGCGCTCGCGGACACGCCCTTCGTGGCCTACCACCCGAGCCTCCGGCAGCACCGGGTGCAGCTCGATGCCGTGAAAGAGCGCGTGGGGCTACCCAGCAAGATGGTCAGCGCCAGCTCCGTGGATTCGATCCTGGCCTTCGTTCGAGCGGGGCTTGGCTACTCCGTGGTGCCGTGGCTCGACCCTAGGGGGCCGAAGCTTCACGGCGTGGTGGCCCTGCGCCAGCGGTCGACATTTCCGATTCGAGCCTTATGGGCCTCGAAGCGCACGCCGCACGCCCTGGTGAGCGCGGCGCTGGCCGTCGCGCCGCCCGAGAAATGACCAAATCGTGGCGGGATCCTGCGGCTGACGTGACGGGACCCCGGTGGCGGTCCATCCTAAGATCAGGAATCCCTTTTTCAATGAGCCGCGACAACCTCATCGTCCTCTCCGACGTGCATCTGGGCAGCGACCTCGTCCAGTTCCTTCGGCCGGACGCTCCGCGGCGTGGAAAGGCGAGCTTGGCGCGGGATCGCGAGCTCACCGCGCTGCTCGACTGGTACCGAGAGCGGAGAGAGGGCGGCCGCCCGTGGCGCCTGGTGATCGCCGGGGACTTCGTCGACTTCGTCGGGATGAGCGTGGACGCGGAGAGCGACGAGATCCAGACGGAGCTCAGCGACGAGGAGCGGGAGCACGGCCTCGGCAGCGCCGTGGACCACACGTTGATCAAGCTCCGCCGGGTGGCTCGGGAGCACGCCGAGGTGTTTCAGGCGCTGGCCCGCTTCATCGCGGCGGGCAACACGCTGGTGGTAGTGCGGGGAAATCACGACGTGGACCTGCATTGGGAGCCGGTTCAGGCGGCGTTCCGACGCGTCCTCGAGGGCCACGCGGACATTCGTCCCGCGCAGGTGCAGTTCGCGGACTGGTTCTATTACGAAGAAGGCCGCGTCTTCATCGAGCACGGACATCAGTACGACGACTTCTGCTCTTACGACAACGTGCTGTTTCCGGTGCTGCCGAGCGATCCGAAGCGCTCCACGCGCTCGCTCTCCGACATCTTGCTCCGCTACGTCGTGCGTCCCACCCGCGGCATGTTGGAGAGCGGGCACGATCAGGCCAGCGCCGTGGACTACTTGCGCTTCGGCGCGCAGCTCGGCGTCCGCGGCATGCTGGCGCTGGGACAGCGCTTCGTGTACGCGGTGGTCGCACTGCTCGCCCTGTGGCGCGAGCACGTGAGCGATGCGGCCGCGTGGGTGCGCCAAGAGCACGAACGGAAGATGCTGCTGCTCGCGGAAGCGCGGCAGCTGAGCGTGGTGAAGCTGCGCGCTTTGGCTTCGCTTCAACGTCCGCCGATCACGCGCAGCGTGCTTCGCCTGCTCGCAGGCGTGATGATCGACCGCGTGGTGATGGCGCTGCTGCTGCTCGCGGCAGTCGTGTGGCTGCTGGTCGCCCGCTGGACGCCGGCGCTGGGGATGCAGCTGGCGGCGGCGCTGGCGCTGATCTTTCCCCTTGGCTGGCTGTGGCGCCGCGCGCGGGGCGCCATCGACGCCAGCGATGCCCTGCGAGAGCGCGCCGAGCGCGTGGCCACGCTGTTTCCTGCGGCCTTCATCGTGATGGGACACACCCACTTGCCCGAGGTGCGGAGCGCCGCCGCGGGCAGCACCTACGTCAACCTCGGCGCCTGGGCGGAAGAAGAAATGCCCGAGGGAGCGCATTCGGCACTGCCTGCTACTCGCACCCACCTGGTGGTCGTCGAAGTGGACGGAAAACCGACAGCGTCGCTCTTGTCCTGGGACTCGGCGCGCGGCCCCGAGCGTTTCGTGTCCACGGCGTAGCGGATCGTGCGACACTGTTGGCGTGAAAAGGTCTTACTTCGCGCTGTTGGGCTGTCTGGCGATCGCGTGCACCAACGACTACGGTGCTTTCTCCTTCACGGGGGATGACGCGGGAGTATCCGGTGCTTCGGGCTCGAGCGCGGGCGGCAGCGGCGGGACGAGCGGCAGCGGTGGCGCAACGGGCGGAAGCGGCGGCGCGACCGGCGGCACAGCGGGAACCGGCGGCACAGCGGGAACCGGCGGCACAGCGGGAACCGGCGGCACAGCGGGAACCGGCGGCACAGCAGGAACCGGCAGCACAGCAGGAACCGGCGGCACAGCAGGAACCGGCGGCACAGCAGGAGCCGGCGGCACGGCAGGAACCGGCGGCGCTGCGGGAACCGGCGGCGCAGCGGGAACCGGCGGCGCAGCGGGTAGCGGCGGCGCAGCGGGTAGCGGCGGCGCAGCGGGCGCCGGCGGCGCAGCGGGCAGCGGCGGCGCAGCGGGCAGCGGCGGCGGTGCCGGTGCGGGTGGCAGCACGGGGCTGCCCGGCTGCAACGCGACGTACGGATCCATCAACGGTGTGAACGCGCTGTGTCTGCAGACCGACAGCTCCTGCGAGCTGCGCTACGGCTCGAAGGTGCAGTCGTGCACGGACATCTGTGCCGAGGGCGGCGGCGAGTGCACCGCCGTGTTCGACAACGTCGGCCCCTGCGGTCACGGCCAATCCTATCCTTGCAACACCACGCAGCTGAACGAGGCTGTCTGCATCTGCTCTCGGGGTTGTGGCACGGGGAAGCCGTGCAGCTCTCCGCAGACCTGCAACAGCGGCCAGTGCCAGTAGCCTGTTGTCGGTTCGGCGCGGAACCGGTCGCTGCGCCGTAGCAGCGCTCTTGCATCCCTGAGCGTCAGAGACCATACCGCGAGCGGTCGCGATGGCAGGTCGATACGTGGTCTTGGACGAGATCGCCTCGGGCGGAATGGCCCGAGTGCATCTCGCGCGGCTGTTCGGGGGTGCCGGCTTCGACAAGGTCGTCGCGGTCAAACGCCTGCCGCCGGAGCTGTCGCACGACGCCAGCCGAGCCGAGGCGCTGGTCGCCGAAGCGCGCCACGTGTCGCGCATCCGCCACCCCAACGTGGTGAGCGTGATCGACGTGCTCGAAGACGAGCGTGGGGTCGGTATCGTGATGGAGCTGGTGCACGGCGTCGCGCTCACCCGGCTGATGCACGCCGCGCGGCTCGCCGGGCGGCGCATCTCGCCGGCCGTCGCGGTGGCCGTGGTGGTCGGAGTCCTGCGCGGTCTCCACGCCGCGCATCTCGCCAAGGACGAGCGCGGCGAGGCGATGGGTCTCGTGCATCGCGACGTATCGCCGCAGAACGTGCTCTTGGGCGCCGACGGCGTGGCGCGGGTGGTGGACTTCGGGATCGCCAAAGCCGTGCTCGCCGGCGACCCGACCCGCGGCGCGGAGCTCAAGGGCAAACCGGCGTACATGGCACCGGAGCAGCTACGGGGGGATCCCGTGGACGCGCGCACGGACGTGTACGCCGCCTGCGTGATCGCCTGGGAGCTCGTCACGGGACAGCGACTATTCGCTGCCGAGGGGGACTACGCCATCGCGCAGAAGGTACTGCACCGCCCGGTCGACTCCCCGAGCCGTATCGTCCGAGAGGTTCCGCCGGAGCTTTCGCAGGTGATCCTGCGGGGTGTCTCGCGGGATCCGGCGGAGCGCTTTCCCTCGGCGCTGACTGCTGCGGAAGCGTTCGAAGCCGCCGTGGCTCCGGCATCGCCGTCGGAGGTGGCGCGGCTTTTGTCCGAGCTGTGCCAGAAGGATCTGGACGAGCTCCACGACCGCGTGGTGCGGGCGGAGTCGCACCAGGCGCAGGCCTCCGAGCGACGTCCGCGGCGCGCGCCCCTCTTGCTGCTCGCCGCCGCCGGTGCGGTGGCGGCGGCGTCCTGGTGGGCCCTCGCACGCGGAGAGGCGAGCGCGCCGCTCGCGTCGTTTCCGGCCCTCCCCGCGATGACGATACAAGCGAAGCTGCCGGAGAAGCCCGCTGCGATCCCGGCGGCGACCACGAGCGCGTCCGCGCCACGCGTCCACAAGCCGCCGCTCCCGCCGCGGACGAGCGCAGCACCGACGGCCTCCGCGCCGGCGCCCGCCGCCCCGGATTGCGAGCCGCCCTACGTCGTCGACGAAAGCGGCTTTCATCGCATGAAGCCGGAGTGCTTGGGGCGCTGATCAGCCCCCGTGCTTGGCCTTGAGCAAGTTCAGATAGCGCTTGGCGATCCCCGACGCTTCTGCCGCTCGCCGCACGTTGCCTCCGTGGCGGTCGAGGACGCGCTCCACGTAGCGCCGTTCGAACTCCTCCATCATGCGTTGCTTGGCGCGGGGCAGCGGAAGGTCCAGCGCCAGGATCTTCTCGACCAAGTCCGCACGCTCCGCAGCCGCGCTGTCCGTGGGCCCGAACTCCACCAGATCGCCCAGGGCGACGTGACGCGCGACGGCGTTGAGCAGCTCGCGCACGTTGCCCGGCCAGGAGTATTCCTCGAAGCGTTCGAACAGCTCGTAGGGTAGGGGGAGCTCCTTGCCGCCGAGGGTGTCCCAGAAGTGGCGGGCGAGCAGCGCGATGTCGCCGTGGCGGTGGCGTAGGGGCGGAAGCTCGATGCGGGCCACGGCCAGGCGATAGAAGAGATCGTCGCGAAAGCGGCCGGCCAAGACCTCGCGATCCAGATCTCGGCGCGTGGCCGCGACGATGCGGACGTTCACCTTGATCCAGCGCTCGCTCCCCACGCGGGTCACCTCGCCGCGCTCGATGGCGCGCAAGAGCCGCGCCTGTAACGGCAGCTCCAGGTCGCCGATCTCGTCGATGAACAGCGTGCCGCCGTCGGCCAGCTCGAACACACCCCGGCGCGCGGCCGTGGCGCCGGTGAAGGCGCCCTTCTCGTGGCCGAACAGGTGTGACTCCACCAGCGAAGGCGTGACCACCGAACAATCGAACACGACGAAGGGCCCCGTGCGGCGTGCGCCCTGATCGTGCAGCGACTCCGCCAGCACTTCCTTACCCGTGCCGGTCTCTCCCTCGATGAGCACTGGAACGTCGCTCTTGGCCAGGCGTTCGCACAGGGGATACAGCCGCCGCATCGCCGTGCTGCTTCCGAGCAGCTGTCCGAAACCTGCCGCGTCCGACAGCCGCTCCGCGGGCTCGGCGGGAGCGAGCTCCACCGTGAGCGTGGTCTCACCGATGCGCACCTGCTCTCCACCGGAGAGGATGGCGTCTCCCACGCGCACGTTGGCGACGCGCGTTCCGTTGGTGGAGCCCAGATCCGTGACGTGCAGGTGCGGGCCCACGAGCTCGAACGCAACGTGTCGCCGCGATGCCGTGCGGTCCGTGAGCCGGAGCTCGCAAGAAGGGCTGGTGCCCACCAACACGCGGTTCGGCTGGCTGGCATCCAACAAGAGCTCGCTGCCGCTGTCGGGACCTTGCGTCACGCGAATCACGAAGCTCGGGATGCGGTCGAAGCTCGGTCGCTCGTTCTTGATCGTGAAGGTTTCATCGCCGGGTAGTCGGGTCATGGTCGAATCTCAGAAACGTCCCCCCGCGGCCACCGAGAGCCGCGCGGCAGAGCTGGTGTCGGGATCGTAGGAAAGCCACAGCCAGGTTCCGCCCGCCAGGGCAGCGACGCCCACGGCCAGGGAAATGTCCGCAGCCAGGGCTTTATGTCGGAGCGGCGCGGTCTCGTCAGTGGTGCAGTTGGGCGCGCAGGAGCTCTCCAGATCGTCCTTGGTGGCCTTGGCATCCAGCGCGAAGTAGCCGAACGACGCGAGCCCCACGACGCCCAGCGCGCCCAGGGCCCAGCTCGCCGCGGGCGGCGGCGGAAGCCCGCGATGCGCGGGCTTCTTCGCCGGCCGACGCGCACCGGTGGGGGCGGGTGGATGCCGAGCCGTGAGGGCGCGATTCTTCTCGGCCTCGCGCACCAGCACCTGGAGGATGACCTGCTTGCCGTCGGCGAACACGAAGCGGAAGCGATGCGCGCCGGGGTCGACGGGCACGGCGCGGCCATCGAGTCGGTCTTGGATCTCGGTGTCGCCATCGAGCACCACCACGTCCAACACGTCTCGGCCGTCGGCATCTTGGGCGCCGAACACCACCGTGGGCACGCTGTCGCTCACCTCCCGGAGCCAGCGCGTGCACTCCTTGGCCACCGGAGCGGGGCAGCTCTCCTGGGCGCAGGTGAGCAGCGCCTGCTTGGCGTCCAGCAGCTTGCCCTCGCGACGAAGGCGCTGGCTCGAGTCGTAGCTCGACAGGCACGTATCGTCGGCCAAGCCGGCGGTCGTCCACAGCGTGGCAACGAGCAAGGCGAGAGTGGAGAAGCGGAGGGACACGGCGGTGGGCTCAGTAAGATAGCGTTCGGCTGTGGCCGGAAGCAGGGTCGACCGTCACGATGGCGCCGTCCAGCTCCAGGAGCAGGCGTTTTCCGTCGGGGTGCGGCCACAGGTGGGGCCGGCGCTCGGGCGCGACCCGCGCCGGTCCGACGCCGAGCTCCGTGGTCGTGCGCTCGTTGGTGTCGAGCATGACGCGCGTGAGGGACGGCGGCTTCGTGGGGCGGTAGAGCCACGCCACCGCGCCGCTCACCGTGAAGGCGCGGACCGCGACGCCGTCCTGTCCAATCCAACTCGGCGCGTCGTTGGTCAAAGTGCCGAGCGCGCCGGTCTTGGTGTCCGCGATCACGACGTCCGCGGTGCGCCGGGCAAAGAGGAACGGGCCGTCGCGATCGATGGGGATCGACGTGCAGCCGTCCGCGTTGACTCGCGCCGCACCGGCAAAACCAAATCCGGAAGTCGACAGCAACGCGGCGCTGGCATCGAGCACCAGGGAATCGATGTCATCCGGCCAGTAGGGTCCCGCCACCGCGTCCGGGCAGCCGCTCTTGCCGATGTCTCCCAGATAGCTGCGCTCGCCCGTATCCGGGTTCACTCGATAGAGGCGGCCGCTGAAGTCGAAGCCTTGCCAGGAGTGAAGCAGGTAGCCATTTCCGTCTTCGCTGATGGCGCGCAGATCCCCGACGTAGCTTCCGGAGCCCGCCTCCGTGGGCGTTCCTTGCGCATCGGTGACCCAGCCGGAGAGCAGGCGCCGCGCCCCCGATTGGACGTCGACCCCAAGCAACGCGCCCTTCGGGTCGTTGCTGCGCACGCGCACGGCCACCACGAGCTCGCCCGCGTGCACCACGCCGCCGACCACCTCGTAGCGCGGCAGACCGACCCAGGGCAGGGCGATGCCGCTGCCCACGCTGCCGGGGGTGAGGTCGTCGATGGGATGGCACGGATCACTGGCAGGGCGATCGGCGCAGCTGCCGTCGCCTTGCGAAAGCTCGTCCACGCCCAAGGTCAGTGAGCAGCCCGTGAGCAGCCCGACGGCGAGCCAGCAGCAGAACGATCGCGGCATCAGTAGCTGAGGACGTTGCTTTCGTCCGTCGCCGGGTCGTAGAGCACGACGGCGCCATCCATCACCACGATGACGGCGGCCAAGGTGGGGTGCACGAACACGTGCTTGGGGAAGTACGCGTTCGTGCGCGCAGGGCCCACGTCTTCAGCGTGGAGCTTGCGCTCGCCCGTCGCCACGTTCACCTCCACCAAGTGGAAACCGCCTTCGAAGGCGCTGCCCACCGTCCAGGCCGTGTTCCCATCCACCGCAACGGACTGGTTGCCCAGGGTGATGGGTTCGAGGCCGGGAACGGCGGGCGTGGTCTGGGACACCGCGGTCGTCTTGCCCGTGCTGAGGTCCATCGACTGCAGCGTGCTGCCGGCGTTGTCGACCAACCACAGCTGACCGTTCTGCCAGCGCATCGACTGCAGCGAGCCGGGGAGCGTGAGGGTTGCGAACAGGTCGCACTCGTCGCCCAGCACGCGCACGATGTGCTCGCCTTGGAGGTTCACCGCGGCGAGGTACACGGTGGTGTCGGGAGCGACGGCGGGAAAGATCCAGCCTTCCTTCGACAGCGGCTGAGGCAGGGCGCTCTCGCACTTGTCGCCGATGGTGCGGGTGGTGTGATCGCCGCTGTGGGCGTCGATGTCGTAGATGAACCCGGTGAAGCCGCCCCACTCGGGCCAGATGTGCGCGAAGAGCCCGCCGCCGAAGCCGACGCCGGCGAGCTCCGCGAAGTTATCGCCGGTACCCTGGGTGAGGCTGCCTTCGGTCGTGAGCAGCGTCCCGGAGACGAGCCGCCGCGCGCCGGTGGCGAGATCCACTCCCAGCACGCCGCCCTGCCCGAGGTTCTCCGAGCTCCGCACCGCGAGAAACAGCTCTCCAGCGTGGATGGCGCCGCCAACGACCTGCAGCTTGCGGATCGAGTTTTGTACCCAGATGGGGGCCGGGCCTTGTCCCACGGACCCGGGCTCCAGCGTCTCGATGGTGCGGCAGGCGAAGTCGCCGGAGTGATTGGGATCGCGACAATCCACCAGCGACGGAGGTGGGCGGGAGAAACCTCCTTCGAGGCCCCCGTCCAGAGGGCCACCGCCTCCGGAAAGCCCGCCATCGCCGAGAACGAGGGAGCAGCCCTGAGCGACGAGGAGCGCGCCCGGGAGAAGCAGGAAGCCGCGAGCCATAAGCAGGGGCAATCCTGCCGCGGGGTGCGAGCAGCGTCCAGTCGTGGCGACCGGGAAGCCGGAGATCACCCTCGTGGCCCAGGGTGATCTCGCAGATCCCGGCGGCGGACGAATTCGCGGCGAAATCAAGGAGGCCCCTCGCGGCACGTCGATTGCCTAGGCGCGACGTCGAATCACACGAGGAGTTTCCTTCATGATCCAGCTCAGAGCTTCTTTGGTCTCATTGCTCGCCCTTTTCGTGGTGGGCGCGTGCAGCAGCAGCAGCAGCGATGGCGGCTCGTCTCCGGGACAGACCCCCGGCCAGAAGATGTGCGCTTCCCTCGAGGATCAGGTCTTGGCCTGCGGTACGGGGACTCCGTGTGACGACGCGCTGGTCAAGGACTGCGCCGGCATCGTGGGCCTCGTGAGCGATCCCTTCATCGAAGCGACACGCACTTGCCTCGACGGTGGTGGATCCCCGGGCAGCTGCCTGGCGTCCTCCTTCCAGGGCCTCACGCCAACGGCGGCGCACAAGAGCTTCGCGACCACGTTCTGCGGCGAGTGCCTGGGCGGTGTGGTTCCCGGGTGTGAGAGCCTGTTCTTCTCCGACTCCGGATCCATTCCGGACGAGCTCAAGGTCGCCGGTGCGGTCATCATGCCGCTGTCCGATAGCCTGGTGGGCCAGATCGAAAGCGAGTGCGCCAAGCAGAACCCGCTCACCTGCGCCGCGCAGTTCTCGAGCTGCGCCCAGGGCGTGCTCGCGAAGCAGGCGGTGCCGACCGAGACGGTGAAGTGCTTCTTCGACAGCCTGATCAACGGCGGCAGCGCGCCCAAGACCTGCGGCGACGCCGGCACGGGTGGCAGCGGTGGCAGCGGTGGCTCGGGGGCTACGGGCGGCAGCGGCGCGACGGGCGGCAGCGGCGCGACCGGCGGCAGCGGCGCGACCGGCGGCTTCGGCGCGACCGGTGGCTTCGGCGCGACCGGCGGCAGCGGCGGCTCCGGCGGGACCAGCGGTAGTGGAGCGAGCGGCGGTACGGGCGGCAGCGGGGGCAGCGGCGGTACGCCGATCAACGATTGCTGCACCACCTCCGCCGTCCCGGGCTGCACGAACACCACGGTGCAGAGCTGCGTCTGCGCCCAGGACGCCTTCTGCTGCAGCGACAAGTGGGACCAACAGTGCGTGGACGAGGTGACCAGCAAGGGTTGCGGCACCTGTCAGACCTGCACGGATCCCGGTCCCGAGCCCAACGACACGCCCGCGCAAGCCACGCTCGCCTGTGCGCCCAAGACCAGCTGCTCCGTGAGCGACTGCAACGCCCTCGGAGGTGGCAGCATCAACGGCGTGATCCAACCAGGCGAGAAGGACTACTTCTACTACGACGGTCTCGACGACGTCTGCGTGGTGGATCCGACGGTGACGACCCAGAGCGCGGGCGTGCGTGTCTGCGTGTTCGCTCAGTGCAACAACAACCAGACCACGACCTTCAAGAGCTGCAAGTCCGGCACCAAGACGAGCGACGGCAACCTGACGGGGTGCTGCTCCACCACCGGCAACGCGAGCTTGGACTTTGGGTGCCCGGGCCTGAACGACTCCGCCAAGGTCACGATGCGGGTCAACGCGACGCAGTCCAACGCCTGCACCGCCTACACCCTCGACTACCACTACTGATCCGAACCGATAGCCAAGGGCGGCCGAGCGTCGCCCTTGGTCAGCTTCTTGTTGGTTCGGCGCGGAACCTCACTCGCAGAAGCAGACGTCACCCTTCTGCGGCTTGCACTTCTCTTTCTTCTCGTCGTCGTCCGAGCCCTCGATGGTGGGCTGGGACTTGCACTCCGTGGAGCCGCTGAGCGTGCCGCAGGCGTCGGACTTGGGGTACTTCCACTCGTAGCACTCTTCCTCGTCCGGGGACTCCAGCGGAACGGGCGCGGCGCTGGCCATGGATCGCGCGCTGGTCGCGACCATCAGCGCAAACACCACGAAACCGGCACCCGAGAGCTTCCACACGTTCATCCTGGCCTCCAGCGCGGAACGCTAGCGCACGGCCGGGGGGAAGTCACCGGCCTTTGACGCTGCGCGGGAAAGACGCAACCGTGTCGAGGCGCGGTCGACTGGCGTCCGCAATGTCCGACCCCATCGCGCGCAATCACTCCTCACGACTCGACAACCAATCTCATGTTGAAGACTACGCCGGGCGTTCAGAGGCAAGCCCACCGCGCCCTGCCGCTTCCCGGAAACCCCTGAGTCAAGGTGCGGCCCAACTGGTCGCGCAACACCAGCAGAAACGCTCCGTGGAGCCTGCCGGACGGCGGGAAGCGGGACTCGTCTCCGACGCCGTGAAGACAGTGGCGCCCAAGCTCCTTGGCCCCTTGGAGACGCCCGTCGAGGCTGCAGCGCTGTGTGCGAAACATCCCGTGCAGTGCGCCGCCGTCGCGAAGGGTGCCCTCATTGCAGGTGCGGGCTATGTGCTCTACGAAGCGGTTTTCGGAGCGGAGGCCGGGCCGCTTCCGCCAGAACCTGGGGGCCGCTGTGAAGTGGAGTCGAAGCACCGCCCCCCAACGGACCCCTGCGAGACCGAAAGCTCGGTCGCGTGCTTGCCATTGGCCTATCGAGATGGCAGCGAGGAGTGAACCGCGTGTGATGTTGCGGCGCTCCCGCTCGGGCGTCCCATGGTTGCTCTGGGGTATTAGCTTGGGCGCGATGCTCGGGTGGCCGGGCTGGGTCGGCTGCGCTTTCGGCGCGATCGCGTGTCGCTTCACCGTCGACGACACATGGGCGCTTCTTGGCGATGGCGAGATGTTCAGAGTATTGCGTCGTCGCGGTCGTTCTGCATGGACTCTTGCCGCGATGGTCGGCCCGGGCGTCGGCTTGTCCCGGAAGGGCAACACGGTCGTGCTTCGTGGGGGCGAAGGCAGCGCGCGCCTACACTTGGAGTCCGCAAGCGAGGCTCGCGGGATGGAACGGAGACTCAGGAGCACGGTGGAAGGGGGGGGTGCAGCCCGTGGATCGGCTCGGACCGTCGACCTCGAGACGCGCGCGCCCTGGGCGGAGTGGGCATGGCTCGGAGGAGCGCTGGCGGCGACGCTGATACTGGCACACGTCCGTGGACTGCCCGCCGGGCTCGTCGTCGTGCTGCCGGTGTACCTCTTGTGGGCACGGGTTTCGAAGGGACGGGGCAGAGGATAGACTTGCGGCGTGGTGCGCGACGTTTCGCTCGGTTTCATGGTCGCGATGGCGGCGCTGGGGTGCAGCCGTGCGCGCGCGGAGGAAGAGCGAACGACGGACAGGGTGGCGCCGCCGGTCGCGACGTCCGCGGTGCAGACGCAGGCTGCGCCAGTGGCGCCCAGCGCGAGCGCACCCCGAGTGGTCGAGCCCGCGCTGCCCCCGGCGGAGCACGATAGACGGCTTCTGCCGTGCCCCGGGGGCCACGCGTTGTGCGAGCCGGAGCTTCCGCTCCTGGCGCGCGGCGTCCTGGCTCGCGCCGAAGCGTATTTGGCCGAGTGCCGCGAGTGCCGTCACCGCGAGCTCGTGAAAGCGACGGCCGCGCGGGCGCGCCGCGCCGTGGCCCGCGCCGAGCGCGAGCGCGCGCGTCACGAGTCCGCCGAGTGCCGTTCGTCGACGCGCGTCGGGCTGCTCGTTTCCCCGGACTCCATCGCGACGGGCATGCGCGCACGCGTCGTGCTCGCGGCGGACCAACATGAAAATGCCAAGATCCAGGTGCTCGCCGACAAGGGAGAGAAGGCGCTGCCCGTATCGGAGCTGCACCACGCGGCGGCATTCTCCGTGGTGGAGACCGAACCGCTCGCTCTCGGGCGCTATCGCGCGGTCGTGAAGGAGGGCGACACGACGCTCGCGTGCGAGCGCTTCACGGTGCGCGAGCAGCAACGGCCGCGGCTGCATCGCGACGACCGCTGGCGCACCCGGGGCGAGTGGACGCGAGCGACGGAGAACCTCTACTCCGCGTGGATCGCCAGCACCTTTGACGCGCCGGAAGGGAAGCGCTGGCAAGGGCTCGCCCCCGTGCTCACGGATGCGAAGCGAAACTTCCTCTTCGATCACCTGGGCCTGGGGGAGGACGACGACGCCGACAAGCTCGCGCTCCGCCCCGATTGCGCGGATGCGCCCTTCGTGCTGCGTGCCTATTTCGCCTGGAAGCTCGGGCTGCCGTTCGGTCACCACACTTGTGGCTTTGGCGAGGTGGACGGGCCGCCCAAGTGTGGCGACTGGAAGAGCAACGAGACCGTGGACGCGGCGCCGGACGCAGGTGCGCCCAAGCTGCGGGCGGCGTCGCGTTGGGACTTTCGCGATCTGAGCGAACGGCTGTTGAACGACGTGACGGCGCGTACCCTGCGAACGGAGCTTCGGGACGACGAGACGGATCTCTATCCCGTGGCTCTGGATCGCGAGCACCTGAGGCCCGGTGTCGTGTTCTCGGATCCGTTTGGCCACACCCTCACGCTGGTGAAGTGGATCCCGCAGACCGCCGACAAGCCCGGCAAGCTCCTGGCGGTGGACGCGCAGCCCGACGGCACGGTGGGTATTCGCCGCTTTTGGCGGGGGAACTTCCTGTTCGTCGATCACCACCCTTTCGGTGGGTTCGGCTTCAAGGCGTTCCGCCCCATCGTGGAAGAGGAAGGAAAGCTCCGGCTCTTGTCCAACGACGAGATCGCCGTGGCCGACGGCTACGGCGGCTTCTCCCTTTCACAAAAGGGCATGGCGTCGGCGGACTTCTACGCGACGCTTTCGCGGCTCATCAGCCCGCGGCAGCCGCCACCGGAGCAGGAGCTGGATGATCTGATCGCCGCGCTGATGGCGCAGCTCGAGCGGCGGGTGACCGAGGTCCACAACGCCGAGGCCGTGGTTTCCGATCGCAAGACGCCCGTGGAGATGCCGGAAGGTCGCGAGATCTTCCACACCACCGGCGCTTGGGAGGCCGTCAGCACGCCGTGTCGGGACATGCGCTTGCTGGTCGGCATCGACACGCTGCTCGCCTACCCGAAGGAAGCCGCTGAGCTCGTGGGAAGCGACGCCATCACGCCCAAGCTCCGCGAGCGTCTGGAGCGCGCCGCTCAAGAGCGCTTCATCGAGTACCCGCGCTCGGACGGTGAGAAGCAGAAGCTCTCCCTCGCGCAGATCATCGAGCGGCGCGCTCGCTTCGAGATGGCCTATAACCCCAACGATTGTCCGGAGCTCCGCTGGGGCGCGCAGGAGGGCAGCGCCGAAGCCAAGGGTTGCACCCGCCGCGCGCCCGCGGCCCAGAGAAAGGCCATGGAGCGCCTACGCCACTGGTTCGAGAAGCGCTACTCCTGCGGCTGAGCCAACACCCCGACCGCAGGGATGTTGGCTCGCCGCGGAACCTCGCGGTTCGCCGTCACTGGGGCGCTTGCTGCGTCCCGTTGCAGCCTTCGAGGCTCGAAACGGCGCCGCTCTGCTGCGCCACGAAGCACTGGTCCGCACAGCAGGCGGGGTCGGCGAACTGGCCGCTGTCGGTCTTGCGGCAGATGCCATTGCGATCGAGCTCGGCGTTCTCGCAGCGGACGTCGCAGCAGTTCATCGGGATGAACTGGCCGTTTTCGGTGTCGCGGCACAGGGCCTGGCCGTTGGAGGCGATCTCCAGGTTGGCGTTCGCGCAGCGGTTGGGCGCGCAGCAGGCGGACAGCGCATACTGGCCCGTCGCGGTCTTGCGACACACGCCGCTGTCGTCGAGGGCCGTGCCCTCGCAGTCGTCCTTCTCGCAGGCCACGATGGCGTCGGAGCCCTCGCCGCCGCAGCTGGCTACCTTGTCGCCGCAGCAGTCCCCGAGGGTGGCGCAGGCTTCGTCGCACCAGCAGTTGCCGCTGGGGGCGGCGTTGCCGCAGGCGCCCGCGCAGCTGTTCTGCGCAGTGGGCTCGGGCTTGGTGAGTTCCGGGCAGCTGTCGCTGAAGTCGGCGCAGCAGTCGCCGAAGGTCACGCACTGGGCGTCGCACCAGCAGCTGCCGCCGGTGCCCTGGTCGCCGCAGGACGACGCGCAGCTACCCGCGGGGGCCTCTTCCGGCGCCGGGGGCTGCAGGTCGAAGCACTGGTCCGCGCAGCACGCCGCCAGCGCGAAGCGGCCGGTGTCCTCGTAGCGGCAGTAGTTGTTGATGATCTTCGCGCCCTCGCACAACGCGTCGCAGCACGCCGCCGGGACGAACTGTCCGTTTTCGGTGTCGCGGCACTGACCTTGGGCGTCGATCGTCGCGTTCGCGCACTCCGACGACTTCGCGCAGCACACCGAGGGAGCGAACTGTCCGTTGTCTCGGCGACACACGCCATTGGCGTCCACCGCGGTGCCCGCGCAGTCCGCCGCCGTCGGGCTGTCCGCCTTGCCGCCAATCTTCACGCGGGGGCCGTTCTGCTGCTGATTCGAGCCGGAGCCCCCAGAGCTGTCGCTGGAGCAGCCAATGGCCAGCGGCGCGATCAGAGAAGCAGCGAAAATCATTGCGGAAAATGAACGAATCATGAGCAGACCCCAATTGGCGTGAGTAGGTGAGCCGCCGACAGCGACCTACAGACACCTACATATATATCTGGAGCGACTCAAGACAATTTTCGCTCAGGCGTACAGGTTGAGCCGAGAGCCCACGTCCGCGCCCGGCTCCGGCGCGTTCACCCCCAGGTTCTGCCGCGGGTCGTCGTCCTTCGGAGGAACGTAGACCTCGCTGCCCGCGACCTCGCGGGTCGGGTGCGCGGGATCGATCCCCTTCTTGGCCAGCTCCACGTCCGCGCAGTTGCGGCAGAAATACCCGTTGACGAGCTCCAAGTCTCGGAGAGCGGCACACGCTGGCACGCCTTGAACGAAAAGTCGTGGCTCTCGGTTGGTTCGACCGTTTCGGAGGGCGCACAGGACTGCCGAGCTCCGCGATGTCGCGCAGCGCTTCCATCACGGGGTTCTCGAGAGCTTCAGCTGTACGACCTTCGCCAGCGAATGGAACGCGAGCAGCGTCGGCGCGAGCAACCGAGAAAAGAACGATTCGATGTCGAATTTGCTCGACAAGACTTCGAGCGCACGGCTCCGAGGGATCGCGTCTCGCGTCACGATGCCAGCGTGCGGGAGCACAACTGCGCGCTGTGTGCGTTTCGGTTCGGTTTCGATTTCCAAAGCATCCCGCGCTCTGAACGCGCACCAGCGAGGCACTGTAGGAGCCAAAAATTCGCGTGGTATGTCGATGGGAACCCAAGGGGGACTCATGTCGAGCCAGAACCACGAACGTCACGAATCCGATGGGCAGCAAGAGCTCGGTGCGCTCTCGAACGACGCGCTTTGGCAAAGTACGCTCACGGCGAACGCCGCTCGTCGCCGTGCGATCGCACGACTTCTAATGCATCTCGCGCTCATCGAAGAGCGGCGGCTGCACCTAGACCCACTGTTCACCTGGGTTGACCACCATCGGTGCCACTCCGGCGAGAGCGACGGACAGGTGCCGCCGCTGCCGCGCGTCGTTCGATGGCGGACCAAGCGGCCGGAATGTCTGCAACGATGGCGATCCGAGACGAGTGCGAAGCGGACGACAGAATTCGACACCGCGAAGACGATTTCAGTTGACGAGATTTCGGACGCTCCGCGCTCTCATTTCGTCGCTCTCGTTCGCACAGTGCCTGCGCAGCACACGTGCGCCCACTGGGCGCGCGTTCGAAAGCAAATCGCTCTTCGAGCTGTCCGCTCTGCGAAAGCGTCTCGAGAGGGCGCTGAAGAAGGCGAAATTTCCCATGGTATGTCCGGGGAAACCACGGGGGTTTGTCATGTCATCGTCCAAAGCCATTTCCGTAGAACCGTCTGCCACCGAGCGCACTGCGCTCTCCGCACTTCAAGACCTCTCCAATCGCGATCTCTGGTCCAGCGCGGTCGTGGCCAACGCCGGTCGGCGCAAAGCCACCGCGCACTTGGTCGCCCACCTCGCCGAAATCGACCGGCGCGAGCTCGTGTTCGACGAGGGATACTCGTCCATGTTCGACTTCTGCGTGCGTGGCCTCGGGATGAGCGAGGGCACGGCGTATCGGAGCATCGCCGGGGCGCGGGCAGCGCGCTCGTTTCCGGTCGTGCTCACGCTGCTCGCGAGCGGAGATCTGCACCTTTCCGGGCTTTCGCTCTTGGCTCCGCGGCTCACGCAGGAAAATCACAGTGCGCTCCTGGAAGAAGCCGCCGGCAAGACCAGCGCGGGGATTCGCGTCGTGCTCGCGCGCTGGTTCCCCAAGCCGGACGTTCCGGACCAGGTGAAGCCGCTGCGCACTGGCGGAAAAGGTCCGGCGCCGGGCGTGGAGCCGCTCTCGGAAGGGCGCTTCGAGGTACATTTTAGCGCCGGAGAGTGCCTGAAAGCGAAGCTCGAGCACGCCCAGAACCTGATGAGCCACGTGAGCCGCGAGCTGGAGGTCGTGGTCGAGCGGGCGCTCGACGCGCTGATCCGCGAGCTGGAGAAGAAGCGCTGGGGCGTTACGGACAAGCCGCGCCGCTCCCGCGGAACGAAGCCGGGCGAGCCCGGCCGTGCGGCCCGGCGCGAGGTGTACGAACGCGACGGGGCCCAGTGCTGCTTCGTGTCGGAGTCCGGTGTGCGCTGCACGGCGACGGCGTATCTCCAGTACGACCACATCGAAGCCACCGGCGTTGGTGGTGGCGATGGCGCTTCCAATGGTCGGGTGTTCTGCGCCAGCCACAATTTGAATGCGGCCAAGAAGACCTTCGGCCGCGAGTACGTCGAAGAGAAGATTCGCCTTCGTCAGCGAAGGCGTTCAGACACCGAGGACGCTGCGGATGCCGACGCGCGGGAGAAGCAAGACAAGCTCCTCTTGGCGCTGACGAGCCAAGGCTTCAAGAAGGCCGAAGCCACGAAGGCGACGGAGAAGCTCGCTGCCGAAGCCCGCAGCCTCTCGCTGGAAGAGCTGCTCCGTCGTGCACTGGCATTGCTCGTTCCCCGGTAAGCGCGATGCGCGCGGGCTGATTCCGCGCCGAACGACGCCGGGCCGCAGCTTGTGAGAGAGGACCGACTCAGGTGAGCACTGGGGTTAGTGCGCGGCTACTCGTCGCTCTACGATCTGTGCGTGCGCTGCCTCGGGATGAGTGAGGGCCAGGCGCACCGCAGCGTCTCCGGCGCGCACGCGGCGAAGAGCTATCCCCTCGCGCTGGAGATGATCGCGGATGGCCGCTTGCACCTCACCGGGCTTTCGCTCATCGCCAAGCGCCTCACGCCCGAGAATCACGCTCAGCTGCTCGAAGACGTGGCCGGCAAGACCAAAGCGGACATCTTGATCGTACTCGCGCGCTGGTTTCCGAAGCCGGACGTTCCGGATCGCGTGGAGCCGCTGTCGGCCGGGTCGCGCCCTTCCGAACAAGGTAGTTTGGGCCTGGACGGCGCGCCGCGTTCCCGCGTGGAGCCGCTGTCGGAGGAGCGCTTTCTCGTGCATTTCAGCGGCAGCGCGGAGCTGAGAGCGAAGCTCGAGCACGCCCAGAACCTGATGAGCCACGTGAGCCGAAAGCTCGAGGTCGTCTTGGAACGTGCCCTCGACGCGCTGATTCGCGAGCTCGAGAACAAGCAGTGGGGCAAGACCGAGCGGCCGCGGCGCTCCGGGGGTCGCAAGGACCGAAGGCCGAGCCGTGCGGACAAGCGTGAAGTCTACGAACGCGATGGAGCGCAGTGCGCCTACGTCTCTTCGTCGGGTGTCCGCTGCACGGCGCGCGCGTTCCTTCAGTACGACCACGTCGACCCGCGCGGCAAGGGTGGCGGTGGCGAAGCGCGCAACGGTCGTCTTCTGTGCGCGGCGCATAACGATCTCCACGCACGACAAGCCTATGGCAGCGAAGTCATCGACGAGAAGATCCGCCGCGCCCGATCAAGGGCGGAGCAGGGTGGCGCGGCTCAGAATGCGAAGGACAAGTGCGACAAGCTCCGCGTGGCGCTCGTCACCATGGGCTTCAAGAAGACCGAGTGCTGCAAGGTGGTCGCGGCGCTCGGCACAGAGGCCGAACGCTTGCCCTTGGACCAGCTGATTCGGGAGGCGCTGCGCAGGCTCACGCCGCGCTGAGCCTCGCTAGCGAAGCGTCGTCTCCTGTTCCGAGCAGGAGGAGGAGAACCGAGATCGTCAGTCTTCGGCGAGCGACGCCCGAAACGCTTTGATGGCCTGCGTCAGCGTTGGGTGCTCGAGGTGGGCCTCGAGGGAGCGGACGGCGAGACCCGCCAAGCAGACGCTGGCATCTCGAACCTCGTAGCGGACCTCGTTCAGCACGTGGAACTGCAGCCGTGGTTCTTTGCGGCGGCGACCAGAGTGGTGCGAGCGTAGCATGTGTTCGCTACCATCGAGGGCATGGCGAAACGGCGCCGCCCGGGTCACTACTGCTGGAGCTGTCGGCGCCACAAGCCGAACGAGAAGTTTTCAGGTCGCGGGCACGGGCGACACTTGTGCCGCGAGTGCGCGCACCTCGGCAAGGACGAGCTCGAGTTTCGCTCGATACAAAACGACGTATCCCGAGCGATGCGGGACCACAGTCTCGTGCCACGGAAGCATCGCGGGTTCATCGAGGGGCTGCTCGCACATTCGAACGCGCGCGTGCGCGACCTCGCGCAAAACATCCTCGAGCATCACGCCAACGTGAAGGCGCAGCTCATCGCCGCGCGCCAAGCGAGGGAGGCCGAGGAGGAGCGGCTCTTGCTGGAACTGCCCGACGCCGAGCTCGACTACGACGACATTCCGTTCTGAGACGGCGCGGAGGGTCTCGTTGGAGAAGGACGACGGGAGTCGGCGCCCGGCGCGACCTTCGCCAGCGAATGGAACGCGAGCAGCGTCGGCGCGCATTCGAATGCTGCGGAGGCCGAGGCGCGGGAGAGGCAAGACGAGCTCCTGCCGTGACGTTCGTGAGGTTCCGCGGCGGACCAACATCCAATTGTAGAGGCTCCGGCACTTTCGATCGACAGGGCGCGGTGCCAAGCTGACGCCGTGCCGAATGACGAACATCGCCCGCTGGCCGACGACGTGCGGCGGCTGGGCGCCACGCTAGGACAGGTGATCGCGCGGCTCTCCGGACAGCAGACGTACGAGGCCGTGGAGTCGCTACGAGTGGCGAGCCGCGACCGGCGTCGCAACGGCGGTGCTGCGCTGGGCGAGCTGTTGGCCCGGGTGGACGCACTGCCGCTTTCGGTGGCGGCGGACGTGGCTCGGGCGTTCACGCTGTTCTTCTTGCTGATCAACACCGCGGAGCAGGTGCACCGCGTGCGGCGCCGGCGACAATTTTCGTCGGACCAACCGAAGCACGCCTCGCCGCGTTGGCTGTTCGCGCGCTTGAAGGAGAGCGGGGCGGACGCCGAGGCGGCGCGCCGCGCGATCGCGGCGCAGTGGGTGCGGCCGGTGCTCACGGCCCATCCCACCGAGGCCACGCGGCGCACGGTGCTCCTGCTCCAGAGTCGGGTGGCGGACGCGCTCTTGCGGCGGGACCGCGCGGAATCCGACGCCGAGCGCGCGCGGGCGGACGTGGACCTCGCGGCAGAGGTGGAGCTCTTGTGGCTCACCAGCGAAGTGCGCCACGACCGGCCCAGCGTGCTGGACGAAGTGAGCAACGTGGTGTGGTACCTGTCGGATCGGTTGATGGATGCGACGGATCACGTCGCGCATGCCTTCGATGCGGCGTTTCGCGAGGCGTACGGCGAGCCCCTGGGCGTGCGGGTGCCGGTGGAGCTCGGCTCCTGGGTGGGGGGCGACCGCGATGGCAACCCGTTCGTGACGCCGGAGACCACGGTCTCGGCGGCGCGCCGGGCGGGGCGCGCGGTGCTGCTCTCCTACGAAGCGGATCTCCAACGCTTGATCGAGCAGCTGAGTCTTTCTGCCGGCATCGCGGAGCCCCCGGAGGCGCTACGCGAGCGCGTGGCGGAGTACAAGGCGCTCTTGTCGGAGACCTGGGAGCGGAACGCGCGGCGAGACGCCGACGAGCCGCTGCGCCTTTTGTGTAGCTTTGCCGAGGAACGCTGTCGGCGTCGCCGGCGCATGATCGAGGCTCGGGATTCGGGAGAAGCAGCGGAGGATCCCGCGGCCTATGGCGAGCCCGAGGCGCTGCTCGCGGATTTGGAGCTGTGCGCCACCGTGCTCGAGTCCGCGGGCGCCACTCACACCCTGGACGCCCACGTGATGCCGATGATCCGTCGGGTGGAGCGCTTCGGCTTTCACGGCATGGAGCTCGACATGCGCGAGGACAGCTCCGTTCACGCGCACGCGCTCGAGCAGATTACCGCCGCCGTGGGCGTGAGCACGCCGGACGAAGCGAGCCTCACGCGGGAGCTCCTCGCGCGCCGGCCGCTGATCTCGCCCTACACCGAGCTGCCGGAGGACACGCGCAAGGTGCTCGGCGTGTTCGACGCCGTGCGCCAGATCCAGAGCGAGCTGGGCGTGCGTGCCGCGGACACCTTCGTGCTCAGCATGGCGGAAACCCCCGCCCACGTGCTGGGCGCGCTGATGCTCGCGCGGGAGTGCGGCCTGGTGGATCTCGCGGGCAGCGCGCCGAAGAGCACTCTGGACATCGTGCCGCTGTTCGAGACGGGCTCGGATCTCGAAGGGGCCGAGGGGACGATGCGCGCGCTGTTCCAAAACCCCGCCTACCAGCGGCAGCTCGCCGCGCGCGGCAAGCGCCAAGAGATCATGCTCGGCTATTCCGACTCCGCCAAGGACGTGGGCGTGTTGGCCGCCGCGTGGATCTTGTACCGCGCGCAGGAGCGCTTGGTGCGGGTCGCGAGCGATGCCGGCGTCGCGCTCTCCTTGTTCCACGGTCGCGGCGGCACCGTCGGCCGCGGCGGCGGATCCCCGGTGTATCGGGCCTTTTCCGCGCTGCCGCCCGGGAGCATTGGCCCCGGCGTGAAGGTCACCGAGCAGGGCGAGGTCATCAGCCAGAAGTTCGGCATCACCAGCATTGCCGAGCGCAGCCTCGAGATCATGCTGAGCGCCGCGGTGATGGCGAGCCGCACGGACTTCCGCAAGGACCTGAAGAGCGGAGAGCTATCCGGCTTCGAAGCCACGATGGAAGATCTGTCCCAGCGCGCCTTGGCGGTGTTTCGCCGCACCGTGCACGAGAGCCCGGAGCTGTTTCAGCTGCTGCAGACGGCGACGCCGCTCTCGGAGCTCGCCAACGTGCACTTTGGCTCGCGCCCGGCGTACCGCAAGAGCGGCACCGGAAGCATGAAGGGCATCCGCGCCATCCCGTGGGTGTTCGGGTGGACTCAGTCTCGTTTGTTGCTTCCTGGTTGGCTCGGCGCGGGCACGGCCCTCACGGACGTCATGGCCGCACCCGGTGGACTCGAGCGCTTGCGCGCCATGGCCGCGCGCTGGCCGTTCTTCGACGATCTGCTCTCCAAGATGGAGATGGTGTGCGCCAAGGCGGATCTGACGGTCGCGGAGCTGTACGTCACGGAGCTGGGCGGCAATCGCGCGCTGCTCGACGAGCTGTCCCAGGAGCTCGAGCGGACGGTGAGCGCCATCCTCGCGATCCGCGATCGCAGCGAGCTCTTGGAGGAGCATCGCTTCTTGCGCAGCGCCATCCGGCTGCGCAATCCGTACATCGACCCGCTCCACCTGCTGCAGGTCTCGCTGATCAAGAAGAAGCGCGGGGGAGGGCTGTCGGAGGCCGACGCCGAGCTCGTGGCCCGGGGCATCGGCTCCACCGTGAACGGCATCGCTCAAGGCATGCGCAACACGGGCTGAGCTCAGGGCGCGCCGAGAATGATGGCGCAGTGCTTGGCTCGCTCTTCGGTCGCGTCGCGGAGGCGCCGGAGCAGGGGGTGGCGGCCGTTGTCTCCGAGCTGCTCGAGCACTTTGTTGGCGGCGTCCGGAACCCGCACGGCGAGATCGCGCGCCATGCTCGAGACGAGCGCCGCATCGAGCCCCAGCTCTCCGGCGAGCTTTTCCCATTGGTGGCGACCGATGTCCCGCACTCGATACTTCCCTCCGATTTCCATCGCGAGCTTCAGCTTCTGAATGGGAAGAGCCGTGTAGGGCAGTGCGCTCGCCAGGTCATACAGCGGTGCCAGCCGGCACTGGCCCCCGGCACCGATGAGCAGGGAGTAGTTCTTTGCATGTGCATCCGGTCCGGCGACGACCCAGTTGAAGATCAACGCCGAGAGGAAGGTGCGGACGTCCTCTTTCTGTGCCGACGAGACGTCCCGCAGCAGGTCGACGATCGCTCGCGCACTGGGACCTCCCTCGTTCTCGTATTTGTTGGCCGGGTGCACGGAGAGCGCTTGGCAGATGTCCTCTTGGTGCACACGGACGATGCCTGCGTCGGTCGACTGGCGATCATACCGCTCTACTACGATCGCGATCTGGTCCTCGAAGCGCAGAACTTCGGAGAGCGCAGCGGGGATCCCCAGCTCGCGAGCCAGCGCCAGGCAGAAGTGCTCGTTCTCCGCGGATGCATCCAGATCGAGGATGCCCGGCTTCAGGATGTGCGTTGTCGGCGTGGCGCCGCTGGGAACTCCCCACCGCTTTCCGTCGAACAGCAAGGCTGTCTTGGGTTGCGCTCCCGCCAGGCTGAACTGGCCGTTGTCCGCAGCGGCTCTCCACGCGGAAATGTCCGCGCGCAGCGCCCGCAGTCGCTCAGCGACGCCGGCTTCGTCGAGCCAATCGACGGAGCCGCTCTGCGTGGGGTCGACGCTCGGTTCGAGGATGCGGAGGGCTCCAGCGCAGTCGGAGCCGACGTGTGCCAAGAGCGCGAACGCGTTCCGTGCAGATACTTGGAACCGCTGTGCCCAGCGCTCGAGGATCCGCTCGTTGTCCGGCAGGAGTCCCCACAAGAACGGTTCGACGACCGCCGCGCGGTGATGTCGTGCCGTCAGCGGCATCGATAGCGAGAGCGGGTAGGCGTCGGAACGCGACTGCCACTCTGCGTCGTACTCGAGGTCGACGCGCCCATCCCGCAGCGCGGAGAGGCGGCCGACTCGATTGCTGCCGACGTAGACGTGAAGCTCTTTGGTCATTTCGAGGGTCTCCGGGAACGATTGACTATCGAGCCCAAGTCGGAGGCGTTTGCGGGTTCGTTCTCGCTGGCGACCAGGGCCACGCCCAGACGCGCAAGGGCTTTCAGAACCAAGCCGAGCTCTGCCCGTGGCTTGCCTTGCTCGACCTCGTTGACCCACCAGCGGCTGGAGCCAATCGCATTCGCCAATGCCTGTTGGCTGAGCCCCTGCGCACGCCGCCTATCTCGGATTAGCGCCCCAATATCTCTGGAGTTGCGGAGGGTTAAAGACATGTAGGCGTTCGCCTTCCTCTTCGAACTGTAGGCGTTCGCCGACATTCTGCAACTGTAGGCGTACGCCTACAGCTCGGGCGCGACGGGGTTCGCGCCGGGCCGACATCCAGAAGACGATCAGGCGACGGATTGGGCCGAAGCCAATGCCGGGAAGCTCAAGGTGACGGTGGTGCCTTCTCCCGGCGAGCTGCGAAGGTCTGCACGTCCGTCGCAGCGGGCGGCGAAGGCGAACACCATGGCCAAGCCCATGCCGGTGCCTTGCTCGCCCTTGGTGGTGAAGAAGGGCTCGAAGGCGCGGAGCTTCACTTCCGGAGTCATGCCCACACCGGTGTCTTCCACGGCTACCCAGCCGCCGGCTTCGGTGAGACCCGTGCGCAGGGTCACCGTGCCGCCCTCCGGCATCGCGTCGAGCGCGTTGAACACCAGGTTCACGATGGCCGCGAGCAGCTCCGAGCCGTTCGCGCGCACCATCACCGCGCCATCCAACTGCGAGCTGATGCGCACGCGTTTGTCGTGCTTGAGCGTCTTGGCGTAGCAGAGGTCCACGGCCTCGCGAGTGACGGCGTTCAAGTCCACGGGCACCACGCCGCTCTCCGGCGCTTGCCGCGCGAACTCCCGCAGGCGATCGATGGTCTGCGTGCCGCGCTTCAGCACACCTGACATCTGATCCAGGATCTCCCCCGCGCGGGCATCGGACTTCGTCTTGCGGCGGAGCAGCTCCACCTGCAGCCCCAACGGATTGAGCAGGTTCTTGAGATCGTGGGCCACGCCCACGGCCATCTCACCGAGGGCGCGGAGCTTGTGCGACTGGCGCAGCGCCGTCTCGAGCCGCTTGCGATCCGTTACGTCCAGCGAGAGCACCACGATGCCCTCCTGGCACGGACGGATGCGAAGCTCGAACCACGCCTCCGTTCCGTCTTCGTACTTGAACAGATTCTCCACGGTGTCGGCGGCGCGCTGCTCCATGCAGCGCTGCATGACCTCGAACACCTTGGACTGCTCGATGCCCGGGTAGCACTCGAGCAACGTGCGCCCGAGCAGCTCCTCCGGCGTGCGCCGCCCGTGGCTGGCGGCTGCCTCGTTCACGTACAGATAGCGCCAGTCGGGAGCGAGCACCTGCATCCCTTCGTGGAGCGAATCCAGAACGACGTTGACGAAGACGGACTCGGGACCCGCGGTCCCCCCCTGTGATTCGGCCATCGCACCAACACTATAACAGCGCTTCTCGGTTATTGGACTTGATCAGTTGCGCAACTGAACGACTGTGCCGTGCGTCTCACATCGAGACGTAGGTTTCGGCGCGCGCATGCGACGGGGTGGTATAGTCGTGGTTCTCTGATCGGTAGGAGGGCAGAAGCTTGAGAGTGGGGGCAGTGCACGAGGCAGCAGGTGGGGGCACGCTAGCCGTGCTTGCAGTCGACGACCGTGCGTCCAACCTGGACGCGGTGACGGCAGTGCTGGAGGAAGTGGAGTGCACCGTCGTGTGTGCACGTTCCGGCCACGAAGCGCTCGAGTTGTTCTCTCGACAAACGTTCGCCGTCGTCCTGCTCGATGTTCAGATGCCCGGGATGGACGGCTACCAGGTAGCCCATAGCCTTCGCAGCAACGACGGGCGTCGGGACGTTCCCATCATCTTCATGACCGGAACCGAACACGCGCGGGACGACGTTCTGAAGGGCTATGGCTCCGGCGCGGTGGACTACCTGCACAAGCCGATAGACGCCGACGTGCTGTGCAGCAAGGTTCGCGTATTTCTAGAATTGGCGGCGGCGCGAAGGGCCGCGGAGGAGGCCAACGTAGCGCTGGAGCGCAACTACGCGGAGCTTCGCGAAACGTCCTTGGCGCTGAGGGAAGCGCACGGGCGTCTCCGCGCTGCGTACGACCAGCTACGAGAAACCCAGGCGCAGCTCGTGCACAGCGCCAAGATGGCGTCCCTTGGCGAGCTCGTGGCCGGCATCGCCCACGAGATCAACAACCCACTCGCGTTCACGAGCAGTCACTTGGCCACCACGCAGGAGAGCCTCGGCGCTGTCTCGAACGAGGTGAAGCCATGCTTGTCGGAGGCCGGGGCCAAGCACTGGGCCCGAGCCTCGGAGCGGCTTTCGGGAATGAGACTCGGGCTAGAGCGCATCTCCGACTTGGTCGTGAAGCTGCGCACGTTCTCACGGAAAGACGAGGAGCAGCTCAAGGTCATTAGTGTGAAGGAGAGCGTCGACGCCGTGCTGACCATACTTGGACACCGCCTCTCCAGCTCGATCCGTGTCGAGTTGGAGCTGGGCGAACCCGACCGTATCGAGTGCTATGCCATGCTCTTCAATCAAGCAGTGCTGAACTTGATCGCCAATGCGCTCGATGCCATCGAGGGGACAGGGGCCATCACGATCCGAGCAGGTCGGTCCTGCGCCCACTATGAGATCTCGGTGATCGACGATGGTAGGGGGATACCGGATGACATTCGTGAAAGAGTTCTAGAGCCCTTCTTCACGACCAAGGATGTCGGCGAAGGAACTGGCCTGGGGCTTCCCATCACCTACGGAATCGCTCGGCAGCACGGCGGGGAGCTGGAGCTTGGGCCGGCGCCCGGGGGCGGGACGATGGCGACAATTCGAATTCCGTTGACGGAGTCCGTGTGTCCAAGCTGATACCGCAGGGAAAGCCGAGCGTGCTCATCGTGGACGATGAGCCGCAGGTGCTCATCGCATTGGAAGACGTCCTCTCCGACGAGTACACCGTGCTGGTAGCCGACTCCGGCGCGCGTGCACTGGAGCTCCTGTGTGCCCAGCGCGACGTCGCGGTCGTCGTGACCGATCAGCGCATGCCCGCCATGTCGGGTGACGAGCTCCTGGCGCGAATAGGCGAAACCTCGCGTGCAGTAAGCATACTTCTGACGGGATTTGCGGACTTGTCCGCCGTCGTCCGCGCGGTGAACGAAGGACGTTTGTTCGCATATGCGACCAAGCCATGGGATCGGGAGGACCTGCGGCTCAAGGTGTCAAAGGCCGTCGAGCATTACCAATTGACCTGTGCCCTGTTGCGAGAACGACAGCTGCTTCACGATTTGATGAACAGCACGCCGGACGCCGTCTACTTCAAGGATCGAGATCTTCGCTTTGTTCGGGCGAACTCCGCATGCGCTCGCTACTTCCGCGCCCCGATGGACGAGCTGCGTGGGAAGCGGCTGACGCAGTGTGGCGTGCTACCAGAGGAAGCGGAGCGCATGGAGCTCGATGAGCGCCGCGTCGTCGAAAGCGGAATGGCCGTGCGAGACTCGCTCAGTCAGCTCGCAACGGAGCGCGGGTCCCGGTGGCTGTCCACCACGCGAGCCCCAGTACAGGGAAGCGATGGATCCGTGACGGGCATCGTCGCGATTTCTCGCGACGTGACGGAGCGCATCGAGGCGGTCAATCGACTCGAGGCGCAGACGGCGCTGCTCAACTCCGTGCTCGACTGCATGGGGGACGGCGTCGTCGCCGTGGGCACTGACGGGGAAGTCCTGCTTTCGAATCAGCGCGCGGAGCGCCTGATCGGGGCGCACGTACTCCGGGAGCATCCGAGCCTCTGGCCGGACGCGCTCGGGATGTACCTTCCAGATCGAGCAACGCCACTGCCTGACAGCGACAACGTGCTCGTGCTCGCGATGAGCGGCGCACCTCGGCGCGAGGTCGAGGTGTATCTGAAGGCCGGCCCCAACCCAGGTGTGAGTCTGGCGATTACCGCCACCGCATTGCAAAGCACGGATGGAACGCTGATCGGAGGAATCGCCCTCCTTCGCGACGTGACGCAACATCGGCGTCTGGAGCAACAGCTCTCGCAGTCTCAGAAGATGGAGGCTATCGGCGTTCTGGCAGGCGGCATAGCGCACGACTTCAACAACCTGCTGTCGGTGATCGCGAGCTACTGCACCTTCGCGCTGGAAGAGCTCGGGCCGCAGCACCCGATTCGTGAGGAGATTACCGCAATTGTGGAGGCGGGACGCCGCGCGTCGGCACTCACACGGCAGTTGCTCGCCTTTAGCCGAAAAGGGATCGCCCAACCCAAAGTGCTCGACCTGAACGGCGTGGTGTTGGACAGCGAGAAGTTGCTCGGACGAATCCTGGGCGAGGACATCTCGCTGAAGTCCGAGCTCGGCGCGCCGCTCGGAGGCGTCCGCGCCGACGCGAACCAAGTCGAGCAGGTCATCCTCAACCTGGCGGTGAATGCGCGTGATGCCATGCCTTCCGGCGGTCGCTTGGCGATCGCCACGTGCGATGTCGAGGTGGGACCGGAGTCCTCGTTACCGCCCGGTTCCTACGTGATGCTCTCGGTCTCCGACTCCGGCGTGGGGATGGCGCCCGAAGTGCAGCAGCGGATCTTCGAGCCGTTCTTCACCACTAAACAGCCTGGGTTGGGCACCGGCCTCGGCCTCTCCACGGTCTACGGAATCGTTCGGCAGGCCGGTGGCCACGTGCAGGTGCACAGCGAGCCGGGGTGCGGCACTCGATTCGAGATCCTGTTTCCACGGGTGGAGGGCGAAGGTCACCTACGCAGGAGTCCGAGCATGGGGGCTGCGGTGATGGCCGACGAGCAGGCGACCATCTTGCTGGTGGAGGACGACCACGAGGTGCGTCGCGCGGCAGCGAGAATTCTCAACCGCTGCGGCTATTGCGTGATCGACACCGGCTCCCCGGCGGAGGCGCGCGCCGTCTGCGCGGAACGTGGTGAAGCCATCGACCTGCTCCTCACGGACGTGGTGATGCCTGAATTGAGCGGACCCAGTCTTGCGAAGGAGCTGTCGGCGTCATGCCCGAAGCTCAAGACGCTGTTCATGTCCGGCTATCCGGGGGGGACGACCCTGCGAGGCGAATCCTTCGACGAAGAAGCGCCCTATTTGCCAAAGCCGTTCACGCCGGCGTCGCTCAGCGCCAAGGTGAGAGAGGTGCTGCGCGGACGCGCCTGAAACTCATTGGAGGCCGACGAACGTGGCGATGACTGCGGACGCTCCGCGCGTGGGGACATCGTGGGTCCAGGTGTGGCTCACGACGCCCGCCGCCGAGGTGACGCGGGACACGAAGGAATGCGGCAGCCCGATGCTCTCGCCGTTGGTGAGCACGTGGTGCTGCGTCCAGCCGGACTCGTGGCTCAGGTTCACGTCTGGGTCGCTGCTGCGCAGGGTGATCAACGCGACCGCGAGTGAATTGGCCTGGGAAATGGCTGCATCCGTGGCCGCTTGCGTGGACGCCTGCGCCTGCATGGGGGAAGTGCCCGTCTGATCCACGCTTCCCGTAGGTAGCAGGCCGGCCACTTCGATCATGCCCCAGGTGACGCTCTGGTAGTTGCCGGGAGGGCCGCCCACGAGGTCCGCACTCACCGTGAATGGATCGCTCACACCGGAGGTGACGTTTTCGGCGACGAAGATGTAGCCCCGAGCGCCATGGGTTCCCGCGGAAGGAATGGTCTCGCCTTCGACCACGCGCTGATAGCTGTTGCCTTGGTTGTCGCTGACGCCATTGGGTTGGATCTTGCAGTTCTCGACCTCCGAGAAGCAGCTGATGCCGACGATCACCGCGTTGCCCGGGGTGGGCTGCTGTAGAAACGAGACCTGCGCCTCCACGTTGTCGTCGATGTCGATGTCCGTGACCTGCACGATGGAGATCGGCGCGGCACTGCCGCCGGCGCCTGCGCTGCCTGCGGCGCCAGCGCTGCCCGCAGCTCCCGCGTTGCCAGCGCTGCCTCCAACCCCGGCGCTTCCGCCCGAGGCGGCGTCCGCGCCTCCGCCAGTGCCGCCTCCCGCGTCGGGCCCTCCGGCCTCGAACTCCGAGCCCCCGCAACCCAAGCTCAGACACCCACAAAGCACCCAATAAGCTCGCATTCCAATAGCTTACGTTAGCGGAGAAGCACAGGCTACAGTGCGCGTCCGTCGTGCACCGCTCACTGCTCGTTTTCGCACTTCCATTGCTCGCGCTCTGGCCACGGGTCGCGCGCGCAGACCCTTCCACCGTGAGCTTCGCCGTGGCGGGCTGGGCCGGAGAACAGCAAGCGCCCCTCGACGCCGTGAACGCCACCATTCGCAGGGACGGCTTCAGCCCGCTGCCGTCCGTGCGGCGCATGGCGGGGCTGGATGTGCAGGCGGTGTACTCCCGCACGCGGGCCGGTGTGTCCTTGGGCGCGGGCCGCGCCACCACCAAGGATCCGAGGGAGGGACGCGAGCTCGTCAGCTGGCTGAGCACCGTGGGCATCCAGGCCGGCGTGGACGTGCTGCGCTACCGAACGCTGTCCGTGTTCGTGTCCGCGGGCATTGTCGCCGGGCGACTCAGCCTGGAGTCCAGCGATGCCCGCCTGTTGCTGCTCGACGGCCGGACTCACGACAAGGCCGCGTTCGGGTTCTCCGCGCTGCCCCTCGAGATCGGCACCGAGCAGCTGATCCCCGTCGGCAAGGCTTCGCACGACGAAGCGTGGGTGCTCATCTTTGGCGTGCGCGGCGGCTGGGTGCAGCAGCTCAGCGGCGGGTGGGACGAGCTCGACGCGACCGCTGGGGATCTGGATCTATCCGGCCTCCGCGGTCGGCTCGTGCTCGGCTTCGGCGCCGCGAGTCTCTAAGGCGCCGAGCGACGCTGTCCGTGGTCCCGACGGGGACACGGATGCAAATGAACATGAAATTCATTTGCATGGAAAGCGCAACAATTACCAACATTTGCGGGCCAAACACCCGAGTTTGCGCGCATTCGGAGCGAACCCAACCCCGCGCCTCCTGGCTCGAACGATCCAAGGAGGCCAATGATGGAAACCAAGCTCAACATGCCCCTCTTGGGCGACGACTTTCCGAACCTCGAGGTGCAGACCACGCACGGTCCGATGAGCATCCCGAAGGATCTCGCGGGCAAGTGGTTCGTGCTCTTCAGCCACCCGGCGGACTTCACGCCGGTGTGCACTACCGAGTTCGTCGCGTTTCAGCGACGCGCTGCGGACTTCGAAGCGCTGAACACCACGCTGATCGGCATGAGCGTGGACCAGGTGTTCTCGCACATCAAGTGGATCGACTGGATCAAGGAGAAGCTCAACGTGGAGATCACCTTCCCGGTGGTCGCCGCCAACGATGCCATTGCCAGCCAGCTCGGCATGCTCCATCCGGGCAAGGGCTCGAACACCGTGCGCGCGGTGTTCATCGGCGATCCGCAAGGAAAGGTACGGCTGGTGCTCTACTACCCGCAGGAGATCGGTCGGAACATCGACGAGGTCGTGCGCGCCGTGAAGGCGTTGCAGCTCTCCGACGCGCAAGGCGCAGTTCCTGCGAACTGGCCCAACAACGAGCTCATCGGTGATCGGGTGATCGTGCCCCCCGCCAAGGACGTGAAGACGGCCCGGGAGCGCCTCGCGCAGTACGAGGGCTTCGACTGGTGGTTCGTGCACAAACCCCTGGAAAAGTGAGCGTTTCGCCGGGCGGGCCCCGCAGCTCGGGGCTCGCCGCGGCGGGCGGGGCGGGCTTTTTCCGCGGCGGACCAACACCATGATCGTGAAAATGTCGGTCCGCCGCGGAACCCCACGGTCCGACCCAAGCACACCGGCCCTCCGCGAGTTGAATACGACATGCGACGCGTCGCGTGGCTGCTCTCGGTGTCCGCTGCGGTAGTGCTCAGCTATCTGGCGGCGGTGCCGGTAACGCTCTTCGCGCTCGCGCTCACGGGGGAGACGGGGCGGAGGGTGATGTGGCGGCAGCCGTGGGTGGTGGAGGCATACTTTGCGCCCGCCGTGGTGGCCGCGAAGTCTACGCGGCCGCTGTCCAACCGCTACTGGGCGACGGTGGAAGAAGCGGAGCACATGGGCTGGGAAGCGCGCTGCCGGGTGGTGAACTTCCGCATCCGTCGTACGGCGCGGGGCGCGGAGCTGGTCAGCGCGGGCGCGATGATGGGCGGTGGCTGCCTGGTGAGCTGGCGCTGTCAGCCGCCACCGGCTCCGTGACGGCGGCTACTTACGGGGCGCCTTCTTCGCTTGCGGCTTTTCCGCGATGCGCAGCACACGCTTGGAGACGACGGCGAGGCCGGCGGGTTGCATGCGACCGGCGGGCAGCAAGCGCCGCAAGCGCTCCAGGTTGCTGTCGGACCATTGCTCGGGATCCACGCGGGGCGTGAACCTGCGGGCGTAGCGTTCGGAACACGAGCCACACGGGGCGCTGCTTTTGGTGATGGCTGCGGAGCCAGCGCCGCCAGGCCGAGAGGTTCTTGGCGAAGAACAGCGGGGACGGCGGTGCGGCGGGCATCCGGGAACGGTGCCATGGGGGCGCGGTTTCAGTCCATCAGCTCCGCCGGCGGGCGATCCGTGAAGGCGCCGGCGTCGAGCCAACGCTCGACGGCGCCGGTCGGCACTTCCAGCTTCTTCAAGCCCGGTACGATGAGCGTTCGCAGCGCATCGACCAGGGCTGCGTGGATGATCTCGCCCGGCGGTGCGCCGTGGGCGCCGAGCTCCGGCAGGTGCTCGGGATCGATCGGGCTCTCTTCTTTCCACACGCGCAGGTTCAAGTACGCCATGGGCAAGATCCAGCGACCGACGCTCTGTCGCGTGTCGGCGTTGGTGGTGGCGAGGTGCGCCCAACCGATGCGACCGTGATCGATCTCGTCGCTCAAGAGCTCCTTGAGGGCGCGGCGCGCGAGCGTGCCGGTGGCGTGGGCGAGGCAGGTTTCCAGGAACGCCGTGGCGGTGGTTTCGTTGAGCACGCACTGGCCGACGATGTGCAGAGTGTCGCGCAGCTGTGGAGACGCGCCCTTGTGCGCGGGCACCTCGAGGGGGAGGCGCGGTGGGCTCGACAGCTCGCGGCCGGCGAAGCGTGAGGCGACGACGCGGCTGAGCTCCGTGTGGCGGTATTCGTCGTCGATGGCGCGCTCGGCGAGCTCGACGAGATCGGAGGGAGCGCCGCGCCGGCGGAGCGCCCCCGCGATCACGGTGAAGGAGTCGGCCACGCGGCGCTCCATGGCAGCGCGGCTGAGCCAAATCCCCGTGAGCTTGCGGCGCGCCGCCGGCGACAGCGCGTCGATGGCGGGATCTTGCTCCGGCAGCGGCTTGTGCGTGACGCGACCGCCCCAACGGCCCCGCGGCGAGTGCTCCGCTACTGACATGAGGTGGGCCAATCTCCGTTGTCCACGGCCTTCGAGTTGCCCATGCAGTGCCACTCGGCGCCCACGCACTCGAGGGGATACATTTGGCAGGTGCCTTCCGGACCCGGGCCGAAGCACCACGGTGCGGCGATCTGCTCGCAGGCGTCGAACGCGCCGCACACCTCTCGGCCGGACTTGGTGATGGGCCAAGCCGCGTCGCAGAAGGCTGCGTCGACGATGTCCGGCGGGCTGTCGAGCGCTGCGTCGGGCGGCGTGGCGGCGTCGGGCGGCGTGGCGGCGTCCGGCGCGACGAACACGTCCGGCGCGCCCGCGTCCGCTTGGACACCGGCCTCGGGCTTTGGTGGCAAAGGCGTGGCGGCGTCGGGGCTCGCGAAGGCGTCCCCATCTTTCGCGATGCTGCCGCCGCACGCAGCAACGCTCCCAAGCGAAATGCCGACTCCGACGACGGCGTGAAAAAGCTTCGATGTCACGATGAACCCTCCACGGCTCAGTATGGCGACGGCTGTCATGCAGTCCATTGGAACCTTTGGAACGCATCGTGAAGCCACGTGGAATGATGGCCAGCGTCGACAAGGAGGGGAGCGGCGCTGTAGCGTGGCGCGTGGTGAAGCGGATCGCGTGGTTTTTGGTGGGCGGTCTCGTCGCTTGCGCTTGCGGCGAAAAGCAGCCGCCGCGGGCGGCGAACGACGGCGTCGTCGTGGTGCCGACGGCCTCGGCCGAGGCCGAAGACGACGAAGCCGACGACGAACCCACGGCGGCGCCGCCGCAGTCGGTGAGGGGACTCGCCGCGTGCAACGACAACGCCACGGCCGCCGACCGGGCGGCGGCTCGTGATCTGTTCCAGGACGCCTTGCAGGACTTCGAGCGCGGCGACTACGCCGGCGCCACCAAGAAGTTCGAGCATGCGTACGAGATCAGCTGCGCGGCGCCGGTCCTCTACAATATCGGGTCCTGCTACGAGCTCATGGGCGACACGGACAAAGCCATCGCCGTCTTCGAGCGCTACCTCGCCTCGGACCCCACACCGCGCAACGCGGACGAGGTCCGGCGCCGCATCGAGAAGCTGCGAGATCGCTGAAACCCGCGGGAAAACGGGGTGGAGCAGTCACGCCTGTTGCATTGTGCGGGCGCTGACCTACATTGTGCCCACTCACGCCAATCACCCCACTACGGGGGCGATCGGTTTCGACGTGGGGACTGAAGATCAATCTGCGTGCACTGGCTCCCGGCCCAGTCAAAACCCGGGACGTATTAGTTGCGAACGACAACGCAATCGAAGCTCTCGCGGCCTAATAACCCGTGATAGCCGTCCAACCGCAAGATCGTCCTGGTAGCGGAAGGGCGCCAACCACTAGGGCTGGGTTGCCTGAGGGTGCTTTCGATAGGGCGACCGAGAAAAAGGCGAAGGCTAGGGCGTGGCCGAATCCACGAAGCCCCGTCACAGGGTCAATTGTGACTACGCACGTGAACGAAGGTTGATTGGACGCCTTGCGGACCCGGGTTCGATTCCCGGCGCCTCCACTTTGCAAAAGCCCGAAAGGGCTTTTGCCATTTTGTGGCCGGGAACAGGCCTCCTTTGAGTTGCGATAACTCGGATGGCGACTCTCGTGCTGCGCTAGCGCGAGCCTCTTTCATCGCCGGCTCGATTCCCGGCGCCTCCACCATTGCAATGAAATCGAACCACCATCCGCGACCTCCAACAAGTTCAAGCTATCGAACTTGCAGCGGACGCGGAAGTAGGGCCGGCCGACCTCTGGCTTCTCTGGAGTCACGGTCACCGGCCCGGTGAGCCGGCGGAGCGCCAGCGCCGAGCGCTCCGTGCGCTCGGCCAGGAGCTCGTTCAGCTTGCGGAGCCGGCTCAGCGGCGGTCCATCCGGTCGCGGATTTGAGGGCCAGGATCTCGAGCCGTTCCGCCGGAGCGAAGTGCGGGCGATTGGCCGCCGGAACCCGCTCGAATCGGGCACGCAGGAGTCGACGCTCGCGCTCGGCGACGGCGAGCTGTGCGCGGGCCAATGTGAGCTCGCCAGCGAGGCAGACGCGATGCAGCGGACTGTTCTCGGCCCAGGCGCGGACGAACGTCACGCCGCGATGGGCAGGCAAGTGCGATGGCACAAAGCCATCCGCGCTGGACATTGTCGGACCAGTCGCGGGGCAGCGAGATCGCGGGCGTCTTCACCGACGGATTGTCGAACGACACCGGTGGAGCGACAACGCATCCGCGGATTCAACGCGCGATTCGCTAGCCAGGCGCCGGAACGCGGATCAGATTCAAGCGGTGGATATGCTCGAAATGCGCATCCGCCGTAAGCAGACTTGCATCGTTGACCAGCACAGATGCGGCAATCCAGATGTCGTTTTCGGGAATAGGGCGCCCCTGTTTCTTCAGCTCCGTTTTCACGCGCCCGTACTCGGCCACGATGGGCTCGTCTACGGGTACAAAACGGCACTGTCGTGCGAGGTCCGACAGCTTCGCCAGGTTCGCGTCCACGGCGCGTGAGTTCAGGGCGCCGTAGGTCAGCTCTCCCAAGACCACGGCGGACAGCAGCACCTCCGGCGCGGCATCGAGGAGTTCAGCAACTCCCTCATCTCCCCGCAGCAGCGCGATAATGGCGTTTGTGTCAGCCAGTATTCTACCAGGACGCTGCATCGACGTGTTCGCAGTCCTGTTCAGCTTCGGACATCAGGTCCGCGTCCTCCTGGGAGAGCACCCCAGAAAACGCGCCAAAACTCGGACGGGTCTCAGCAACCCGGCTGGGCAGCTGATCGAGGATGTCCCGCACCTTCGCAATCTCTGCCGGACCGAGGCGGTGCAGCAGCTTCACGAGCTCGTCAATGTCTTTCGCTGCCACGGCGTCTAGCGTACGCGTGAGTCGAACGAGCGGCAACTCGATACCGGTACCTGACGGCGCCGCCTCCAGCCGATGCCGAGGCCCTGGGCCCGCGTGTCGACGTCCAGACGGGCCAGACGCAGCACCGGCAGCGGATAGGCGGGCAGGCGCTTTCGCAGGCGGGCGCTCGGCACGCTCGCCCGCTCGATCGAGGACGCCGCGACTGTGGCAAAGCCGACGATGCGAGACTTTGCGACCGCGACGTAGGTGACCGCCAGGTGCAGCTTGAACTGGTTCTGGCTCGCGTAGTGTTCGAAGAAACGGTCGAGGTCGGCCCGCCCACACGAGAAGCCGCTGCGGTTGTCTTCCTTGGCGAGGGGACGGATCTCAATCGTCTTCGCCACGCATCAGCTCCCGCAGGGCCGTCGTCGGCGCGGGTGGGCTTTGGACCAGGTCGGCGATGCGCTCGAAGGCCTTGTCCTCGACCACCAGGCGAGCGGGAACGAGGGCCTCATCGGGTAGCTCGCGGCGGGCCTCCATGAAGTAGAGCAGCGCCTGCTCCACCACGAAGTTCTTCTTCAGCCCATGGCTCTCGGTGAACCGGTCGAGCCGTTCCTTGGTGGCCTCCGAGATCGTGGCTGAGATCTGGCACTGGCTGCTCATGGTTGCCTCCGACGGACATGCCTAGCATAAGCATGTCCGACCATGGACAACCTAGGAACGTGACGGTGATCGGCAAGAGCGCTGACGCCGCTCGATCCGAACTTGGTTCCGACTTGGCGAGGCACGGCTCCGAAGGTGCCGTTGGCGCTTGTTGCGCACCCTTCAATCTTTCGGGGAGCTTGTCCGAGCACGGCGGCTCCTGTGCTTGCGGGGACCCGAGAGGCCGCGCGCGAGGTTCCGCGGCGGACCAACATGAACCTGAAGAGGGAGGGATTCTCCAGCCCAGTGCGCAGCGCGGGCATGGCGTGTCGGCTGGCGAGAGCGGATGCTTCGCGCTGGCGCTGGCTTCCGATGAGCTCGGTGGCGTTCTGCAGGCGATCCGTCAGCAGCCGCTTGCCCTGCCGACCGGCTCCGCATTGACGACCGTGCACTTGGGCACCCAGCTGCATGCGGAAGAACTGCGCAGACAGCGCGGCGCGGGAATGCGCGTGCTACTCACCTCAGGGTGGTGAGCAGTTGGACGAGGTGACTGGCTTGGCGTGCATGGGCCGCGCGTAGCGGCGTGAGCGAGACGAGGGATGTGGGGATGACGCAACGTTTGGGGCATACGCGGCGAGGGTTCCTGACGCTCGGGAAGCGCTACGAGCTGTTGGAGAAGATTGGGCTCGGGGGCATGGGGGCGGTGTGGCGAGCCCACGACACGCGGCTGAACCGCGAGGTCGCCGTGAAGGCGGCGTGTATCCAGATCCCGGAGGGCTCCACCTTGGCCAGACAGATGGAGCGGTGCCGGCGCGGTCTCGAGAAGGAGGTCGCGGTGCTGAGCGAGCTGACTCACCCGGCACTGCCCGAGCTCTACGATTCGACTGGGCTTTCGTTTGGCACGCCCTTCATCGCGATGGAGCTGATCGCGGGCCAGGGCCTGGATACGCTACGGCGGTTGCCGCCACGCAACGCGGTTTCCACGCTGCTTCCCGTCGCCAATGCGCTCGCGTTGATGCACGACCATGGGTTCATCCACCGCGACGTGAAGCCGGCCAACATCCTGGTGAAACGGGCATGGCAGACCGTGCTGATCGACTTCGGTCTTGTTTCGATTGGCGAACCCGTCTCGGACGAAGTCTTCGGAACGCCGAGCTACATCGCGCCGGAGTATCTGACTGGCCAGGGTTTGGACGCACGCTGTGACGTGTGGGCGCTGGGGGTCACGCTGTACGAAATACTGACGGGCGGGGTGGTGTTCTACGAAGACGAACGGCAGTGGGTGGCCCCGCCTCTGGCAGTCGTTGGCGATTTCGACTGGCCGCTCTCCAGAGTGGTGGGTCGTGCCATCGAGCGCGATCCCGAGGAACGTTGGCCGACGATGCGCGCGTTTGAAGACGCGCTGAGGGCGTGGTTGAGGGCGCAGCCGTGAGGGCAGGTCACTGGATGCAGTGACCATACGCTGCGACGAGATCGATCGCAGGGGGGAGAGGTGGCGATGTTGGTCAGCGCTTGCGCGTTGAGGACAGGGACAACTGCCCGCCGCGTATGCCTCCCACATGACGGATGACGTTCTTTTGCGTTGCTAGCGATTCCGCGGAGATCCGCGGGGCGAGCGACGACTGCTGTCGCACGCGAACACGGTTGGCGATTTGAAGCGAAACTACCAGGTGACCCCGGCCGAGAGAGCCGGGTATCATGAGGTCCAGAAGAGTGGGCGCGGGAAGCGGGGACGACGAGGTTATCGGCGTGCTCGTCGTAGATGACGACGAGGCGACGGTGCGCACGACCCTCCGGCTTCTGAAGCAGCAGGGCTACTTCGCCATGGGTTTCACCACGGCCGCGGAAATCTTGGAGCGAAATGCGGCGGATCCCTACCAAATCCTGATCTTGGACATCGCCTTGGACCAAGGCCAGAGCGGGATCGAGGTGGGCGAGCTGCTACGCGATCGCGGCTTCGACGGTCAGATCATCGCGCTGAGTGGCACCACGGATCGCGAGGTGAAGGCGGCGGCGCTCCGCAGAGCTGCGGACCAGTTCGTGATGAAAGGTGACGGTCCGGAAGTGCTGATCGCCAGCGTGGCTTCCGCGGCGAGGCACTGCGGCGCCCAGCTAGCTCTTCCGCTGTTGGAGGTGCTTGCGGAGGAGAAGGCGGTGCGTGTGAGAGGCCGTGGGATCTGGCTCGCTGACCAGGAATACGCCTTCCTTCGAGCGCTGGACGCGAAACGCAACCAAGTCATTCCGCACGAAGAGCTGGATCCGATTCTCGGAAAGGAGAGGGGAGCGCGCTACGCGCTCAAGTCGCGCGTGCAGCGGAGGCTGGGGCCGGCTGGAACGCTCATCATCAACGTGGAGGGCAAGGGCTACTCCTTGCTCGGCTAATCCGGAAACACAGGAACGCACATCGGCACACAGAATGTAAGGATCGTGTCTCTGGTATCCGCGACCTAGGCGGCGGAGGAATCAGGGCGCGGGAACACGAAGCAGCGGGAGGCTTCGGAAATGCGAAAAGCACAACGTGGAAGTGTTGCTGCGGTTTGGGCTCGCGGTGCGGTGGTCGCATCCGTGTTGGTATTTGCTGTCGGCGCTTGCGGCTCGGACGACAGCCCTGCGGACACCGGCGGGAAGTGTTCGCCAGTTGGAGCGACGCAAGCATGTACCGGACCTGGTGCGTGCGCTGGCGGGCAGGTGTGCGGCGCGGACGGGACTTGGGGAGCGTGCGATTGCGGTGGTGGTGGCAGCGCAGGCGCGGATGGCGGTAGTGGCACCGGCGGTGTAGCGGGATCCTCGGCAGGTGCCGGCGGCGCCGCATGAGCGGCGGCCAGTCGGGAAGTGGTGGCAGCTCTGGTGCGAGCGGTAGCGCGGGCGCAGCGGGCAGCGGCGCGGGATGCCCCGGCACTGCCGGTCCCACGATGGTGAACATCGGCGCGTTCTGCATCGACTCCACGGAGGTCACGCGCGCGCAGTACGCGGAGTTCTTGATCGCGAAGGGGAGCGACCCCACGGGCCAACCCGCGGACTGCTTCAACAACCTGAACTTCGTGCCGGGGCTTGCAGTATCGGAGACTGCTTGCGCAACGGGCGCGTTTGATCCCACCACGAACCCCAATCACCCGGTTACCTGCGTCGATTGGTGCGACGCGGCGACCTACTGCTCCTGGGCCGGCAAGCGCCTGTGCGGGGACCTTGCCGGCGGTGTGCCATCCGGTCCGCCAGGTGCGGGGGAGTGGTACTACGTGTGCAGCCAAGGCGGCACGACGGACTACCCGTACGGCGGGACGTCGGATCCGAGCGCGTGCGTTACGGCTCCTCAGAGCACGGCGCTCGCGCCGGTCAAGTCGAAGCCCGGGTGTACTGGGCAGTCGCAGCCGTTCAACGATGTCTACGACATCAGTGGCAACGCGGCGGAATGGACGCGGAAACCACCGCTCGCCGACCCGGAAGCTTGGGGCGCTTCGTATCGCGCCCTGTCCACCGCCAAGTGCGGGATCTGGGGAACCGCCAAGGTGCTCCAGATGTATCCGGAGCTTGGGTTTCGGTGCTGTGCCGATTCGAAGTGAGGAGACTGGAACATGATCACGCAAGTTCGCAATCACGCACACACCGTTCTGTTTCTCATCTTCCTCGCGCTTGCTGTTTCGTGCTCAAGCGACACGGACGGTTCCCACAAGGCGCCTTCGAACAAGGTCGACCCCTTGAGCCAGTGGAATATCCACTTGTACGTGGGCAAGCCCGGACAACAGACCCGGGTGGATCTGAGTCCTGTCCCGGAGATCAGTTTCCCCAACGTACAGGTTGTCAACGCGTCAGGCGGACTGCCGAGTTCACCTGCCAAGCTGCTAGAGCAGCCGCCGCCAAGCCCTACGCAGCACAGCCACGACGCTGCCGCGGCGCAAGCGAAGAGCAAACCGCAGGCGCTCGTTGAGGGACCGGACGGGGGCGTTGATATCCAGCAGGATCTCAGCTCACGCTCGGGTTGGGCCCTCGTGTATGGCGCCGCCGCCGAATGCGGCGTCGTGAGAGGAAGTAACAATCGCCACCTTGAAGGCACAGCGGTGGTTCCGCCGTGGAGTTCGACGCCGGTGCCGGGATGGAGCGTCTTCCCCGCCTCCGATGGCCCGCCAGACAGCTGCGACAAACTGCTGGCCTATGACGAAGCGTTGCTCTGCATGGCTGGCCAGTTGGCCGACATCAGTAGCTCGATTCGAACCATCACATGGACCGAGGTGACCAAGGCGCCGACACTCCCTGACTTTCCGCCCGGGCCCTGGACCATACCACCGCAGGCCAACAAGGACCGCTTCGTGGCACGGGACCTGGCCATCTACATGCTCGCAACGCTCGCCGCGAACGATTCTTGGTTCGTCAACTACCCGGCAAATACCAACTCGTGTGCTTCGGCGTATACAAACGCGGCTTCAGACCCTGCGGGCTATGGGGCCAGCAACGAATCGTGGCTGTTTGGCGCTTTCCCATACTACTTCCCGCCAAATGGACCTGCGGGGATTCCGGAGAGAGCCGAGTCGCGCCTGCGGATCCAGACGCAGATCCTCCGTTCCGCAAGTCGGCTCCTGGACGAGCTCATCGACAAGTCCGTGGAGGCGGACTTGGCGTCGGCGGCGCAGCGGCGGGCGAGGGCGACGGATCCGTCGCGAGGCTCGGAGATCGCTTGGGGTGTGCGTGGCGACGAGAACGGGAAGTTCGGGTCCCTCGCTCACGCGATTCGCGTCGTGGGAGGCCGCTGGGAGCTGTCGCCCATTGGCGTTTCGAGCTTTGCGGGTGTTCTGCCGTTCTACACGGCGGATCCGGCGTGTGGCGGAACCTCGCCGCAAAGCATCCTCGAAAGCGGATACGGGGCGGACTTCGGAGCGCGCGTCGCGGATCGGGATGTGCGAACGACTGGCCAGCAGGCGGCGGTCCAGATCGTCGAAACCGCGGGTGTTGTCGTGCCCGGCAACGAGATCACGCCTGCCAAGCTCGGCAGCGTACGTGCGGCCCTTCGCCAGCAGATCGTCGGGACCGCTGCCATGGCAAATGGCTTGCCGCCGACGGACACGAACTTCAACAAGTACCTGCAGGGCAAGAGCGTGGGCTACGTGCTGGACGACATCACGGATGGTGACCTCAATTCTCGGAAAGGAGAGGGGAGCGCGCTACGCGCTCAAGTCGCGCGTGCAGCGGAAGCTGGGGCCGGCTGGAACGCTCATCATCAACGTGGAGGGCAAGGGCTACTCCTTGCTCGGCTAATCTGGAACACAGGAACGCACATCGGCACACAGAATGTAAGGATCGTGTCTCTGGTATCCGCGACCTAGGCGGCGGAGGAATCAGGGCGCGGGAACACGAAGCAGCGGGAGGCTTCGGAAATGCGAAAAGCACAACGTGGAAGTGTTGCTGCGGTTTGGGCTCGCGGTGCGGTGGTCGCATCCGTGTTGGTATTTGCTGTCGGCGCTTGCGGCTCGGACGACAGCCCTGCGGACACCGGCGGGAAGTGTTCGCCAGTTGGAGCGACGCAAGCATGTACCGGACCTGGTGCGTGCGCTGGCGGGCAGGTGTGCGGCGCGGACGGGACTTGGGGAGCGTGCGATTGCGGTGGTGGTGGCAGCGCAGGCGCGGATGGCGGTAGTGGCACCGGCGGTGTAGCGGGATCCTCGGCAGGTGCCGGCGGCGCCGCAGCGAGCGGCGGCCAGTCGGGAAGTGGTGGCAGCTCTGGTGCGAGCGGTAGCGCGGGCGCAGCGGGCAGCGGCGCGGGATGTCCCGGCACTGCCGGCCCCACGATGGTGAACATCGGCGCGTTCTGCATCGACTCCACGGAGGTCACGCGCGCGCAGTACGCGGAGTTCTTGATCGCGAAGGGGAGCGACCTCACGGGCCAACCCGCGGACTGCTTCAACAACCTGAACTTCGTGCCGGGGCTTGCAGTATCGGAGACTGCTTGCGCAACGGGCGCGTTTGATCCCACCACGAACCCCAATCACCCGGTTACCTGCGTCGATTGGTGCGACGCGGCGACCTACTGCTCCTGGGCCGGCAAGCGCCTGTGCGGGGACCTTGCCGGCGGTGTGCCATCCGGTCCGCCAGGTGCGGGGGAGTGGTACTACGTGTGCAGCCAAGGCGGCACGACGGACTACCCGTACGGCGCGACGTCGGATCCGAACGCGTGCGTTACGGCTCCCCAGAGCACGGCGCTCGCTCAAGTGAAGTCGAAGCCCGGGTGCAGCGGCCTGAAGTCACCCTTCGACGACGTCTTTGACCTGAGCGGGAATGCGGCGGAGTGGGCGGAGAAACCGCCACTGAACGACCCGGAAGCTTGGGGAGGGTCGTATCTAAGTCTGTCTGCGCCTGCGTGTGCCACTCACGGAAAAGGCAAGGTGCTGGATAAGTATCCGGAGCTTGGTTTCCGATGCTGTGCTGGTTCGAACTGAGGGTAGAAACATGAGCAATCCCTACTGGTACTCTCGCGCCATCTTCCTGCTTTGTTGCCTTACGCTTGCGGTTTCGTGCTCGGGCGACGGCGATGGTCCGGGTAAGGCGCCGGCGAAGAAGACCGATCCTCTCAGTCAGTGGAACATCCACATCCTTGTGGGCAAGCCCGGACAGCAGAGCCGTGTGGACCTTCCTCCAGTCAGGAGATCAGCTTCCCGAACGTCGATGTTGTTGACGCCACGGGCACGTTTCCCGATTCCCCTTCCAGTCTGTTTGAGCAGTCTCCTCCCGTCCCCAATCACGAGAAGCACGGGGTTCCGGGCGCGAAAGCAAACACTAAGACCCAGGCGCTAATTGAGGGTCCTGACGGTGGCGCCGATATCCCACAGGATCTCACCGCGCGTTCGGGGTGGGCGCTCGTCTACGGGGCTGCCGCGGAGTGTGGGGTTGTTCGGGGCAGCAGCAATCGCCACCTGGAAGTTGGCAATCCGTTGGCCGCGTCACCAGGCGAACATCGTTGGCATGACGGAGGGCTACCAGCTACTCGTTCTCGCCCGCGGCGCGGAGGCGGTGTCAATGGTGCCGATCGCGCGGGCGCTTGGGGACTACTGCGTCAACAACGGCCTGCTGGTACGCGCGGGAGGTGCGCGCTGCGGTGCCGCTCGGTCAGCAACTGCCCACGGATTCGGTGCCCGAACCCAGGACTGAACGACAGTTTCGCCTACATCTCCCTGCAACCCACGCTGACGTTGCGGCCGCGTGGTTCCGCGGCGGACCAACAACATCAGCCACAACATTTGGGGGATGCGCCATTTTGCATTCGCCAGCTGACGCATCCTCGAAGTCGGTCGTTCATGCGAGCTCGGTATCGAGCTGCTGGTAGCAGGCCTCCATGCCCTCATCCATGCCGGACGCGAGGGCGCCGTCGCGGGCTTCCTTGGAGTCGTAGGTTTGCGTGATGCGCATGGTGGTGAAAGCGCCTTCGTCGAAGAACTCGTGCTTCTCCACGAGCGAGCCGATCAGCTGGCCCGATCCGAGCGCCATGATCTCGGTGTGAACGGCCCGCTCGTGCGGGCTCACCTCGGTGAACACGCCTCGCAGCGTCATGGCCGGATCCGCCTCGTCGCTCTTCCAGGCCACCTCGAGGGCGCCTCCCACACGCATGACGCAGCTACAAGTGGTCATGGTCCAACCGGGAGGGGGAAGCATCCAACGACGCATCCGGTCCGGCGTGAACATTGCCTCCCACACGAGGTGACGTGGGGCGTTGAACGCGCGGGCCAGGACGATGGTCGTGTCGGAGGGAGTGGAGATCTGCAGCTGCTTGTTCATGTGGTCCTCGGTGTTCAACGGCGACGACCCCGCGATGGGTCCTCGGCCTTCATTTCGTCGAGAAGTGAGTCCAGCGCTCCGAACCGCGCTTCCCAGCTCTGACGGAACGACTCCGTCCAGAGCATCGCTTCCTTCAGCGGCCCGGCATTCAGGCGGCAAAGATGCTCGCGGCCGACGACGCGGCGACGGACGAGCTTGGCCCCCTCCAGCACGCGCACGTGCTTGGTGGCTGCGGGAAACGTCATCTTCAACGGAGCCGCGAGCTCACTGAGGTTCCGCTCCCCATCCGAGAGCTGGCGAATCATCGCGCGCCGCGCTGGGTGCGCCAGCGCATGGAAAACCCGGTCCAGCCGCGGGGACGTATCCAAAACCATATGGTTTCATAAACCAATAGGTTTAGGAGTGCAACTCGCCGAGACGGGAGCGGCCAACAAATGCGTAGCGCGGCGCCCTATGCGTCGAGACGGGCGCTCAGCCGTGTGTAGAGTTCGACCGACGCATCGATCTCCGCCTTTCGGATCGAGACGCTCTCCACATTGATGCCGATGGGCAGCTGTTTCTCACGCGCGTACTGGTGCACGTCCGCGAACACGCTGTCGCACAGGTCGATCGATCGCTCCAGCGTGTCGGGCGAGTTGCGGAGCTCGTTCTCGAGCCAACGAGGAAACGAGATCCCGAGCCACTTCATGAACTCCAGGGTGCGGACCGAGCCGCACGGCGAGAACGTGAGCACCACTGGAGCGGGCGAGCGGCCGTGTGCCTGCAGTGATAGAGCGTAGTCGGACAGAAGCGACTTCGTCGACGCGGCGTCGTACACCGATTGCGTGATGAAGAAGCGGCAACCGCGGCTCTGCTTCGTGAGCATTCGGGCGTGCTCGTCTTCCTTCTCGGCGTGGCGCTCCGCGATGGCGATGCCACCGAACAGCAAGTTGGGGACAGCGCCCGCTTCCGCGTACGCCTCCAACAGGGAAAGCCCCGGGCCGCGCGACCGACGGCTGGGCGCGCCGACGAAGACGCTGAGTTGCCGTTCGGGGGCCGTTGCTACTGCTCGGAGCCAGCTCGAAAACGCCTCGCGCGGCTGTGCGCCCACGGATCGGTACACGATCTTCGGAAGCGCCAGCTCGGCAAGGTCGCCGTGCGCGTACTTCTCGGGATCCACCGTGGGCAGGAACGGGAAAGGTCTGGCTTGGCCAGTGCGGCCCGGTTCGTCTTGGATGTCGTAGACGACGAGCCCGTCCGGCGCGAGCGCGCGCACTCGGGCCATCTGTTGGGCGGCGATTGCGCGTAGCCGCTCCGGCTCCGTTGCGAGCTTGGGAGGCGCGATGCCGTAGAGACGAATTCCAGCGTGCGCTCCCTCGAGCTTCTCGAACAGCGTGTTCAACGGCACGACGGAGCCTATCACGTGCGGGGACGTCGCCCCCGTCGGCGACGAGGCGTCGGCCAACCCGATCACACGATTGGCGGAGGGATGCGCTGAGGCGGTCAACTCGGAACCCGTCGATTCGCGGCCTTCAAGGGTGCTCCTTGCAGTCGCGTGCTGAGCAACGTGAGCAAGACCACGGCCGCCGACGCGAGCGCGCCGCAAGCAGGTTTCCACGGAAGGTCGACGCGCCAAAGAACGAGAAGGAAAAGCAAAGCAGCCCAGGCGCTCGCCTTGGCGAGCAGCCCCATCCGTTGGCTGGCCGGCGGAGAGACCTTCCTGTTTTGTGGTAGGCGCACGTGCAGCAGACCAAAGTTCCCACGCAGGACATCGACCAGTTCTGCGTACTCTGTGTCGTCGAAGTCATCGTCGACGGCAACCTCGATTGGAGGAGGGAATAGTGCTGCGCGCCATCCGCTTCCCGTCGCACGGAGAACGACGTACCTGAACAGAGCGTCTGCCATCGGCGGGGACCACGTATCCTTGCGCAGCGGCCAGATGACCAGGACCTGCGAGCTCGCGGCTGGTGGCGGGCCTCCAACCGGAGCAGAAGGGGGCCAACGCCAGTTCGCATCCCACCAGGGGTCAGCTCCCGGGTGAAGGAGGGTAGGGCGCACGGGCGCCTTCAGGGGGTTGATGTTGCGGTCAAGGTCGTCACTCGTCTCTCCCACCGCTATCACCACGGTCCGGCGCTCGTCGGTCGACAGGGCCACGACAGCCTTGGTGGAGGTCGAGCCGCTCTTGTAGGTGGTCTCGACCGTTTCGCGTGAGACATGAAGTTTCAACACGCCTCCCACATGGTACCAAGGCGCCGCTCCAACCGTTCCGAACTTCTCCGGGGGGGGCGCTCATCCTCGGGCGTTGCGAAGGACGCGACAAATGCCGTCTCGCGGAGACTGACTGGGATTGCGGAGCTATGCTTGGGAGGTTGAGCGCGGCGCGTCGGCCCGAGAGGCTGTCGAGGATGATTCAGATTCTGAGGTTCGTGTGGAACACGGTGGCGTTCGCCGCCTGTGTTGTCGCTGCGACGACGCTCGCCACGGGACCGGACGGCAAGGGCCCTTGGGTCATCGCACTGTGCGTCGTGCTGGTCGCCGCGGCCCTGCAGCACGGTGGCGACGGAACGCCAGCGCTGAGGGATCTGAAGAGCGCGCGGTAGTGCGTATGGATGGGTGTGCACGACGCCCGCCTGGGGCTAGTCTTCGCGCTGGGCGGTGGATGGCGATGGACGCGGAACAGTTCCTGGAAGAATCTCGCCGGGTGCTGCTCGCGTGCTCGAGCGAGAGTTTCGAACACGTGGCTGCGCACCTCGAGCGAATGGAGACCCAGATCGCCACGGCGGAGCGTGACAAGCTAGAGGCCCAGGCTTGGCTGCTCCGGTTGCGGCTGACCGCGCTGCAGCTGTGCAAGCGACCGCTCGAAGAGGTCGAGCCGTTCGCGCGTGCGCTGCTGGAAGAGGAGCGCCTGTCGGCATTCGGGCGGTTGCAGAGCATTGGCGCCTTCGCCGCGTACTGCCGGGACCGCGGGCGCCCGGACGTCGGGGTCGTGTTTCTGGAAGATGCGTTGTCGAGGGTAGACTGGGCTACGGTGACCGCCGTTCTGAAGGCCGAGGCGCGCGCGGCGTACGGGAAACTCCTCACCGAGCTACGAGGGTACGCGGGGGCACCTTGATAGACGCACTTCGTCGAGAGTGGCGGATGTTGTGGAACGCGCCCCACGCGGAGGGGCTGTCCCTCGTTCACTTGATCATGTGGGTCGGGTGCTTCCCTCTGCTCGCGAGCTGGACGGGTCCACAAGCGTGCCTGCCGTCGCTGATCATGACCACGCTGGCCGTCCCCCTCGTCTTGCTTCCGGGTCTGATGGGCCGAGGCTTCTCGGTAGGCGTGGTGCTTCAGTTCGGATTGCCGCTACCGCTGGCCTGGATCCTGAACCGCGTTCTCGTGGCCGAGCCGATACTCTTCCGGCGCATCATGGAGGTCGTCCACGCCGCCGCGAGCGGACTCAGCGGAATCCTGCAGCTCTCCGTCGCACAGTTGGTCTGGAAAGCTGTTCGGCGATGAAACAGGCGCGGAGCTTGCCATGACCCGCGAATCGCATGCCCGCGCTCGCGCGTGGCGCAGCGCCCGAGCTCGGCTGCGGCTCGTGGTCGTCGTTGGTGTGTCCGGCATTGTCGTCGTCTTCGGTGCCGGGATGCTGGAGGGCATATGGAACGTGAACGTTGGCAATGGCGCGCTGCTGGGCTGGGGCGTCGCGTTCTTCGTCGCCAACATGCCTCTGGCGCTCCTGCGCTGCCCACGCTGTGGGGAGCGGTTCTTCTACGGTCCGAGGTTTTCGGGCATCACGGACCGCTGTCTCCACTGCGGACTGCGTTGGGGCGAGTGAAGTGGGCGCCCGTCAGATCGAGTCCCAGAAGTCGCACTTGTCCTTCTTCAAGGCGCTGCCCACCGCTATGGTGTGGTCCAGCGTGAGGTGCTCGTCGGCCGTTTCCGTGTACTTGGGCCACGCCACGGTGCCGCCGGGATCCGCGGATGCCGCGAACGCCGTCCAATAGCCTTGCATGGCCTTGGACAGGGCGGCGTCTTCCGGGCTGTCCGGCGTGAACGTGGAGAGCGGCTTGCCGAACACGAAGGGGAGCTCCGCACCGTGGAAGGACTTGGTGATGCCCAAGAGCGTGATGGCTCGCGTGAAGTGATAGAGGTACGCCGTGCCGCCATGGGCGGTAATGCCGCGCACCGCGCGCCGCATCGGACACACGAAGCCCGCATCGCCGATGGCGTCGCTCAAGGCGTCCGCCGGCGTGGGGTACGCGGCCGTGGGGTACTGGTCGAGCAGATCCTGCGCCGGGATGCCCAGGTCGGACGCAAAGGTGGCGGCAATGGTGTTGTACGCGGGCTCACCGATGGTGCCGAGCCCCGCGAGGTACACGAAGAGATCTCCTTCGTTCGCGTTGGAGCCGAAGATGACCGGTACGTTCGCGCCCTGCTTCAGGATCACGTCCTCGGGGTTTTCGGACAGCACGTCGCCGTCGTTCAGCGGGCCCCAGCTCGCACCGTTGCCGAAGAACACGCCCGACTTGAGCGGTAGCGCCTTAAGCAATTCCTCGGCGGTCTTGCCGCGCAGGCACTCCGCCGCGGTCGCTTCGTCCGTGCAGCCGACGGCTTGCGCCAGATCCGCGCCCTGCTGCTCGGACTGGGCCAGCGTCGGCAGGAGCGCGCTGCACGGTCCGCTCTCGGAGATCGCGCGCTGGAACAGCCCTTGGCTTCCGGAGGAGGTGAGGTGCGCGCACACGCTCACGCCCCCGGCGGACTCGCCGAAGATGGTGACGTTCTTCGGATCGCCGCCGAAGGCCGCGACGTTGTCCCGCACCCACTCGAGCGCCAAGCGCTGGTCGCGCAGGCCCAAGTTCTTGGCTTCGCCGCTGAGGGCGGGGTGCACCAAGAAACCGAGGGGCCCCAGGCGGTAGTTCATGCTGACGACGACGACGTTGCCGGTGCGCACCAGCTCGTCGCCCTCGTAGGTCGGTTCCTCCGCGGAGCCGCCGGTGAACGCACCGCCGTGGATCCACACCATGGTGGGTAGCGGCGCGCTGGGCGCCGGATCGGGCGCCCACACGTTGAGCGTCAGGCAATCTTCGTCCCCTTCGAAGGCGTTGCTACCCGTCGCCAGCTGCGGACACGTGTTCGGAGTGCCGGTCGCGTCGAACGGCATGCTCCACGGCTCGATCTTCTCCGGCGCCTGAAAGCGCCGCGGCCCCACGGGCGGCTCCGCATACGGAATGCCCCTGAAAGCGCGAACGCCATCTGCGCTCTCGCCGTCCACCTCGCCGCTCTCGATCTGGATCTGCGTGCCGCTCTGGACCGCGCCGCCGCTTCCACCACCGCCGGCGGCGCCGCCGCTGCCCCCCGTGCTCGGGCCGCCGTCGTCAGAGCTCGATCCGCACGCGGCGAGCGCTGCGCTCACTGCGATCACAAGGCCTACCGTCCACTTCGTCGTATGCATCTCGCTCGCGAGCGTACCGCCACCGCACGCCGGCGGCCAGGCGAGCGCCTCAGATGGACTGTCGCCGGAGTCAGGCATCCGTCAGCCGAAGTGACGTTGGCCGGAACGGATGGCCGGGTGCTCAGCTCGCGGAAGCTCTGCGATTGTTTTTGAGCTATCCTGTTTGCGAATGGCCGCCCCCACTATCGACGATCTCCTCGCAACGATTCGGCGTCTCCCGTTGGATGAGCGTCGACGTCTGATAGAGCGCGCCTCGCGCGAGGCCGACCAAGACACGCCCAAGCCTCCGGCAACTGGGCCGTCTGCTGCACCCTCGTTGCTAGGTTTGATGGCGGACGAACCAGAAGCGGTCGACGCCATGTGTGCACTGGCCTATCAGGCCCGAAACGACGCCCGGATGCGCTCCTTCGATGACTAGGTGTTTGCTCGACACCGACATTCTATCGGAGACCATCAAAGGAAAGCACTCCGCTGTCCTCTCCAGGGCATCTGCCTACGTCGCACAGCATGGGCGTCTGACGACGTCTTCGGTATCCGTGGCCGAGATCATCTACGGCTTCGAGCGGATGGGATGACTCGATCGCATCGTCCAGTTCGAAGCTGGAAAACTGAGTGAGTCCCGCCGTCGGGGCGCGCGGTTTCCGCGGCGGACCGACAGGAATACGATTAGGATGTTGGTCCGGCGCGGAAGCTCGTGACAAGCGCGCGCGCAGTTGACTTGTAACGGCGCTTGACGCACACTCCGGGCGGACTCGCGCTTCGCGCAGAAAGGAGGAACGACAATGCAGCCCATTGCCCTCGGTGCTCACCGGTCGAGCCTCCAGTCTGTGATCCGTTGAGCGCGCGTTTTCTCTGAACCGCGAAAAGTCCGCGCGTGGCGTGCTCTGAGCCACGGCGAACGAATGCGCAAACCTGCGGAATTTTCGCGGGTTTGGCGCAGTGCGGCCGGTGCGCGCCGACGCCACTTCGAGCCACGGCTGGGGCTCTGGGCGCTGCCAACGACGGCAGCGCAGGGGATAGGTGTGCCCGTACGCCGGGCACGGAGAACACCGTGAGAACACGAATCAGAAACGCATCGAGAAACGACCGCAAGCTCGCGCAACTGTGCGCGCAGATTCAAGAGGTCCTGAGCTTTGCCCTGGGCGACAGCTCCGACGACCGCCTGCACGACCTGGTCGTGCATTCCGTGACCCCCGCGCCGGATGGCGCGCGACTGCTCGTCACCGTGATGGCGACGAACGAAAGTGACATGAGCTCCCTGGAAGAAACACACGGCGCGCTCGAAAGCGCGCGCCCTTGGCTCAGGCGGCAAGTGGCCGCCGAGATTTCTCGCAAGCGCACGCCGGACCTCGCGTTCTGCGTGCTCCCGCACTGGGACGGTGAACCATGAGCACACTGCCGGAAAAGACCCAAGCGTGGCTGCCCGAGCCGCTGTCCGCGGAGGTGCGAAGCTCCGTGGAGCGGCTCGCGCGCGTGGACGACGTGCAGCGCATTGCGTTGATGCCGGACGTGCATCTGGCGGAGAACGTGTGCGTCGGCGCGGTGGTCGCGTCCCGGGCTGGGCTGTACCCAGACGCCGTGGGCGGAGACATCGGCTGCGGCATGGCCAGCGTGCGTTTGGGGGCGCACGCGGGCATCGTGAATCGGCACTCCGCCGGGCGGATCTTGCAGGCGTTTGCCGACGGAGTGCCCACCAATCGCCACCGCACGAAGCGCCCGCTGCCGGAGGCGCTCGCCGCCCTGCGGCTCTCCACGCCCGCGCTCCAGAAGGCCTTGGACAAGAGCGGCGCCGTGCAGCTCGGCACGCTGGGGAGCGGCAACCATTTCCTCGAGCTGCAGGCGGACGAAGGCGGCACGCTCTGGCTCACGGTGCACACCGGCTCCCGCGGGCTCGGTCCCGCGGTGCGCCAGCATCATCTGAAGCAGGCGGAGGCCGTGGGCGGGGGGCTCCGGGCGCTGCGGGCGGACAGTGACGCCGGGCGTGCCTATCTCTCGGATCACGATGCGGCGGTGCTGTTCGCGGAGCTCAGTCGCAGGGCGATCCTCACGGCCGCGGTGGACGCGCTCGGTCAGCTGCTTCAGGTCGAAGCCGACTGGGAGAGCCGGGTGACGTGCAGCCACAACTTCGTTCGGCGGGAGACACACGACGGCGAAGCGCTGTGGGTCCACCGCAAGGGCGCCATGTCCGCTCGCGAGGGGGAGCCGGGCATCATCCCGGGATCCATGGGCGCAGAGAGCTTCATCGTGAGCGGCCGCGGACTTCCGGGCGCGCTGTGCTCGAGCTCTCACGGGGCGGGCCGCGCCTTGAGCCGCGGCGCTGCGCGCCAGCGCATCACCGTGCAGAAGCTCGAACGCGAGATGGACGGCGTGTGGTTCGATGAAGGCATGGCCAAGCGTCTCTTGGACGAAGCGCCGTCGGCGTACAAGCCCATCACCGCGGTGATGCGCGCCCAAAAGGAGCTGACCCGCATCGAGACGCGGCTCCGGCCCGTGCTCTCGTACAAGGGCGTGTAGACCGAGCGGTTGCACGGGCCTGAGCTCGAGCTCCCCGCCTGCAGCTTGTCGGGTCGGCGCGGAAACAGCCCTCCTATCTTTTTGGCTCGGCCGCGCGGGCAGGCTCGCCCCGCTTCGTCCCGCGGGCGCGGGTGCAGCGTTCGCTTACGGCGCAGGCTTCACTTGCCCGTCGTTGATCGTCCCGTCTCCGTAGACGTACAGCTGGAAGCCGACGTCGCCCTGGGATCTCCGTGCGTGGACGTAGCAGGTGAGGACCATGGCGCGGGGCGCAGCGCCGGGCGCAGCAAGCTGATAGTGCGGTCCCTTGCAGGAAGCGGGACCCAGCGCGAACCCGGCGGGGTCCGACGCCTTCGCCTCGAGCTTGATCGGCGCCGTGTGCGTCACGTCCTTCCCATCTTCCTTGAAAGCGACGGTCGCCGTTTCCACGTCGAGGGCGAGCGCCACCGAGGTATCGCTCGTGGGGTGTGCGACGTAGCTCACGTGCTTCGTGCTGGCGTTGCTCGTCACCGCGCTGCGAATCGCCACCCGGTCGGAGTCCGCAAGCTTCCAGCTCAACACCGAGCTCCCCTTGGTAGTGGGCGTCGGTCCGGACTTCGAGCAGGCCGGCGTAAGAATGGCGACGAGAATGACGATGGTCGGTCTCAGCATGGTGACAGTATATCCATAATGCGTCGCGGTTGTCGTCGAGCGCGTGCGCCCGTGGTGTCTAAGGTCGCGTCAGCGTGTGGCCGTACTTGGCCACGATCTTTCGCACGCGTTCGAGCTCTCCCGGCACGTCGTCGTAGGGACGCCACTCGAAGCGCGTGCCGCGCGGGAACTGCGCGAGCTTCTGCTCCACCTCCGCCCGCGACTCGAGCTCGTACTGCGCCAGCTTCACGCGCAGCTCGTCGGCGTCCGTGCGCGTCCAGCGCAGGGTGAGCGCGCCGCGCTTCCACTCCTGCATCGGGGTGTCGAGCTGCTGCTTCTCGCTGTCGCGCAGCAGCAGCGTGCGAAGCTTCTCGAAGCCGGCGCGATCCGTGAGCCAGCCTCGGCCCTGGACGATGGCGCGCCACAGCTCACCTTCCAGCGAAGCTTCGTCGCCGCCCTCGGTGTGGCCGATCAGCGGCCGTTCGAGCTCCTGCTCGCGCCCTCGCCACTTCTTGCTCCACACAGACAGGCGCTGATAGAGCGCGCGCTCCGCGGCCTTCGAGCCGTAGCGGGAGAGCTCTCGCGCAGCCACCGTCACGTCGAAGACCCGCTTCGCACCGAGCGTTGCGATCAGCTCCGGCTCGGCCTGCTTGGGGAAACCGAGGCGAGCGATCTCGCTCAGCAGCGTGACCGCGGAGCCAGGGGGTTTGTCCCGCAGCCGTCGGGCGAGGGCCTGCTTGCCGAAGGTGGGATCCACCCGCAGGAAGTAGGCGATGAAGGCGGCGTCGCTGCGGTCGTCGTAGAAGGTGAGCGTGGGGTACACGCGGCGGAGTCGGGCGGCGCTCCGCGCGCTCGCGAACCGTTGGATGAGCGCTGCGCTCAGCGGCTGGGCCTGGGGATCGCAGCGCGGCGCGCAACGCTCGAGGCGGCCGACCACGGCGCCGTCCACTTCCTTCAGCGTCTTGTCCGGGAGCAGCGTCAGGGTGTCCATCGCCTGGCGCCCGAGATCCGGCGTTCCGCGCTCGATGACGTCGAGCATCATGGTGCGGGCGCCGGCGGGTGAGAACACGAGCCAGCGCTCGAGGGCGATCTGCCGGAGCTCCGGCGAAATGTCGCTTCGTGCGAGCACTTGCTTCAGCGGCTCCGCCAGCGGCAGCTTCTTCAGCGGCAAGAAGCGATAGCGCAAGAGCTCGTCCAGGCGTTCCGTGGGCAGGGCGGGGAGCACTTCGGGCACCTCTCGGAGCACGCTTGCCTGCTGTTCTGGCGAGAGCTGGCCGCCGACGCCGAGCAGCGCGTCCACGCACAATGCGCGCGCCGCCAGCTGCTTTTTGGGCAACGCTTGCACCAGCTGCTTCACGACGTCGTCCCGGATGCGGGACCAATGCTGTTGTGAGTGGCGCGTGCCGGGAGGGTCTTCGTGCCACAGCCTGAGCATCACCAGGGTGGTGAGCATCACGCTCGTGAAGGGCGTGTCGGGCCTGGCGAGGCGCGCTTCGAGCTCCTGAATCGCGGCGCCCCGGTGGCGCATGGCATACAGAGCGAACGAGAGGGAATACCCGAGCTGCTCGCGGTGAAGCCGCGACACCATCGCCCGCGCCGCTGCTTTCGTGTCCAGGAAGCGCAGCGTGCGAACGGCCTCGCGCTGGTCGTCTTCGCTGCTCTTGTCGGCGTCCAGCACGGACAGCGCGGCCTTCCGCGTGCGCTCCTGCCAAGCGTGCTCCGCCGGCACCACGTCGAAGGAGACGATGTTCTGGGACGTGACGGCGTGGCTCTGGATGCCGGCGTCCGCGGCGTCGCGGTGCTCCCAGCGCAAGCGCTGGCTCACGACATAGAGCTGGTAGTGACCGGGCTCGTCGAAGCGCTGCCACTCGTTCAGATCGAAGCGCAGGCGCTTCGGCTCCCGGCCGAGCACGGGCATCGTGCGGAGCCCGCCGCCGGCAAAGCCCGTCTCCGTGCCAAAGTAGTCCGCCAAAGGGTCCGACGTGCCCGCGGGGAACACGCGATACTCGTCGACCTTCAGCCGCCCGCTGCGATCGTACAGCGCACCGTTCAGCTTGAAGGTGTCGGGCAACGAGCTGGAGAACGCGAGCTCCACGGATATGCGCTCGCCTTGGCGAAAGCGCGTGCCGTCGGGCAGCGAGATCGTGAACGTGAGCCCGTCGGGATTCTGCCCCACCAAGCGCCGGTGCTCCGCGACCTCGGGGATCTCCTCCGCTGCGGCCGAAGCCGGGGCGCGCGGCGCCACCGCCGTGGGCCGTGACGCCGCCGGCGGGCTCGCCGGACAACCGACGAGCACGAGCGACAGCAGCGGCCAAGCGCGCATCCCGCTACGATAACCCAAGCCGCGGGGTTCCGCGCCGGACCAGACCCACTGTCCACCTGGGTTGACCACCTCCAATGCCACTCCGGCGAGAGCGGCGGACGGGGGCGCCGCCGTTGCCGCGCGTCGCTCGAGGGCGGACCAAGCGGCCGGAATTTCTGCAGCGATGGCGATCCGAGACGAGTGCGAAGCGGACGACAGAATTCGACATCGCGAATGCGATTTCAGTTGACGAGCTTGCGGACGCTCGGCGCTCTCATTTTGCCGCTCTGGTTCGCACAGCGCCTGTGCAGCGCACCTGCGCCCGGTGGCGGCGCGTTCGAAACGATGCGCGCGCGGGCGCGCGTCAATGCGGAATCGCCCGGCGCGGGCGTGTGTGTGGGACCCCGCGACGAAAGCCCTCTATCGTGGCGCTGACCTCGAACATCGTGTCCGTGTGCTCGAGCAGGTGCAGGTAGTGCGACTGCTTTGCCAGACCGGGGAGATCGAACGTGAAGTACAGGGCCATCAACGGATTGATGAAGAGCTCGCTGTTCGCCGTGCGGGTCGTGAACTGCACGTCGCCGAACTCGCCTTCGACCGCGGCGGCGATGGAACCGTTTACGATGCTCGGACGTCCCGGGTGGCGTCTTGGCCTTTGGCTACGGCGTCCAGGAACGCGGCGCCTTCGGGCGACGAGCGCGAGACGGAAAAGGCGCCGAGGTAGGCGCCCGCGCGATCCAGAGCGGCGATGTTCTCGAGCACATGGGCATGGCATACGCCGTGATAGGCATCGATGCCGAAGCCGATGGAAGCCACCAGGCGGATGGGGACGTCCAAGCCCGCGACTGCCGCGAGGCTCGTCATGTCTTCTTGCGGCGTACCCAATCCGGCTTCGTCCCCGAACATCAAGATGTCCGTGCCGCCGTCCACCAGCACGATGGCGTCGATGCCGAGCCGCTCCACCAGCAGGGAGTAGGCGGCGCGCAACGGTCGAACGCCGACCTTCTCGAAGGCGTACACCACTTCTGGTAGTCCGCGCCCGCGCAGCCAGGTGGAGAGGTTCCGCTCCGGAAAGTACACGTCCTCGCCTTCGACCTCGGGTACCACGCCGCCCAGATGTGGCGCGAGCATGGGCGTGTTGGTGGCATCCAGACAAGTGAAGGTGAGGTTCGCGAGGGTCACTTGTTTGCCCGAGCCGATGAGCGCCAGCGCAATGGGCAGCCCGGCGTACACGTCGAAGCCGCCGCCGGCACCCGCGACCAGGATGCGCTGGGCGGGCGCGAGCCGCTCGAAGAAAGCGTTGTCTCGGATGGACACGACGCTCATGCTACCCGCTCTACTCCGCTGGTGGCGCCAGGAGTGCGGCGAAGGCACCTTGCTGCGCGGGGGTGCCGACCACGCCGACGTCGTCCCCCACGGAGAGCTCGAAGCTGGCTTCCGGATTCAGCATCACGTCTCCGCTGCGCCGCACGGCCACCACGGACGCTCCGGTGCGAGCGCGGATGTCCGCGCTGGCCAGCGTGGTGCCCACGAGAGGACTCTCCGGCGGGACTTCCATCCAGCGGAGCGCGACGCTCGTCGTGCTCGTCGTGCTCGCGAGCTCGCCCAGGTACGCCACGTAGCTCGCGGACTCGCCGCGTTGCGCACGGCGTACGCGGTCGGCGTACTCGTGGATCTGCTCTGGCGCCACTCCGGTGCGTACCAGCCCTTGTCGCATCATCTCCAGGGCCGCCTCGAGCTCCGGCTGCACCACCTCCGCCAGCTCGAGCCCGGCGAGCTCCTGCACGTCCTTGGCGTCGTCCGCCCGCGCCACGATCTCCAGCCGGGAGCTCAGGCCCCGCGCTTGCCGGACGATGGCGGACGTGACCTGGGTGTCCGGCGTGGTGACCAGCAACAGCTTCGCGTCGTGGGCGTGAGCGGCCTCGAGCACGCTCTCTTGGGTCGCGTCTCCGAAAACGGCGGCGAGCCCTTGGTCCTTCAGCCCTTGGAAGCGGCGCTGGTCGTGCTCCACCACGACGTAGGGGCGGCCCAGGTGGTGCAGCACCTCGCCGATCCTGCGACCGTGGCGGCCGCCCCCGGCGATGACGACGTGATCCTTCAGCGTGTCGCTGGCCACGTTGATGTTCTGCAGCGGTTGGAAGCCCGGGCTCTTGCGCCGCCGCGCGTAGATCCGCTCCGTCATGCCGCTCATCACGGGCGTGAGCGCCATGGTGACGATGGCGACGGTGAGCACGAAAGAGTAGAGGTCGTGGCTCAACGAACCGTCGTCCACGCCCACCCGCGCCAAGACGAACGCGAACTCACCGACCTGAAATAGCCCCAGGGCCGTGGCCAGCGGCACCACGTTGCCGTAGCCGAACAGCCGGGTGACGCCCGCGAAGATGCCCGCCTTGCCCAGCGAGAGCACCACGACGCCCGTGGCCACCAGCCGCGCGTGCTCCAGCAGGTAGCGTGGGTCGAGCAGCATGCCAACGGACGCGAAGAACAACAGGCCGAACAGATCGCGCACCGGGACGATGTCGCTCAGCGCCTGATGTCCGTAGTCCGACTCGCTGAGCACCATGCCGGCGATGAAGGCGCCGAAGGCGAAGGAGAGCCCCACGGCGTGCGTGGCGTAGCCGACGCCGAGGCCCACGGTGGTGACCGCGAGCACGAACAGCTCCTTGGAGCCGGCCCGCGCGACCCACTTCAGAATGGCCGGGAGCAACCGAGTGCCGAGCAGGAACATGGCGCCCAGAAACGCCGCAGCCTTGAGGGCGGCGATGCCCAGGGACGAGAGCCCGAAACCGGGCTCGTCCAGCTTGGGCAGGGTGATCATCAGCGGCACGACGGCCAGGTCCTGCACGATGAGCATGCCGAGCATCACCCGGCTCGACAGCGTGCCGAGCCAGCCCTGGCTCATCAGCGCCTTGAGCAGGACCATCGTGCTGGAAAGCGAGACCAGCGCTCCGAGCCACAAGGACGACAGCGAGTCGAAACCCAAGAGCCGTCCGAAGCCGAAGCCAAAGCCAATGGTGAGCAGCATCTGCAGTGGCGCTCCGAGGAGCGCGACCTTGCGCACGGGGGCCAGCTTCTTGAGGGAGAACTCGAGGCCGAGACCAAAGAGCAAGAGCGCCACGCCGATTTCGGCGAGGTGCTCGATGTCCGTGGTGGACGACACCGTGACGCCGCCGGTGTGCGGTCCGACGGCGATGCCCGCCAGGATGTAACCGAGGATCACCGGCTGTCGCAGCCGATGGGCGACGAGGCCGCCGACGAGGGCGGCGACCACCACGATGATCAGATCGGTCGCGATTCCCATGAGAGCGGGCGAATATGCCACGCCGGGAGGTCCCGAAGTAGCGCTACGCGTGGGTTCCGCGGCGGACCGACATGCTGACGATCCTCTGGTTGGTCCGGCGCGATGCCCGGCGCGTCAAATCGATGGGCAGCCCGGAGCGGGCGGGGGCAGCCCACCGCCGTCGGGTGGCTCCGGCGGCGCACACGTGCAGTTGGTGAGCGAGTCTCCCTTGTCGTTCTGGGAGGAGGGCATGAAGTTGAACTTGGACTGGCTCACTGCAAAGCCCGGGAAGGGGATCGCTTCCACGCCGCCCGGGTACTGCTTGGTCGGACACGTGAACAGCATCGCGAAGGGTACGCCGCTGGCCGCAAAGGTGCTGCCGTTCGGGCACTGAATGGAGATCCCCGCCGAGTCGTAGCTGTAGGTGACGGTTCCGGACTTGGTGGTGAGCGTCCAGACTCCGGAGCTGCCGCCGAGAGAGGGCGTGGGCGCTTCGAACGTGAAGCACGGAGTGCCGCCCCGGGTTGCCTCCACGTAGAAGTCGTCATGCCCGTTTCCGGCGGCATCCAGCGGGTGGCTGTTGCTCCCGTAGACGTCGGTGTCTCCGTTCGGATAGGCGCAGGAGAGGTACTGGTCGCCGAAGTAGCCCTCTGTGGAGCTCGGAACGGCGCAGCTCGCGTAGGCTTCATCGACGGCGGCCTGCCAGCAGTTTTGTGGTCCCTCGAGCCAGGCGCAGTCGATGACGCCGTCGACACGGCCGCCTCTGCCTCCCGTTGCCGAACCGCCACCGGCGCCGGCGCTGCCGCCGACTCCGGCGTTGCCGTCATCGCCGCCGCTGCCGCAGCCAACGAAGCCCGCTGCGACGAGCACGAACGCGAAGGGGAGGATCTTGTTCATGGCAACGGATACGTAGCGGGTGGGACGCGTCTTCCCTCGCCGGCGTCCGCCTGCGACATACGCTGTCGCAGCGTTACCACGTGGGCTCCGGGAAGGGACGGGCAGGATGGCCGAAGCGGTAGCCTTGCATCAAATCGCAGCCGAGCTCGATCAAGGTGCCGAGCTCGGCGTCCGTTTCCACGCCCTCGGCGATCACCTGCAGGCCCATGTCGCGGCAGACGGCGACCATGGAAGCCACGAGGCGACGCTTGATGGAGCTGGCGTCGATGTGGCGGACGAGGGACATGTCGAGCTTCACGAAGTCGGGATCGAGGCGCACGAAGCTCGACAGGCCCGCGTAGCCCTCGCCCAGGTCGTCGATGGCGATGCGGAAGCCGAGGGCGCGCAGGGCGACGAGGTGCTCGTCCAGGCCCGGCACGCGATCGAGTGAGGCGCGTTCGGTGATTTCGAGGACGACGCGATCCGCGATTTCGGACAGGGCGACGGATTCGTCCAACAGGTGCGGATCCGCGAGATCTTCCGGGTGCAGGTTGATGAAGAGCAGGGCCTCGGGGTGAGCCTCGCGCATCATGCTGGCGGCGCGGTGGCGGGTGGTGCGGCCGAGGGTGGTGAGCTCTCCCAGGCGCTCCGCGGCGTCCAACACGGCGCCGGGGTGGGGCAGGGACGGCTCGCTGCAGCGGAGCAGCGCCTCGTAACCCAAAAGCGTTTGGTCCGAGGTGTACACGATGGGTTGGAACGCCATCCACAGGGTGGACAGCGCTTGGCGGAAGCTCGACTCCAGGCCGGCGATGCCGGAGGCTTCTCCCGAGGTTTGCCCCAGCACGGACAGGGCGAGGCGCTTGGCGCGACCCAGGCGACGGAGCTGCGTGGCGCGCACCACGGTGCTCACGAGCTCCGCCGGCTCGAAGGGCTTGAGCAGATAGCGAAACGCGCCGAGCTCCACCGCCTTTGCCGCGGAGCTGACGGCAGGAACGCCAGTGACCAACACCACGGGGAGGTCGCGATCTTCCTGACGGACCGCGCGCAGCAGCTGAATGCCGTCGTAGCGGGGCATGGAGATGTCCGTCACCACCACGTCCACTTCCGTCTGGCGCAACTTCTCGATGGCGATGTCCCCGCTCTCTGCCGTCACGACGTCGAAGCTCTCGCGCCGGAGCACGCGAGCGTTCGCCGCGAGCAGCAGCTCGTCGTCGTCCACCAGAAGGACGCGACCTCTCGGCGGCCGACGCGTCGAGAGGGGCTCTTGACTGATTGCGGTGTCGCTACTCAAGCTGCCCTCCCTTCGAGGAGTATACGCGCCAGGCCTGGAAGCGGGACCCCCGGCATTCCGCGAAACGCGCCACCATGGTAGCTAACGCGGATGTTTGGCCGAATGGCGCTGGGCTGCGCGGCTTTGTCCCTGCTTCTCGCGGTCAGCTGTTCGAGCGACGACGGAAGCGCCGGACCGCCACATACGCTGGTGGATGCTTCCAGCGACGGAAACGCGGAGGCTTCCCTCGACGCGGGATTGTCCGACGGATGGGCCGATGGTCCGGATCCGGACGCCGCGGCGGAGGACGCCGGCGTCGACGCCGGACCGTGTGGCAGTGAGGTGCCCACGGTGGGGGCCACGAAAAACCCCCGTGGCAGCAACTCCCCGGCATTCGCGCGGCCGTCCTACGACTACGCGCCGAGCGTGATGCACGATGGCGTGTATCGCATGTGGTGGTGTGGCGGCATCGCCGGGGACCACATCTTGTATGCCGAAGCCGCCAGCTTGGACGGACCGTGGCACGCGCATGGGTCGACGGCGCCCAACAGTTACGACGACGTGTTCTCGCCGACCGGCGTAGTGGGGGATTTCGACGGGGCGCACACCTGCGATCCGAGCGTGGTCCGGGTGAACGGCACCTACGTGATGTTCTACGGCGGGCTGGGAAAGGACGGCACACCGAACAACACCACGCGTATCGGCGTCGCACAGAGCGACGACGGCTTCAGCTGGACGCGCTTGAACGGCGGCAAACCGATCATCGGCCCGGCGCAGTCTCTCGCCGGCAAGCCGAACACCTACGGCGCAGGGCAGCCGAGCGCGTTCTACAAGGACGGCAAGTACTACCTGGCGTTCACGGATACCAGCGCGGCGGGGGCCAACCCCGGCAACGGTGCCGGGCAGTTCGTGTTGCGATCGAGCGACCCGACGTTCCAGAGCGGCGTGGAGGAGCTGGGCGCGACGGGCTTCGCGCCGCAACAACCCAATTCCAAACGGGACGCAAAGCTCACCGAGGCATTCTCTCCGGACTGGACCTACGCTCCGGGCATCGACCGCGTGGTGATGGTGCTGCACGGCGGCGCGGGCAAGGAAGAGGTGCGCGTCTTCGGCCCGGACTTGAAGCAGGTGGGCGCCACCAGCTTCGACTTCGAGTGGCACGAAGGGCCCGGCATCGTGAAGCGTCCGGACGGGCAGCTGGATCCGACGAGCGCGTGTGATGGCATTTCGATCGACGTGATGCGCGCCGTCGGCAGCAGCGACGTGAACAGCTGGGATCTCGCCCACTCCGGCATCGACATCGCGATGGGTACCAGCTGCGAGTGCATTCCGTGGCCCAAGGTGCTGGAGGGGACGCTGTTGGTGTCTCCCGGCAAACCGCTCACTCTGGTGCGGGGCGGGGAACGTTTGCAGTTCGCGAGCGCTGCCCCGGCGGCGCGGCTGGCGCGTACCAGCTTGGACGTGCCGGAGAGCATATTCTACGCGGTGCCGTTCGGAGCTTCGATGCAGAGCGGGGCGCCCGTCGTTGGTGCGACTGGACGCCCCGCGGCCTTCAAGCTGGATCAGGACCGGCTGTGGCCTGCGAGCTGCTTGGAGCTGATCACGGACAACGGCTCCAGCATCGCGAGCATTTCCGTGGCCGAGTTCGACGCCTACCCCATGGCCTCGTCGCTGCATTGCCTGAAGTAGCGCTCAGCCGCTCATCTGGGTGCGGGCGGCAGTGACGTTCGCCAGCGTGGCGACCATGGATCCGGTCACCACGTGAAGGGCGCCGGTCTCGAGCGTCTCCGAGTACTGACCGTTGTACCGACTGCGCTCCACCTGTGCGGTTCCGAGGGCTCGGCAGCCGGCGCAGTGCTCGATGTTGATCTTGGCAATCTCGCCGGAGGCCAGGGGAGCGGTCTGCATTTGCAGGAGGCCGTGCTCGTCGCCATTGCTCAGGGCCTGCTCGATGGCGCCGTAGTAGTTGCCGGGGAAGCTGACGCCGGTGCTGTCGAAGGCGCGCTTGCAGCGGCGGCAGCCCTTGGGAAAGGCGGTCGCGAACAGCGCGAGGCCTACCAAGACCAACAGACCCGACACCGCGAAGCCGCCCAGCGAGATGCGCCCCTGGTCGAGCACGCGGAACACGCAGTAGGCGCCGAAGGCAGCGCCGCCCAGCAGGGTGGCGAGGGCGATGCCCGCGTTCTTGATGGAGAAGAAACGACCGATTGGGTTGTTCGACATGACTGGCTCCCTCTGCAGAGAGCGTACCATCGGCGCTGGCGCGGCTTTTCGCCTGCGGCGTCACCCGCAGGTGGCGTGGTCTCGAGGTGGCGGCGTCACCCGCCGGTGTCGATCCAGAGCACCTCGTGAGCCTCGGTCTCGTCCGGCACCTCCCAGCGGTCCAGGAGCTTGTCGAGCACGGCGCGGGGTACCGCGCGGTCTTGGCTCCGGCGCAGGAGCTCGCTCCACGGTGTGTCGACGTACACGATGCGAAGGCGCGCCTTGTAGTCGAAGAACAGCTCGCGGAGCGGCTTGCGCAGCTTGCGGCTCACGTTGGTGGCGTTCCACACGAAGGGACGCTCCTCGCGGAGCAGCTCTCGCGCGCGCTCCTTGGCCGCCGACACGACCGTGCCTTGGTTCTCTTCGGGCGCCACGCCCAGCTCTTCGCGGAGCGCGTCCAGCGAGACGACCGGGAGGCCCGGAGCGCTCTGCTGCACCCAGGTGTCCTTGCCGGCGCCGGGCAAGCCGGACATGAGCGTCACCTCGAACTGGGTGTCGTCGTGGGCGGCGTAGGCGGGATCTCGCGCGTCCCTCCGGAAGTACTCCACGCGGCTGTGAGCCGAGGCGAAGGCGTAGGGCTTTTCGTAGCAGCCGGCGTCACGGCACACTTCGCGGAAGAGCTCCACGTTGTCGAGCAAGCGTTGCTTGTCCGCGCACTCGCGACCGCGGATGTCGGCCTCCGCCACGGTGCACAAGATGTCGGCGCGGGCGATGTGGCTGATGCCGATGGCCACGTCCGTCGGACGCTCGTGCTCGAGGGCGAAGTACGGCACTTGGTGCAGCTGCACCAAGCGAGCGACTTGCTCCCGCGCTCCGAGCGGAGCGCCCAGCTGATACAGGATGCGGCGCGCCATGCGCTCCCCGCGTCCGGAGTGGCCCCGGGCCGTGAGCTTGCCGTCTTCTTCCCGCGTGCAGGCGGGCTTGGCGACGTCGTGAAGCAGCGCCGCCCAGTAGGTGACCTGGCGGTCCGCGTCCGACATCTGGCGGAACGTGGGTAAGCACAAGAGCTCCTCCAGCACCATGCGGGTGTGGATGAAGACGTCTCCTTCCGCGTGATAGGTGGGGTTTTGCTGCGTGCCCTCGAGGGCGCGCACCCACTCGTAGCGCTCTACCAGCTCGTCCCAGTTCAGGGAGAAGCTCGGCGCGGTGGGGCAGGGGGGCAGCATCACGAGTACAGATCCACTTCGGGAGCCAGCAAGTTTGGCACGATGGGCCGCGCGAGCCAGTGGCTGCCGGACTCCAGCACCTGGGTGAGGAACGTGGCGCGCACGAACTTGTAGCGACCGCACACAACGCCGTCTTCTTCGTGTTTGACGTAGAGGCCTTCCGCGAGCGCCGAGGGATCCGTCTCCGCCAAGGTTTGCTCCACCGGGAGGCCGAGATCCGCCGCATGCGTGGCGAGGCGCGTGCGGCTGTCGGGTGACTTGTACAGCGAGGGGGCGACGTGAGCGGTGAGCCGCTTCAGGCTCGAGAGCGCGCCGGTGTGCAGCACCGGGACGCTCTGGATGGGAAGGCCGTCGAGCAGCGCCCTTCGCCGGTCGGTGGACAGGAACGCGTCCGTCTCGCGATCCAGCACGTCGAACTCCATGAAGTAGTGCGGGAGCCGGTCGTAGAAGATGGTGTGCTTGGCGTACAACCACTCGCCGTACATCACGTAGCGGCTGCCCAGCCGCTCCGCGAAGGCGCGCTGGTGCGCGTTGGCCCAGGTCTTCAGCACGGCGAAGTGCTTCTCTCGTGGGCCGCCGCTCAGGTAGTGCCCGCGGCTCTGCAGCAAGAGCGCGCCGTCGTCGTCGAACGAGAGCGCGGCGTTGGCGCCGTCGAGCTTCTCTTCCACCACCAGGTGCTTGCCCGCGAGCTCGCGAAAGGGCACCGCGGAGAGATCTTCATCCCCGGCAGAGAGACGCGAGCCCTCGATGTGCCGCGTGCGCGGGTACTTGCGGATGGGGATCACTTGCTGACCACCGCGACGGCGTGGCCGCGCACGTGCTCGACGTCCACGCGAAGGGCCCCGGCGTCGAGGAACAGATCGCGGAGCGTGTCGGTCGAAAACAAGTGGATGTGCTCGGGATTGTCGTCCTCTTTGGAGGGCACCGACGCGATGACGCCCCGGACGGCCACGCGGAGGACTTCCCGCGCCGCGCGTGCAGGGTCGTCCAGGTGCTCCAATACCTCGAGGGCCGTGACCAAGTCGAAGCGCGCGTCGTCGAAGGGCAGCGCATGGACGTCCGCTTCCACTGCGGACAGGCGCTCCACGCCGCCGGTGGCGACAGCGCGGAGATCTGCCACTCGGTCTTCTCGGACGTCCAGGGCGGTGACGAAGAGCTCCGGCAGGGCGTCGAGCAGGGGCCAGAGGAACACGCCGCGGCCGCTGCCGATATCGAGCAGGGACGCGGGCGCGAAGCTCTTGAGCGCGCCGAGCACCCGCCGTACACGCGGTAGCTCCGCGCTGCGCTTGAACTTGTGCAGCCGGAGGCCCGCCGTGTGCCCTGCCGTCACGGCGTCCGCGTCGCTCACGGAGCGCGCCAGGCCGAGCCGACCGCGGCAAAACGCGGCGGCAAGGTCGGCGAAGTGCCGCTCGGAAAAGGCGTCGACGTCCAAGGCCATGGCGGCCGGAGCTTGGCACACTTTTGCGGGCGCCCAGGCCCGGGGGCATGTCCGATTGGGTTCATTGCCTGGGTCGCCAGGCGTGAAATGATTGGAGGTCATGCTTTTCGCGCGAATCTCGGGTCTCGCCGTAGTGGTCAGCATTGCCCTCGCCTTCAGCTGCAGCGACTCCAACACTCCGGCGGCCAGCGGCAGCGGTGGGAGCAGCGGTGGTGGCAGTGGCGGCGTGGGGGGCGCCGACGGTGGCGGCGCTGACGCCGGGTCGGATACGACCGCGCCGTCGGATCTCGTCGCGACGCCGCTTTCGTTCAGCAGCATCGAGCTCGACTGGACGGACAACAGCACGGACGAGACGGGCTTCGTCCTCGAGCGCCGCGCCGAGGGGGCCTCGAGCTGGGTGCAGGTTCAAGCTCCGGATGCGGACGCGACCCAGGTCGTGGACGACGGCTTGAGCCCGTACACGACGTACTACTATCGGATCGCGGCCGCGAAGGGTTCTGCCCAGTCGGGGTACTCCGACGAAGCCAGTGCGCGCACCTACTCCAAGGGCTTGCCCAAGGTGCGAGCGGATCACCCGCGCATCTGGATCAACGCCGAAACCCTGCCCGCGCTGAAGAGTCGCGTCGGCTCCAAGGATTGGCTCCAGATCGAGAGCGGCTACCGCGACGGCATGGTCAACGCCTTCGCCGGGCTCGTGAGCGGGCAGAAGTCCTACTGCGACGCTGCCATTTCCGACGGACACTCCCGCGCGCAGAGCATTCGGACGACCAGCGACGACACGGCCGTGCGCTCGGACATCCTGTTCATGAGCACCATCTACGACTGGTGCTACGCGGAGCTCACGGCTAACGACCGACAGACGATCGGCAACGGCATCTTGTATGGCCTCAAATGGCAGGTGGATCACGCCTTCATCGGGCCGGACAATCAGCTCGTTGGTGGTCTCGGGCACCAAGAGGGGCATCAATCCTACGCGCTGGTGGCGGCGCTCGCCCTCGCGGGTGAGACGTTCCCGCTGGACGAAGACTACGGCTACTCGCTCGCGGAGTATCTCGACTTGAGCTTCAAGCACGTGGAAGACGACCTGCTGCCCACCTTCCGAAAGCTCGGGCACTCCGGCGGCGGATACTTCATGAGCTGGGGCTACGCTGGGGTGAAGTACAACTTCCTGATCGCGCCCATCATCGCCCTCAGCACCGCGACGGACGTCGACTTCCTTCACCAAGAAACGTGGCTGGACGGCATCCCGCGCTACTTCATGTACGGGCTGAGGAACACCACGGACCTGAATCTGGTCAACTCCGACGACCAGGGTTGGCCCTATTTCCAGTTCTACGACTACGAGACCACGCTGGCGGTGATCCACGGCTACGATAACCCCTTCGCGCACTGGTTCGCCCATCGCTTCGAGGACAGGTACGCCGAGATTCGAGACGAGACGAAGTACAGCATGTATCGCATGCTGTGGGACGACGGCACCGCCGCCGACGGCGACCCCGCTGCGCTGCCGTACGCCTGGGCGGGACACGACGCCGGCCGCTACGTGCTGCGTGAAGGCTGGAAGGACGACGACTTGCTGGTGTACTTCAAGAACCAGCCGTTCTTCAGCGACAACCACAACCACCGCGACAACGGCAGCTTCGTCCTGTTCTACAAACAGGCGCCCCTGGCGATCGACAGCGGGTACTACGACGCCTACGGCTCCGGCCACCACACGGGCTACTACACGCGCGCCATCGCCCACAACACCGTGCTCGTGGACGGTAACCAGATCGAATACGACTGGAACACGGTTCCGTTCGACAAGACCATCGCCAAGACGCCGGTGTACGACACTCAGCCGGACTACACCTGCATCGCGGCGGACTTCACGGATTCCTGCGCGGTGGCCGATGGCGCGAGCCAGAGCATCGGTCAGCGAAAGGCCGACGAGATGGTTCGGTATCTCGTGTATCTGCGCAACGTGAAGGATTGGGAAGCCCCAGTGCTCGTGATCTTCGATCGCGTGCGGGCGACCCAGCCGGAGTACGAAAAGCGCTGGCTGCTGCACACCATGGACAAGCCGGAGCTGGGCTCGTACACCACGGTGAAGTACGGCAACGCCAAGCTCTTCATCCAAACGCTGGACAACACCGAGAGCAGCTTCAGCGTCTCCCTGCACGGTTCGGACGACAGCGACCCCTGCGCCGCTGCGCACTTTCCCAACTGGAGCTACACCGGCGTCGCACCCATCTGCAACTCGGAATACCTGAAGCAGACGTACTACACGCCCGGCAAGTGGCGCGTGGAGGTGGCGCCCCAAGGCAAGCACGCGTTGGACTTGTTCGTGAACGTGCTCTCACCGGCGTCCGTGGACGTGTCCGCGCCGCCGGCCACCGAGCTCCTCGAGAGCGCCGACTCCATTGGTGTGACCGTGAACGATTGGGCGGCCGTGTTCTCGAAGACGCCTGGCACGAACGGCACGGTGGAGTACTCGGTGGCCAAGCCCGGGCATCGGCGGCATTTGGTCACCGGGCTGCCCGCGAGCGCGAAGGTGCACGTGACGCGTGACGGCGTGGCGCTGCTGGACACCACCACCAACGCCTCCGGCAACGCGTTCTTCGAAGCCGATCAGACGTCCGCCGACGCCAAGTTCGTGCTCACCGCGGAGTGAGACCGGGGGTGGTACAGTCGCGCGATGCGAGAGGTGCTCGCCGTGCTCGTCGTCGCCGTGGTCGCGTGCACGCCGGCCGCGCCGGAGCTCGTGCGCGCGCCGCCACCGCCGCCGCCCCGGGCCGAAGCTCCGCTCGAGGCCGCGCCGGAGCCCGTGCCGGACCACGCCGTGGTGGACGCGACGCTTCGTCCGGAAGAACGCGTGCTCGACGTGGCGCTCACGGTGCCGCTCGCTTGGCTTCCGCGAGACGCGGACCGCGTCGTCGTGCGATTTCGAAACGAGAGGTTCCGCGCCGGACCCACCAGCTATTCGGAATTCGTGCGGGGCATCGATGCGGCGAGGAACGAAGTCCCGTGGCAGGAGGAGCACACGCTGCCGCCGGATCGCGTGCTGTCGCTCCGCTACCGCGTGCACCTGGAGCACGCTGCAGCGGATCCGGTGGTGGGCGTGGACGAGGTGCCCCACGCGACCGCTGGCGGTTGGTTCTTGAACGGGCGTGCCTTCGTTCCGCGGCTGTACTTGCCCACGCCGGCGCGCGACAAGAACCTGGATCTGGAAGCGGAGATCGCGCTGCACCTGCCCGAGGGCTACGCCCTCGAGAGCTCCGCCGGCGCGGAGAGCGAGGGGCGCATCCGCACGCAGTCCCTCGCCGAGCTGCACGACGCGATCTACTACACCGGCAAGTTTCAGTCGAAGCGACTGACCGAAGGTAGCGTCGACGTCACGCTGGTGACGAGCGACTTCACGGCCGAGGATCTCGCGCCGCTCGGGTCCCTCGTGACGCGTACGCTGCGCCTCGGCGCCAAGGAGCTCGGCACCATCGCGCCGGTGCACTTGCTTCTCGCCTACGACAAGGCAGCGGAACGTGCGGGCGGCGTGGTGGGGCGCGGTATCTCGCTGTTGTACGAAGCGCCGCCGGATGGGCGCGCGTCTTCGCCCATGGGCGTGGTGGTGGTGCACGAGCTGATGCACCTGTGGAACCGCGCCGACCAAGAGTGGATGAGCGAGGGCTTCACCCGCTACCTGGAGGTGATGATGTCGCTTCGGTTGGATGCCGCCGAAAAGGAAGAGATCGCCGAGCGTCTGCTGTCCGTTCACGACAACTACGCCCGTGCCATCGGCAACGGCACCATCGCCCAGGCGCGAGATTCCCTGGCTTACTCCGGCGGTGCGGTGATCGCGTTCTGCACGGACGCGGATCTGAAGGCCGACGGCAGCTCGCTCGCCTTGGTGCACCAGGCGGTGCGCAAGAAGACCGGCGTGCCGCTGGTGGTGGACGAGCTCTTGAACGCCGTGGACGCGGCTTCGAAGCAGAGCGGCGTCGCGCTCCGTGAGCGCCTGACGCGACGGGGCGCCATCGATTTCGGGAAGTGCCTGCGCCAAGCCGGGTATCGCGTGAAGGTGACGGAGTACGCCGGCATCACCGCCAAGGCACTGGCGCTGGACGTGCTTCACATCCGAGGCCACGACACCAGCACGGCGAAGGTCCTCCGGGTGGAAGAGGGCTCGCCCTTTCAGCAGGGGGACGTGATCGAATCCGTGGAGGGCACGCCCATCCACAGCATGGAAGGCGTTCCGTACTTGCTGCGAAGGCACCGTCCGGGTCAGATCATCCATATGTTGGTCCGCCGCGGAAACGCCACGGTCCGCATCACTTTGGCGATGCCCAAGCTCGCGCAAACGGCGCGCCCCAAGCAGCGGCGTTTCGTGGTGGTGTCCTACCCATGAGGCACGGACGTCTTTGCTTTGCCCTGCTCGTCGCCACCCTGGGCTGCGAGCGCACCAAGCCCGACGTCGCGGCGGCGCCGCCCACGGAAAGGACGGCGGCGCCGGCGCGAAGCGCCGCTGTTCCCAGCGCGTCCGCTCCCAGCGCGTCCGATGCCGGCGCGTCGCCCGTGAAGGAGGTGACCGCGGAGCCCGACGCTCGGGCGCCCGCGCGGGACCCACGGTTGCCGGGCAGAATCGACGAAGGCTCGGGCTCCACCGCCGTGCACACGCGGGACGGAAAGCTGTTCATCGCGGGCCAGGACCGCCCTGCGCGGCACACCCACGGCGGGGCGCCCGCGCGCATCGGCCAGGTCACGTTCGCGGTCACGAACGACGGCGCGGCGCCGCGCACGATAGAGGCCAAGAGCGTCGAGCTCTTGCACGACTCGTCCTGCGAGAAGCCGGCGTCCACGGTGCGGTCGAAGCCGAAGCTCGCGAGCGTGATGTTCGACGACGACGAGGACTACCGGGGAGCCACGACCCGGCTCGCGATCCCGCCGGGGACGAGCAAGGACGTCGTGGTGCAGTTCGAGCCCGTGGAGGCCTACATGGCGTGGTGCGACCGCTTTGCGATTCGCGTGGGCTTTTCCGTGGACGGCAAAGAGACGCTCAGCGCGGTGGCCGACCTGAGGGTGATCCGAGTGCAGCCCCTGCGGGAGTGAGGTTCCGCGCCGCCCCGACAAGATCTCGTCAGCGAAACTTCGGGATTTCCTGGGGCTTTGCGGGCCCCGTGCGGGGCAGCGGCGTGAGCGGAAGCACCAAGCGTTGGCTCATGTTCGGCACGACCTGCTCCTTGCGCGGCGAGTAGCCCGGGCGCGTGAGCTCGATGGTGATGGCTTCGCCGCTCTTGGGGACCGCGAGCTCGGCGGGCGTGGTGGTGGGCGGACTGCCGGGGATCGACACCCGGGCGCCGGAAGGCGTGGTTTCGATGCGCAGCACGACGGTTGCCGCCTCGGCCGGGGCGGCGCTGGAGGCTGCTGGTGGAGGCGGAGCACTGGCGACGGGCGCCGGGAGCGACACGGCGGGCTCGGGAGCCGGCGCGTTCGACACCTGGCGACCGACGACGAACACGGCGACGCCAGCAGCCAGGGCAGCGGCGACCAGCGGCGCCAGGAAGCGCCGGGGCGCGGGCTTCGGAGTCGAGGCCGCGACGTCCGTAGATGTGTGGATGGTGGACAAGTCCTCCACCACGCTGGGCAGGTCGACGTCTTCGTCGGCTTCGGCGACGGGGATCTTCGTGGGCGCCGAGCCGACGTGGAAGCGCCGCAGCATGTCCTCTTTCTCTTCGATGCGCTCGGCGAACACGCGGTGCATCACCGCGGACAGCTGCTCTTCCGGGAGCTCCGTGGTGCCGAGCTGCCGCGCAGCCGAGAGTAGCTCGCGCCGCATCTCCTGGGCCGTCTGGTAGCGATCGTCCCGCCGGCGCGACAGCGCCTTCATCACGACGTTCTCGAGGACGGGGGGATAGTCGGGCACGACCTCGCTGGGCTTCAGGATGCGCTCGTCGCAAATGGCCTTGAACGTGAGGTGCTCGCTGCCGCGCTTGAACAGGCGCCGCCCCGTGGACAGCTCCCACAGCACGATGCCCAGAGCGAAAATGTCACTGCGGCGATCGAGGGGTTTGCCCAGGCACTGCTCCGGCGACATGTACGCGAACTTGCCCTTGACCTGGCCGGCCTCGGTGCGGGTGCTGCGGTTCGCCGCCTTGGCGATGCCGAAGTCGAGCAGCTTCACCTGCCCGCCGTAGGTCACGAAGACGTTCTGGGGGGACACGTCGCGGTGGACGAGATCCCGGGGCATGCCGTCTTCGTCCTTCAGCTCGTGAGCGGCGTGGAGCCCGGCACAGGCTTCGGCGATCACGAACGCCGAGAGCGCGCGATCCAGGGTCTCCTTGTGGGTGACGAGACGCCGAGCGACACCGCCCAGGCTCTCGCCTTCGAGATACTCCATGACCAGGAACAGCTCGTCCCCCTCGTGGGCCAGCTCCTGCACGGCGACCACGTTGGGGTGGCGTATGCCCGCTACGATGCGCGCTTCGTCCACGAACATGTCCACGAAGGTGGAGACCCGGGCCAGGTGCGGCAGGATGCGCTTGACGACCACCGGACGCTCGAAGCCGCTGGGGCCCACGAGGCGCCCGAGCAAGATCTCCGCCATGCCGCCGGTCGCCAACAGGCCGACGATCTCGTAGCGACCGATGCGTGAAACGGTGGGGGCGCTCATGGTGCCGTAAGGACACCCCAGGGTAGCACCCCCCGGCCGTGATATGGTCTGCGCTCAGCAGTGTATTTCCGGGCTTTTCTCCTAGCTATCGCGCTTTCCCTGGCGGTCCCGTCGGCCCTGGCGGCGCCCAGCAAGAAGGAGCGCGCGCGGGTGGTGCAGCTGGTGAAGGAGAGCGCGGCGCACTACGAAGCCGGGCGCTTCTCGGAAGCCATCCCGCTCTTGCGGGAGGCGTACTCCATCGAGCCGAACCCGACGATCCTGTACAACCTGGCGCGCGCCTACGAAGGGCAGGGGGACTCGAAGAGCGCCGTCGAGGCCTACCAGAAGTACCTGGACGAGGCGCCCAAGGCCGAGGACCGCGGATCGGTGGAGCGACGTATCGCGACGTTGTCGCGGCAGCTGGACGAGAAGGCCGCGCTCGAACGCGAGCGCGATCTGGCGGCCAAGCGCGCAGCCGACGCACGGCGCGAGGCGGAGCGCGCCGAACGGGAAAAGAAGTCCGCTCCTCCGCCAAAGCACGAGCCTAGCGTGGTGCCGTGGATCGTCGCAGGCGTGGGCGCGGCGGTGATCGGCGGCGGCGCGTTCTTCGGCCTCCGCGCGCGTTCGAAGCACGACGATGCCCAGAGCGCGGAGCTGGCGCGCGACGCCGCCAACGCCAACGACGAAGCCAAGACCTTCGCGCTGTTGGCGAACATCTCCTTCGCGGCGGGGGGCGCGCTGCTCGTCGGCGGCGTGAGCTGGGGCGTGATCGACCGTTCTGCCGGCTCGGATGCCCGCGGCGTCGTCGTCACGGGGCGGTTCTAACCCCAGTGCTCACCTGGGTCGGTCCTCTCTCGCAAAGCGGCGGCTCAACGACGATCTTTTTATCGGGTGGCTTGTCGATTCGGCGCGGAATCAGCCCGTCTATCGCGGAACGAGCAGCGCCAGGGCGCGCCGAAGCAGCTCTTCTCGCGAGAGGGTGCGCGCTTCTCGAGCGAGCGTTTCCGTCGCCTTCTTGGCTTCGCCCTTCTTGAAGCCCTGAGTCGTCAGCGCCAAGAGGAGCTTGTCTTGCTTCTCCCGCGCCTCGGCATCCGCAGCGTCCTCGGTGTCTGAACGCCTTCGCTGACGAAGGCGAATCTTGTCTTCCACGTACTCGCGGCCGAAGGTCTTCTTGGCCGTGCAGCGCACGCCGGACTCCGACACGAAGCAGCATTGGGCGCCGTCGCGCTCGTACACCTCGCGCCGGGCTGCACGGCCGGGCTCGCCCGGCTTCGTCCCGCGGGAGCGGCGCGGGCGTGCTCGAGCTTCGCTTTCAGGCTCTCTCTCCTTCCAGCTCGAGCTCGCCGATCAGGGGGGATCGGTCGCCCCCAAATCGGTTGCTATGTAAACTGATTTCCTACGCCAAAGACCCCCGCGCGTCCCCCTTCTGCCCTGCTCGAGCCTGCCGAACCCTGTCGAATGCAACGATCAGGGGCTTCGGACTCGCCTAGATCAGTTGCTATGTAAACCGATTTCCGTGCGCCCCAGACCCCATCAATTCCTTGGGTCCACCCCGGCAAAGCCCACGCCCTTGGTCCAGCGCGCAGACGTCACGACAAGCCGGGCGCCACCCTCTTGGTTCAGCGCGCAGACTCCGCGCCGCGCGCCATCCGGCACTGAACGAATTCTGTCGTCCGTTCGCGCTCGTCTCGTGTTGCGCTCTTCCGGTCGCTTGGCTCAGAAGGCAGCGCGCGCCCGCCCGCGAATGACGCGCGGCAACGGCAGCGCGACCGTCAGTCGTTCTCTTCAGAGTGGCGTCTGTTGTGGTCAACCCAGGTGAACTGTCGTTCTAAAGCGGCACGCGGACCACGTCGAGGTTGGGCGCCATCACCAGGTGCGTCTTGCCCACGTACAGGAAGCGACTGCTGTTCTGATAGCCGTTGATCCAATCCAGGAGCAGCTGGTGGTTACCGCTTGACCCGAGCCGAACGAGGCGGAGGTGTTTGTCGGTCTGATCCACGAGCTGAAGCGCGTAGGGACCGCCCGTGCCGACGCTGAGATGCACCAGGGGAGGGTTCGCTATGTCCAGCATCGGTTCTTCCGGGCCGCCTTGCTTGGGAACGCGGAGCACTTCTCCCGTGGCAAAGGCGCCGGAGGCGCCATCGATGCGCTGGTACCAATAGTGAGTGGCGTCGATCCAGAGACCGCTCTCGGCGTGGGCCGGGATCTCGCGATCGTAGACGAAGTCCGTAGTTGGACCCTTGTTCGCCCCGCGCACGCGAATCGTGTTGTCGTACCGGCAGTAGAAGACGACCTCGCTCAGCGCAGGGTCCACGGCAAGCTTGCTGACGCAGGCGTTCTTCACCCACAGCTCTTCCCCCGTGCCGTCGTCGTTGGCTCGGTAGATACCGTTGGAGCCGGCGAAGAAGATCTTGCTGCCGAAGACGGCGATGTTCTTGTCCAGGCTGGATGGCGGCGCCGTGGCCACCAAGATCTCCACCGCCGAGCCGCCGCTCGGCGGGATCTTGTAGACGTGGCCTTTCGTGCAGGCGAAGTAGACGGCGCCATCGGGGCCCTCCGCAGCCCGGTTTGAGCATCGCAGAAGTACTTGGCCGTTCCGTCCAGGACTCCAAACGGGACGATGTCGCCGGCATCTGCCGCCAGCTTTCCCACTTGGTCCGTGCCGTTGTCGTCCCAGATCAAGATGACGTTGTCGTCCTTGCCGGGGAAGGCAAGGTCCGGCCAGCTGCCGACGACGGTTTCAGCGCACACACCGACGCAGGTCTCGCCGGCGGCGCAGGTCACTCCGCAGGCGCCGCAGTTCGCTTCGCTGTTCAGGAAGGTCTTGCAGCCCGTGCCGCCCTTGCAGTCCGCCGTCCACGGCTTGCAGCCGGGGGTATAGGGGCCGCCCGGATTGCCGCCACCCACGCCACCGGTGCCCGCGAGACCCCCGGTGCCCGCGAGACCGCCGCTGCCTCCTGGGCTCGTGCCGCCTACGCCGCCCGTCCCCGCAAATCCGGCCGTCGCGCCCGTGCCGCTGCCGCCGTTGGCGCCCGCTCCGCCGCTGCCGGCGGGGCCGCCGTCAGTGCCGGTCCAATTGCCGGTGCCTCCAGTGCCGAAACCCGCGCCGCCCGTGCCCGGTGTGCCGCCACCGTCCGACGAGCACGCGACGAGCGATGACGAAATTGCGATTGCAGCGAGCGTGGAGCGAAGCACCGTGGACCTCCTCGAGCAGGCGCGCGGACTTCTCGGCACGAGGTTCCGCGCCGGACCAACATAATCTCTGGGAGGATTACATCCTCTTACTTCAGCGTTTGCGCTTGCCGGTCTTGAGGATGTGGAAGTAAGCGGCGACCGATGCCGAGGGCGGCGGCGGCGCGCTCCACGGAGCCGTCGTGCTCCGCGAGGGCGCGTTCCACGTAGGCCTTTTGCAGCGCTTCCAGCACGCGCAGCCGCGCTACGGGAAACGGCAAGCGCGCGTGGAGCACGTCGCGCATCGCGGTCTCGGCGCGGGTCAGGGCGTCCAGCGGCGAATCCGTTTCGGGCTCGGCGTCCTGCGAGATCTCGTCGGTTTCGAGATCACCGGTGGCCAGCTGTCGGGCGATGGCGTTCTTGAGCTCGCGGACGTTACCCGGGAAGTCGTCGCTCTCCCAGCGCTGCAGCAGGTGCGCGGGCAGCGGCGTGCCCGGCGAGAGCTCGGACCAGAAGTAGCGCGCGAGCACGGCGATGTCGCCGCGTCGCTTTCGAAGCGGCGGCAGCGCGATGCGCCCGACGGCGAGGCGATGAAACAGGTCGTCGCGAAACGTGCCCTCTTGCACGGCGCGATCCAGATCCCGACGAGTGGCCGCAATCACGCGGACGTCGACGCGGATCACGTCCGCACCGCCCACGCGGCGGATCTCCCCGCGCTCGATGGCGCGCAGGAGCTTGGCCTGCAGGGTCACGTCCAGATCGCCGATTTCGTCCACGAACAGCGTGCCGCCGTGCGCCTGCTCGAACACGCCGCGGCGCTGTCCGGTCGCACCCGTGAACGCTCCCCGCTCGTGACCGAAGAGCTCGCTCTCGGCGAGGTTCGGCGGGATCGTGGTGCAGTCGAGCACTACGTAGGCTTCTTCCTTGCGCGCGCTGTGCTCGTGGATGGCTTCGGCCAGGACTTCCTTGCCCGTACCGGTCTCGCCCTCGATCACCAGGGTGACGTTGCTGGCGGCCAGTCGCTCGACGAGGGGATAGAGTCTCGTGACCTCCGGGCTCTGTCCGATGAAGCGGCCGAAGCTGCCGCGACGCTCCCGCGTCTTGCCGGCGCCATCGGGTTCCAGGCGATCCACCCGGAGCGCACTGGTGCCGAGGCGCACCAGCTCGCCGCCCGACAAGTAGGCGTCCATCACCGCGACCCCATCCACGAAGGTGCCGTTGGTGGACTTCAAGTCGGTGATCCGCAGTCGCCGACCTTCCACGTCCAGCTCGACGTGGCGGCGGCTGACCTCGCGGTCCGCCAAACGAAAGGTGCACGCCTCGCTCTGCCCCAAGAGAGCCGGGCCGGGCTCCGCGCCATCTACGGTGAAGGTCGTTCCGGCGTCGGGACCCTCGACCACGACCAGCTGAAAACGGGCGTTTGCGGGGGCTTCGGGCTCGTAACGCTGGCTAGCCGCGGTGAGGAATTCGTCCACCACGCCGCGCAGCATACCATCGGCGGGCGAAAGCGAAGGCTCCCAGCAGGATCAGGCCCGCGAGCCCGGATGAGCTCCGCGGAGCTGCCGCGCGGCAGCCGCAGCCGCTGTTCTCGTCGGGGCTCGGTGCGGCGCCACTGGCTCCTGCGGCGCCGCCGCCGCTTCCTGCAGCGCCGCCACCGGCGCCGGACGTCCCGCCCCCCGCGCCGCCCGCGCCAGCAGCGCCGCCGCTGCCGCTGGCGCCGAGGGGATACATGCCCATGTCCACGCTGGCGACGGAGTAGAGGCTGCCGTCACCAGCCGCCTTCGCGGGTGAGCCTTCGCTCAAGTGGAAGTCGCCGCCCGGCGCGTCGGCGAACATCGGATCTGTCGCGAGGGAGGCGTCTTCGATGGCGTGCGCCTGCTGCACCTCGCTCAGCGCAAACCCGGTTCCGGAGCCGCCCGGGCCCGTCCAGTCCGGCCGCAGCAGGTAGTCGCTCTCGTTGTCGAAGAACGCGTTGTGGTGGGCGGTGAACACCGGCAAGAAGTCCTGGAAGGTTGCACTGTCCCCACTGCCACCGTGGTCGAGGAACACGCCGCGGACGCTCTTGGCGAAGATGTTGTTGGCGATCAAGGTGCCGGGGTGGGCCAGCACCACGTCCACGCCCGAGTCGCAGTCGTAGAACACGTTGTTGAAGATGCGGTTGTCCTCGTTTTGCTCACCGGAAGAGAACCCGACCCCTACGCCACAGCGCACCATCGCGTTCTCTTGGATGGTCCAACCTCCGCCGGGGTAGTTCTCCGGGTCCGTTGGGGTGCAGTTGGACTTCTGCCAGTGGCAGCGACGGCTGGCGGGTTGGATACACACGCCCACGTCGTGCACGTAGTTGCCTCGCACCACGATGTTCCCGACACCGTCCTTGCTGGTGATGCCCTGCCCCACGATGTCGTACACCTCGTTGCCTTCGATCAGGGAGGGATTGTCGGGGTCCATGTCCATGAGCGTGATGCCCTTGGAGTTGGAGAATCCGCCCCAGTACTTCGAGTCGTACACCAGGTTATTTCGCACCGTGGCGCCGCCGCCGTAGGAAACGAAGATGGAGTAGGAGTTGTCGTTGCCGTTGGAGTTGTGGGCCAGCACGTTGTCTTCCACCAGTTGCCCCTCGCCCCCTTCCAGAGTGATGGCGGCGTCTTGCGTGTAGAAGATGGTAAGGCCGCGGATCTCGAGGAAGGGCGTGCCCAACGCGAAGATCAGCTTGCGCTGGGACAGCTCGAACACCTCCGCGTTCGGGTCCATGCCGGTCGGCGGCCGCAGGTACACGTAGCAGCCGGCGTTCTCTTGCGGACAACCCGCGCCGCTCGCGTCTGCCTTGGTCCACTCTCCGGGATTCACCACGTCCGCCACGTCCGCGTGGGAGCGCGTGCCGCTCACCGTCTTCATCACGTGCTCGATGCGAGTCTCCCCGGTGAAGAGGCCGGTGGGGTCGTTGGGCAAGTAGCTCGCATCCAGGCGGTACAGACCGCCGCCCTGGTCTTCCCAGCTCTTGCCTTCCGTGCTGAGGGAGCCCAAGAACACGGGCTGCTCTCCCGGATAGGCGCGAATCGTGACGTGGCTCTCGGCGGTGCCACCGGGGCGATTGAACTGTGCGCCGCTGGCGCCGTCCATCAGCCGGTAGCTGCCGCCGCGGATCGTGAGCGTGTCCCCGTTCTGGAGCGGTTCGAGGCCCTTCTGGAACGTGAGGAAGGGCTCGCTCTCCGTCCCGGGATTGTCGTCGCTGCCGTTCGGAGCCACGAAGTACTCCGCGGCCAGCGCCGGAGTGGAGAGCGTGACGACGGCAAAGAACGCTGTCAGCGCGCGCATCACATGCACCCGATGGGCTGGGTGCTGACCACCACGTCGTCGAACCACACCTGGTTCGAGTGGCTCTTGGCGTCGGAAGTCTCCAGGTAGTGCTGGAGGCGCACCATGTTCAGGCCCAAGTCCTGGGTCGTTCGCCACTGCATGTTCGTCTCTTGGTGCACGAGCGTACCGTCGATCCAGTAGGCCATCTCGCCGTCGTGCTGGCCGACGCCGTTGGCCTTCATCATCATCTCGAAGCAGACCCACTTGCCGGTGGGCAGCGCCACCGCCGGGGTTGGCTTGAACAGGTTTCCCCAGCAGCACTCTGGGCCGTTCTGACAGGCCATGTCCTTTTGTGCGCACTCGTTGCAGATGGCTTGCGAGTCCGCGTAGTTGTCACACGTGGCCCCCGGGTCGCACTTCATCTCCGGGAAGTAGGTGTAGAAAAACGTTTCGTGGCTATCGGCCGCGAAGTCCACCGTGGTGCCCATGGCGCGCTGGCCGTTGGGGCGGCATCCCGCGTTGCCGTAGGCCTCCCAGAACTGCTGGCTTCCGCTGATGTTCAGGAAGTGGTGCACGCGCTCGTGATCCGGCGCGAGCTTCAGGTAGGTGCGGAAGTAGAGCTCTCCGTAGCTGTCCAGGTTGCAGCCGGGCTTGTTTTCGCCGTTGCAGGTTCGGTAGATGAGATCCGCGCCTTGGTAGCCGGAGCTCGCTGCGGCGGGGTAGTGCACGGAATAGCTGCCGCCGTGGGCGTCCGTGGACGACGTCATGCGTCCCGGGTCGCCCGCACCGATCTGGTCCGTCCAGCCCCAGCTCGCCTTCCAGGCGTCGAAGCCCGCCGCCATGCCCTCGAAGTCCTCGCAAAAGAGCCAGCCGGGGCCCGGATTCTTGCAGTCGTAGCTGCTGGCCGAGCCACCGCCACCGTCGTTGCCACCGCCGCCCAGGTTGGGGGATCCACCGGATCCGGCGGTGCCGCTGGATCCGGCGTTGCCGCCAGAGCTGGTGCCTCCCGTGCTCGTCGTGCCTCCCGCGCTCGTGGTCCCGCCGGAGCTGGGGGTGGGCGAGCTGTCGTCGGACGAGCAGGCCGCGAAGGCCAGCGCGAGAAGGGAGATCAGAGCCGTCAGCCGCAACATGGCTCACGAGCGTGCAAAGGACGTTCCGGGATCCAGCGGATCACCAGCGCAGGCGCACGCCATCGATGCGCACGGACTCTCCGATCGCCCAGTTTCGCCCGATGCTGAACTCGCAGATGCTCTGGTTCTTCAACATGTCGGCGTCCAGCTTGCCGGTACTGAGCCCGAACTGGGACAGCGGTAGCTCCACGACCACGTAGCCGGCTCCGGGACGAAACACGTACGGATAAATGGAGCTGACGGTGATGGGGTCGCAGTTGCCGGGAGAGGGACCGACGATCAAGCGGGCCTCACCCCACGCCGCGAGAGGAGCGCCGTCGATGGCCACGGCCAGCTCCAGGTACGCCGCGCTGAAGTCGAACAGTGGGTAGTCCTGCTGCGGATCGGTGGCGATGGCGTACATCCCGATGTTTTCCCAATTGCCGTTCACGACGCTGCCATCGTCCGGCCAGCCCGGCCACTCGATGTAGCTGTCGCCTTCGAACGCCTTGGTAGGGTCGGTCTGGACGGACGCCATGGGCGGGCGCGCAGTTCCGTTCGGGTGGCCCTGGTCATCGAAGAGAGAGTAGGAGAACGTCGGCTCTTGCCCGGTCAACGCGACGGCGGGCTCGGTCTCGAAAACGCAGCCCGCCGCGTCGTAGACCAATAGGCGTGCGCGGTATTCCTTGCCGGCGCTGAGCCCGTCCGTCGTGGTGGCGGCGATCACGTCGGTGCTGCCCGACAGCTGCAGCTCGTACTTGCCGAGCTCGGGGTTGTCGTCCTGGGTCCAGACGTTGCCGCCGAGCCCGTCGTTCTCACCGGCCCGCGCTTTTTGGCGTGCGCTTTCCAGCGCCGCGTCGCTCTCCGCCACCACGAGCTTGTACTGCACGAAGTCGTCCGCTTGCCCCTGGGGGGACCAGCTCCAGCGCACCGTGTGGGGCGTTTCCCACACCCGCTTGAAGTCGGTCACCGTGAAGGAGGGCGTGCAAGACTGCGTCGTGGTGGATTTCCGGCACTTGCCCGCAATGCAGGCGAGCCCATCCGGGCACGGCGCTTCCACCGAGCAGCCCTTGCCCGCGTAGTCGACGTCGTCCACCGTGCAGCCGAGCGCAAGACCCGCCGCTGCCATCGCCAAGTAGCGAAGCATCGATGGCAGCATAGCGTGGAGGCATGGTCGTTGCACCGCACGTCGGCATGAGACTGATTTCCGCCCTGTGCATGTGCTCATTGTTCGCCCTTTCCGCCTGCGGCTCCGACGACGGCGGTGGAGCGCCGAGCGGGTCGGGGGGATCCGCTGGATCCGCCGGCGCCTCCGGAGGCACGGGCGGAAGCGGAACCGGTGGATCCGCGGGCGCGAGCTCCGGTGGATCCTCGGGCTCGTCCAGCGGCGGAGCTGCGGGTAGCGCGAGCGGCGGAGCTGCAGGCGCGAGCGGCGGAGCTGCGGGCGCGAGCACCGGTGGCGGCTCGAGCTTCGCGCCCTACTTCCACGACGATTTCGAGGGCTACGCCGATGGCGCGTCCCTCTCCGGAAACAAGCCCTTCGACGCGGCCGGGCACACCACGGCCTCCAGCGAGCAGGCCCACGGCGGCAGCCAGTCCGCCAAGATGGAGATCCACGCGGGAGACAAGGGCGGCTTCGGAAAGTGGGGCGGCATCATTCCCATCAAGCCCACGCTCAAGAAGGGTGAAGAAGTCTGGGTGCGCCTGTACGTGATGTGGCCCCAGAGCTTCGAGTTCAGCGCCTCGCCCTGGATGAAGTTCTTGCGGCTTCACAACCAGACTTTCGACGGCAAAAACGGCGGCTACAACGATCTGTACGTGGACAACGCCGACGGCACCAGCAGCGTGCTTCGTACCATCAAGGAGGTCCACGACAAGTGGGCGGTCTACGACGGGCCGAGCCTGCCGCGCGACACCTGGGAGCGCTACGAAATGTACCTGTACATCGACGACGTGCCGGTGGACTCCGGCGGCAAGGGGCGGGTGCGCATTTGGCGGGACGACGCGCTGATCTTCGACCGTACCGACGTGCCGACCATCACCGAAGCCGCAGGCAGCATCGACTACTTCTACCTGTTCACCTACTGGAACAACGAGCAGCCGCCGAACAATTACTGCTACGTGGACGACTTGACGATCGCGACCAGCGCGAGCCCACCACCGAACACCGACGCGAAGGGCAACGCCTATATCGGTAGCTGGTAGGGTTTGTCGGGCCGGCGCGGGCACGACGTTTCCGCGCCGAACCAACATCAGGCTGCGGAGATCCTTCCGCATTTCGCTCGCGCCGGTTCGCGAGGTTCGGATGTGTTAGCGGTCGAGGTCCGAGCGCCACGGGGGCGCTCCACCGAATTGGGGACGAACGATGACCGACAAGCAATGGACACCGGGACGCGTGGTCTGGCGAGAGCTGATGACCAAGGACGTCGACAAGGCGAAGGGGTACTACGGCGAGCTGTTCGGCTGGACCTTCCAGGACATGCCGATGCCGGAGGGCACCTATACGATCGCGAAGCTGGGCGAGACCATGGTGGGCGGCATGATGCAGCTGCCGGCGGACGACGTTCCGCCCAATTGGATGAGCTACGTGTCCGTGGAGGACGTGGACGCCGCCGCGAAGACGGTGAAGGCCGAGGGCGGCACCATGATCGTGGAGCCGAAAGACGTGCCTGGCATGATGCGCTTCGCGGTGCTGTCGGACCCCAGCGGAGCCGTGATCGGGATGCTGCGATCCAACGACGGCGACGGCGCGCCGCCGGACAATCTCGGCCCAGGGATGTTCTGCTGGGAAACCGCGATGACCAAGGACGTGAAGAAGGCCAAGGACTTCTACGGCAAGGTGCTGGGCTGGACCACGGAGCAGGGGCCGGGGGACGTGGCCGTGTTCGCTCGGGCGGCGGGAAGCGAGACGCGGCAGGTGGCGGACATCCAGCAGGCGAAGGCGCCGATGCCGGCGTTCTGGCTCACCTACGTGGTCGTCGAGAAGCTCGAAGCTGCTCGCGAGAGAGCCGAGAAGCTCGGCGGCAAGATCCTGGAGAAGAACATCGAGGTGCCCGGCGTGGGTAACATCGCGCTGCTACGAGATCCCGCAGGCGCGATGCTCGGCTTGTTCCAACCGGCCATGGGGTGATTGCGGAGGGCATCGCCGGTTTTGTATCCGAAGCCGGTCATTTGCAGGCATTGGCGTGCCTGCCGATGACCGGCTCGCGGTACGCTATGCTTTGTACGGATGAAGTTTGTCGGCCCGCTCGTGGTTCTCGCAGTGCTGGCTGCAGCGTGCAGCGACGGCAAGCTCGACCTGCGCGAGCCCACGCCGGATGGCGGTAGCACTGGTGGCGCCGCCGGAGCCGCTGGCAGCGTGGATGCGGGTCAAGACGCGGGTGACGCCGGGGGCTGCACCTCCAGCGCGCAGTGCGCCGGGGAGCATCCGTTCTGCGATTTGAACAGCGGCATTTGCGTGGATTGCCTGAACTCGTCCCACTGCTCCCCCGGGCAGGCCTGCAATCCACTCACCTATCGCTGTGCCAAGGCTTGCTCCGGAGATCCGGACTGCGCCTCCATAGACAAGGTGTGTGACACGACCTTGGGCGTGTGCGTGCAGTGCCGGAACGACAACGACTGCGCGGGCGGCGAGCCCTACTGCGTTCCCGGCGGGATCTGCGAGGAATGTCGCAACGACGCCGACTGCACCGAGCCCGGCACGCCGTACTGTCCCAAGGGCTGCTACGAGTGCAGCCAGTGCCTGGTGACCGCGCACTGCAAGAGCGGCCAGGTCTGCTCAACCAAAGACTACGAGTGCCACGACGGTTGAATCAGCCGCCGTCCGGCATGGCTACGGTGCGCGCTTCGTCGCGAGCGGCGCCATCGCCGTGCTCGAGCAGGTAGCGCCGAGCTTCCTTCGCGGCTTCTTGCTTCTTGCCCATTCGCGCGAGACAGCGGAAGCGCTCCACCCGAGCTTCCGGCGCCAAGAGCCCGTTCGGGTAGCGCGACAGGAGCTGGTCGAGGATGGCGACCGCGCGGGCGTCGTCCCCACTCTTGCGCGCGGCGACGGCAGACGAGAAGAGCCGGTTCTGCTCGGGCAGGTCCGTTTGGTCTTTGGGTTGGTCCGCCGCGGAATCAGCGCTGACGGCCGCGCTCTTGGGCATCGCTGCCGGCTTCGACGGGGGCGTCTTGGGCTTCGCGCTCAGCGCCACTTCGCTTTCGGCCTTCGGCGCGGGCTCGTCCTTCTTCGTCGCGACGGCGCTGCTGGGCGCGGCCTTTTTGACGGCTGCATCCTTGCCCGTCGAGGTCCAGCTGTCCCCGGGGTGCAGCACCGCGCTGTCGCTGTCGCTCCGCACTCCGACCTCGCCCTCGGTGACGGTCACGCGCGTGGCGCCATTGGACACCTCCACGGTGAACGCCGTGCCGTGCACGGTCACGGAAGCGTCCGGCGTGCTCACCACGAAGCGGCCCGAAGGCCCGAGGTGCGGCACCCGCACGAAGACACGACCCAAAGCCAGGTGGATGCTCTCCGGCCGCGTTCCGACGTGGCTCAACCGAAGCCGAGTGCCGGAGCTCAGCTGCACCACGGCGCCGCTGTCCAGCACCAGCTTGGCCTCGGTAGTAGCGAGCGTGCTGAGCTCGTCCCCGGAGACGAGGCGCTGATCCGTGCCATCGGCGACGACGGAAGAGGCGCCGTCGTGCGACAGGACCACTCCGGCGCCTTCTCCGCGAACCGAAGCTGCCGAGGCGGAAGCCGAGCTCGCGGGGGAAAACCGTAGCGCACCGAGCACGACCAGAGCCACGGCGGCCGCCACGGCCAGAGCGCCAAAGACGCGGGCGCGGCGGCGAGAGCGCGCTCGCTCTTCGCTGGTGGTGCGGATCGCTCGGGCGATGTGCGACACCATGCGCGCCCGCCGCTCTTCCACGACCTCGTGTTCTTCCACCGGGATTACGCTACGGCGCAGATCCTCGAGCAGATCATTGGAGCTGATTCTATCGGTCATGTGCGCCCCCGCTTCTTCTTTACGCCCAGCTTTTCGTGAAGCTCGTGGCGTCCGCGCACCAAGCGAGACTGGGCCGCTGCGATGCTCACACCGGTGAGCGCCGCAATCTCTGCCAGCTCGTAGCCAAGGACATCGTGTAGGAAGAGCGCTTCCGCTCGCGCGGGGCTCATGTCCGCCAGCAGGCGCCGCACGTTGTCCACGTCGCGGCGGGCCAGCGCGTCACGCTCGGGATCGGAGCCGAGAGCAGGACCGTCCGGGTGCTCTTCTCGCCGATCGAACACACCCCGCTCGCGACGCCGCGAGCGCATGGCGTTCAGCGCCACGTGAGTGGCGACGCTGCACGCCCAGGTCTTGAGACTGCAGGCGCGAGCGAAGCGGCGCGTTGCCAGCGTCTTCACGATCTGCTCGAAGGTGGTCTGCACCAGATCCTCGTGATCCCCTTCCCGGCGGCCGAGGACCCGATAGATGGTGCGATCCACGCTGTGATGGAGCCGATCGTAGAGCTCGCTGGCAACGCTCGCGTCGCCGGCGACGACGGCCTCGATGAGGTCGTCGTCACTGATGTTTCCCAGCTCCGGCCCCGCCGCCGGGGCGGGGGTCGGGCACCGGCCGGAGGAAGGACCGGTTGCCGGATGCGCTTCGAGCGGGACTCATCAACCCCTAGGGTAACCGGATACCGGGCCGGCCAGGCTATCCAGCAGAAAAAACCTCAAAACATACCTAGTCGTACTCCGGCCCACAGCCCCCAATTGAGTGGGGGCACGCGGCCCACGTTCTGATCTTCCACGGTGATTTCCGTGCCGCTGGTCAGGGCCGTGGCTTCAGCACCTGCCACCACTGCAGCTTGCGGGGTGAGCCACAGAGCGCCGGCGCCCCGGACACGGCCGCCAAAGGCCCACCGCGACGCGGAGTCCGTCGGGGGCTCGGAGATGCTGGCCTCCACGCGTTCCGCCACCGCGTGGGCCGTGAGCTCGAGGGAGAACCAGGGAGTGATCCGATTCAGGACACCCGCCCCAAGCTGCCGGAGGCCCAGTGGAGAGTGACCTCGTCGGAGCGTTCCGGTCGCGCTTGGTAGCGGCCGTGCAGCAGGATCAACACCGGGCCGCTTCGCCCGCCGAGGCCCACCTCGCCCCCCAGGCGCCAGCGGCCCGAGCTCATCCCCGGTCCGACGACGGCGCCAGCGTCGAAGAAGATCGTCGCAAGCTCTGGCGGGGAAGGGGTGGTGGCGCGGGCTTGGCGCTGGGCACGGGTGGGGGCACGGGCTTCGGGGCCAGGGACTCGGGCTCCGGTTTGGGGGCTTGGGCTTGCTTTCTTGTTCCGCTTCTCCCACCAGCGCGCCGATCACCAGCCCAACGCTCTTCCAGCGTTCCGCAACGGGATCCGCAGGTTTGAATTCCAGACGGCGCTCTCGCCACCGCGCCGCGCCCGCCTTGATGCCGAGCTCGATGCGGGCCCGGGAGTACTCGCCGCTCCAGGACACGATGGCCACGGCTCGAGGGGCGCCGGTGTACGAGTCGGCGAGCCGACACTCGCCGTCGACGACTGCGGCGGAGCACGCCCGGAGCAGGACCTGGGCCTGCTCACTGGCAACGTCCCGGGGGGGCAGCTCGATGACGACGGGCGGAAGGGGCACGGCGTTCGGGACTTTAGCAGGACTTGAGGTCGACTCGTCGATGTCGGAGGCTGCCGGACATGCCCCTCATCAAGGTCCATTCCTCCGCCGAGCCACCCCCGAAGGAACGCGTCGCCCAGGTGCTCGAAGCGTTGTCCGCGCGCCTGGCAGGCCACCTCTCCAAGCCCGAGCGCTACGTGATGACGTGCTGGATGCCGCGCGCGGAGATGACCTTCGGCGGCAGCCACGACCCGGCGCTCTACGTGGAGGTGAAGAGCATCGGCAGCATGACGTCGGAGCAGACGCGCGCCATGAGCGCGGACTTTTGTGCCCTTCTCACCGAAGCCACGGGTGTTCCGTCGAGCCGAACGTACATCGAGTTCGCCGACGCCAAGCCTCACTTGTGGGGTTTCGACGGCGATACCTTCGCCTGAGACGGTTTCTTCGCCAGATAGAAGAAGTCTCGGTACGACGCCTTGTGCACGTAGCCGCGCTTCGAGTGCTCGAGCTTGGGGATCAGCGTTGCCGTGACTTGTAACGGGGCGTTCGGTTCCGGATGGCCGAAGAACAGGAAGCGCGTGTACGACCAGTTGATGTCGAGCTCCGCCACGTTCTTGGCGCCCGCGAGCTGCATCGCCAAGGCGAGCTCCTTCGGACGAATCCACTCGCCGATGCCGAACAGCAGTACCTGGCCGCTCTCGTCCACGCCGAGCGCGGTCCTGCGGATGTCGTCCTTGCCTTCGATGCTCATGCCCCACTTCCGGGCGGACCATCCCGAGAGCATCTCGTTGAGCTCGCCATCGACCACCATGCAGGGTGGCGTTTGGCGGTACGCGCGAATGTCGGCCTGAGCGAGCTGATCGAAGGTCCGGATGCGCACGCTACCGTCTTGGTAGAGCGCAATCGTGCAGGCGTCGTCCTTGGCCGGCACGTAGACTTGCTGGTCGACCATCATGCCGTAGCCACCGTGACGGGCCTTGAAGCCTCCGTTGAAGACCGCCAAGAGGTCGGCTTGGCGGTCTTCGGGAACCAAGCCGGCACGCTCTTCCCTGGGCACGGCCTTGCTTTCGGGCTCGTGCGTTCCAGCGACCAGCGCCAGCTCGACGCGGCGCAGATCGACCGCGACCACGACGGCATACACGTCCTTCTTGAAAGGGTGGGGGTGTACCGTCGTCTCGAGCATCAGCGGCGGATCCGTCGGGACCTCGCTCACGGGTTGCCATTGGCCATCGCCCGCTTTGGCGCTCCGCTCGAAGGGTGGCGCGAACGCCTTCATGGTCAACGCCGGCGGAGCGGGTGGCGGAGGCTCGGGAGCCGCGGCGGTCGGTGCGGCGTCCACCTTTTCGGACGCGACCGGGGGCTTCGGCGCCGGCGGCGGGAGCGCCTCGCGCTGGGGCGGAGGCGACGCAGCGCAGCCGCCAGCGACCAGAGCGAGGAGCGGTAGCAGACGCATGCGGACGATCTACCCAGGCCCCCGGAGCATGGGCAAGTACGTCTCAATTGCCGACGGGCTGCAGCACGACCTGGGAATCGGTGTGGCGCCAGACGAACGTCATCCAGGCGAACACGTCGGCCTGGGATCGGATGAATCGTCGGTGGCTCGGCAGGTCGCGTCGTTCGAACACCATCACGCTCGCGCCGTCGAGATGCGGGAAGTACGCGTTGTCGTCGTCCCACACACCCACGAGCAACTTGGGACGTTTCACGCTGACCTCGCAATCCCGCCCCAAAAGGGCGGTCTCCTAGGTCTGACGGCAGGAAGAAGAGCCCTATTCAGGGCTTGTGAAGGGCGAGATCCCAGCCCAGACTCGCCCCGGTGAAAGACCTGTACTTGATGTCCCCGCCGGCGAAGAGCTGGAGTCTTCGGGGGCGCGCGAACTTTCGAAGCGCCGAGGCGGGTGCGGTGGACGCGCTGTCGGCGCGACGGGAATGGCTCCAGTTGGCGGAAGCCATCGAGCGCCACGGTGGCGTCGTTGCGGTGTTGCCTCCCGACGACGCGCTGACCGGACTGCCGTACGCCGCCGAAGCCGGACACGTGCTGCCCGGCGCTCCTCCGCGCTTCGTCTTGCCGCGCATGTGGGCCGAGCATCGGCGGGGTGAACGCGACCGTTGGGCGCCGTTCGTCCGAGCTCTGGGCTTCGAGGTGGTCGAGCTCGACGGCGGGATCTGGGAAGCCCAAGGGGACGTGGCGCTGTTCGACTCCGCCACGTTGCTGTTCTTCGGCGGGCGAACCGATCGCGCGGGGCTTGCCGCGGCCATGAGTCACTTCGACGGTGAGGTGATCGTACTGGAGCTCCGGCAGCCGGCGTTCCACGGCAACATGGCCGTGCTTCCGCTGCCTGCGGTCGACAAGCTCCTGGTTTGTCCCGACGTGATTCTGGGTGATGGCGTGGATCGGTTGCTCGATCGCTTCGGGAGAGATCGCGTAGTGCCGGTCGCGGAAGACGAAATCCGGAGCTACGCCACGAACGGCCTGCCGGTGGGCAAGGCGTGGCTTTCCCCCTCGGTGGTACCCCCGCGCGTCGTGGATTTGGTGCGGGGCTTCGGCATGGAGGTGGAGCTCTTGGACATGCGCGAGCTGTGCGAGAAGGCCGGCGGTGCCTCGCGCTGTCTCGTGTGCGTGGCGCCGGGCGTTGCCGACCTGGTTCGCTTGGACGCTGCGGTGCGCCTGCCCGCCACCCGGGAGGCGATCCTTGGCGACTCTGCCTGAGATGCAGCAAATGGCGGGCGACTTCTTCGCCCGCCATCCCGACGTTCGCTTGGCGGCGCTGGGGGCGCGGGAGAATGCGGCGTCGATGGATCTGGAGCCGTTTGGCGTTCCGCTCCACTACTACCCGGCGGAGGAGTTCCCGAACCTGGTGGAGCGCTATCGGGATGCCAATGCGCTGGCGTTTCCCGGGGACCTCGCGCTGCCCGGCTGGGTGCTGTCGGATCTGTATCTGTTGCCGAACGCGATCGGCCTGCTCACCTGTCCTGGGCACTTCATCGACGTCCCCACCCGCAAGCGCCTGAACCTGCATCCGGACGACCTCGGCATCGCCGCCGCGTACTTCTGCTCGCCGTCCATTCGTCCCGGCGCGTTCATCGGTGTTTCCCTGCTATCCTTGGTTCCGCGCATCGTGGCCGGCGCCTGGGTGAAGGCGCTCACGCTGCGCATGGTGCGGGCGACGGAGCTCAGGGGCGTGGCGCAATGGAGGAGCCCCGCCGTCCGCGTTCACACGCGCATGGGGCCGCTCCGGGTGGTGTCCGGAGTACCGGGAACTCACGAGTTTCGGGCTCGGAGCTTCGTATACGAGAGCGACCTGTCGGATCCCGAGACCTGGACCCGCGCGATGGCGCGCAAGGCGGCCACGGCGCCTTCGGAGAAGATCCCCGCGACGGACAGCGACGCCCTTCAGGCCTTGTGCGAGCGTGCCGAGCACGGCGAGCGCATCTATGTCGTTCCTCCCGGCCTCGACGCTGGGGGCAACGTGCTGGTGCGTTTTGGATCAGCGACGTAGGACGCGGAGCAGCGCTTCCGCCCGCTCGATGGCGCGGGAGCGCTCCACGCTGTTGGGCAGCGTGCGGAGCAGCTCGAGGTAGGAGCTGACCCGCCGCTGATCCACTCCGTGGATTCGCGACACTGCCCCCGAGAGCTCGCGACCCAGGGCCTCCGAAAGGAGCATTTGCTGCGCCGAGAGCAGGTCGAGGGCGTAGTCGATCCAGCGCGGGCTCTCGAGGTTCAGGGCCAGCTCCAACGCGTAAGACAGCGCTGCCTGTCGAGCGCGCTCGGACACCGCGGCGTGACGCCGCGACTGCTCGAGCACCTTGCTCAGGTGGGCGCGGAGGACGTTCTCCGCCTCTTCTGGCTTGCCATCGGCGAAGCAGCGATCCGCGAGGCGCCCGACCAGCTCGAAGGCGTCGGCCTTCTGGGTTCCAACGCCGCCCGTCACCCCGTCCCAATCCATCGCCGCGGGCGCCGGCGGAATGCTGGTGCTGCCCTCGCGTTGTGTGGACGTGGCGAGCTCCGGTCCGGCGAGAGCAGGATCCTTGTAGATCTCCAGAGGCTCGTCGCCCACCAGCAGACGATCCCCACTGGCGAGCTCCCGCGGAGCCGTGATGCGCTCGCCATTGACGTAGACGCCGTTTGCGCTCTTGAGATCCTCAATCGACATTCGCTCTTGGCGGATGCTGAGGCGCGCGTGGCGACGGGAAACCCGCGGGCGGTCCAGGACGATCTGACACGAAGCGCTGCGCCCCACGAGGTAGTCGCCCTCCGACAGGTAGACGTCCACCTGTCGGTACTTCAACCGAACGGAGGTGGGATCACCCGTGCTCATGCGGCGTCAGTCGCGATACGCGGTCGGGGCGTCGCGAATGTTCCATTTTTGTCGCAGCCAGTCGAGTAACCCCGCCTCGCGAGGCTGGATCACGTCGCTCTCGGCGACCCGCAGCAGGGCCACGTAGATCATCTCTCTCGCGTCTGCGTCGGTGACGCGCAGCGCGCACTGGCGAATGGATTCGTCGTCGGGCAGACGTTGCGCCGCGTCGTCCATCACGCCCCAGAACCGGCGCTCTCCCATGGAGAGCGCCAGGTCTTGCAGTGCTTCCTGCTCCGCATCCGTGAAGCGGCCATCGAGACGCACCAGCATTCGCAAGAGCGCCGCCAGCGCGAGTTGGTCTTCCGGGGCGAGCTCCTTGAGCGGGAGCGGATCCGTTTCGGTCACGGCCGGAGCATAGCAGGGTTTGTCAGGTGCCCGGAGGCCAGAGCTTCTGGACGACCTCGGAAAGCTTCTGCACCGTCTTCGGCTTCATTCCGGTGGCGGGATGCGGCCAGGCGAAGGTCGCCGCGTTCACCTGGTTGCAGGAGAACGAGATCAACACGTCGTTCGCGGGGCCACCCGAGCTGAAGGACAAACCCATCTCGGCGTACATGCAGTTCGCGTGGTTGTTGTCGAAGTTGCCGTCGTCGCCCAAGATCTTCGCCAGCTCGTCCTTCAGGTCCTCGTCGATGACCTGCGTCTGGCTCAGGATGCGGAAGTTGTGGAACCGCGGCACCTGGTCCGTAGGCGTCGTCGGCGTGGCGCCCGGCGTCGCCTGACCTTGCTGCGGGATCAGCCCCGGCGGCAGAAGCCCCGGCGGAATGAGCTGTTGCAGCCCGGCGGCGCCCTGTTGAATCCACGCTTGGATCTCGTTGGGCATGCCGGGAATGGCGCCCGCCGCCGTGGGTGTCGCGCTGGGCGGCGGCTCGTAGTTCTGAAGACGGAAGGCCGTGAGGTTCGCAGTCTTGAGCGTGTCGAAGGGAGCCGCCGGCGAGCTCGCGCAGCCGGTGCTGACGAACAGCGAAATGGCGAGGGTGCCAAGGAGGAGGGGCTTTTCCATCCGAGTTTCGTAGACAGTTTTCGCCGCGTCGTCCAGCGGCGGCGGTGAGACAGAAGGCCCCGTCGGCATTTTCGGGGCGGGCAAAACCAAGTAAGGACGGAAAACCCAGATCCGCTCCCCCTGGATGAAGGGGGTGGAGTGCCCCATGCGATCCGTCATGCAACGCATCCTCATCACCGGCGCGACGGGTTTCATTGGTGGCCAGCTGGCGGCGGAGCTGGCTCGGCGGGGAGACGAGGTGGTGGCCCTCACGCGGCGGCCGTCGGTGGCAAGGCTTCCCAAAGGTGTCCGGCCGGTGGGCTGGACCGCGACCGAAGCCGGCGACTGGTTTGCCGAGGTCAGCGGAACGGATGCCGTCATCCATCTCGCCGGGGAGCAGGCCGTCGGGGTGCGCTGGACGGAGGAAACCAAGCGCCGCATGACCGAGAGCCGAGTCACCAGCACACGGCAGCTGGTGGCGGCGATGAAGCAGGCTCAGGCGCGCCCCAAGGTCTTCGTGTGTGCGTCGGCGGTTGGCTACTACGGTGACCGCGGCAAGAACGAAGCGCTCACGGAGGACGCGCAGCCCGGAAGCGACTTCTTGGCGACCCTCACCCAGCAGTGGGAAGAGGCGGCCACGGCGGCCGAAGACCTGGGGGTCCGCGTGGTTCGCGTCCGATTCGGCATCGTGCTCGGGGCGGGGGGCGGCGCCTTGGAGGAGATGGCCAAGCCGTTTCGCCTCTTCGCTGGTGGACCGATTGGCAGCGGCAAGCAGATGATCTCCTGGATCAGCGTCGAGGACACCGTCCGAGCCGTGTGCTTCGTGCTGGACCACGACTCCATTTCCGGTCCCGTGAACGTCGTCGCGCCCAACCCCGTGGACAACGAGCGCCTTTCCAAGGAGATCGGCAAGGCGCTGTCTCGGCCATCGTGGCTGCGAGTGCCGGAGGCGGCGCTCCGACTGAGGTTCGGCGAGGGAGCCGACCCCTTGCTCACCGGACAGCGGGTGCGCCCCGCCGTGCTCGAACGAGCGGGCTTCTCCTGGCATCATCCGGAGCTGTCGGCTGCGCTCAGCGCGGCCTTCGCCGGGCCATGAACCTGTCATTCCGCCGCGTGCTCCGGGCACTTCTGGTGCTCTTTCTGGTGATTCACCTGGGCGCGTTCGGCATTTGGCTCTTCGGCGGCGGCGAGTACGGGCTCCTGGAGTCGATCTACTTCGCCATCTACACGGTGGCGACGGTCGGCTACGCGGAGCTGCCGCATTTGGATCAACACGGCTTCGCCCGCATGTTCAACGGTGCGCTGATCATCGCGGGGATCGGGGCCATCGCTTACTTCCAGTCCACCTTGACCGCCATGCTCGTGGAAGGGGTGATCGGCCGCGTCTGGCGTAGAGGTCGCATGAAGAACAAGATCGAAGGCCTTAGAGAGCACTACGTGGTCGCCGGGTGTGGCCGCACCGGCAAGTACGTCGTGGAAGAGCTCACCGCCGTGGGGCGTGGCTTCGTGGTCGTGGACAAGGACGAGGCGCTGCTCGAGCGGATGAGCGCTGAGCTCGGGGGCAAGCTGCTCTTCATAGTGGGCGACGCGACCGAAGACCACACCCTGCAGGAAGCGGGCATCTCCCGCGCGAGCGGCGTCATCGCAGCGCTGTCGGACGATCGAGACAATCTGTTCGTGACGCTGACGGCTCGCACGCTCAACCCCGACCTTCGGATCGTGTCCAAGGCGGTGGAGATCGAGAACGAAGGCAAGCTGCTGAGGGCCGGAGCGGACACCACGGTCAGTCCCAATCGCATCGGTGGCCACCGCCTGGTGAGCGAGCTGGTGCGCCCGCGAGTGACGGCGTTTCTCGATCAAATGCTGCGCGTCACGGAGAATCTTCGCTTCGAGGAGGTGACGGTGCCGGAGGGGTCACCCTGGGTAGGGCGATCGTTGCGCAGCGTTCCCATTCGCGACCGCACGAACCTGTTGGTAGTGGCCTTGCACGAGCCGGACGGCAGCTACGTATACAATCCCTCTCCGGACCGACCCCTTGCCGCCGGCACTCAGCTGATCGTGATGGGAGAGCTCGACAGCGTGCAGAAGCTCCGGGCCATGGTCGACGCCCCGCGGGGGTGAGGCTCAGACCGACAGCCCACGGCTGCTCAAGATGTCCTTGAGTGACGCCTTCAGGCGGTCGGATGCCTGCGGGTAGCTGGCGCGGGCGAGCTCGAAGAACCGGCTGCTGCGCGAGGTCCTCAGGGCGTTCAGCACTGCGTCGCGTTCGTCGGGCCCGCCGTGCTCGAGCACGCCCAGCAACAGCTCCGCGGCGTCGAGCACGTCGATACGCGCAATACCGCGCAGTGCGGCGAGCCGCGCCTCGGGTCGGGTGGCAGTACGATAGATGCGCGCGAGGGGCTCGAAGGCGTGATCGAAGCGTAACCGGTCGAGGGCGTTCGTCGCTTCCTGCGCCACGCCGTCGTCGGCGTCGCGCAGCGCTCGCTCCAAGGTCACGAAGGTGCGCTTGTAGAAGTAGCGAGAGAGCGCTCGGACCGCGGCCAATCGCACGGAGGCCTCGGGGCGTTCGAACAGGGCTTCCAGCGGGGCCAGCAGGCCGTAGAGGCCGATGGAGGTGAGGTGATTGGCGACCATCACCGCAGCGGCGTCAGCCTTGGCGGGGGTCGCCTGGAGCTGGGCCAGGCCGGCGAGACGTCCGACCAGAGCCGAACGCCGCGTGATGCGATCGGACGCGTCTTCCGGGTCCAACAGCACGTCCGCACAGGCTTCCGCGGCGCTGCCCCGCTCCTCCCACTCGATGAGATCCACGTGCCACACGTCCGGCGGCCCCACGTGCTCGCCCAGTTGCTCCTCCAGCTTGCCGTCGCTGCGTGATTCGTCTCGAGCCGCCTCGTAGCGCTTCGCCGCGCGTGCGTAGTGCGCCTGGCGCGCGGGTTCCGTGGCGACCGTCTCGAGCTGCCGGTACAGCGCGCCCACGGCGGCGTAGCGGCCGGCCTCCGCGTTGGCCAGCAAGCTCGCGAGCAGGGCGTTCTCCGCCAGCTCCGGCGGGCCCCCGCGCTCGAGCGTGCTTTCGGCTACCTGCCGCCACAACGCGGCTTGCTTGAGAATGCCGCCCGCAGCAATGCGCGCCAGCCCTTGCTTGCGTGCGTAGTCCGTCATCTCCCGCGCGATGGTCGCCGCGGCGGACAGCTCCCCGGAGGTCTCCGCCATGCGCATGGCGTGCCCCTGCAGCCGGAGGGCATGGTAGCGGAGGTTGTCCTCGCTCAAGATGCGGATCGCGTTCACGGCACCCTCGAGCACGTGCTCGAAGGCGCTGCTCAGCTCGCCCACGGCGATCAGCACGTGGTAGCAGTCGAAGGCGCGCTCCCGTTGGCCGACGGATTCGAAACGATCCGCGGCTTCCTCAAGCCGATGTACGGCGCCAACGGTGGCCTCGTGGGTGCCGCGCGCGTCCTTGGCTTTTTGGTTCATGCGGGCGAGATTGAAGCGTGCGAGGCCCGACGCGTACGGGTCGCGACGTCCATCGATCATCTGCGCCAGGCGAGACCACAGCGTGCGGGCGGACTTGAAGTCCCCGGCGGCCTCGAAGTGAATCGCGGCGCGCACCAAAAGGCCGCCGCGGTCGAGCTCTTCTGCCGCGCGGCGGTGCAAGTCCGCAGCGCGGACCGGGTCGCTCTGCGCCCACAGGCCGTAGGTTCGTGCGCGGTCCACGGGCGGAACGTGCTCCAGAAGCGCCCGCTGCCGCGCGACGTCTCCGGTGTACCAAGCGAGCGACAACGCCGAGCGCGGGTCCTTCATGCGCTCCATCACCTCCGAGAGGAGCGCCGCCACCGGGCGATACACTTCTTCGCGGCTGTGGGTCGCAAGCAGCGCGGACGCCAGATAGTGCGCCGCAGAGTCGAGCTTGTTGGACCGCGCGTCACGCCGGCCGCGCTCGTACAGCTCGTCGATGTTGCCATCGGTGATCAGTCGCGCGAAGAGGTCGGTCATCGGCGACCCCCGGAAGCGGGAGCGCTGTGCCAGCGAGTGCTGTCCGGCGCCGAGCCGTGGGCGCCGCGCGGAGCCTCGGTCGTGACCTCTTCGCGCTTCTTGCCGACGTCGACGAGGATCCGGCGCGCCTCCGCGGCGCGTTTGGTGTGGCTGCCGAGGGCGTCGTGGCTCACCACCCAGTGGGCGTCGAGCAGGTCGATGTAATCCAGCGTGAGGCCGCCGCCGGAAGGCATCATGAACACCGCCGACACCCGAGCGCGCCGAGTGACCACCGCCATCACGTCCCGCGGGATGTACAGCGCGGCGTGGGTGAACAGGTGCACCACGGGCTCCCGCGGATCCCTCGCCACGGAGAGATCCAGCGTGCGAGCGAAGTCCGAGAACACGCGGGTCGGGTTGCGGCCGTGCTCGCCGCGGAAGGACAGCAAGTACGCGATGGGCAGCTGCCCGCCCCGCGCCGCGTGGGGCTCGTAGAGCCGAGAATCGAAGAAGCGCACGACCACGTCCTCGCCCGACAGCAAGAGCTTCTTGGCGACGGCGATGGCCATGCCTCGCGCAAAGGTGGTGCGCTCTCCACGCATGGAAGCGCTGGCATCGATCAAGACGTGGTGGATGCGGCGGGCCTCGTCCCGCGCCTGTTCGCGAGCGTAGTAGAGCACCTCGTCGTCGGACATCCGGCGCATCAGCTCCACCTCGTCCCAGGCGAGCTCCGTGAGCACCAGGCTGTCCACGCTGCCCTTGCGCGCGAGACCGGCGTAGCCGAAGGCGGAGTAGCTGGAGGCACCCGGACGCGTTTTGGTCTCCAGCACGCTGGGCAAGATCTCCAGAGAGAAGTCCACGATGTCGTTGGCTTCCGGCGCGCCCAGCGCCCCCAAGAGGTCCACCTGCGCCAGGGCGCCTTGCGCCGCGTTGCCGCCGACCATTCCGAACAGCTGCAGCGTGTCGAGATCCAGGGCGTCCACCAACGTGAGCACGTACAAGCGGGCGGATACGAGCTCGCTCAGTGCGGCGAGATCGTAGTTGCGGCGCGCCCCCGCGAACAACGCGGGAAGCTGCGGCTCGATGCCTTCGAGCAGGCTCGCGTCCAGCGGAACGCCGTTCACGTAGGCGCTCGTCGCGGCACAACGCTCGGCGACACTGCCCAGGAGCCGCGCGAGGAGCACCACCACCATGTCGTCGCTGAGGCGCAGGGACCTCGAGCGTTGGGCAGCTTCGCTCTCGGCGACCTCCGCCACGATCTGCTGGTAAGCATCGAACAGGTCCGGGTCTCCTCCCGCGCGACCGAGCAGGTTCTTGCCGTCTGCCCGTGGCCCGACCTCCAGTTGCTCGTTGGGGCTGGCGAGCAGGAGACCGAGATCATGGACGATGCCGAGCGGCATCACGACGCCGAGTCGCTCCAGGTCCCGATGCCAGCGCAATGCTCTCAGGCCCAGGGTGGAGGAGTGCGGCCGCACCACGGAAAGGGCCAGCGTTCCCAGGGGCCCCGCGACGGAGGGATCCTGGGCGAGCTCTTTGGGAACGGCCATGGGGCCCGAGACTCTAACGGGGCGCGCGCCCCGCTGCCACTCGGGGTAAAACCCCCGGATAATGTCCCGCGGCTGGTGTCGAGCGCTGTGGGCTCTGCCGCTGGCGGAGCTCGTGGTGCTGTGTGGCCTGCTGTTCGCCGTGTGGCGGGGGCCGAGCGCGTTGGATCTGCCGTCCCCACTGGTACCCGACGTCGCCACACCTTCTGCGCCTGCGGTCACGCCGCCATCGCGGGTACTGCTGGTGGTGATCGACGGCCTGTCCACCGCCACGGTTCCAAGGCTCGCCATGCTGGAGCAGCTGGCGCGCATCGGCGCGCGAGCCGAGCTTGACGCCGAGCCGCCCACGTTCTCTGCGCCGGAGTACGTGGCGATGCTCACGGGCGTTCCGCCGCGGGACTCGGGCATCCGCAGCAATGCCACGCTGCGCGCCGCCGCCTTGGACGACGTGGCCGCCTCCGTGCGGCGCGCTGGTGGCGAGACGGTAGTGGTCAGCGACGTCGTGGACTGGTGGCCGCGATTGTTCCCCGAGTCCTTCAGTCACGCCGACCGGGTCGCGCTGGGCAGCGCTCCGCGGACCGCCGCCGGAGAGCTGCCCCGGGCGCGCTTCGCGGTCGTGCACCTGGGCCGGGTGGACAAGGCCGGTCACGCCGCTGGCGCCTTGTCTCAGGAGTACCAGGAGGCTGCGCGCCGCGCCGACGAAGAGCTGGCGGAGCTCTTGGCGCACTGGGACCGCGACCAGGGCGCCGTGGTGGTGGTCACGGACCACGGGCACCGCGCTTCCGGAGGGCACGGGGGCGACGAGCCGGACGTCCGGGGTTCTTGGTTGGTCGCGGCGGGGCGGGGAGTGAAGCCAGCGGCGGAGCTTTCCGGACGCTTGCGGGACGTGGCGCCCACGCTGGCCGCACTGGCCGGCGTTCCCGCGCCGCGGGATGCCCTGGGCCGCACGCTGGTCGAGCTCTTGGACGTGAAGCCCGATGTTCGAAAGAAGCTCGCGGCTGACGACGACCTTCGCATCGCTCGGGTCAGCGGCCGCCGGGATCGCGTGCTTTCGCTGTTCGAAAGCGAAGCCCGCGCGTTGACGTACCTTCGCGGCGTCGTGCTGTTGGCGTGGCTGCTGTTGGCGGCGTTGGTGTTCCGTCGCGGGGGTGCCGCCACGCGCCGAGGCGTGGGGCTGGGCGTGGCCCTGGGCGTGGTGTCGGTGCTCGGCTTCCTGCTGTTCTTCGGAGCGCCGTCCTTCAGCGCGGCGCGCCGCATGGCGATCTGGGTGCTGGGAGCGGCGCTCATGGGCACCGTGGGCATGTGCGCGCTCCTGGTTCCGGTGTTGGGGGAGCTCCGTGAAAAGACGCTGACGCCCTGCGGGGCGACGCGAGCGCTGGGGGCCGGGTGGCTGGGCTCGCTCTGGCCCGCCGCGCTCGCCTTCGTCTTCGCGGGCGTGGTCGGTCCTCGGCTGTTCGCGGAGCCCGGCTGGCTCGCGGCCGGGCCCATGGTCGCGTACGCCATCGCCGCAGGCTCGACCGCCGCTGCAATGGTTGGGGCCCTCGCCTGCGCGTGGGCTCACTCTCGCGGTCGCTGATCTCGCAAGAGCTCCCAGGGGCGACGTCCGGTGATCAGGCGGGATCCGCGGCGGTAGGTGACGTACGCCCAGAACCAGTTCAACAGCACGCTGACGCGGTTCCTGAAGTCGATCAAGAACCAGATGTGCACGAACAGCCAGGTGAGCCACGCGATGAAGCCCGTCACGCGAACTCGCCCGCCCAGGGTCTCCGCCACGGCGCGGGAGCGCCCAATGGTCGCCATCACGCCCTTGTCCACGTAGGAAAACTCCAGTGTGCGCTCGCCGCGGAGCACGCGTGGGACGTTCTTCGCCACGTGGCGGCCCTGCTGCAAGGCCACCGGGGCAAGCCCCGGCAGGGGCTTGTCTTTCCCCGGTGGCGTGAAGCTGGCCAGGTCTCCGATCACGAAGCAGCGCGGGTGGCCGGGGATGGAGCAGTCCGGCTCGACGACTACGCGACCGTTTTTGTCGAGCTCAACGCCGAGCGTCTCCGCCACACCGCGACCGCGCACGCCCGCCGTCCACAGCACCGTGGCGGCATCGATGCGTTCGTCCCCCAGGCGGATGCCCCGCTCGTCGATCTCTTTCACGGGCGTGCCGAGGCGCACCTCCACGCCCAGCTCCTCCAGCTGCTCCTGGGCACGCCGACAGAGCTTCTCGTCGAAAACACCGGCCAGGACCCGGTCCGCCATCTCCACCAACAGCACCCGCGCACCACTCGGGTCGATCGCGCGAAAGTCCTCGTCCAGAACCGTGCGCGCCAGATCGCTGAGCGCTCCGGCGACCTCCACCCCCGTGGGGCCTCCGCCGATGACCACGAACGTCATCAGCCGCTTGCGCCGGGCCTCGTCCTTCTCGCGCTCCGCCGCTTCGAAGCTGAGCAGCACGCGCTTTCGGATCTCCAGCGCGTCGTCCACCGTCTTCAGGCCCAGGGTGTGCTCTCTCCAGGCCTCGTTGCCGAAGTAGTCGTTGCGTGCGCCGGCTGCCAGCACCAGCACGTCGAAGGGCAGCCTGGTGCCGTCGTCGAGCTCCACGGTGCGCTCGTCGAGCTGAATGGCAGTGACCTCCGAGAGCAGCACGCGCACGTTGTCCTGCTTGGTCAGCACCCGGCGGATGGGCACCGCGATGTCCGTGGGCGACAGGCCTGCCGTTGCCACCTGGTACAAGAGCGGCTGAAACAGGTGATGATTGGCGCGGTCGACGAGCGTGATGCCGACATACTCGTCCGCCAGCTCCCGTGCCGCCGTCAGCCCCCCGAAGCCGCCGCCAATGACGATAACCTGCGGACGTTCGCTCATTCGCTCTCCGCGCGCGCCGCCTTCTCCTTGAACCCGGAGCAGCTCCGCACCGGGATCGGGGGGTACTTCTTGAAGCGGGGATCGCGCGCCGCCAGGCCGCAGAGCAGGAACTCGCTGCCCTTGCTGGATTGGATGTTGCGCGCGTGGGTGCAGCGAACGCACAGGCCCACGCGGTCCTCGGTGGTAGTCATTGGGGAAGGGATGCCTCGATGCTGGCGATGTCGGCGGCAGACAGCCGAACGTCGGCTGCGGCAGCGGACTCGGTGATGCTCTCGGGGCGACGCGCCCCGATGATGGGAATCACCACGGGGCTCTTGGACAGCATCCAGGCTACCACCAACTGGTAGACGGACAGTCGCCGCCGACGCGCTTCGTCGGACAGATGTCCGAGGGTTGCGAGCAACGGTGCACCGCGGGTACCACCGAAGGGTGAGTAGGGGATGAACGCGATGCGGTGCCTTTCGCAGTAACTCAGCACGCCGTCGCGCTCTGGCCCGCGATCTTCCGGGTTCCAGCGGTTCTGGACGCTGGCGATGGGCACGATGGACCGCGCTTCCTCGATCTGCTTCACGTTCACGTTGCTGAGACCGACCAGCTTCACCTTGCCGGCCTCGCGTAGCTTGGCGAGGGCGCCGACGCTGTCGGCAAAGGGTACGTGGGAATCGGGAGCGTGCAGCTGAAGCAAGTCCAGCGCTTCCACTCCGAGAGCGGCCAGGCTGGCGTGGGCCGCTTCTTCCAGGTACTCGGGGCGGGCGTCGACGGTCCACGCACCACCGGGCCGCCGGCAGGCACACTTGGTGGCTACCACCACGGTCTCCGAGCGCCCGGCCAGGGCCGAGGCGATCAGACGCTCGTTGTGGTTCATGTCGCGCTCGTCCATGCAGTAAGCGTCGGCGGTGTCGATGAACGTGACGCCGGCATCCAGAGCCGCGTGGATCGTCGCCACCGCTTGGTCCTCCGGTGGACGCCCGCTGATCGACAGCAGCATGCCACCGAGGCCCACTGCGCTCACGGCGGGGCCGTCGGGTCCGAGCTGTCGCTTCTGCATGGTGTAACGTCTCTCGCTTTCGTGAGGCGCCAGCAGCATATCGCACCGTGAGGGGGCGTGCAGAACGATGGTCTTGTTGGTCCGGCGCGAGCCCCGTCGCGCCCCGTCAGCCCTCGCGCATCCAGAAGAAACCGCGGGCCCGTCGATCCGCGCGAAACGCCTCGAGAGCGGCGAAGTCCAGCTCGAAGGCGCGAGCGCCGCCATTTGCCACGGGGCGGAAAAGAAGCTCGGGGTCGACCATCGTCGGGTCCGCGAAGCCCGCGACGCCGCTCGACGCGAGCAGCGGGAGCATCGACGGGTGGCCCCAGTCGCTGACGCCCACGTAGGCGCCGAGCTCGTAGGCGCGAGTCACGGAGAGATGGCGCCACATCGCGCGTGAGTAGTCCGGCGTCGCCTTGCGGCTCACGCTCAGCGCCGGCACCAACACCAGATCCGGCTGCCGGGTGGCGCGGCCGAGGAGATCCGAAAACCAAAAGTCCGCGCAGATCATCACCAGCACGCGGTGACCCGCGAGGGACAGCTCGCCGAGCACCTCGCCGGGCTCCACGACGCTGCGTTCCGCGGCGTAGGGGCGGAGTTTTTCGTAGCTGCCGACGATGGCGCCGCCGGCCTCCGCGGCCACGCCGCGATGGACCTTCACGGCGCCGCGCTGCTCGTGCTGCGAGCCGCCGATCAGGGCGCAGCCCAGACGCCGGGCAAGGGCCGACACTTGCGCTTCGTAGCGGCTGCGATCGCTGCCCAGGTGGAAGTGCTCCGGCAGCACCAAGACGTCGTCGCCCTGCGGTTCGATGTGCGAGCCCGCGAGGCACGCCTCCAGGGCGGCGGTGTTGTCGTGATCTGGAGCGACGGACAGCTGAGGCTGAACCAAGATCAGGCGCACGCCGCAGCCTATCATCGCGCAGCGGCGCGCGACGGGGTTCGCGCCGGACCAACAAACGGAGGCCGAAGCAGCAGTCCTGGGGGCGGGTCAGGACGTGGAGCGCGGGGGCGCTATGCTGACGGGATGCGGCATTGGGTGTTCGCCTACGGCTCCAACATGGATCTGAAGGATCTCGAGCGCTGGTGTCGCGAACGCGAGCGTCCTCTCGGTCACGTGGATCACGCCGAGGCGGCGGTGCTCCCGAACCACGCGCTCGTGTGGGACTACTACTCGGACGCGCGCAAGGGCGGCGCAGCGAACGTGGAGCAGCGCGCGGGTGCGGAGCTCTGGGGGCTGGCGCTCTTGGTGTGTCCTACAGCGCTACGCGTCATCGACGACAAGGAAGGACATCCGCGGCGCTATCGTCGCGGGCCGCGTCCAGTGCCTGCGCGACTTCGCTCTGGTGGAGAAGTCGCAGCATGGGTGTACGTGGTGCGCGAAGAATTCCGTCGCCAAGAGCAAGTTCCTCCGACGCGGCACTATCGCGACATCATGCTCCGCGCCGCGCGCGCTCACGGGTTTCCGGAGCACTACCTTCGTGAGCTCGAGCGCTTGCCGACTCGCGATTGAATCGCGTCACGCGTCGAACATCGCTTCGTCATTCTGCTATCTTCGTCGCGCGAAGCGGGAGCGTGGAAGATGCATATCAAGCTGGGTCGAAGCGTGGGTGTGGTGGCGATGGCTCTTGGGCTCGGCGTGCCGGCGTGTGGCGGCTCGAGCGATGACGCCGCGCCGGCAGGTGGCGGAAGCGGCGGCGTGGCCACCGGGGGCGGCGGTGGTGCTTCGGGGGCGGCCACTGGCGGCGCTGCGGGAGCGGGCAGCGGCGGCGCTGCGGGAACGGGCACCGGCGGCGCTGCGGGAACGGGCACCGGTGGCGTGGCGGGCTCGGGCACCGGCGGTGGCACGGGGCTCACGGCCAACGGTTGCCTGAAGGACGAGTACGACGGCGTGGTGTACGTGAACTACGACCAGTTCAACGTGCCGGTGGGCTCCCACTGCGAAGGGACCAACCAGCAAGACATCCAAGGCGTGGAACGGCTGGTGTTTCTGGGAGATTCGATCACTGCCGGTACGCCGCCCACGCCCGCGGGGCAGTTCTATCGCACGCAGCTCACCAACATGGTGAAGCAGAAGTGGCCCAACGTGCAGGTGGACGACTGCTCCGCCTGGGGCGCTCAGGTGGAGGACTTTCTCGGCGGCGGCAAACAGATCGCCAAATGCTTTCCCAGCACCGAGCAGAAGAAGACGTTGGTGATCATCACCATGGGCGGCAACGACCTCGCGAGCATGGCCAAGGCCAAGAAGACCGCCAGCGAGGCCAGCGGCCAGATTGCTCAGGTGCTGGCCGACATGAAGGCCGCGGTGGAATGGCTGAAGAGCCCCACCAACTTCCCCAATGGATCCTACGTGATCTTCGCGAACATCTACGAGTACACGGATCTGTTCGCGGATCTCTCGAGCTGCCCCACTGGGCTGGTGGCCGGGTTCTCGGGCGAGTGGCTGGCGGGAACGTCGGTGTTGGTGCAGCTCCGCGAGGGCTACATGAGCATCGCCAAGGACACGGGTGCGGACATGATGTTCCTGGGCGAGACTTTCTGCGGCCACGGTTTCAAGGCCGGGGACGCGAGCGGCCAGTGCTACCGGGGTCCCAACACGCCGACCTGGTTCGACATCAGCTGCATTCATCCCACTCCGGATGGGCACTCTCAGATCGCGAAGATGTTCATGGACATCGTCAACGAGTGAGCGGCTTCTCGAAGTAGAATTCCACCGTGGCGCTCTTGTCGTGGAGCTCGCGGGTGGCGCCCGTCTTGTTCCAACCCCGGCGCGCGTAGAACGCGTGGGCCGTCTCGAAGCGCGTGTCGCTCCACAGGTCGATGAAGCGAGCCGCACGGCGGTCGGCGGCGTCCTCCACACGGGCCAAGAGCTGCGCGCCCAGTCCGTGCTCACGCGCGGAGCGTGCCACGTACAATTTCTTCAGCTCGATGCCGCTCGGGTCCTGTGCGGGGGCGTAGCCGATGCAGCCGACGACCTGGCCGCCGTGCTCGGCGACCCAGAATTCCCCGTCGTGCGCCGCGAACCAGCTGGCGATGGCGAGCAGCTCCGGCATTTCGCCGTCCACGTCCATCACGCAGCCGGGGTACTCGTCGAACACCGCGGTGATGAGGGCGATCAGACCCTCGGCGTCGGTGTCGCGCGCCGGGCGGATCGTCGGCATAAGGCGATTAAGAAAGCGCCGTCGTAGGCGGCAAGGAAGCGTTCAAGCAGCGCCCCACGGGGCGCAGGAAATTTGCGAAGCGGTCAGGCCAGGGCCGTGACCGGAAGGCGAAGTCGCTCGAGAAGCTTTCGAAGGCGTTTCATGGCGTTTGGCTCCTTGAACGGGGTTGCCCCTGTTCATGTGTGCCGATGTGCGCGCTCGAACTACACGAATCTCGAAATCGTTGCAACTATTTCGCATCGCGTCGCCGGGTGGCTGGTTCAACCACTGGGAACCATTGCCAAAAGCGCGGGTTGGCGACAATGGCCGTTCGCGATAGGGGAGCGGGGATGACGGGCCCGCGGATATTGGTGGTGGGGTGCGGTGCCATTGGCGGTGTCGTCGCCGCGCACCTGCTCGAGATTGGGCAGGACGTCAGCGTGCTGACGACCAACGCGGACATCGCACGAGCGCTGTCCGAGAGCGGGGTGCGGGTGAGGGGTGAGGGCGCCCCGGCAGCGACCATGAAGCCCGTCACCATTCATCGCGAGCTTCCCACCGACGTCGCTCCATTCGATTACGTGCTGCTCGCGACGCAACCGCCGCAGGTGGAGGCAGCCGCGAACAGCGCGCTGCCCGCGCTGGCCCCGACGGGACGCATGGTGTGCTTTCAGAACGGGCTCTGTGAAGAGCGTGTGGCGAAGCTCGCCGGAGCCGAGCGCGTAGTCGGCGCCGTGGTGGCCTGGGGCGCGTCCATGGTGGAGCCCGGTGTGTACGATCGCACCAGCGCCGGCGGCTTCAGCATCGGCCGCTTGGATGGCCAGATCGACGAGCCGCTGGAAGATCTCGGTCGCGTCCTGGAAGCCGTGGGCCCCGTCAGCATGACGCAGAACCTGTTGGGAGCACGCTGGAGCAAGCTCGCCATCAACTGCGCCATCTCCACCCTGGGCACCATCGGTGGGGACCGGCTCGGCACGTTGATGCGCCAGCGTCACGTGCGGCGCTTGGCGCTGGAGGTGATGACCGAGGTCGTGGCGGTCGCCCGGGCGGAAGAGGTCCACCTGGAGAAGGTCAGCGGTACGCTGGACCTGGACTGGATCGCGCTGACCGAGGCGGAAAGGACCGCCGCGGGCTCGCCCGGGCTCTTGGCCAAGCACACCCTGTTACTCGCGGTGGGGGCTCGCTACCGTAGGCTCCGCTCCAGCATGCTGAGCGCCATCGAGCGAGGGCGCGCTCCGGCGGTGGACTTCTTGAACGGCGAAATCACGAGTCGCGGCAAAGAGCATCACGTGGCGACGCCGGTGAACGCTGCGGCCCGCGATAGCGTGTGGGCCATCGCCCGGGGCGAGCAGACGGCGTCGCACGCGACGCTGCGGAAGCTGTACGACGCCACGCGCTCCTGACTCACATCCACGCCGGGGCGGGCGCGGGCCGGGCACGCGGGGCTGGCGGCGGCGGAACGGAGTGGACCGGCTCGTCCTCGAGCTCGTCGTCTTCCACGTCGAGGGCGTCGCCGAGCGTGAACTTCGACACCAGACTTTCCAGCGACGCCGCCTGCGCGGCCAGGCGTCCGGCCGTCTCGCTCAGCTCTTCCGTCTGGGCGGCCGTCTGCTGCGTGGCCTGGTCCGTTTGAGAGATGGCGATGCTCACCTGCTGCACGCCGGTCGACTGCTCGCTCGAGGCGCGGGCGATGTCGGAGACCAGCCTGGCCAAGCTCGTGATGTCTCGGACCACGTCTCCGAGACGCTCCCCGGACGCCGTTACCAGGCTGGAACCCGACTCCACCGAGCGTACGGACTGAGCGATCAGCTCGCGGACCTCGCGGCTCGCCGAGGCGCTGCGTTGCGCCAGCGCGCGGACCTCGGCGGCGACGACGGCGAAGCCGCGCCCGGCCTCTCCGGCGCGGGCAGCCTCCACGGCGGCGTTCAGGGCCAGCAGGTTGGTCTGGAACGCGAACTCGTCGATGGTCGAGGCCACGTCCTCGATGCGATGGCTCGAAGTCGTGACGCCGTGCATGGCTTCCATCGCCTGCTCGACGATGCGTCCGCCTTCGGCCGCCTGGCGGTGGGCGGCGCCCGACAGCTCGTCGGCGCCGCGGGCATTCTTTGCGTTCTGGTCCACGGCCCCGCTGATCTGTTCGATGGACGCCGCGGTTTCCTCGAGGGACGCCGCTTGCTCTTGGGTTGCGGCGCTGACTTCGTCGGCGACGGCCGCGAGGCGCTGCGCGTAGAGCCGCGTACTCTCGGCGCTGCGCTGCACGTGGGCCATGCTGCGCTCGAACTCTGCCAGCATGCGATCGATGCGGTCGCTCATGACCCCGAGCTCATCCGTGGAGCCCAGCGCCACGCGGGCCGTGAGGTCTCCCTGGGAGGCGCGATCGATGGCCGTTTCGACCTGCTTCAACGGGGTGCTGATGCTGCGCGACATCACGAAGCCCAGCAGCGCCACCAGCAAGAAGATCGGAACGATCACGGAGGACGCATGCCCGATCTCGTGCACGAACTCTTCCTCCACGTCGTCCACGTAGATCCCGGTGCCCAGGGCCCAGCCCCAGGGCTCGAAGGCGCGCACGTAGGAGATCTTGGGCACGGCGCCAGCGTGGCCGGGCTTGGGCCAGGAGTAGTGGACGAAGCCGGAGCCCTTCTCGCGTGCGACGTTGGCGGCCTCCAGAATGGGCCGTACGCCGTTCGGATCCTTGAAGTCCGACATGTCCTTCCCGTTCAGCTCGGGCTTCACGGGGTGCATGATCATCTTGGCTTGCAGGTCGTTGACCCAAAAGTAGTCGTTGTCGCCGTAGCGGAGCTTGGCCAAGGCGGCGAGGGCTCGCGCCTTGCCTTCCTTCTCGCTGATCTTGTTGGCACTCACCAGCTGGTACTGGAGCTCGATCACACCGTAGGCGGCATCGATGAGGCTCCGGGTCTTGTCCTGCTTGGCCTGCATCAGGCCGTCCCGGTAGGTGTTCAGGAGCCAGGCGGCCACCAGGATCAAAGCGATGATGGGGCCCCCGCCCAGCAGCACGAGCCGCGTCTTGATCTTCAGGTTGGTGCAGAGCGCCATGGTTTCCTCCCGAGTTGGGTCACTCGGGTTGAACGGTTGGGCGTGGCATTTCTGTAACCCTTGGGCACAAACGCAACGCGGCCGGCAGCGCCCAGGGGGACGCGCCGGCCGCAACGGAGCGGAAGCGCTCAGTAATATCCGACGATGCTGCTGGTGAGGCCGAAACCGGTGAGCTTGGCGTCGGTGTCGGTGCTCGGGCCGCCCTGTGGTTCGGAGGTCGCCGTCCCGCTGAGGCCGAGATCCAAGTACGGCCCGACCAAGATCGCGAAGTGGGAGAAGGGCGAGATGCCGAACATGCCTTCTACGGTCAGATCGAGTCCATGCCAGCTTTCTGTGTCGGCATCGCTGTCCGCTTTGGTGCTGATGTAGGTGATGCCCGCTCGCGGCCAGAAAGAGAACGTCTCGTCGAACTGCATGGCGTAGCCAACGCGCGGGCTGATGAGAAAATTGGTGACCGTCGGAAGGTCTGCAGATTGGCTCCCGGTTTCTTGAGTACCGCTGCTGCTGATGAACACCAGTGAGCCACCCACGCTGATGCCTTCGGCAACGAAGTAGTCGAGCGCCAAGCGGGGGACCGTTGTGGAAGGAGTGCCGCCCTGCAGGCTCTGGTTGTTGATGCCGAACAAGGAAATCGTGGTCGTCTTGACGGTGGTGTCGTCACCTTGGTCCGGCGAGAAAGTGAGTCGATCGAAGGACAGAGCCGTCACCCGGTCCACGCCGAAGACGAACTGCATCTCCTCGCCGATGTTGTCGAGGCCGCTGGAGCGCGACGGCATGGACGGCGAGTAGCTGCCGGACCACTGCTGCTGCGCGAAGGCCGCACCCGTAATCGCGAACAGTGCCGTACCCACCAGAGCCGATAGTGCTTTTTTCATGACTTCCTCCGAGAAAAAGCTCGTGCCGCCGCGCGGCGCGGGCAGCATATCCGCGGCCCTCGGCGCTTGTCGCGGGAATTTTCCGCGCCCGTGGCGGCGGTAGAAGTGTGCGGCTTTCAGCCGGTTTTGTCGGTGAGCAGCGCGTTCACCTGGGCAACGCGCCGCTCGAGCTCGGCGAAATCCGGCGCCCGGACGGTGACGTGCCCCACCTTGCGATCCGGCCGCGGCGCCTTGCGGTAGTCGTGCAGGTGCAGATCTTCCACGGCCAAGAGCGCCGCCGGCTCGGGGATCCGCCCGAGCAGGTTGACCATGGCGGCTGGGCCCAGGGCGCCGGGATCACCGAGGGGCAGGCCCACGACGGCGCGCAGGTGATTCTCGAACTGGCTGGTGCGAGCCCCTTCGATGGTCCAGTGCCCGGAGTTGTGGACGCGCGGCGCTATCTCGTTGGCGAACAGACGTCCCCCGACGTCGAACAGCTCGAGCGCGAGCACCCCGACGTAGCCCAGGTGCTCGAGCAACCTGCCGCTGATCGCTTCCGCCCGCTGCTGGAGCTCCACGGGCACGTTTGGGGCGGGCGCGCGGGAAGTGCGCAGGATGCCGCGCTCGTGCTCGTTCTCCACCAGTGGATAGAACGCGGTCTCTCCGCGCTGACCCCGCACACCGAGAATGCTGAGCTCCCGGCTGAACTCGACGAAGCCCTCGAGCAGCAGCGGAACGCCGCCGATGGCCGACCAGGCCTTGGGCACGTCCTCCGTGCTGCGCAGCACGAACTGCCCCTTGCCGTCGTAGCCGAAGCGACGGGTTTTCAGCACCGCGGGCACCCCGATGCCCTTGATCGCTTGGCGCAGCTCCGCCTCGCTCTCCACGGCGGCGAAGGGCGCGGTGTCGATGCCGAGCTCTCGGAACGTCTCTTTCTCGCGCAGGCGATCTTGAGCCACGTACAACGCCGCCGGAGGCGGCCACACGGGCACGTGCTCCGCCAGCGTCCGCGCCGCCACGTCGGGCACGCTCTCGAACTCGTAGCTCACCACGTCCACGTGGGCCATCGCGTCGAGAGCCTCGGGATCGTCCCAGGGCGCCACGATCTGCTTGGCGATCAGCCCCGCCGGGGCGCCCGCCTTGGGATCCAAGAACACGAAGTCGAGCCCCAGCGGGTAGCCCGCGAGAGCGAGCATGCGTCCGAGCTGACCCGCGCCGAGGATTCCGAGCTTCATGCTACTTCTGAGGCACTCGCGGATCGGAATCGGCCAACACGCGATCGGTCTGTTGCGCGCGGAAGGTGCGTAGCGCCTCGCGGACCTCGAGGTGACGTTGCCCCACGATGGCGGCGGCCAAGAGCGCGGCGTTGGTAGCGCCGGCGCGCCCAATCGCCAACGTGCCGACGGGGATGCCGGCGGGCATCTGTACGATGGAGAGCAGCGAGTCCATTCCGGACAGCGCCTTGCTCTGCACCGGGACGCCCAACACCGGGAGCACGGTCTTGGAGGCGACCATGCCGGGCAAGTGGGCGGCGCCGCCGGCTCCCGCGATGATGACCTCCAGCCCGCGCGCCTCGGCACCCGCCGCGTACTCGAACAGTAAGTCCGGGGTGCGGTGCGCGCTCACGACCCGCACCTCGTGCGCAACTCCGAGCTCCGTCAGCGCGTCCGCCGCGTGGCGCAAGGTTTCCCAGTCGCTCCGGGATCCCATGATCACGCCGACCAGGGGGGATTTGGGCGCCGTCTCCGCCAAAGGAAGGGCACGTTATCGGACGGCGCCGAACGGCTCAAGCCCGCACTTGCCCGCCGGCCGAGCCCTGACCATAAGGGCAGCATGCGCGCGTTCGCCGTGGGCCTTTCGCTGACCCTCGTTTCTTGCGGGACTCCGCCGCCGCCGCGCGCCACCCCGCCCGAGCCCCCCGTCGAGGCGCCCCCCGAGGTCGAGCCCGCGGCTCCCGCGCCGCTGACCGCCGAGGAGCAGGCGCTGCGGACGGAGCTCGACAAAGACGTGCACGCCCTGGCGAAGATCGGCGAGCGCAACGTGGACAAGAAGTGGGAGCTCGCCTCCGCCGCGGATTGGATCGCCGACGAGCTGGACGCAGCGGGACTCGGGGTTCACCGCGAAGGTTACGAGGTCGGCGAGGTCGCCGCGCAGAATCTCGCTACCGAGGTCCGCGGCGGCGCCCGGGGTTCGGAGTTGGTGATTGTGGGTGCGCACTACGACAGCGCCTCCGGCAGCCCCGGAGCCGACGACAACGCCAGCGGCGTTGCCGCCGTCCTGGCCCTCGCGCGGCGCTTCGCCAAGACGCAGCCGAAGCGCACCCTGCGCTTCGTGTGGTTCGTGAACGAAGAGCCGCCCTTCTTCCAGACGCCCCAGATGGGCAGCCTGGTGTACGCCAAGGCGCTGGCCGCGCGCGGAGAGACGGCGGTCGCGATGGTCAGTGTGGAGAGCATCGGAGTCTTTTCCGACGCTCCCGGCAGCCAGCGCTACCCCGCTCCGCTGGCGAAGAAGCACCCCGACGTGGGCAATTTCGTCGCCGTGGTGGGCGACGAGCGCTCCGCTCCGCTGGTGGATCGCTTCAGCGCTGCGCTGTCCAAGGGTGCCTCCCTCCCGGTGGAGTCGGACAGCTTGCCCGCGGAGCTACCTGGAGTGGGCTGGTCGGATCACTGGTCGTTCTGGCAGATCGGCGTGCCGGCCATCATGGTCACGGACACCGCACCGTTTCGCTACCCGCACTACCACAAGCCTACCGACACTCCGGACCGCCTCGACTTCGATCGCATGGCGCGAGTGACTCAGGGGCTCTTCGTCGCCCTCTCCCAGCTGGCCAACGGGGAGCAGGGATGAAGCGCCGGCGCTTCATTGCGCTGGTGGGCGCCGGCGCGGTCGTCGGAGGGACCGGCATCGCGCTGGTGCGTGCCGGCGGCTATTCCGTGCCGGACCACGTGAAGCTCCAGGTCCTCGCGCCCTGGCAGTACGTGGTGCTGTCCGCGTTCGGGGCGCGGGTCCTGGCGCCGGAGGGCGCGCCCGTCGCCGAATGGGCGGACGAGTACTTGGTGGACATGGCCGATGCGGATCGCACGGACTTGCTCCGGCTCTTGGGAGTGGTGGAGCACGTGATGCCGCTGGTCAAGGGCTATTTCCGGCGTTTCAGCGCACTCTCGTCCCGAGAGCAGGACGACGTGCTCGCCGCCCTGGAGCAGAGCCCCGTGGGGCTGCTCCGCGGAGGCTTTCAGGCGCTCAAGGCGCTGAGCATGATGGCCTTGTATCGCCGCCCGGAGAGCTGGGCGGCCATCGGCTACGACGGCCCCGTCGTGAAGTGGGACAAGTCGTGAGCCTCCGCGCGCGAGACATCGATGGGGACCTCTCCCTCGAAGCCGACGTGGTGATCGTGGGCAGTGGTGCCGGCGGTGGCATGGCGGCGCGGGAGCTCGCCGTGCGCGGTGCCAAAGTCGTGCTCCTGGAAGAAGGGCCCGAGCTCGCGCTTCCGGAGATGACCCAGCGCGAAGAAGAGATGATGCCGAAGCTGTTCCAGGAACGTGGCGGCCGTTCCACCACGGATCTCGCGATTCGCGTGCTGGGCGGACGCAGCCTGGGCGGCTCCACCGTGCACAACATCAACCTGTGCAAGCGCTTGCCCAAGGAGATCCTGGAGCATTGGGCTCGGGACTTTGCCGTGAGTGGCGCGAGTGAGGCGGAGCTGGCTCCGGTGTTCGAGAGCGTCGAGAATGACCTCAGCGTTTCTCTCGTGGAGGCGGACCGCAGAAACGAGAACAACCGCATCCTCGAGCGCGGCGTGCGCGCCCTCGGCTGGCGCGGGGGGCCCCTCCGTCACAACCGCGTGGGCTGCCAGGGCACCGGGTTCTGCGAGCTCGGTTGCCCCTACGGCGCCAAGCAGAACGCCGCCAAGATCCTGATTCCGGACGCCAAGAGCCACGGCGCCAACGTGGTCACGGACGTGCGCATCGAGCGCGTGATCCACGACGGCCACGAGGCGACGGGCGTGGCGGGCCATGCCCTCGACTCCCGCGGTCGCCCTCACGCCAACGTGAGCGTGAAGGCGCGCGTGGTGGTGCTCTCGGGCAGCGCCGTCGGCAGCGCCGTGATCGGCGTGAAGAGCGACCTGCCGGATCCGCACGCGCGCCTCGGGCGCGGGCTCCGCATGCATCCCGGGGTGGCCGTGGCAGGGCTGTTCGACGAAGAGGTCGTCGGCTGGAAAGGGATCCCCCAGAGCTTCGAGTGCACCGAGCTCTTGGATTACGCGCCGGGCAGCGACAAGCGCGTGTGGATCACGACGGTGTTCGCGCATCCCATAGGGGCCGCCATCATGCTGCCCGGTTTCGGGCAGAAGCACCGCGAGTGGATGCTGCGCTATCGAAACATCGCCGTGTTGACGGCCATGCTCCACGACGAGAGCAGCGGGCGCGTCAGCGCCAAGCGCGATGGCCGCGCCAAGATCGAATACACGCTCAGCGACGCCGACGTGGTGCAGCTGGCCCGCGGCATCCGCGCCTGCGCCAAGCTGCTCTTCGCAGGCGGCGCCAAGCGCGTATTGGTGCCCAGCGTGCCCCCAGTGGAGCTGTCTCGCCCCGACCAGGTGGAGAGCGTGCCGGACTCCGTGGCGCGCCCCCACAACATCGCCATGGCCGCGGTTCATCCCATGGGCACCCTGAGCCTCGGCGACGACCCACGACGCGCCGTCGTCAAGAGCACCGGCGAGCATCATCAGATCAACGGGCTCTTCGTGCTGGACGGCTCGCTGTTCCCGACCAGCATCGGCGGACCGCCGCAGATACCGATCTACGCGCTGGCGCGACACCTTTCGCGGTTCGTGGCCGAGCGGGCTGGGGCGCGAGGTTCCGCGGCGCACCAACAAAAGTAGGCTCTCCTCACACATCCGTGGGTGCCTGAATGCGATGAGGAGGGCTCAGAGGGACGTGCCATTCACCCGGGTCATGGTTTTCTGGTCCGGCGCGGTCGCGTTCGTAGACTTCACGCTTGTCCGCACGGCTCGGCCTTCGGTCCTTGCGACCCCCGGAGCGTCGCGGCCGCTCGGTCTTGCCCCACTGCTTGTTCTCGAGCTCGCGAATCAGCGCGTCGAGGGCACGTTCGAAGACGACCTCGAGCTTCCGGTTCACGTGGCTCATCAGGTTCTGGGCGTGCTCGAGCTTGGGGCCCGTCCGAGAATAGCAGCGTAGCGAGACCGCCGAGACCGAAGCGAGGCGGGCGCCCGAGGAGCGAGCACCGGAGGGCTACTGAAGTAGCTCGAGGAGCGCAGCAACGAGGCCGCACGCCCGCAGCGAGAGGATCGGCGGTCGTAGCAGCTGCGATTCTCGGACGGGCCCCCTAGCCTTCAGCTCCGCGCTGCCGCTGAAATGCACGAGGAAGCGCCGCTCCGACAGCGGCTCCACGCGCGAACGTTGCGCGAGGGGATAGCTCTTCGTCGCGTGCGCGCCGGAGACGCTGCGATGCGCCTGGCCCTCGCAACCGCGCGGCGACGAGCAGCGTTCGGTGTGCCCAGGATCCTGTCCACTGAATTCGACATCGCTTCGCGACTTTCTTCGAGGAGCTCGCGCCACGCGCTGCGCGCGTTCCATTCGCTGGCGAAGGGCACGCATCTGAACGGCGACACCTTTCCTGAACCCTTTCCGCGTTGTGCGTCAAAGAAGCACCGGGCTCGATTGCGGAGCTCGACAGCGCCTCCCTTCGCCTCATTCCCGATGGCCGAAACGTGGCGACAGGCGCACAAAGCCAACGATTCCTCACCCCACGAAGATGTCAGGAGAGCCAAAAGTAGACGCTTGGTCTTGTCGAGGCGGCGCGGAAAAGGCCCTGGCGGACGCCGGGGTGGGCGTCAGCAATCGTCGGGGACGCTGCCGTCCCAGTCGGCGTTCTTGATGCGCCAGCTGCCGCTGCCGTCGAGGCTGGCGGCGAAGGTGAGGGTGGCGCGGCCGTAGCCGGAAGGTCCGCCGGTCTTTTCGGCCTTGTCGAAGACCACGTCCGTGGAGCACCGCGGTGGGCTCACGGTGCGTTCCGGGCAGCTCTGGGCCTTCTGCGTGGTGAGCCCGGTGGGACCGACGTCCACGTTCACGCAGCCGGAGCTGGTGCGGAACGCGTACACCACTCGGTCCCCGGCTTCGTCGGCGAGGTTCACGGTCTTGTTCGACCAGCTTCCTTTGGCGTCGATGCTCACGAGCTTGGCGGATTCGTCGCGGTGGCTGGCGATGCTCATGGCGCGGGCCGTGAACCCCGTCACGTCGAAGGCCTTGGGCTTGAACACGGCGACCTCGCCGTTGCCCACCGGGACGCTGATGGCGTCGCCGTCGGCGTTGGCGCCGATGAACACGCAGGTGACGCAGGAGCCGAGGGTGGCGAGGGTGATGACGCCGCAGGTTCCCACCACGAAGTAGCCGAAGCGGCCGCCCCTCTTCTTCTCGACCACGGGGGGAGGCGTGAGCGGCGGCGAGAGCTCCGGCGATGGTCCCCGCGCCAGCGTCGCGGGAGTCACCGCGATGGGCGTGGGGACGCGGGCAGCGCGAGGGTTGGAACCGGCGGGCAAGGTGGCCAGCGTGCTCACCGGCACGAAGGCATCCGCGGGCAAGATCTGGCGCACTTGCGAGAGCGCTTGCGCGAGCTCGCGGGCGGACTGGAAGCGATAGGCCGGGTCCTTCTGCAGCGCGCGCAGCAACACCTGCTCGAATACCGGCGGGATCTCCGGCCGCAGCAGCCGCGGCGCGGTGGGCATGAGCTCGACGTGGGCCTTGAGCAGCTCGTACAGCGAATCCACGGAGAACGGCCGCTGGCCGGTGGCCGCCTCGAACAGGATCACCCCGGCGGAGTAGAGGTCGGAGCGGATGTCCACCGGACGACCCGCCGCTTGCTCCGGCGACATGTAGTGCGGCGTGCCGAGCAGCGAGCCGGTGCGGGTCGCGTCGCTGATGCCACCGAGCTCCGGGCGCAGCTTGGCGATGCCGAAGTCGAGCACCTTCACCCGTCCGCTGCCCGTGATGAAGACGTTGTCCGGCTTCAGATCCCGGTGGATGACGCCCTTGTCGTGGGCGGCACCCAGGGCGTCGAGCAACTCCGTCGCCAGGTCCACGAGGGTGCCCAACGGCAGCGCGCCCACGCGCTTCAGGATGCCGGACAGCGGCGCGCCGTCCAGGTACTCCATCACGATGTAGGGACGGCCGTCGGGCAGCGAGGCCAGATCCGAGACGCTCACGATGTTGTCGTGGCGGATCACGTTGACGGCGCGAGCTTCGGCGAAGAAGCGCTCCACCAGCGCGGGGCTCTTGGCGCACTCCGGCGAAAGCAGCTTGATAGCGACGCGACTGCCGATGTTCGGGTGGACGCCCTTGTACACCACGCCCATGCCACCCTCGCCGAGCTTGGCGGCGATGCGATAGCTACCGACGATGGTGCCGAGCAGCTCGTCGCCTGCGGTGGCCTGCAGGCCGCCGCCGTCCTCCGTGCAGAACCCGGGGGCCGGGTAGCTTCTTCCGCACTCGGAGCACACGAACATGGGCGGTCGGGAGAATTGCAGAGGGTCTTTCGGCCGTCCACTACCGGCGACGCCCAGCGCCTGCGACGCGGCGGAGGATCATCGGTTCGGTCGCCGTGGAGCGGAGCACCAGCCCTGCGTGGCCCTGGGGCGCCGCGCGATACGCGCCCGGAACCGACCGCGGGCCGGAAGCGGAAATCAGGTCGCTGGCGTCCTCCAAGACGGAGTCCACCCAGCCTTCCACCTCGATCTCGTCGCCGTCGCGCAGCATCACGGTGGAGGCGTCCAGGTGCTCGCGAAGCCAAGCGTCCTTGCCGCGCGGAGCCAAGAGCTCCTGCGCGCGCTCGGGCAGGGCGCGAAAACGCGCGTGCGCTTCGTCGTCCATCGCCTCGGCGACCACCAGCGGCGGAACCGAGAGATCCAGGCGCACCGGCACCATGGCCGTTTCGACGGCGGCGTCTCGGGTCAGGAGCATCCGGGAGTAGCCCTCGCCGTCTTCCGCCCAGCTGTCACGCAGCACCTCGCCGGCGCTCTGCTCGAGCGCCGTGAGCACGCCGCGCACCCGGATCCTCTTGCCCACGAGCGGTCGCAGCGAATCCGCGCGCACGTGGCCACTGACTTGTTGGCGCGGGATGCGCGCCGCGCGGGGCCTGGTCTTGGGCTCGGTGAACGGGACGAGCACGACGTGCTCTTGTTCCTCGACGCTGCCGGTGACCAGGCGAAAGACGATGAACGAGATCAGAATCGAGAAGAAGCCGAGGACCAGCGCCACGAACAGCAGCGTGACGGCGTCGCTCAGCCGCGGGTCGACCACGTTGAACATCGCCTTGGGGACGAGCAGCAGCGGAGAGAGCCACAGGGCGACGCTCACCCAGCGCAGGCTGCGTTCGAACAGCCGCGCCAGCTTCGCTGCGAGCGGGCTCGCCAGCTCCAGGTAGGCGGGGGGCGTGGCACGCTCCTCGGCGGCGGGGGCAAAGCCCTCGGCGACCGAGACTTGCTCGCAGCGCTTCGGGGTCAACCGCTGAACGATGACGACGGCCACTCCGCGCGAGGATAGCGAAACGCCGCGGGGACCGGTATCGTGTCCATCGTGAAACGTTTCGTGGGTCTGTTGGTCGTGATCGTGGTGACCACCCTTGGGATGGCCTTGTTCACCTCCACGGTGGAAGATGCCCACGGCAACAAGGTGTCCACCACGCAGGTGATGGGGGTTCCGGTGTTGCGCATCAACGCCAGCACGGACGACGTGGAGTCCCCGGCCATCGTGTCGGTTGGTGGGCCTGGCGTGGGAGTGCTCTACGTGGGCGTTGCCGGTGCCGGCGTGGTGGCGATGGGCGCCGGGGGCGCCGGCGTGCTCTTTGGTTTGGGTCAGCTCGCCACTGGTCTGCTCTCCATTGGGCAGATCAGCATTGGCTTGGTGTTCGCGCTGGGGCAGTTGGCGATCGGGAGCGCCTCGCTGGGGCAGCTGGCGGTGGGCTGGCGTACCCGGGGGCAGGGAAGCGAGAGTCGTGACGGCTGGCGTTTCATCAAGTCGCTCAACGCCGAGCTGGAAGAGGCCCTGAAGTTCGACTGGCGCGGCCGGAAGTGAAGCGGGCGCTCGTCCTCGTTCTGTTGGCAGGTTGCGCCGCCCGGACGCCGGCACCGCCGCCGGAATCGGCACCCGCTCGCGTTCAGGTGCCCGAGCCCGAGCCCGAAACCGAAGACAGCGAGCCGCCCGTACGTGAGGTCAGCGCACCGCCCTCTCGGGTGGACGAAGACGGGCTCGTGATCGAGACGCTCGCTTCCGGCAGCGGCGCGCGCGCGGTGCCCGGGACGCGCGTGGCGGTGCACTACGTCGGGACGTTGGAGGACGGCACCGTGTTCGACTCCAGCCGCGAGCGCGGTACGCCCTTCGAATTCGAGCTCGGAAGGCAGCACGCGATCGAGGGCTTCGAGCGCTGTGTGGATGGAATGCAGGTGGGCGAGGTACGCCGCGTGACGATTCCGCCGGAGCTCGGTTACAAGGACCGAGCTCGGGGGAAGATCCCCGCGAACGCGACGCTGATCTTCGAGATCGAGCTATTGGGCGTGAAATAGCGCCTGGTTTGATAATTGCGCTGAAACCTGCGTAAGCTGCGGTTCGCTCGGTGCGCGTCCTCTTCGTCGCCGAGTGAACTTAGACCGCGCGCTGCTGGAAAGCGGCGCGTTTCCACCCCTCCGGAGGTGCGATGAACGACGTTTCGCGTCGACGTGTAGATTTTTCCATGGCCGAGTGGAAGGGCAAGGTGCGCCTGCCGCCCTTGACCGAAACCATTCCCCAGCACGAGGAATGGTGTGAAGTGCTCGAAGGCGGCGAATGGAAGCGCATTCGCTTTCACGATTACGACCGCATCTACGAGCGCCCAGGCCTTTACGAGCACCTGTTCTACGGACTGCTCAAGTGCAACTCGCCACGGCGCGTGGTGCGTTTGCTTTCCGAGGTGATGGCGGAGCCCGGCGCTCTCGAAGAGCCGCTTCGCGCCTTGGACCTGGGCGCGGGTAACGGCATCGTGGGCGACGAGCTGCGCGCCGTGGGCGCCACGGAGCTCGTCGGCATCGACATCATTCCCGAGGCGAAGATGGCGGCCGAACGCGATCGCCCCGACCTGTACACGGACTACGTGGTGGCCGACCTGTGTCGCCCCACGGACGAGGTGAAGGCGACCTTGGCGGAGATCCGCCCCAACGCCCTCGTGTGCGTGGCCGCCCTCGGCTTCGGCGACATTCCGCCCCTCGCGTACTACCACTCCGCGAGCTTCGTGCCGAAGGGTGGGCTCTTGGCGTTCAACATCAAGGAAGAGTTCCTCGACGAGCGTTTCACGCATGGTTTTTCGGAGCTCATTCGCCGAATGGTTCGCGACAAGATCGTTCGCATCGAGGCGACCCGCCGCTACTGTCATCGCCTGAGCGCGGCGGGCGAGCCGATCTTCTACACCGCGATGGTGGCGACCAAGCTCGAGGACATCCCCCGGGCCATGGTCGTGGACCCGTAAATCGCGAAGAAGCCGCGACGCTCGAGCCAGGCCGTCGGCGCCCGGCTCGAGCGTTGTCGTCCAACTCGCGCGGAGTGGCTACAATCGCCGGCGTGATCCACGTCAACGGGACGAGCCTCTTCGTCGAGGACAGCGGTGGCGGGGGGCCGCCGGTGATGTTCAGCCACGGGCTCTTGTGGAGCGGTGAAATGTTTCGCGCGCAGGTCGACGCCCTCGCCGGTAGCTTCCGGACAGTGACCTACGACCATCGCGGACAAGGTCGCAGCGCCGAGTCGAGCCTGGCGAGCATCGACATGGACACGCTCACGCGGGACGCCGTCGCGCTGATCGCGCGGCTGGCGCTCGCCCCCGTGCACTTCGTCGGGCTGAGCATGGGCGGCTTCGTGGGGCTGCGGCTGGCGGCGCGCTATCCGAAGCTCGTCCGCTCCCTGACGCTGATGGAGACCAGCGCACTGCCGGAGCCCGAGGAGAATCGACTCAAGTATCGCGCCATGGCCTGGGCCTCCCGCATGGTCGGCGTCGCGCCGCTCGCGGATCGCGTCATGCCCATCATGTTCGGCAAGACGTTCTTGGAGGATCCGGCACGGGCGCAGGAGCGCAAGCTCTGGCGAGAGCGTTTGCTCCAAAATCGCCGTAGCGTGTGGCGCGCCGTCAATGGCGTCATCGATCGACCTTCGGTGGAGGCCGAGCTCGCGCGCATCGCCGTCCCCACCTTGGTGCTGGTCGGTGACGAAGACGTCGCCACGCCGAGGGACAAGGCGGAGCGCATCGTCAATGGCATTGCCGGAGCCCAGCTGACGGAGATCCCCGCCGCCGGGCACAGCTCGACGGTGGAGAACCCGGAGGCCGTCAACCGCGCCCTCACCGGCTTTTTGGCCTCTCTGAGCTGAATCACCGTGGCGGGGGTATGATCCCCTCATGAGGTGGGTCGTGGTGCTGGTCGCCCTCGCGCTGGTGGGGTCTTCATGTTCGTCCGCGGAGTCCACGCCGGACAACGACGCCGGCAGCGCGGACGCCGGCGACTGCGGCGGGCAGCTCTGCAGCGCCGGCCACTACTGCGTGCGGCCGTGCTGCGGGGGCGCGCCGCCGCTGTGCGATCCGCTGCCCGACGGCGGCAGCTGCCCGGCGGGCACCACGCCGGGGACCTGCGACATCGGCGGGCTCCCCGGCTGCCAGCACGGACCGTGCACCCCTCCGCCGCCGTACTGCTCGGCGACGATCCCGACGGGGTGCTCGCTCTCGGGAGACGGACAGGTCGTGTGTGTTTGTGCCTGATGATGTCGGTACGGCGCGAGGCCCGTCGCGCCGCGCCGGCACTCCGCGCCGGGGCTCGCGCCGTACCGACATTCAGCGTCAGGAGGCGGTAGCGGCCGTCTGCAGGAAGTGAGAGCGCTCCCGCATCGTGGTCCAGCGCCGGAAGGTGTCCATCGTGACTTCGTCTTGGTCGCGGAGCTTCTCGAACAAGTAGTCTTGGATGCCCTTGTGCACGGCGCAGATGTCGCTCTCGCGGGTGCGGCCGAAGATGGAACCCTGGGTGCGGTAGGCGTGCTCCGGCTTGTTGCCGCAGTACGGGTTGTAGGTGCAGGTCACGCAGTCGGGCTGGGCGTCCAGGTTGGAGGCGACGATCAGCGAGCGCACGGTGTCGTGCATCACCAGCTCGCGGTAGCGCGCGCTGTCCACGTGGCCGATGCGAAAGGTCTCGTCCCCGGTTTCCGAGAGCATGCGGCCCTCGTCGCTGGTGTAGATGCCGCCGTCGTAGTTGAAGGTGAGCTGGCCGATGCCGGCGCCGCCCGGGCTGCGTAGGTCCAGGAAGTTCGGATCTTCCCCGGTGAGGATCTTGGTCAGGAAGATGGCGGCGTAGCGCTCCTGGACGCGGGTTCCGTCGCGGTTCTTCGCGAGCATGTAGTCGACCGCGGTGCGATAGAAGTCGAGGTAGCGCTTGCGGTCGTACTCGATCTTGTCGCGCGTCTTCTCCGCGAAGCCGAAGGGATCCACCGGGCGCAGGAAGATGGAGTGACAGCCGAGGGAGACGTAGGTGTCGACGATCTCCTTGGGCATGTCGAGGGCAGGGCGCGTGATCGTGAGCAGCGCCTCTACGTGGTAGAGCACCGGGTCGAGCCCGAGATCCACGTAGCGCTGGTTGATGCGCTCGATGGCGCGAGCACTGGCCTGATACGCGTTGCCGGACGGCAATACTCGTTGCTTGTTGTGGAGCTGCTCGGGGCCGTCGACGCTGGTGCAGATCTGGACGCGGTTTTCCACCAGGTAGTCGAGCTTGTCGTCGGTGAGCAGGCTGAGGTTGCTCACCATGGTGAACTCGAGCTCCTTGCCATACGCCTTGTTGCGCTCCTTGGCGTACTCGATGGCGTGCTTGACGACGTCGAAGGCGACCAGGGGCTCGCCGCCCTGGAACTCGATGGTGAGGCGCGGCGCGGTGCTCTGGAACACGAGGTCGATGGCGCGCTCCGCCGTTTGCGGGCTCATGTCGGTGTCCACGCGATCCATGTCCGCCCGGCTCGCGTGGCAGTAGACGCAGGTCTCGTTGCAGCGGAGCGTGACCACCAAGATGTGCAGGTTCGGCCCGTAGCGCAAAAATCGCCGGCGCGCGGCGAGGCGGGCGGAGAGCCGTGTCGGGTCGGCACCGTCGCGAAGCAGGTTCGCTTTGTCGAGCTTGGCGCGCAGCTCTTCCGGGAGCTCTCGCCCCTGGTACAGGACCGCCAGCTCATCGTCCGTCACGAACACCCAATCACCGAAGTGACTGGTGAGCAGGACTCGATCGCCCAGGCGCCGGAAGCGAAAGGGCAAGAGGGGGCTCGCGGCGGAGGCCGGGCGGGGGAGGGTGCGAAGCTCGAGCATGCGTGAGCAATGATGACAGAGGCTCCGGGGGACTGGCTACCCGGCCTATTCCGCTGCGGCCGTAACGGGAGTCCGTTGCTGGCGGGGAGGCCCATTGCAGAGCAGAGGACGATCGAGCAGGCGAGGTGGATCAGCGAACAAAACGGAGCCGGTCCGAGCGCGGGCGAGCTTGGATTCGAGAGCATCGGCGGGCTTGTATTCGAAGCGTTGGTGACTAGGTTACGCCGTGGATCGGCGGCGCAGGGCGCGCCCCGGGAACGGTCCAAGATGCTCGCGCGTACCCTGGTAGAAGTCGACACGACCGTTGAGAGCGCTCGCGTAGCCGAAGCGCGTTTGCACGGGACCGTGTGGCAGAGCGTTGCCTCGGCCCACGTGCTGTACGGCGCCTGTGTTGGCCTCGGGCAGCGCGCCGCGCGGATTGGCGTCTCCGCCAACGCTCTCACGTACACGTCGCTGGTGTTGTCCATCGCGGCGGGCGTGGTGGCGGCCGGTGGGCACTTCGTCACCGCGGCGGTGCTCATGCTCGTGGGTGGCGCGTTCGACGCGTTGGACGGCGTCGTGGCTCGAGCCACCGGCACCGTGAGTCGTTGGGGCGCGCTTCTCGACTCCACCGTCGATCGACTGGCGGACGCTTCGCCTCTCTTGGGCGTCGCGCTGTTCTATTCGGATCATCGGCTGCTGGCGTTGATTCCGGTGCTCGCCATGGTGGGTGGCTTCACCGTCAGCTACGTGCGTGCTCGGGCGGAGGCGCTCGGCACGGTGCTGCCGCCGCTGTTCATGCGTCGGGCGGAGCGCGTGGTGTTGACCGCGTTCAGCTTGTTCGCCGGCGCCGTGGTGCTCTCCGTTCCGATTCAGGCCCCGCTGCTCTTGGGCGGCGTCACCGTGCTCGCCGTTCTCAACGCGATTGGTGCAGTGGCGGTGCTCGTCACCGCGCGGCGCGCGCTGCTCAACGACGAACGAGCCAACGCGCGGTGAGGCCGGCCATGACGCCGGCCAGCAAGTCGTCCGCCATGATGCCGAGCCCTTCCGGTTGGGCGTGTTGCACGCTGTCGATGGGCCCGGGCTTCAGGATGTCGTACGCACGGAACAGCGCGAGGGCGAGGAGCTGCGCGGGGATGCCCAGGCGCCGCGTCATGCCCATGGCGATGAGGGTGCCGGCCACTTCGTCGATCACGACGCTCTGCGGATCCTCCACGCCCAGGCGGTCCGCCTCTTTTTGGCTCGCCCACACGCCCACCGCCGTGATGGCCACGATGGCGGCAGCGTGGGGTAGCGGTGGCAGCAGCTTGAGGGCGAAGTGAAGCGGAACCGCGCCCAGCGACCCCACGGTGCCCGGAGCAACCGGGGAGCTGCCGCAGCCGAACCACGTTGCCAAGCGCTCCGCCAACCGGTCGTCCATTGCCGCGGGACCCTAGCACGACGCTGGAGGGCCGCGTGAGCCGCGTGCTCGCTCACCTGCGGGGCTTGTGGGGCCGGTGGTGGATCCTGCCCGGCGGCATCCCCGTGGCCTACGCCGTGGTCATGTGGGCGATCGGAGATCTGCGGCCGGAGCACGTGATCATTCCGGCCATCGCCTGCGTCCTTGCTTACACCGGCCCACGAACGAAGCGCTTCTTCGTGGATGCGAGCCCGTACTTGGCGGTGGCCTTTGGCTACGACAGCGTGCGCTATGCCCGCGAGGCGTTCGTCAGCGCGGATCGAGTCGTCGGTTGTGGGCTCAGGAACGCGGAGCTCAGTCTGTTTTCCGTGTCACCGGGCGTGACGGTCCAGGACTACTTCGCGCTGCATCACAACATCGTGGCGGATCTGATTTGCAGCATTCCCTACGCCATCTTCGCTTACGTCGCGATCCTCTACGCCGCCTACTTGTTCTTCGTGGATCGTCGGCGCATGCGCCACTACCTGTGGGCGTTCGCCATCGCCAATTTCATCTCCTTCACGATGTGGCTCATCGTTCCGGCGGCGCCGCCCTGGTACATCCGGCAATACGGCTGCGCCATCGACATGAACGCCCTGCCCAGCGCCGCTGGGCTCAACCGGGTGGATGCGTACCTGGGCATTCACTACTTCCACACCTTCTACTCTCGCGCCGCGTCGGTGTACGGCGCCATGCCGTCCATGCACTGCGCCTATCCCGTGCTGGGCCTGCTCACGGCGTGGAAGGCGGCGGGTTGGAAGACCCGGCCGATTCACATCGGCTACGCCATCTTGATGTTCTCCGCCGCCGTGTACCTGGACCACCACTGGATCCTCGACGGCCTGGCCGGTTGGGCCGTGGCGGTGGTCGCGGTGGTGGTGGCCAAGCGCCTGCTGATCCGCTTCGGGCTGTGGCACGAGGTCGACGCCGCCGAGGCCGAGGTGCCGGCTCCCCAGCCCGCTTCTGCGGCTGCGGAGTGAGATCCCCCGGTGACGTGACGTCGAATCCGGGCTAAGGCGGCCGCGAGTGAGCGACTCGGAACGACCCAGCGAACGCCTCGCGCGGTGGCTCCTTCGCCGCGCCAAGATGGTGCTCTTCATCGCGGCAGCGCTCGCGGTCGTGGCCGGCTACCGCACGGTGCGCACCTACATGGATCTGCGCAGCGATCTGGAAGAGCTGTTGCCCACCAGCGCGCCGAGTGTTCGAGCCCTCACCACGCTTCGCAGCCGCATGCCGGGCCTGCGGCATCTGGGCATCGTGATCGACACCGGCGGTCCCCAGAACGTGCCTGCGGCCAATCGCCTGGTAGACGACCTCGCGAAACGCATACGCGGCTATCCCGAGGAGCTGGTGGGCGCGGTGCGCGGGGACGTGAAGGCGGAGCGGCGCTTCGCCGAGACCTACGTGCTGCAGCTCATGGACCCGAGCGACGTGAAGAAGCTCCGGGAAGCCGTGGAGAAGCGGCGCGACTGGGAAGTGACTCGGTCCATGGACATGGACCTGTTGGACGACGACGAGAACCCTCCGCCCAAGGTTCCCATTGCCGAGCTGCGCGACAAGTACCAAGCGCGGCATGGCAAGCCGCACTCCTTTCCGGACGACCGCTTCGTCTCCGACGACGGAAAGACGGTGGTGCTGTTGGTCCAGGCGAGCTCCACGGCCACCGGCTATCCGAGTGACAAGGCCCTGCTCGAACGGGTGAAGGCGGATCTGGCGGACCTCGGCTTTCCGAGCTCCTATGCTCCGGCGATGCGCGTGGGCTTCGCCGGGGACGTGGCGACGCGAGTAGAGGAAATGGAGGGGCTGGCGGCGGACCTGGGGCTCTCCGGCGTGCTCGTGCTGGCGCTGGTGATCGCCGTGATCGTGTGGTTCTTCCGTTCCTCCCGCGCGCTTCCGATCCTGGGCGTGCCGCTCTTGTTCGGGACCGTCTACGCCTTCGGTCTCGCGGCGCTGCCGCCACTGTCGATCCGCCACCTGAACTCCAACACCGCGTTCTTGGGGTCCATCGTGGTGGGCAATGGCATCAACAGCGGGATCATCCTGCTCAGCCGCTACACCGAGGAGCGCCGTCGTGGTTTGGGTCTGGAGGACGCCATTGCCACGGCCCTCGCCGGGAGCTGGCGTCCGACTCTGGCCGCGGCGCTGGCGGCGGCGGCCGCCTATGGCTCCCTGGTCTTCACGGACTTCCGTGGCTTCAACCAGTTCGGTTGGATCGGAGGCCTCGGCATGGTGGTGTGTTGGTTCGCCAACATGCTGTTGATTCCCCCGCTCGTGCTGTTGGTGGGGAAGAAAATGGTCCCCGCGAAGCAGCGCTCGGGTGCGAGCCTCGGACAGCGGCTGACCCGCTGGCTGCTCCGCCGACCGCGGGCGGTGTTGGCGGTGACCGGGATCCTCTCGGTGCTGGCGGGGACGGGCATCTTTCAGCGCCACTCGGACTGGATCGAGTACGACTTCTCTCGCTTGCGGCGTCGCGACTCGTGGAACGACGGCGAACGGTATTGGGGGCCCCGCATGGACGCCACCCTGCGCCGCTACCTGACGCCCACCGTGGTGATGGCGGCCGACGCCAACCAAGCAAAGACCATCGAGGCGCGGATTCGCGCCCTTGCGAAGGCCGGCGGTGCCGGCGGCCTCATTGGCTCGGTGCGAAGTGGCAGCGAGATCCTGCCGCCCCATCGCGACCAGGCAGTGGTCGAGGCGAAGAAGCTCCGCAAGGTGCTGACGCCCAAGTTGAAGTCCGAGCTCGAGCCCAAGGACCGGGAGCTGGTGGAACGAGCGCTGACGGACGAGGCCCTGGTGCCCCTGACGTCGAGCCAAGTGCCGGGCGTATTGGTGGCCGGGCTTCGCGAGCGCGACGGCCGCATGGATCGCAACGTGCTGGTGTTCCCCAAGACCGGTGCGGGCACCTGGGACGCCAAGCGCATGAAGCAGTTCACCGACGACCTCCGGGAGGCCGCGCGAGTGGACGGGCGGCAGGTGGACGTGGCCGGATCGCTGCTGCTCTCCAGCGACATCGCCAGCGCCATGAGGGGGGACGGCCCGCGCGCCACGGTGCTTTCCCTGGCCGCCGTGCTCGGCATTTGCATCTTCGCGTTCCGGTCTGTGGGCCTGTCTTTGGCGGCGGTGGCGTCGCTGTTCGTCGGCGTGCTGCTGATGTTGGGCGGGCTGTCGTGGACCGGTGCCAAGCTGAACTTCTCGAACTTCGTGGCACTGCCCATCACCTTCGGCATCGCGGCGGACTACTCGATCAACATGTTGAAGCGCTTCCAGGCAGATGGACGCTTCGATCTGGAAAGCGCCCTTTCCGCCACGGGGGGCGCAGTGGCGCTGTGCTCCGCGACCACCATCATCGGTTTCGGTTCGCTGCTCGTGGCCCAGAATCAGGCGCTGTTTTCCTTCGGCGTGTTTGCCGTGGCCGGAGAGCTCGCCTGTTTGGGGACGGCGATCATCGCCCTGCCCGCGGCGTTGTCCTTGAAGAAACCCCGCTCGAAAGCCACCTGACGCCGGCGTGTTCCATCCCGTTTGAAGACGCTCTAACGTCGCGGCCCATGCGGACGAATCGAGTCACTGCCGTGGGTCTTGGTCTGTGCATCGTCGCGTTGTTCGGTTGCGGCAAGCTGAAGGGCCTCACCGGCGGCGGCGGAGCGGTAGAAGCGGGCGCGACCGCCGTAGCCTCGGGCTCGGCGGCGCCGGCGGCCGAGGAAGCTCGCATTCCCGAAGGCGCCGTCTGCGCCGTCGCGGAGGAGAAGGTGTGGGGCAAGTGGGCCAACCGCCGCACGGGGCTCACGCCCACGAAGTCCGGCGGCAAGCTGCTCCTCGGTGTCGCGCTCGGCAATCGGCCCTACGTCCTGTCTTTCGATGCCGGGGGGCACGGCAACCTGACCAAGGTCGCGTTGCACTCGGGCTCGAGCCTCGCCAACGAGATCCCGGCGAAGAAGGGTCAGCGCGATCTGCAGCGCGTGACTCCCTCGCTCTCCAACGGCAAGCTGGCGGTGTACGCGGACTACCGCGACAAGTACGCGGACAATCAGCGGCGGCGCATCGCCTGTGAGCAGGTGACGGAGCGCCAGGCGCTGTTGGTGTTCGACGGCAAACCGCTCCTCGAACGCGAGAAGGAAAAGGAGAAGGAGAAGCCCGCGGCGGATACGGCCAAGCCAGCGACACCCTCGGTGGTCGGACGGCTCAAGCTGCCGACTCGGGGCATCCAGAATGCGCCCAGCGCCGCGCCACCGGCGAGCTCCGCTCCCGCCGCGGAGGCGCCGCCGGAACGCGCGCAGCGGCCCATCCGTGAAGTGCGCGATTGCCGCACCTTCGTCGACTCGGACGGTGCGGTGTGGGCCGTGGGCAGCGAGCTGGTGGGCTCCCCTCAGCCGGACGGCTCGCACAAGTGGAGCATGCGCTTCTTCGCCGCGCCGGATGCCGGACGCGGCTTCGTCACGTTGATGAGCGTGCCACTGCCGAAGTCGCCGCGAGACCCGAAGGACCTCTACACGCTGGAGGCCCCCGTGGCCCACGAGCTGTCGGACCACTCGCACGTGCTCTCGGCGCGCTATCGCGGCAGCCTCCTGGCATGGTCGCTTTCCAGCGCCTTCAAGCCTCGGGGATCCATGCGCACCTATCGTGGCGGCTACCCGAGCCTGCCGCGCTTCTTCGACGACGGTTCGCCGCATCTGTTGGTGAGCCAGAAGGTCGCGGACGACCGCTGGGAGCTCCGTACCGCTCTCTTGAGCGCCACGCTGCCCCGCACGTTGGACAAGATCACCCTGGAGGGCACGGACGCGTCGCTGGCGGAGCCGTCCCTTGCGCGGGCGGGCGGCGAACGCTGGCTTGGCTTCCATGCCGGAACCCGCCGCGGCGGCCAGCTCACGATCGTGCCCGTGGACGACAAGCTGAACCGCGCCGGAAGAAGCTACGAAGTCAGTGGTGCCAACGACGAGATCTACGAGTCCCTCGTGTTCGGGCTGTCGGAAGGCAGGCTCCTTGCCGTCATGCTGCGCAGTACCAAGGACTCCGGGGCCGAGCTCGTGAGCCAAGTGCTGAGCTGCTCCGTCCGTACCTGACGGGCTCGCGGCGGACCGACGAGATCGCTGATCTGCGGGGCTTCGCCAGGGGGCGCGTCGTGAGATAGAGTCGTCCCATGAGTGGGGACGTGGGCTGATGTTGGCCCAGGCAAGACGGCCGAGGGAGGTGTCGCGCCCGACGGCGCCGGTTGCCGGAGCGCCGAAGCTCTCTCCGGCGCTCAGCGCGCCGCTTCCGGATCCGTTCGGGAGTCGGCGGGAGTGTGGCGCTTGCGGCGGAACCTGCCCGAAGTGTCGCGCTCCGGTGGATCCCGCGGAGCGGCAGGCGGACGAGATCGGTCGGCGTATCGCAGAGGATCTCGCCGCCGCGGTGCCGGTCGGGCACGGCACCTTGCCGGAGTCGGTGCAGCGCGTCGCGGAGCACCATCTCGGCGTCCCGCTCGAGGGCGTCCGCCTCGAAGCCGAAGCCGCAGGCCACGAGAAGGCGAAGAGCGAGGCTGCACTGGCGGTGACGGAAGGGCGGGAGATTGCCTTCGGTCCGAGCCAGCTTTCCACGTCGACCCGGGCGGGCCGCCAGCTGCTCGGGCACGAGCTGGTGCACGTGGCACAGCAGGCCAGCGCGCGCAGCGTGCGTCAGCGTCAACCCGATCCCAAGGCACCGCAGGCGGAGAGGCCCGAAGGGCTGCCGGCGAATCCCAAGGACGTGACGCTCGAGTACGTTCGGAGCCTGGTGACGAAGGGAGATCTCGGCGGAGCCCTGTACGTGATCCGAGGCCGGAGCATGGCGCAGATGTTGGGGTGGCTCGAGGGGATTGCCGGGGCTCTGGGACCGGCCGGGCAGGCGACGTTCAAGAGCGCTGCGGCCGGAGCCGGTGGGCCACGCCTACGCCTCGCGGTGCTCCTGAGCTACGCGCCCACGGAGATCGCCGAGAGCGACTGGCTGGACTTCGCGCGGCTGGGAGCCGCGACGAGAGCGGTCATCCTGCGCTATGCGAACGCCAAGGGCGCCGCGCTACCGATCAATCGGGTCGCCCTCGAGTGGGCGGTCGCCAAGGGTGCGCTTCGCGACATGATGGGGAGGCCCCCCGCGGGGCTGGACCCCGCGGACGTGACGCTGGCGGATGCGAAGGCCGATCTGAGCGCGGCGCTGGCCATCCCGGTGGAGGTCGGTACGGATCGAGCCGCGCTCATCGAAGCCTGCGCCGCCACCGTTCGCCGTGCGACCGTTTACTCGACCGCCGTCGACGCGATGGTGGATTGGGCAAAGGTCCACCGTGTGACCGACGCCAGCGGGCGCATCAAGCGTTGCGTGGTTCCGATGCGACGGGGCGCCGATGTCCGAGAGTTGGATTTGTCCGCTCCGGCGCGTCACACGTTCACCGGAGAGGTGGCGCCGCGCATCGAGGTGCTCAAGCGTCAGGAGTGCTGCGCCGCCGAGCCCTATGTCGCGGCCGAAGGCGCCTGCACGATCGGGTACGGCCACGTGGTCAAGAATGCGTGCAAGCCGACGGCGAAGAAGGGCGTGCCCGCACTGTGCCCGGGCGCCAGTGGCAGCAATCGATGCGCCGGCACGAAGACGCTCTGCGAGTGCTCCCCGCCCATGGGCTTCGACGAGGCCACGGCCGAAAGGACGTTGCGCGCGGACTTCCAGAACGCGGTGAAGACCCTGCAGAAGAGCGTTCCCCTCGACTTGAACGACGAGCAGATGTTCGCGTTCGCGGATCTGATGGTCCACGGGATCCCGTTGAGCAACCCGGTCGGAAGGGGGGGAGGGCGGAGTGCGCGCGACTTCCTGGACGTCGCGTACCAGGACCTCTGTGAAGACGACGACGCGGCGCGCTCTGCCTACCAGACCACCGGAACCGGGACGACGGGTGCGCCCGAGGTTTCTCATCGCGCGAGGCGCGAGGCGCGGGTGTGGAGCCCGACGGCGCCGAAGGGAGCTCCGAAGACGTCCCCGAGGCTTGCCGACGTGGTCCCCGAAGAGCTTTCGAAAGCGGCGGACGACGCCATGAGCAAGCTCGATGCGACGAGCCCTGCCAAGGAAGCCGCCGCCCGCACGGTCGACGAAAAGGTCAGCGAGGAGCTTTCGGACGCGGTTCGTTCGCCTTGAGGGCGCAGCGGATCCCATTTCCCGCTTGGGACGCCTTCGGCGGGAGCCAGCGACGGATGTGCGCGGGAAGGAACTTCTCGCCGGAGCCCCAAGCTGCCCCGCGGATCGTCCGGAAGCGCCCCGTCTCCGGGCCCCGGTAGCGGACGCTCTCTCGTGGATAGGGCGCCATCCAGTCGAACACCCACTCCCCGACGTTCCCACCCATGTCGCGAAGGCCAAAAGCCTCCGGAGGATGGCTGCCGGCGACGCAGGTCCCGTCGTACCGCCCGTAGCAGGCGCGCGTCGCGTCCGGTGCGTCGTCGCCCCAGGGGTAGATCCGATACTCCGTGCCACCGCGGGCCGCGATCTCCCACTCCGCGTTGGTCGGCAAGCGCTTGCCAGCCCAGGCGCAGTAGGCCTGCGCTTGAAACCAATCCACGCAGTTTATCGGGTGGTTTCGGCGCGCGTCGTCGCCGAAGTTGCAGAAGCGCGTGCGGTCGTCCGGTTTGGTGCAGGCGCCGGCCTTCACGCAGCTGTCGTAGGCGGACACCGTGACCTCGGTGACGTCGAGGCAGAACGGGTCGACGGTGGTCCGGTAGCGCAGCAAGCGAGCGCCCGCTTCGTCCTCCTCCGAGAGCTCGAAGGTGCCGCCCGGGATGCTGGACATGGCAGCAGGACAGACCGCCGGCGGCGCGGACGGTGGCTTCGCCGAAACCGTGGGCACGGGTGGCGGCGCAGGCGTGCTGCTCGCCGCAGGGACGCTCGGCGACGGGGGACTCGGGTGGCAGGCGCCGAGGGCGGCGAGCACCGTGCAAGCGATGGCCCTCCGGGGGAGCATGCGACTGACCCAAGCACGACTGGCCGTGTCGGTCTCATGCTTTCGATGGTGGGCGCGCCGGGGCTCGCGCCGGACCGACAAAATCAAGAAAACGGAAGCAGTTCCGTGGTATTGGCGCCTCAGAGCTTGCACCCTGCAGGATCAGGCTCTAACTGGACGAAAGGTGCGAGCGTGAGCGGCGTGGGCACGAAGATACTCCGAGCGGCCCTGCCGATCGCGGCGCTCTTGGTGGGCGTGGGGGTGTTGGTCGCGCTGGTGAAGACGCGACCGGAGCCGCAGAAGAAGGCACGCGACGAGCGCGGCGCGCTGGTGGAGGTGCAGAAGGTCGCCAGCGTTCGCGAGCGGCTGCGGGTGGTGGTGCAAGGCACCGTGGTGCCCGCGGAGCAGGTGATCCTGTCGCCGGAAGTGGCCGGGCGCGTGGTGTGGCAGAACGCCGAGCTGATCCCGGGCGGACGCTTCAAGAAGGGCGACACGCTGCTGCGCATCGATCCGCGGGACTACGCCCTCGCGGTGCGGCAGCAAAAGGCGAACGTAGACCGCGCGGCCCTCGAGCTCCGGCTCGAGCACTCACGGACCGAGATCGCGAAGCGTGAGTGGCAGATCATCGGCGAGGAAGGCAACGCCAGCGAGGAGGGCAAGGAGCTGGCGCTGCGCAAGCCACAGCTGGACGTCGCGCGGACCAATCTGGAGGCCGCCAAGAGCGCCAAGGCACAGGCTTCTTTGGCGGTGTCGAAGACGGTGCTGCGGGCGCCGTTCAACGGTTTCGTCAAGAGCGAGTCGGTGGACAAGGGCCAGCTGGTGTCGCCGCAGATGCAGCTGGCAACGCTGGTGGGGACCGATGCGTTCTGGGTGCAGGTGTCGATCCCCGTGGCACGCCTGGACGTGATCTCGGTGCCTGGCCTGAACGCCAAGGACGGTCAGGGCGCGGCCGTGAGCGTGGTGCAGGAAGTCGGCGAAAAGCGCATCGAGCGGAGCGGACGCGTGGTGCGGCTGTTGGGGGATCTCGATCCCGTGGGGCGCATGGCGCGGCTGCTGGTCGAGATTGACGACCCCATGGGGCTCGACAACGACGCCGGAGGATTGCCGCTCCTGTTGGGCGCCTTCGTGGAGGCGGCGATCGAGGCCCAGACCCTGACGGACGTGGTGGAGCTGCCGCGGCTGGCGCTTCGGGATGGCGACAGCGTGTACGTCGTGGACAAGGACGGTCGCCTCGCGGTGCGGACGGTGGAGGTGGCCTGGCGTCGAGAGCGGTCGGTGCTCGTGAAGAAGGGGCTGTCGGCCGGACAGGAAGTGATCGTCAGCCGCTTGCCGAGCGCGGTGCCCGGCATGCTGATCCGCAAGGCGCCTTCGAAGTCGGACACCGTGCTGGGCCGGCGATGAGCGACCACGAGCCGATGTCGAGCCCGCGCGGAAGCGGGCCGGCGGCCACGCGAGGCAAGGGCCCTCTGGCGTGGATGACGAAGAACGCCGTCGCCGCGAACTTGTTGATGCTGGTGTTCATCGTGGGCGGGCTTTTGACCCTGCCCAGCATCAAGCAAGAGGTGTTTCCCGAGTTCGAGCTCGACCTCGTGTTGGTGAGCGTGCCGTACCCGGGAGCCAGCCCCTCCGAGGTGGAGCAGGGCGTGGTGCTCGCGGTGGAGGAAGCGGTACGGGCCGTGGACGGCGTGAAGGAGGTGCGTTCCACGGCCTCCGAGGGCGCTGGCACGGTGGTGGTGGAGCTGCTCTTCGGGACCAACCCCGACCGCGCGCTGGCCGACGTGAAGAGCGCCGTGGATCGCATCACCAGCTTCCCAAAGGACGTGGAGCGCCCGGTGGTGAGCCTGGCGCTCGCGCGGCGCCAGGTGGTGAGCGTCGTGGTGCACGGGGATGCCAGCGAAAAGGCGCTTCGAGAGCTGGCCGAGCGCGTGCGGGACGACCTCCTGAACAGCGGCAAGATCACCCTGGTGGAGCTCTCCGGCGTGCGTCCCCCGGAGGTGAGCATCGAGGTGCCGCGGGAGGAGCTGCGTCGCTACGGCCTCACCCTGGACCAGGTGGCCCAGCGCGTGGGCGCGGCCAGCGTGGAGGTGCCCGGCGGCGGCGTGAAGACTCGCGGCGGCGAGGTGCTGCTGCGCACGGCGGAGCGGCGAGACCACGGTTCGGAGTTCGGCAGCATCGTGCTGCTGTCGCGGCCCGACGGTAGCGAGGTTCACGTCTCCGACATCGCGGAGGTGAAAGACGCCTTCCGCGACACGGACCAGGAAGCGTTCTTCGACGGCAAGCGTGCGGCCATGGTGAACGTTTTCCGCGTGGGGGACGAAACGCCGCTGGAGATTTCGGAGATCGTCAATCGCTACGTGGCGGAGCACAAGAGCGCGCTGCCACCCGGCGTGGAAATGAGCATCTGGTCCGACATCTCCGAGATCTACGCCGACCGTATCGATCTATTGCGACGCAACGCGAACCTCGGATTGATCCTGGTGCTCGGCGTGTTGGGGCTGTTCCTCGAGCTGCGCCTGGCGATGTGGGTGACGTTGGGCATCCCCATCTCGTTCATCGGGTCGCTGCTGTTCATGCCCGGGACGAACGCGTCGATCAACATGATCTCGCTGTTCGCCTTCATCGTGTGCTTGGGCATCGTGGTGGACGACGCCATCGTGGTGGGCGAGGCAGTTCACACCAAGAGAAGACAGGGCTTGCCGCCGCTTCAGGCAGCCATCGCGGGCGTTCGCGAGGTGGCGATGCCGGTGCTATTCGCGGTGCTCACCACGATCATCGCGTTCGCTCCCATGCTGTTCGTGCCGGGGCCGGCGGGGAAGTTCTTCCGCTTGATCCCCATCGTGGTGATCGCCGTGCTGGCGATCTCCCTGGTGGAGTCCCTGTTCGTGCTGCCGTCTCACTTGGCGCACCGGGGGGCCGCGGTGCTGGTGCCCACCGCCGCCATCGTGGCCGGGCTGATGTTCGGCATGCCCTACGGGCTGGGCTACGCCATCGGTCTCGGGCTCGGCACGCTGCTGGTGGGCGGGGTGCTCCTGCTGCTGCTCGGCAAGCTGGCCGAAGGCCGCGCATACAAGTGGATCGAGCGACAGCAGACACGCTTTTCACATTTCGTGGAGTGGCTCATCGAGCACACTTACGTGCCCGTGGTGCACAAGGCGCTCGATCGCCGCTACCTGACGCTGTGCATCGGCATCGCGCTGCTGCTCGGATCCTTCGGTCTGGTGGCGGGCGGCCGCATCAACTTCACCTTCATGCCCAAGGTGGAGAGCGACGTGATCGTCGGCTCCTTGGAGATGCCCTACGGCACGGCCGTCAGCGAGACACAGGCGGTCGCGGACCGGATGGTGAAGACCGCGCAGCAGATCCTCGCGGAGAAGGGCGGGGAGCACACCGTGGGTCGCGGCATCTTCTCCCAGGTGGGGGACAGTGGCTCCATGCGCGGCGGCCCCAGTGCCTCGGTGAAGACCGCCGGCGGCGGGCACCTGGCGGAGGTCGCGGTGTTCCTGGTGCCGCTCAAGGACCGCTCCTTCGGCTCCACCGAGTTCGCCCGGCTGTGGCGCGAACGGTTGGGGGAAATTCCGGGGGCGCGCACGCTCAAGTTCGGTTTCAGCACGGGCCCGAGCGCCGGCGCCGCAGTGGACATCGCCTTGTCGCACAAGGACCTGGACGTGCTCGAGGCCGCCGCCAATCGCCTCGCGGCGCGCCTGGCCGACTATTCCGGGGTGTATGACATCGACAACGGCTTTTCGCCGGGCAAGGAGCAGCTGGATCTGAAGCTCCGCCCCAGCGCGCGGGTGCTCGGCCTCACGGAAGCCGATCTCGCGCGCCAGATCCGATCCAGCTTCTTCGGGGCCGAGGCGGTGCGCCAGCAGCGGGGCCGGGACGAGCTCCGCGTTTACGTACGCCTGCCGGAGTCCGAGCGTCAGAGTGAGCACGACATCGAGGAGCTGCTCGTGCGCACTCCCGCCGGCGGAGAGATCCCGCTGTCGCAGGCCGCTGAAATCCACCGCGGCCGCTCCTACACGGCTATCAGCCGCAAGGACGGGCGGCGGGTGGTGCGCGTCACCGCAGAGGTCGACGAGAGCGCCGCCAACGCCACCAAGGTGGTGAAGGACGTGGAGGAAAACGTGTTGCCCGGGATCCTTCACGAGTTCGACGGGCTCAGCTACTCCTTGGAGGGCGAGCAGCGCTCCCAGGCGGAGACCATGGGCAGCCTGGGCAAGGGCTTCGCCTTCGCGATCATCGCGATCTTCGCCCTGTTGGCGGTGGCTTTCCGCAGCTACATCCAGCCGCTCATCATCATGGGCGTGATTCCTTTTGGTTTGGTCGGCGCGCTCATCGGCCACGTGGCAATGGGCTACGACCTGAGCCTGATGAGTCTGATGGGCATCGTGGCGCTGTCCGGCGTGGTGGTGAACGATTCCCTGATCTTGGTGGACGCCGCCAACGGCTTCAGGGACGGGGGCATGGCACGCCGCGAGGCGATCGTGGCCGGTGGTGCGCGGCGCTTCCGACCGATCTTGCTCACCAGCCTCACGACGTTCTTCGGCCTGACGCCGATGATCCTGGAGACCAGCGTTCAGGCGCGGTTTCTGATTCCGATGGCCATCAGCCTCGGTTTCGGCGTGCTGTTCGCGACCGGCATCACCTTGGTTCTGGTGCCCGCCGTGTACGCCATCGTGGACGACGTGAAGCGCGCTTGGGCCAAGCTCACGGGCTTCGTCGCGGGAGAGCGCCCGCACGAGCCCGCACCCGGCGAGTGAGCTTCACTCTTCGCTGATGGTGCAGTTGACCGGGCGGGCCACCAGCGCCGCGCCGGGCTCGCTCTGCCACTGCGCGCCCGGGTTCCAGCGCAGCTTGGGCGCGTCCAGGGAACCCACGAACTTCACTTCGCAGTCGGCCACGAAGCGCGCCAGCGTGGACGACTGCACGCCGGTGGGCGGCTCCCGATGCAGCCGCATGGCCATGTGCTTCTCCGCCCACAGCCCCGCTATGAGGATCAGCTTGTTGTCCGGCCAGGTGCGGTACGGCTGAATCACGTTCTGGTTGTTGTCGTCCGCCGGTGCGCTGGGATCCGCCGGCCACGCGTCCGTCTCGGACTTGTAGGCGCAATGGGCGCCGTCTATCGGCTTGTCCGCGGCGCAGGAGAGCAGGTTCGAGTCCGCCGTGATCAGCGTGACCTTCACCGTGCTGGTCTTGCCCACGCCCCAGGTGGCCGGGTCCGAGCCCTTGGGCTCCGGCGGCGTGATCAGGTTCGCCAGCGGCGAGAACGGGATGATGACCATGGCTCCGAGCAGAGCGGCGGCGATCCAGAACCGTCCGCTCACGACGGGAGCGGGCTCGGGCGCTCGACGCCGGGTTGGGGCGGCACGCCGTTCAGCGGTAGTGGCCATGGGCCGTGGCTATTAGCGCAATCCGGGCGACGTGTCAGCTTGCGAGAAATGGCGGGATTTGGCCGCGAGCGAAAGTCCGTTAGGCTGGGCGGCCTGGTGAGCGAAAATCCACACTCGGCAGCGGCGGAGCTTCGGAGCTACGTCTGGCAGCGCTACGACCGGCGCAGCCTGTGGGCGCTCGGGGCGCTGGTCTTGACCGGCGGCGTGGTGGGCTACCGCTGGAGCGACCTGCTGGACGCCAACGGCACCATGGACTGGCTGCTCACCGGGATCTGGGTGGGCATGGCGGCGCTCCTCGCGTGGAACGTGTCTGCTCGACGAGATCTCCTGCTCTTGGCAGTCGGGCTGGCGGGCGGCGGGCTCATCGAGTGGTGGGGCACCACCTCCCAGGTGTGGCGCTATTTCACCGACGAGCGGCCTCCGCTGTGGATCCTGCCGGCGTGGCCCGTCGCCGCCCTCACGGCGGAGCGCATGGCGCTGATGCTCGATCACGGCATCTCCGTCATCGAGCGGCGCCGTGGGCGCCTGTCGGAGCGGGTGTTCACGGTGCTGTACTGGCTCGTGCTCCCCGGCTTCGTGGCGGGCATGGCGTGGTTCGTGTGGCCCACCGTGCACGTCACGTCGACGCGGGCCGTGCTGCTGCTGATGGTCACCCTCACGCTGCTCGGTCGCGAGCACCGTCGCGACGTCACGGTTTTCGCCGCGGGTGCGGGGCTCGGCATCTTTCTCGAGTACTGGGGCACCAGCCGTCAGTGTTGGATCTACTACACCCACGAGGTGCCGCCGCTGATGGCAGTATTGGCCCACGGCTTCGCGGCGATCGCCTTCGTGCGGGGCGCGGACCTGTGCGAGCGCGTGTTCGGTCGCGTGTTTCCCCGCTACAAGCAGCTCGAGAACACCTGCTCGTAGAGCGCCTGCCCCAGCTTTTCGTGACCGCCCTTGCCGAAGTGCAGGCCATCGTGGATGGCGTGCTGGTAGTCGGGGCACAGCTTCTCGGGATCGCCGCAAGAAAGCAGCGCGTAGGCGTCCACCACGTAGTCCACGGCGCCGGCGTCCGGCTGGGCGCGGATCCAGTCGTTGAGCTCATGGGTGGTGCGGGAGCGGGATTCGTTGAAGTACTTCTTGAATCCGCCCCAGGGCGCCACGGTGATGGCGACCACCTTGGCGCCGTGCTTCTTGGCGATCTCGTACATGGCCGACAGATCCGTCTCGACCTTGGCGGGCGTACGCCCCGCCGTGAGGTCGCTGTACAGATCGTTCACGCCGCCGAACACCACCAGGTGGGTGTAGGGCTTCGCCGGTGCGCCGCCGGCGGGATACACGTCGCGCAGGAAGCGGCGGTGCATCTGGTTGACCATGTCGCCGCCCTTGCCGAAGTTGTCGAAGGTGCTCTTCGGGCACTTCTTGCGCAGGTAGGGGACATACAGGCCACTGCCGTTCTTCTCGTCGGTGAGGGAGTCGCCGATCAGCGCCACCGTCACGGCGCGTTTCGGTTCCGGTGGCGGCTCGGCGCTCGGCTCCGGCGCGGCGCTCGGCTCCGGCGCGGCGGGCTCGCTCGGGGGCGTCGGCGTTGGGCGAGGGGCCGCGGACGCCACCGATGGAGCCGCCACGGGTGGCGGCGCGTTTCCGCAGCGCGCCAAGAGCAGGGCGCCGAACAGCAGCGCGACGACGAGGGTCGCGCTGGAGGACGGCAGGCCGAAACGCTCAGAGCTCATGGCGACGGCATCGTAGCACTTCGATCGATGGAACCGGTGCGAGCGGACTGGTGTAACGTGCGCGCCGATGGGCGCCATCGCCGAGGTCTACCAACAGACGCGCAAGCGACCGGACCTGTTTTGGAACACGTACGTATGCCGTCCCCTCGCCGCCGTGGTGGTGGTGGCCGTCAGAAACACCCGCGTGACGCCCAATCAGATCACGCTCTCGGCGCTGTGGGTGGCCAGCGCCGCGGCGGCCATGTTCGTGGCGGTTCCCGGCTACTGGGGCCTGCTCCTCGGCGCCATCGTCTTCGAGCTGTCTTACGTGCTCGACTGCGCCGACGGCATGCTGGCGCGGCTCCGCGGCGTGCAGTCCCAGGGCGGCCATCTGCTCGACTTCCTGATGGACGAGATCAAGGCCTTCATCCTGCTCGCCGCCGTGGCCGTGCGCCTGTGGCGTGAGCACGGTCAGGTCGTCTACTTGCTGCTCGGCCTGGGGGGCTTGGTGGTGCTGTCCACCGGCATTGCCATCACCACCTTTCAGCGACGACCCGAGATCGCGGGGCCGCCCCCCGCCGCGGGAGCCGCGGCGAGGAAGAAGCAGAGCCTGCTCCGCCGTGCCGTGGGTCTGGCGGAAGGCGTTGCCAAGTTCCTGATCCACTATCCTTCGTACATCTTGTACGCGGCCATCGCCGGCCACATCGAGCTCTACTTCTTCCCTTACATCGCCGTGAACGCCGCCTACGCCCTCAAGTCCGTGGCGTGGGTCAGCCTCAAGTTCGGCCGCAGCTGATTGTTGGTTCGGCGCGATGCCCGTCGCGGACGCTCGGACGCGCCGAAAGCGCGGTTTCGACGCGGTGAACGCGACGTTGGCGACCGCCGCCAGCAGAGCCTGCGATTGCCACGTGCCGCAGGGGGGTAGCAGGCGCGCCGACACTCTGTGTTAGAGTCGCCCGACTCTTCATGGCGGTTGCACAGGGGACTTGTCCGGGCTGCGGAGCACCGATCGAATTCGGTGTCGGCTCGTCGATCGCGAAGGTCTGCGAATACTGCAGAACCACCGTGGTGCGCTCGGACCGGGGTCTCGAGAACCTGGGCAAGGTCGCCGACCTGGCGATGACGCCCTCGCTGATCGCCGTGGGCGACCAGGGCACCCTGGGGGGCCGGCCCTTCGAGGTGCTGGGCCGGGTGCAGCTGGATCACGGCAAGGGCCCCTGGGACGAGTACTACGTCGGCTTCGACTACGGCCAGGCTTGGGGTTGGCTCGCCTACGCCCAGGGCCACTGGTACGTGACGCAGCAGATGCCGGGCCTCGGCATCCCACCCTACGGCTCGCTGCGCCCGGAGCTCGACGTGCCCCTCGGGCAGAGCGGGAACTTCCGCGTCGCGGAGGTGAAGAGCGGCACCATCGTCAGCGCCGAGGGCGAGCTGCCAGAGCGTTTCCCGCCCGGGTTCACCCGCTACTACGCGGACTGCTACGGACAGAACAACGCGTTCGCCACGCTGGACTACGGCGACAACAGCGGCAGCTACAGCGTGTTCGTCGGCTGGGTGTTCGACGAGCCGCAGATGCAGGTCACCGAGCTCGGCCCGCGCAGCGCACAGAAGATCAAGACCCAGAACATCAAGTGTCCGAGCTGCGGCGGCGACATCCCCAAGCTCGCGGGGGATCGCGCCGAGCGCGTCGGTTGCCCCTTCTGCGGCGCGGTGAGCGACATCGCGCTGCAGCAGGTCGTGGCGCAGCAAGAACGCGCCATGACGATGCCGGACATCCCCATCGGGGCGCGCGGCAACTTCGAAGGCATCGAGTACGTGTGCATCGCCTACGTGCGGCGAAGCTCCAACTTCGAGGGTGAGCGCTACACCTGGGAAGAGTACCTGCTCTGGAGCCAGCCCGTGGGCTACCGCTGGCTGGTGAAGGATCCGGAGACGGGTTGGAGCTGGGTCTCGGAGGTGAACCTGGCGGATCTGGATCTGTCCAGCATGCCGAGCCAGGTGCGCTGGGGTGGGCGCTCCTTCTCCCAGCGGAACACCAACATGGCTCGCGTGGACTACGTCCTCGGCGAGGTCTACTGGAAGTGCGAGGTCGGCGAAGAGACCTACGTCTCGGACTACGTGAACGGCAACGACGTCGTCTCGCGGGAGGAGGGCGAAGGCGAAGTGCGCTGGAGCCACTCCGCCGCCATACCCTGGGCCGTGATCGCCGGCGCCTTCGGTCTGCCGGTGCAGAGTGCCGGGGCGATGACGGGCGGCGGCACCGGGGGCGGCGCCAGCGGCTGCGCGTCCACCGGGCTCATCTTGATCATCGTGGCGATGGTCCTGCTCATCTGCATGCTCGGTGCGTGCGGCTCGTGCGCCGGTGGCGGCGGCTCGAGCGGGTACCGCGGTGGATCCGGCATCTACACCGGCGGCAAGTGAGCCCAAGCCGCCCCCGGGCTACGTCCAAGTCGAGCGCGCCCCCGCGCCCGCCAGCGTAGCGCTGCCCGTCGCCGCCTTCGTGGTGCTGGGCGCCGCGGCCGCCGTCGCGCAGGTGAACGAGGTCGTGGTGCGACAGCCTCAGCTGTACCTGGTGAGCGGCACCTCGCCGGGCACCGGGGTCGCGGCGCTCGCCGCGCTGGCGGGTGCCGCCGCCGGGCTGCTGCTCCCCGCGGGCAAAGACGCGCGCTCGCGCCTCGGCTTTCTCGTCGCTGCCGCGGCTTCGGTGCTCGCGCTCTCCGGTGCGGCGTGGTTCTTCGCCTTCGGTCGCGGCATCACGCTGTGGCTCCCGGCCACCGCGCTCCCGTTTCTCGTCGCCGCGCTGGTGACGCATGCGGCGAAGCTCGCGCGCGCCGCCCTCGGCGTCGCCGTCGCTCGCCTCGGTGTGCTCGAGTACTTGCTCTCGCCGTTTCGTCTGCTGGGCATCGCCGTGGTGCTCGGCGCGGCTGCCAGCGCCGAGGCCACCGTGGGTCCCCTGCGCGCGGGTGCGCTCTTGGGCATGGCCACCGCCGCCCTTTCGGGCTTCTGTCCGTCGCTGTTCGCCTTCGTGGACGGCCAGCCGATCGCCGCGCCGCGAGCGACGCGCTGGACGGCGGCCAGCGCGCTGCTCCTGGGCGGTGGGCTGTTGGCAGCGAGCCAGCGCTGGGTGCCGGTGGGCTCGGTGCCGTCCTTCGTCAACACCGTGATCTACGCCGAGCAGGGCGAACGGCAGAGCCTGATGGTCACCTCCGGACAAGACGCCCTCGAGCTGTTCGTGGACGGCCGCTTGAAAGTGAGCATGGTGGATCAACGCCGCTATTTCGAGGCGCTGGTGCAGCCGGTGCTCGCCGCCAGCGAGCGTCACGACCGCGTGCTGCTCATCGGGGGTGGCAGCGGCATGGCGGAGCGTGAGCTGTTGCGCCACGACGACGTGGGTCAGATCACCGTGGTGCTGCTGGACGACGCCTTGCCGCGCCTGGCTCGCCGCCTGCGCTGGACCCGGGAGCTGTCCGAAGGCGCCCTCGCTTCGCCCAAGCTGCGCTTCGTCGAGAACGAAGGCATCGTGTGGCTTTCGGACAACGACGAGCGCTTCGACGTCATCGTGGTGGATCTGCCGGACCCCCTCGACTACCTCGACGCCAAGAGCTACAGCGTGCACTTCTATCGGCTGCTCGCGCGCCACCTCGCGCCCGGGGGAGTGGCCGCCGTACAGGCCACCAGCGCGTTCTATTCACCGCGCACCTTCGACGCCATTCGCGCCAGCATGAACGCCGCGGGCCTTTCCACCCGCGAGTACCACGCGCCAGTGCCCACCTTTGGCGACTGGGGCTTCATCCTCGGGCGCGGCGACGGCGTCGTTCCTCGCATCGATGCCGAACGCCTCTCGCCATGGCTGCACGGCGTCACGGTACAGGAGCTCGAGCTGCTGCCGCCGGACGTGCAGCCGCCGGAGCCTTCTCCGGAGAACCTGCTCTACGACATGAGCATGGTCGAGATCTTCGCCGAAGAGCGCCACGAAGCCGGCCTCTGACGTTCGCTGCCCGACGGGGTTCGCGCCGAACCAACAAACTCTGCTTCATGGGCAGTCTTCTGTTGTCGGTGCGGCGCGGTAACGTCGCGCGGGCGTCGTCACTCGGCGTCGCTGCGCGCCTCTTCCAAGGCCTCCGCGACCATCGCGGACAGCTCGTCCTGGGAGGCGTCGCGTCGCGCGCTCTTGCGCTGCACCGGCATGGTCGAAAGCACGCTCTCGAGCTCGTCCAGGGACAGCTCGTCGGGCACGGCGTCGGAGATCTTCTTCTTCTTGCCCAGGCCCAAGGTGCGGAGCAGCCAAGGCGTGGCTTCTTCCAGCGTGGCGCCGTTCTCTGCAACACGCTCCGGAGCGCTTCGCAGGCGCTCCAACAGCTTGGGGTTCGAGGCCACGAGCTCCCGCGCTTCCTTGAACAGCGCGGCTTGCGTCGTTTCGAGCTCCTTTGCCACGCCCTTGGTCGACTGCTCGTGCACGCCGGCGGAGAGCGCCGTGAGCACCGCGAGCTCGGGGCAGGAGAGTTTGGTGACCTGCGCCACCGACGGGCCGCCGCAGCTCTTCTGGTAGATGTAGGAGCCGGCGAGCAACAGCACGCCGAAGCCCAAGCCCACGCCGGCGATGTCGATGCTGGCTTCCACGGGCTCCGGCAGGGGCTCGTCGTCGGCTCGCGTCTCGAACAAGAAGATGGCGGCGAGGGAGCGCGCCACGTTGGTGGTGAGCACCACCGGATGGCCGAGCTCCGCGGCGGGGATCTGCAGCCACCAGGTCTCGCCTTCGTCCACCACGCGTGCGTCGGAGGTCGGGCCGGGTACGGCGCAGCCGCCGCTGCCACAGCCGCCGGTGCCGCAGCTGCCGCCTTCTTCCTCCTGGGGCTCGGCGCCGAGGATCCGCGTCTTGATCGGGATGTCGGCCATGCCTGCGTGGCGCTGCATGCGGCGCACCAGCTTCTTCGCGCTCTTTTCGTCACCCGTGAAGCGGTCCGGGAAGAACTCCGCCGTGGGCAGCACCAGCGGGCGTTCCCCGAGCTCGCCGCCCAGGCGAGCCATGAGGTCGGCGTAGCGCGCGATCAGCTCTCGTTGCAGGGATCCGGTCGGCAGCTCCATGTCGCAAGCCTGGCAGAGCCGGCCCGCGCTGGCCAGTGAGCCGTGTCAGTCCTCGTTGTTCCGCGGCGCCCGGACCCGGCTCTTGTCCAGGTCTCCCCGGCGGACCCGCTCGAGCTCGGCCAGCCGGGTGATGACGCCGCGGCTCACGATCTCGAGCACGTGCTCCACCACGTGGTTTCGCTTGCGCGGGTCGCCACCGAAGGAAATGTGGCTCTTCGCGGACTTGCCACCGGGCAGCCGGCCCACCGCCGTGCAGCTGACGCGGAGCACGTCGTCGTGCTTCTCGAGCTTCAGGGTGGTCACCGCGAAGCGGTACTCGATGGTGTTGTTTCGGCCGGCGCCCCACTCCACCCGCCGCACGTGCTTCTCCAGCATCCGACGCAGACGTTTCTTGAAGTAGCGGGCCCCGGCGACCTCGGTCGGGAAGTCGAGTCGGTCGAGCTTCACCGTGGGCCGGCCGCGGCGGCTGGACAGCTCCTCGGCGCTCGGTTTGGCGTGAGCGGGGGCGGTCGGCGCGCTGGCCGCGGCGAGCACCGCGACGACCCCCAGCAGTCGTAGGCCTCGCAACATGGGCGGAGGGTATGAAACCCGGTCCGGGCCGGCCAAATCCTCGGCGAAGCAGAGGCAATTTTCCTCAAAGCCTGCTAAGCCCGTTGCCGCCATGGGACTCTCGGCCGACCCCGGACGCCCCGACGTCGATGTCGTCGTCATCGGCGGCGGCGTGAACGGCACGGGGGTCGCGCGGGACCTCGCCTTGCGCGGCCTGCGGGTCGCCCTGTTCGAGCGCAACGACATTGCCTTCGGTGCCAGCGGCAACTCCAGCGGGATGATCCACGGTGGGCCCCGCTACCTCACCTACGACCCCGACGTGACCTACACGTCGTGCCTGGACTCGGGGCACATCCAGCACATCGCGCCCCACCTCCTGTTTCGCATTCCGTTCCTGGTGCCCATCTACCGTTCGAAGATCGGGTCACGGTTGGCGCTGGACGGATACGACGCCTTCTTCGATCTGTACGACAAGTACCAGCCCCTCAAGCACGGCAAGCCTCACGTGCGGCTGAGTGCGGGAGATCTGACGGAGCTCGAGCCCGGCCTGGTGGCGGACGCCGAGGGCGGCGTGTCCTTCGACGAGTGGGGCATCGACGGCGCCCGGCTCTGCATCGGCAGCGCCGTGGACGCCATCGAGCACGGCGCGGAGGTCTTCGTCCACACCACCGTCACGGACATCGTCAAGAACGGCGACGGCACCGTGGGCGGCGTGCGCTGGCGGGATCGGGAGACCGGCCGCACGGGGACCACCAGCGCCAAGGTGGTGGTGAACGCCACCGGCGCGTGGTCTCCGGTGACGGCCACCTTGGCGGGGCTGTCCCCCAAGGCGGCGCGCATCCGCCCGGGCAAGGGCATTCACGTGTTCCTCGACCGGCGTCTGACCAACTACGCCATCGTGGCCACCGCCATCGACGGTCGCCAGGTGTTCCTCTTGCCCTGGCAGAACATGAGCGTGCTGGGCACCACGGACGACGACTACTACGGCGATCTGGACGAGGTGATCGCGACCGGCGACGAGGTCCGCTATCTCACCCAGGCCGTGGAGCGCGTGTTCCCCGCCGTGCGGGAGGCCCGAGCCATCGGTACTTGGGGCGGCGTTCGGCCCACGCTGTGGGGCTGGGGCGTGAACGAAGACAAGCTGTCTCGGGAGCACGAGATCGTCGACCACGCCGCCGATGGCTCCGACGGGCTCTACTCCATGATTGGCGGAAAGCTCGCGAGCTATCGCATCTTCTCCGAGGAGATGAGCGACGTCGTGGCCAAGCGGCTGGGCAACACGCAAAAGACGCGGACGCACCTGTCGCCGTTGCCGGGCGGGGATCGCGTGATCGATCCGCTGAGCTTGTGCAACGGATCGCGGCTCGACCCCATGAGCGCGGTTCGCCTCGAGTACCGCCACGGTAGCCGGGCGGAGCGCGTGGTGGAGCGCATCGCACGAAACCCTCGCGAGGCGCGGGTAGTGTGCGAGTGCGAACCGGTGACGGAGGCGGAAATCCGCTACGTGGTGGAGCACGAGCTGGCGCGCAGCGTGGACGATGTGTCGCGCCGCACGCGCCTCGGCCTGGGCTCCTGCGGCGGCATGCGCTGCGCGCTGCGCGCCGGAGCCGTGGTGGCGGACGCTCGGGGGCTGTCGCCGCGGGAGGGCCAGCGCTCCGCCCTCGAGTTCATCGACGGCGCCGTCAAACGCCGGCTCTCCGTGGTGGGCCCCGAGCAAGCGCGACAAGAAGCGCTGGCGCGCGCAGTGCTGGCGGCGGAAGTGGGAGCCGAGGAGTGAACGTCGTCGTCATCGGCGGCGGCATCGCGGGCGTCGCGGCGGCCTGGGCCGCTGCGACCGCCGGCGCCAGCGTGCATCTGTTTCGCGACCGACCCGGCGCCAGCGCGCTGCAGTGTGGCGCGCTGGACTCGGAGCCTTGGCACCAGGCGCACGAACGCGAGATCGACGGCCACGTCGTGTCCTTCGCGGCGGCGCTCGGCATCTGGCGTCTGGGCTCGGACTTCGAGCGGGTGGTGACGCAAAACGGCGTCGTGCGCGGTGCGCGGGGTAGCGACACGGCGCTGCTCGACGTCACACCCCTGGCCGGCAAGTCCGTGGCGGTGCTCGACGTCCCCACGCGGCGCTTCGATGCCCGCCTTTTGGCCCTCGCCGCCAGCGAGAGCGACTGGGCTCTTGACACCAACACGCACTTCGTGGCCGTGGAGGTGAGCGACGCGCTCACGGCTGCGGAGCTGGACTACGGCGACTGGGATCTCGCCCACCAGTTCGACGATCCCGCGCGCATGGACGCCCTCGCGGAGCGCCTCGCCCAGCACCGCGGGGAGCACGCCGGCTGGCTCCTCGGCCCCTGGCTCGGGACCGAGGCGGGCGCGGCGGAGCGCCTGCGGGAGCGCCTCGGAGTGCCCGTTGGCGAGACCACTTCGGAGCCCGGCGGCGCGGCCGGTGCGCGCTTCGAAGCGGCCCGGGACCGGCTCCTCGGCGAGCTCGGCGTGGACGTCACAGGTGCGCGGGTCGGCAAGATCACCCGCAGCGCGGATGGCTTGGTCGTGAGTCACGGCGGCACTTCCCTGCCGGCGGACGCGGTGGTGCTCGCGACCGGTGGCATCGCCGTCGGTGGCATTCGTCTGGACGCGGCGCGCCCGGAGCATCCCGGCGGCGCGTGCTTTCACCCGAGCGTGGACGCCGAGCTCTTTCTCGAGCTCGCGGGAGAGAGCGTGGAGCGCGTCTCCACGCTCCATGGCGTGGACTTCACCGCCGTCGGGCTGGCCGCGCTCGAAAATGTCGGCGTCGCCACTTCCGATGGCGTCGCCGCTCTTGGCCACGACAAGCTGTTCGTCGCCGGGGACGCCGTTGCGGATCGTCCGCGCACCGCGCTGGAGGCGGCCCGCGCCGGCATCGTCGCGGGGCGCCGCGCGGCGCGCTGAGCGGTCGCGCCGTTTCCGCGCCGCAGCGACAAAATCAAACGGCGTCGAGAGCTTGGGAAATGTCGGCGATGAGATCGTCCGGATGTTCCACGCCGATGCTCAAGCGCACCATGGATTCAGTGATGCCCATGCGCGCGCGCTCGTCCGGCGGAATGTCGGAGTGAGTCATGCTCGCCGGGTGCTCGGCCAGGGATTCCGTTCCGCCCAGGCTCACCGCCAGGTGAAACAGCTGGAGCGCGTTCAAGAAGCGAAACGCTTCTGCTTCTCCACCGCACAGCTCGAAGCTGACCATGCCTCCCGGAGCCAGGCACTGGCGGCGATACAAGGCATGATCCGGATCGTCTTCCGACAGGTGCCCGAGGTAATGCACGCGCTCCACCTTCGGGTGATCGGCGAGATAGTCCGCGACGTAGCGCGCGTTCTTCATCTCGCTGGTCATGCGCAACTTCAGCGTTTCCAGGCTGCGAAGCAGGAGCCAGCCCGTCCACGGTCCACACATGGTGCCCAGGAACGTGCGCATGGCGCGCACCTCTTGCATCAGATCCGCGGGACCCAGGCACACGCCGGCGATCACGTCGCTGTGGCCGCCGATGTACTTGGTGGCGGAATACAGCACCAGGTCGGCGCCGTGCTTGAGCGGGTGCTGCCACAGCGGTCCCAAGAACGTGTTGTCCACGGCCACCAGTGCGCGGCGCTCGGCGTTTCCATGGCGCTGGGCGATGGCCTTGCACGCCGCGATGTCCACCAACGCGTTGGTGGGGTTCGCCGGCGTCTCGATGAAAATGGCCCGCAGGCGGTCCGCCTTGCCCGAGGCCACGAGCTTCTGCTCGATCTCGTCGGGGGAGGCGCCGGCCACGAAGCCCACCGGCTCGATCCCGAAGCGCGTGAGCACGTGCTTGAGCAGGTAGTCGGTGCCGCCGTATAGCGGCTCGCTGTGTAGGACGACGTCCCCGGGAATGCACAGCGCCAAGAGCGCAGTGCTGATCGCCGCCATGCCGGATTCGAACACGGCGCACGCTTCGGCGTCGTCCCACAGCGTGAGGCGATCTTCCAGGATTTCGAGATCCGGATTGTTCAAGCGCGAGTAGATGAGCCCCAGGCTCTCCGTGGGGCGCGGCGCGCGCAGGCCGTACGCCAGCTCGAAGAAGGCCTTGCCCTCCTCCGCGCTCTTGAACACGAAGGTGGAGGTCTGAAAGATGGGGCACTTGAGCGCGCCCTCGCTGAGCGCCGGCTTGTAGCCGTAGCTCGTCATCAGACTCTCGGGTCGGAGCGGGTGCGACCCGATGAAGGCTTCCGGCTTCCTCGGCGGCTTGGGCATGCCTTGGAGTCTAATCAGCGTGGCGGCGGCGGACTGCCGCGCGAGAACCACGCATGATCGATCCCAGGTGGTTCAGTAGTTGCCGCTGGCGGCGTTGCTCACGTTGATCTTGGTGGTGGGCGTCACCACCCAGTCGCCCTCGATGCGCTGGACCTCTTTCAGCGTCGCGTCGTCGTACACGATGATGGAGCCTGGCTTGTCCCAGCCGGAGACCCAGACCTCCTTGCCGTCGGCGCTGTAGGCGAAGTCCAGCACGCGGCCGCTTTCTCGGGGCTTCCAGCACTTCTCGACCTTGCCGCTCTTCTTGCTGATCACGCACACCTGCCGCGTCAGCTCTGCCTTGCGGTTAGCGGGCGAATCCACCCACACCCAGGGGGAGGCCGGGTGAGTGCGAACGTCGAGCCCGCCGGCGGCCACGCCGCTGACCTCGTACACGGGCTTCCAGGCCTTGGCCGGCTGCTTCTCGGGATCCGCGCCGTACACCAACAGCTTGGCGTCCGCGATGTGCGGCGTCGCGTTCACCCAGCCGGCTTTCGGGTCCTCCCAGTTGGCGCCGGTGCCCGGGTGCGGCACCGCACCGGTGCTGACGGTCGTCACCCGCGTGTGCTCTTTCAGGTCCACCACCACCAGCTCGTTCTTGGCGGGGGCGGGTGCGATGAAATACCGGCCGCTGTGATCCAGCCCCCCATCCAAAATGCCCGGGGCGGCGTCGATGGACGCGACCAGCGGAAAGTCCTTCTGCTTGTAGTCCACCACCCCGACCTTGCCGGACTCCATCAGCGTCATGGCCCAGATCGGGTCACTCCCCGGCGCCACCACCGAGCCGACGCGGACCTGATCGACCTTGCCGCCCTCGGGCAGCACGCTGCCCACGTACTTCGCTTCCAAAGTGGCGCCATCGAACACCACGTACTGCGGCGGCCAGTAGCAGCCCTCGACGAGGAGCTTGTCGCCGAAGCCCTTGGCTCGGCTCGGAGCGATGCTCCGGGCGTCAAAGCAGCCCCGCGCTTGCGCCGCCACCGAGGGAGGATCCGTCCACAGATCCACCAGCGTGATGCGGCCGTCGCGCCCCAGCGCGTAGAGGTAGCGCCCGGAGGCAGAGGCCGCGAGCGTATCCACCGTGAAGCCCGCTTGAATCAGCGTCAGCTTCTCCTTGGTGTCACCGTCGATGATGGCGACCTCGCCCTGATCTCGCATCACCACCGCGAAGAAGTTCTTCCAGTTCTTCCTGTGAGAGGGGGTGTTGGCCCGCCGCGGAAGCGGCACTTTCAGGACGTGGGATTTCGCGATTTCCTCGAGCGGCAACGCCGGCGGCGCGGGTGGCGGCATTTGCAGGTACTGCGCCAGCAGGTCCACCTCCGTCGTGGACAAGATGCCGAGCTCGCCCCACGCGGGCATGCCACCCGGGCGTCCGTGGTTCAACGTCGCGCGCAGGATCACGCTGCCGAGCTCGCGCGTGCGATCGGGCGTGAGCTTCGGTCCCGTGGCGCCCTGGCGCGTCGCTCCGTGACAACCCGCACATCGATCGAAATAGATCGACTTGGCTTTGTCGAAGTCAGCGCCCGTCAGGGTGCGCGGCGGCTCCTTCGGCGGCTGATATCCGCCGGTCGCGCTGGCGTAGTCCAAGAACGCCACCAGCTCTCGGATCTGCGGATCGCTGAGACCGAAGTTGGGCATGATCACGTTGCCGAACTTGGCGGACAGCTCCTTGCCCACGTGATCCGACTCGCCCATGCTGACCGGATCCCGGAGCCAGCTCTCCAGCCACTTGGTCGTGCGTCGGTGGGTCACGCCCCGGAGGTCGGGACCCGTGCGGTCGCCCTGGCCGATGGTGTGGCAGGCGACGCATTTTTGCTCGAAGGTGGTCCGGCCGGCCTTGACCTCGGCCGTTTCCTTGGGCGCGGCGGCCTCGGGCTTCCCGGCCTTCGGATCGGACTTGTCACAGGCTGAGGCGAGCGCCAGCGAGACCATCACGGCCGCCGGAACCGAGAGCGCGAATCGCATGGCAGCCGCATGGTGCCCGAAAGGCGCCGGGTGGGACAACGAGAACCGCAAGGCCGGGCGTTGCGAACGGCCCTTTGCTTTGGTACTTCGGAGCCCAGCTCGCGGCCTATCGCCCGAGCAAACCCACCTCAAACACCTTTATCGAGGGATCCCATGGCCGATCGCTCTCGCGACTCCTTCTCCACCAAGAGCACGCTCGAAGTCGACGGAAAGAAACTCAGCTACTTCAGCCTGGAAAAGTTCGCGAAAGCCAGCGGTAAGGACGTCTCTCGCTTGCCCTATTCCCTGCGCATTCTGCTGGAGAACCTGCTGCGCAACGAGGACGGCAAGGCGGTCACCAAGAGCGACATCGAGGCGCTGGCCGGCTGGCAGGCGAAGGCCAAGCCGGACACGGAGATTGCATTTCACCCGGCGCGGGTCGTGCTCCAGGACTTCACCGGCGTGCCGGCGGTGGTGGACCTGGCGGCCATGCGCGACGCCATGGCCGACATGGGCGGAAACCCCGACAAGATCAACCCGCTGTTCCCCTCCGAGCTGGTCATCGATCACTCGGTGCAGGTGGACTACTACGGGAGCGTCGACGCGCTGCTCAAGAACTCCGAGCGGGAGTACGAGCGCAACAAGGAGCGCTATGCGCTTCTTCGTTGGGCGCAGGGAGCGTTCCAGAACTTCAAGGCGGTGCCGCCCGCCACGGGCATCGTGCACCAGGTCAACCTGGAGTACTTGGCGCGCGTGGTGTTCGACGCCGACGGCATGGCCTACCCGGACTCGCTGGTGGGCACCGACAGCCACACCACGATGATCAACGGCATCGGCGTGCTGGGCTGGGGCGTGGGGGGCATCGAAGCAGAAGCGGCGATGCTGGGGCAGCCCATCAACATGCTCATCCCTCAGGTGATCGGCTTCCGCCTTCACGGCACGCTGCCCCAGGGGGCGACGGCAACGGACTTGGTGCTCACCATCACCCGCATGCTGCGCGACAAGGGCGTGGTCGGGAAGTTCGTCGAGTTCTACGGTGAGGGGCTGGACAGTCTGCCGCTGGCGGACCGCGCCACCATCGGCAACATGAGCCCGGAGTTCGGGTCCACCTGCGGCATCTTCCCCATCGACGCCGAGACCCTGCGCTACGTGCGCCTGACCGGCCGCGGCGAGGAGCGGGCGAAGCTGATCGAGGCCTACGCCAAGGCGCAGGGCCTGTTCCGCAGCACGGACACGCCGGATCCCGTGTTCACCGACACCCTCGAGCTCGATCTCGCGACCGTCGTGCCCACCCTGGCAGGCCCCAAGCGGCCCCAGGACAAAGTGGTGCTGAGCGAGTCGAAGGCGGCCTTCGAGAAGGCCCTCGCGGAGCTCCTGGCGCAGTCCAAGAAGGGTAGCGATCGCAGCCGCAAGGTGGCGACCGAGCTCGGCGGCGAGAGCTTCGATCTCGCGCACGGCTCCGTCGTGATCGCCGCCATCACCTCCTGCACCAATACCTCCAACCCCTACGTGATGCTGGGGGCGGGGCTCTTGGCCAAGAACGCTCGCGCCAAGGGCCTCACGGTCAAGCCCTGGGTGAAGACCAGCCTGGCGCCGGGCTCCAAGGTGGTGACGGAGTACCTGAAGCAGAGCGGGCTCTTGCCCGAGCTGGAAGCGCTGCACTTCAACGTGGTGGGCTACGGCTGCACCACCTGTATCGGCAACAGCGGTCCGCTGCCGGACTCGATCGGCAACGCCATCCGGGAAGGCGATCTGGTGGCGGTCAGCGTGCTCAGCGGCAACCGCAACTTCGAAGGCCGCATTCACTCCGACGTGCGGGCCAACTACCTGGCGAGCCCGCCGCTGGTCGTAGCCTACGCGCTTGCCGGCCGCATGGACATCGACCTGGACAAGGAGCCTCTGGGCAAGGGCTCGGACGGCAAGGACGTCTTCTTGAAGGACATCTGGCCGTCGCCCAAGGACGTCGCGGACGTGGTCACCAAGAACGTGACCAGCGCCATGTACCAGAAGGAATACGCCGAGGTGTTCTCCGGCGACGAGAAATGGCGGGCTCTTCCGGTGCCCGAGGGCAGCCGTTTCGCCTGGGATCCGGACAGCACCTACGTCCGCAAGCCCACCTTCTTCGAGAACATGCCCAAGGAACCCTCGGCGCCGTCGGACGTGGTCGACGCGCGAGTGTTGGCCCTATTGGGCGACTCCGTGACCACCGACCACATCTCGCCGGCGGGCAGCATCGCGAAGGACTCACCGGCGGCGAAGTATCTGCAAGAGCACGGCGTGGCACCCCACGATTTCAACTCCTACGGCTCCCGCCGCGGCAATCACGAAGTGATGATGCGTGGCACCTTTGCCAACGTCCGGCTGCGGAATCAGCTGGCGCCGGGCACCGAGGGCGGCTTCACGCGGCACCTCCCCGACGGCGAGGTGACCAGCATCTACGACGCCGCCATGAAGTACCAGGAGGAGAACGTGCCGTTGCTGGTGATCGCCGGCAAGGAGTACGGCTCCGGTTCGTCCCGCGACTGGGCCGCGAAGGGCACCTGGATGCTGGGCATCCGCGCGGTGATCGCCGAGTCCTACGAGCGTATCCACCGCTCCAATCTGATCGGCATGGGCGTCTTGCCGCTGCAGTTCCTCGACGGGCAGAGCAAGGAAAGCCTGGGTCTCACTGGTGAGGAGACCTACTCCATCACCGGCATCGCCGGCTCGCTCGCGCCCGGCAAGAAGCTCTCGGTGGTGGCCAAGGGGGCCGGTGGCGAGAAGAGGTTCGAGGTGGTCGCCCGCATCGATACCGCCGTGGAGCTCGACTACTATCGCCACGGCGGCATCTTGCAGTTCGTGCTCCGCCAGCTCTTGTCCGGGGGTTGATGCCTCGGGTGGGCTCGGCGCGGGCCGAGCCCACCCCAAAACCCCGCGCACGGCGTGACCGACTTCATCTATGCTGCGCGTTCCAACGAGGGACGACAGCGATGAAGACTTCCAAGATTCAGGTGTTTCTGGCTGCGGTGCTGGTGACGGGCGCGCTCCTGGCCTGCAAGAAGGGCAAGAGCGAGGAAACCAGCTCGACCACGGCGGCGGCCAGCGGCGGGGACTCCACCGGTGTCGCCGAGTGCGACGACTATCTGAACAAGTACCAGAACTGCGTGAAGGACCACGTGCCCGAGGTCGCTCGCGCCGGTATCCAGCAGAGCATCGACACCATGCGCGCCACCTACAAGAAGACCGCGGAGAACCCGGTCACCAAGGCGGGCTTGGCTCAGGGCTGCAAGCAGGCCCTGGAGCAGACCAAGACCGCGATGTCGCAGTACAACTGCGAGTGGTGATCAGCGCGACAGCACGCCCGTCACGATCTGGTAGGCGATGCTGAGGGCCTGATCGGCACCGCCGGCGGGGTTCTTCGGAACCTCGCGAGCGACGCCCAGGTGGGTCTCGTCGGAGGTGCCGCCATCGCCGCTCGGTGGTGCACCGGCGTCCGGCGGCGGTGCGCTCCCGGGCGGTCCCTCCGCCGGCAGATGGTTCTCGAGGTCCGACTCCCGCAGCACTCCGAAGCTCTGATCCGGAACCACGGCGGCGGCCACGGCCACGTCCGGCGTGATGCCCTGGGCCTGGATCGCCCGACCGCTCGGTGTGTAGTAGCGCATCGTGGTCAGGCGCAGGCCCGCGCCCCCGGGCAGGTCGATGATGGTCTGCACCGAGCCCTTGCCGAAGGTCTTGGCGCCCACGATGGTGGCGCGATGGGTGTCCTGTAGCGCTCCGGCCACCAGCTCGGCGGCGCTGGCACTGTACTCGTTGACGAGCACCACCATGGGACCGCGTCGCAGGGCGCCGCCGCTCCCGGCGCGAACCTCGTCGACGATCTTGCCGCGATGGCGCGTGGTGTAGATCACGCCGCCGTCCATCATCTCGTCCGCCACCGCGGAGGCTTCGCTGACCAAGCCCCCGGGATTGTTTCGTAGATCCACGAGGATCCCGGAGAGATCCCCCTTGGCTTGGTTCTTGAGCTTCGCCACCTGGGTCAAGAGCTCGGCGTGGGTTCCGTTCTGAAACTGTTTGATCCGGATGTAGCCCACGTCCCCGTCGAGCAATTTTCCCACCACGCTCGAGACCGTGATGATCTCGCGGGTGAGGGTGAAGTAGAGCAGCTCGTCGCGGCCTTCCCGGCGAATGGTGACCAACACCTTGGTGCCCGGCGCACCGCGCATCTGCCGCACGAGATCGTCCGCGCTCTTGCCGCGAACACTCTGGTTGTCGATGGCGATGATATGGTCGCCGCTTCGAATCCCCGCACGCGCCGCTGGAGAGCCCTCGATGGGAGCGATGACGGTGACGTACTCGTCTTGGAAGTCGACCTCCACTCCCACGCCGCCGAAACGACCTTCCGTGTCGGACTGAAAGATCGCGTAGTCCTCGGGGGGCAGGTAGGTGGAGTGGGGATCGAGCTCCGCCACCATCCCTTTGATGGCGCCCTCGGTCAGCCGTCGGCGGTCGACGGGCTCCACGTACTCCTGCTCCACCAACACCAGCACCCGGGCCATTTGCGCGACCACGTCGTAGGGGCTCTGGGCAGCCGTGGTGGCGGTGGCCCACTGGCTCGTCAGGGCGCCGCCGGCGAAGGCCGAAACGGCGAGGACCAAGGCTCGGAGCAGGCGTGAAACGCGTGGCATCCCGGGAGCATACCCGGGGTTTGTGCCCTGGCTTCGCCCAGGCTGGGTCCGGCTCGAGACAAACTGTCCCCAAGAGTGACCTATCTCGTTGATTTCACGGGCCTGTAGGTGATACTCCGAAGCTAGGCTGTGTCTTGCGACATCGCCTTACATTCTTCACCTGTGCCGAGGTCCCGAGTGGCGGACGATTCGAACAAAGGCGGAAGCGACAAGCGCAAACAAAGCCTCTACTTTCCCGAGGCCATGTTGCAAGAGATCAAGGACGAGGCGGCTCGCCTCGACCGGTCGCTATCCTGGGTCGTACAGCGCGCGTGGAAGCTCGCTCGGCTCGAGATCAAGAAGATCCCGAGCGTAAACGACATCGGTGACGACGACGACGACTCCGACAGCGGCTGAGCCGCCTGTCGGGGAGTTCTTTGCGCTCGGGCCGGACGGGACCCGCCTGTATGCGCGCCGTCGTGTAGGTCCGTCGCCGGTCACCGCCGTACTGTGTGACGGGATCTGCTGCGACGGGTTCATCTACAAGTACCTGTGGGAGGACCTGGCCCGGACGCTGTCCGTGGTGCATTGGAACTACCGCGGGCACGGGCGTAGCGCGCAGCCGCAGAACCCAACCCAGATCGACGTTCCGGATCACGCCGCGGACCTCGACGCCGTGCGTCGACGCGTGGGCGACCCGCCGGTCGTCCTCGTGGGGCACTCCTTCGGCACTCAGGTTGCCCTCGAGGCCTATCGCCTCAGGCCCGAGAAGATCCGAGGCATGGTGTTCTTGTGCGGCAGCTTTGGCCGCGTCACCCACTACTTCAAGGGTACCGACACCCTGGCCAACGTGCTGCCGCGGCTGCGGGAGCTGAGCGCCAATCACCCGAAGGTCGCGCGTGCGCTCTGGTCCCGAGTGCCTCCCCGGATGGCGCTCAAGATAGGGCTGCTCACGGGGGACTTGGACTCCCGCACCGTACGGCCGGAGGACGTGGAGCCCTATTTCCGCCATGTCGCCCACATCGACTTCCCCATGTTCGTGAAGATGCTGGAGCACGCGGGAGAACACTCCGCGGAAGATCTGCTCCCCCACATCGACATTCCGGTCCTGGTCATCGCGGGGGATCGCGACTCCTTCACGCCGCCCGAGCTCTCGCGGCGCATGGCGGACGCGATGCCCCAGGCCGAGCTGGTGATGCTGCCGGGCGGCACCCACGTGGCTCCGTTGGAGCAGAACGAGCTCGTGGCCCTTCGAATCGAGAAGTTTCTTTCCGACTGCGGTGCGGTGTGAAGGGCGCGCTGGTGCTTCTCGCGCTCTCGCTGACGGCAGCGTGCGACCGTTCCGAGACGAAGCCGGCAGCGGCGGTCAGTGCGAGTGCCGCCCCGGCCGTCGTGCCCAGTGGTTCCGCGGCGCCCCGACCCAAAAGCAAAGCCGAAACGCCCGTCGAGCCCGAGGAGACATCACCGCTGAAGCTCACGTCGATCAGCGGTCAGAGCGATGGCTCGCTGATCGGGGAGACCTCCGGGGGGGACCGCGTGCGGGTGATCTTGGCGACCCAAGCGGCGCCGCTGGCACCCGAAGCGCCCACGGCCTGGGCGGCGGTAGCGGGGCTGGTGGCGCCGGACGCCCGAGTGCCCACGGACTTGCGGCTGATTCCTCTCGCGGAGCTGGCGCACGCGGCGAAGGGGCCCCGCGCCAAACGCGCTGTTCGGGATCACGCTCGGGTTCTTGCCGACGGTACGGTGACGGCGGCGCTCCTGCACCTGCCCAAAGAAAAGCTACGACGGGTGGATCTGGGAGACGCCAGCGACGGCAACATCACCGGACGTTGGGAGACGAAGCTGATGACGACGGAAGCTCCCAAGGACGACGACGCGCGGCTGCTGGCGTCCTACCAGTCGCTCTTGGCCGTGGACTACCTGGTGGAGAACCTGATCCGCGGCCCGGTGCTCTTCGACGAAGGCGCCGGGCGCATCCTGGGTGTGGAAGACAACGACGTCTTTTCTGCCAAGGGATTGGATGGTCGCGTGGGCGATCCGCTGGCGCGCTTGAGCCGCCATCTGCACTGGTCCAAGCGCTTGGTCGACGCGCTGCGTGCCCTCGGTCGCGAGAAGCTGGAAGCGGCGCTCCGATCACCTCGTGGCACGCTGTTGCTCACACCCAAGCAGGTGGAAGAAGTGCTGGCTCGGCGCGATGCCCTGGTGCGAACGGCCCTGCGTCGTGGGGAGCAGCGCGCCCTGACGCTGCCCTGACATCCGAATATCCTTCTGGGTTTTGACGGCGCGGAACCGCCCCTTGGCGAGCCCTCCCGACTTCGCTATGAGCCGAGTGTGACGGACACGCTCGAACCGACGGAATTGGGGGCCATCCTCGGCCTGTTTGCTCACGATCTCCGCAATCCGCTGTCGGCGTTGCGCTCGAATCTCGGCTTCGTTGCCAGCTCGGACGCGACCCTGGACGACGACGCCCGGGAAGCGCTGGCTGATTCTTCGGTGTCGTGCGACACGCTGCTCAGGATCATCGACAACCTGGACGTGTTCGCTCGCAGCCTACGGGGCGAAACCCTGGGTCGGGACGGAGTCTCCGCCAACAATCTGCTGGACGAAGCGCGCGCTCAGCATGTCGACCTGGCGAAGAGCCACGCGGTGACGCTCGTGGTGGAGCAAGTCCCTCCGGACAAGAGCCCGTGGCTCGCCGTCAATGCCGGCGCAGCGGCGACGGCGCTGTCCAACCTGGTGCGCAACGCGATCCAGCACGCGGGAGGCAGCGGCAAGGTGACCGTGGGGCTCTCCGCGGACGCGTCGAAATGCGTGATGCGCGTGGAGGATTCCGGCCTGGCGATCCCCGAGGGCGGGGAAGAAGTGGCGCTCTCCCTGGTGGGGCAGCTCACCGCCAAGCGCGACGGTTGCTCGCGCTACAGCTACGGTCTCGGACTGTATGCCGCGAGCCGCTCCGCGGAGCTCGCCGGTGGCGTGCTGCGCGTCGCTTCCTCGAACGGCAAGAACGTGTTCGAGCTGGAGCTGCCGGTAGCCAGCGAGTGACGGGTATCGCGCCGGACCGACAAACCCTCAGGGCTGGACGATCACCACGTCGTCGGGATCCCGATGCAGGATCTTGCCGGTCTCGCCGGGGCAGCCCCAGCACGTGCTAAAGTGCAGGCGAGGCCGGATGTAGCCGCTGTAGGCCAGCGCCACGGGCCCCGGCTCGTTCTTCATGATGAAGCTCGAGGCGAGCTGGTAGTCGTCCTTGCCGACCACGTGATAGGTGACCACGAAGGACGTGTCTTTGCCCGAGCGTCCCACGAACACCAGGAATTCGGAGCCCGCGACGGGATTCCAGATCATCGGCTCCACGGTGAACAGGAAGCCCTTTTTGTCGCCCGGCCCGCGTTCGATGACGGTGTTGGCGGCGTCCGGCTCGCGGAAGAACTTGATGTCCTTGGCGATGACCGAGGTGTGCGGATCCTGAGCGAAGAGCTTCTCGACGCGCTCGGCGGTGAGGTGCACTTTCTGGAACGTCTGCTCCAGCCTCGGCTCCTTCACGACGGCGGCGTTCGGCGCGCCGCCGCAGCAGCGGAAGCCGAGGTCGTCGGCCTTCTCTTCTGGATCCAGCGCGTGGCGGGCGGCGCAGCGATGTTCGAGGGCGGGCGCCTTCTGATTCGCGCCGCGGACCGAGGCGGTGCGCTTGCCCTTTTCGGGCACGACGTCGCTGGCGGTCCACTCGCGTAGGGCGGCGGCGAGACCCAACACGTCGAAACCCGAGGCGCAGGTGCGCGGCTCGTCGGCGCAGCGCGGATCCCAGCCGGCGCCGGTGGGATACAGCTCGCTGTCCGGACCGCGACACGCGCGCTCCCACTCGAGCTCGGTGCACAAACGCTGGCCGCGCTCCGCGCACTTGCGCTTGGCCTCGTCGCGGGTCACGGCGGTGAGCGGCGGCTGACCGGGATCGTTGGGGTAGGGCAGGCGATCGATCTGATAGGCGCCGAGGTCGACCTGCTTGGCCACGGGCTCGAGCTCCGGATTGCGGCCAGGGCTCCCGGGAACGCTGCCGGCTTCGAAGGCGCCGCCGGGGACGTCGATCTTCTCTCGGGCGAGGGGCTTGTTCTTGGGGGCGCGGACGGCCCCCGAGGCGGCGGCGGCAGGCGCCGCGCTGGCGCTGGGACTTGCGCTGGTCGCTGTTTGGCCGGCGCTGCCCTTGTTGCAGCCGAGAGCCGCCAGAGCGACGGCGATGGCGAGGTGAGCGACACGCACGGCGCGGACCATGGGCGAAGCGCCGAAGCAGCGCAAGCGCATGAATGTTTACGTTGTAAACTTCGGCGTCAGCCAGAAAGTCGCAGAAACCGTCAGGAGGGCTAGGATACAAGGCGACCATGCCGCACCCCCTGGCCACGCACTTGGCACCGCTGATCGATCGCGAAGTCTCCGAGCTTCAGGCCATCGTCGCGCACTGGGTGGTGAGCGAGCCCGACGCTTTCGAGCGCGCTCGCTATCGGACCTTCGGCTCGGAGCTTCGGGCGCTGAAGGCACGGATCGAGCGGCGGCCGACGCGGCCGACGGACGAAGAGATCGAGATCGCGCTCACGGCGCTGCTCGCCGTGGTCGGGCGCCGGGTGCGACCCACCCTGTCGTGAGCTTCGCCGAGACCCAGCTCGCCAGCGTGGAGCCGGCGCGGCTGCAGGTGGTGTCACCTGAGCCCGCGGACGCCGGCCGCGATGTGCTCGAGCTGTGTCGAGAAGCGCTGGCGGACGGGGTCGACGCGGCGGGGGCGCGGCGGATTGCCGTCATCGTGAGCGACGCCAGTCGCGACGAGCCGCGCGAAGCGTTGCTCACCGCGCTCCGCGAGGTGCTGCCCTGGGAGCGGGTCACGCTGGTGGTGGCATCGGGCACCCACGTCGGGGACGACTCGGTCGTCCCCGACGGATTTCGGGACCGGCCCATCGTGGTGCACGACGCGGCGGCGCTGGAGCACATGACGGACCTCGGTGTCACCGCCGAAGGCACCCGCGTCCGGCTGCAAAAGGTGGTGGCCGAGGCGGATCTGGTGGTGGTCACGGGTCGCCTGCGTCCGCACTACTTCGCGGGGTTCTCCGGCGGGGTGAAGGGGCTCTTTCCCGGCTGCGCCTTCGCGGAGGACGCGCTGCGAAACCACCTGTTGAAGGCCGACCCCAGCGCGCGCCTCGGGCGCGTGGACGACAATCGCTGCCGGCTCGACATGGAGGCGGCGGCCGCCAAGGTCCCGGGCCGGGTCGTGATGCTGAACGTGCTGTGCGACATCGACGGCAAGGCCGTGGCCGCTGCCAGCGGGGATCCGGTGAGGGCGCACCGGGAGCTGTGTCGGCGCGCGCTGCCGCTGTTTCAGGTGCGGGCGCCGCGGGCGCCGGTCGTGGTCGTGGCGGACCGCCCGCCGGTGTCGCGCTCGCTGTACCAAGCTTCCAAGCTGCTGCCGCCGGCGGGCGCGCTGCTCGAGGACGGAGGCACCGTGATCGTCCTGGCGGAGTGCGATCGCGGCACCGGCCCGCTCTCGCGGGTGAACGAGGGCATCTACCAGCTGGGCGTGCGACGTCAGCTCCCGGAGCGCCACCGCGTGGTCCTCGTGAGCGAGCTCCCGCCCGAGGTGGTTCGCCACACGTACGCGCGACCGGCGCCGAGCCTGTCGTCGGCGCTGCGCGACGCCGGGGCGGAGTCCGCCGTGGTGGTGTGGCGCGCGGGCGAGTGCATCGCCACGCCTGACGCGTGTCAGCGGGCTTGACGCGACGCGGCGGCGCCTCACGGTGACGCTGGCGCCGATTCGCGCTAGAGAGTTTTCTCCCCTGCCGACCCTCGAGGTTTCATGACCGAGCGCACCGTCCGGCTCAACGGAAAGATCCTGTATCTCACCGAAGATGCGGAGTTGTTACGACGCCAGCTGGATGGCGAGCAGCTCGAGTACGACCCATCGACCAAGCTCATCGACAACATCTCCACGGACGAGATCACGCCTGGGTGGGTCTGTTACTACTTCGACGAGACGCTGGCCCGCTACTGCCTGGTGGGGCTCCGGGGCAACGTCGTCCAGAAGGACTCGATCAAGGACGGCGGCTTCTCGGTGATCGTGAGCGGTCGCAGCAAGGGCTGCGGCAGCTCGCGGGAGACCGCGCCCTACTCCGAGCTCACCGCTGGGGTAGGGCTCGTGATCGCGGAGAGCATCGAGAAGATCTACGGGCAGAACAGCCAGAACATCGGCTTGCTCACCTCCACGGACTTCTCGCTCATCGATCGCATCAAGCGCGGTGAAGCGATCCCCATCAGCGAGTTCACCCGCGGCCTCGATCCCATCAGTGCGCAGATCGTGGAGTGCGGCGGCCTGTTCTCCTACAACAAGCGGCGCATGGCCGGCGAGATCACGCCGCCCACGGTGGCCACGGCGCGGCGCCCGATGACGCTGTGCGAGAAGATCATCGCGGCCCACGCCATCGCAGACGCCAAGACCGGCGCTCTGGGCGTGGAAGCGGTCAAGCCCGGGGATGCGCTGTTCGTCCGCACCGACGTGCGTTTTTCCCACGAATACGTGACGCCCATGGCCGACAGCCTGTTCCGCGCCGGCTTTGGTGAAGGCGTGAAGGTGACGGAGCCGGAGAGCGTGTTCGCGTTTCGGGATCACCTCACGTTCCTCGAGCTGGTGATGCCCGAGCAGCACAAGAAGATGGGGCTCCGGGAGCAGGCCGCCTCCCTCAAGGACGTGCAGGAGACCTTCTCCAAGCGTCACGGAATCAAGCTCTACGGCGAGGTCGAGCGGGATGGGCGCACCGTGGGCAGCGAAGCCATCTGCCACAACAAGGTGATCGAGGAGATCGCGCTTCCGGGACAGATCGTGGCGGGCACGGACTCCCACACCTGCATGGCCGGTGCTCTTGGCTGCTTTGCTTTCGGCGTGGGCAGCACGGACATGGCGAACGCGTGGTTCACACGGGACGTGCGCGTGAAGGTGCCGGAGACGGTGCACTTCGTGCTCGAGGGCGAGCTTCTGCCGGGCGTCTGCGCCAAGGACGTGATGCTTCACATCTTGAGCCTGCCGCACTTCAAGACCGGCAAGGGTATCGGCCAGGTGTTGGAGTTCTCCGGCAGCGGCATCCGTCGCATGCCGCTGGACGAGCGTGCCACGCTCACCAACATGGCGGTCGAGGCCGGGAGCTTCACCGGTATCATCGAGGCCGACGACACGGTCATCGACTACCTCACGGAAATGCGCGGCCTCCCGCGAGAAGCGGTCGCCCAGCGGATCGTGCGGGCGGATCCGGACGCTCAGTACGCCGCCACCTTCCACGTGGATCTGTCCAAGATCGGCCCCATGGTCGCCACCCCCGGGGATCCGCGCAACGGCGTGCCCCTCACGGAGCTCGGCGAGAGCGTGAAGATCGACATCGCCTACGGTGGCTCGTGCACCGGCGGCAAGAAGACCGACATGGACATGTACGCGCTGGTGCTCAAGCAGGCGCTGGCGGAGAACCGCCGCGTGGCGGACGGCGTGCAGCTGTTCATCCAGTTCGGCTCCCAGCACATCCGCAAGTACGCGGAGGAGCGCGGGTACATCGACGTCTTCGAGCGCGCGGGGGCCACGCTGGTCGATCCCTCGTGCGGCGCCTGCATTCGAGCAGGGCCGGGCGTGAGCATGAGCCCCGAGCAGGTCACGGTCAGCGCAATCAACCGAAACTTTCCCGGCCGCAGCGGCCCTGGCCAAGTGTACCTCGCGAGCCCGCTGGTGGTCGCTGCCAGCGCCATCGCGGGCCACATCGTGGCGCCTGAACCGTCTTGAGCACGCCGTCGAACGTCCAGCTCGGCCCCGGTGTCGTCGCGTCACTGCGCTACGCCGTCTTCGACGAAGACGGCGAGTGCGTGATGGAGGCCGGGGAGCCCACGGAGCATGTCATCGGCTACGGTCAGCTTTGGCCGGTGTTGGAGCACGCCGTCGAGGGGCTCGAGGTCGGCGCACGAAAGACCGTCACCATGAAGCCCAAGGACGCCTTCGGCGAGCGGGACCCGAAGGCGCTCGTGGAGGTGGACCGCGCGGACTTTCCCGAGGACGTCGCGCCCGGGGATCGCTTCGAGGCGGAAGACGAAACTGGAGCGCAGGTGCTGCTCAAGGTGTTGGACGTGGGCGACGACTTCGTCGTGCTCGACCAAAACCACCCCCTCGCGGGGCAGAAGCTCCGGGTCGAGCTCGAGGTGGTCGCGGCGCGGGTCGCCTCGGAGCAGGAGCTCCGCCGGGCGGAAGCGGCGCTTGTCCCCGAAGAACCGCTGATTTCGCCCGAACGCTTGCGGAAGGGCCCTGGGCGGCGCTACGAGGAGACCCCCGAGCCTTCGGCCGACGAACCACCAGGAGATGAATGATGGCATCCGAGCATTTCAAGTACGACGTCCGAGTCAGCGATCGCTTCGTCAAGAGTGGCGCTACGACCGAGGCGGAGCTCGCCGGGCGGCTGGAGGCTCTTCCCGATCTCACGGACGCCTGTGAGAACCTGGAGATCGCTCAGCCCGCTTTGGGCGCTTCCGAAGGCACCACCGAGGTCCCCGTCACCGGTCGAGTCGGAGCGGAGGCGGCGTCGGACGACGACTTGGTGGCGTCATGAGTGACGCGGGGGGACCCGATTCGGGTCAGCAACGCGCGGCGGAAGAAGCCTTTCAAGATGCGTCCGCGGATGCCCGAGGGGGCGAGCTCCCGGAGGTCGACTTCACGACCTTCGTCCTGTCGCTGACGCACAACGTTCGGGTCCACCTCGGGGACGCCCCCAGTCCTGGGGAAACGACCACCAGCCAGAGCCTACCGCTCGCGCGCCAGACCATCGACCTGCTCGCCTTGCTTCAGGAAAAGACCCGCGGCAACCTGAGCGGAGACGAGGAGCGCATCTTGGAGAGCGCGCTGTTCGACGTGCGCATGCGTTTCGTGGAGGTCGCGAAGTCAAAGTGAGAGCCCGGATCCTGGTCTTCGTCGCCTGCGCCCTCGCCGGGTGCAATCGGAGCTCCAAGGCGGGCGCGGATGCGGGTGCGTCTCCCTCCGCCGTGGTCACCCCGATACCCACGGCACCGCTGCCGGCAGCGCCCCCCGCTGCGGCGCCTCGGAGCTTCGCGGATCTGGCGGCCAAGGCCGATTCCGCCGTGGTTTTCGTGCGGACGCTGCAGGAGCAGCGCGGCCGAACGGGGCGGCGTCGAGTGATTGGCGAAGGCCTCGGAACGGCCTTCGTGTTCGACCCCAATGGCCTGATCCTGACGAACAACCACGTGATCGAGCATGCCTCGGACATTCGCGTGATCTTCGGCAAGAAGAGGGAGATGAAGGCCAAGGTGGTCGGACGCGATCCGCCCACGGACATCGCGGTTCTCCGGGTGGACGAGAAGAACCTCGCGCACCTGCCGCTTGGGGATTCGGACAGCACCCGCGTCGGAGACTGGGTGGTAGCCATCGGCAATCCCTTCGGTCTGTCCCACACCGTGAGCGCAGGCATCGTGTCGGCCAAGGGTCGCACCGGCCAAGACGTGAAGGGTCTGGGGGACGGCACGGGCTACTACAATTTCATTCAGACCGACGCGAGCATCAATCCGGGCAACTCCGGTGGTCCACTGTTGGACATGGCGGGACGAGTGGTGGGGATCAACACGGCCATCCGCGCCCGGGCGAACAACATCGGCTTCGCCGTCCCCATCAACATGGTGAAGGAGCTCTTGCCGAGGCTCACGAAGGACGGCAAGGTCAACCGCAGCGCCATCGGTATTCGGGTCTCATCCCTGCTACCGGAGGACGCAGAGCGCCTCGGGGTGTCGGACCAGGGAGCGCTGGTGCGCTTCGTGATGCCCGGTGGCCCGGCGGACAAGGCCGGCCTGCGCAACGACGACGTGATCCTGAAGTTCGAGGGGGAAACGGTTCAGGGGCCCGAGAAGCTCCGCTGGCTCGCCAGTCTTGCGGGTGTGGGCAAGACCGTGAAGCTCGAAGTGATGCGGGGCAAACGCAAGATGGAGCTCAGCGTGATGCTGGGAGAGCTACCGGATCAGCCGTCCGCCGCGGCACCGGACGCCGAGGAAGAGGAGCCCGATTCCCCCTTCGGTCCACCATGATTGGCCCCTCGGCCGACGGCTGCCGGGGGCACTTGCCATGGAATCGGCGTAAATTGCTGGGTGATGCCCGCTGACACCCGCCCGAGGAGCACGGCCCCCAGCTCTCCGGGGGTCGACGAGCCCAACGAGGGGGCACGGGCCCGTGTGCGCGTACTTTCGGCCGCGAGGTCTGACGCGAATGTCAGGGGGGTGAATAGCGCCACGACGCGGGCGTCCAACCGAAGGGCCCGTCGGGCCGAAGCGGAGCAGGACCGTGCCCTCATCGAACGCGCAAAACAAGGCGACCGGGGTGCCTTTCGGCAGCTCGTGGATCGCCACCAGCGGCGGGCCTTTGCCATCGCGCTGGGTTTGGTCCGCGATGAGCAGGACGCGCGGGAGATCGTCCAGGAGGCATTCCTTCGCGTTCATCGGGGGCTGGCCTCCTTTCACGGCGGCTCCAGCTTCTTCACCTGGCTCTACCGAATCGTCACGAACCTCTCCATCGACCTCATGCGCAAGCCCGCCCGCAGGGAAGCGGAGCTCGACGAGGCACGGGAGATCAAGGACGAGCTCGACGTGCCCTTTCTGGCGCGGATCGACGGCGCGGACCCGCTGGACGTGGTCCATCGCAACGAGCTGGCGGAGACCATCCAGAGCGCTCTGGACGCCCTGCCCCCCTACCATCGCGGAGTCATCCTGATGCGCGAGATAGAGGGCATGAGCTACGAGGAAATGGCGCAGGCGATGGGCGTCTCCAAGGGCACCATCATGAGCCGGCTGTTCCACGCCCGACAGAAGCTGCAGCGGGCCCTGGCTGCCTGCTACGAGGAGCAGTTTGGTACTGCACCATCGAACGGAGGCAAATCGTGACCGAGCATCGGCACGTGGAGCTGATGCAGCTCCATGACGAGGAGCTGGAGCTCGATGCAGAGCTGACGGAAGAAGAGCTCGCCGTCCTCGAAGGCCTCGATCAGGTGGGCGACGCCGTTCGCCTGTGGGCCGCCGAGCGGGGGGAGGGCGTGTCCGTCACGGAAGACGTGATGGCGGCGCTGGACGCGGAAGAGCCCCCGGCGGACTCAGCACCGCGCCACCGCTGGGGCGTCGTTGCGGCGGCCATGGCCATGGCTGCGGCGGCAGCACTGGCGTTGAATCTGGCGAAGCACTCGGAGCCGGAGCCTCAGCTCGCGCTCACGCTTCCGCCGCCCCCGCAGGTCCAGCCGTTGCCCCCGGAGCAAATGCCCGCCGTCGCGGAAAGCGAGCCGTCTTCCCCGGCGGCCATCGAAAGCATCGACTTCGGGGGCCAGAACGGAGCAATCTTCATGGTGCCCGCGGGCACCGAGACGACGCCCGTGGTCTGGCTCACGGACGACGCCACCGAGGGTGGCGATAGGATGGAACCACTATGAGAACTTCGACTACTGCCCTGGCACTCGCGCTCGGGCTGCTCATCGCTCTGCCGGCTGGTGCCCAGGGCAAGGCGCCGGCGGACAAAGCCCCGGCAGCCGACAAGGGCAAGACCAAGCGCGAGGCGGAGCAGGCGAAGTACCACGCCGAAGTGCTCGTGCTGCATGCCACCAACTCGGGCAAGGGCATCGACAAGAACATCGGCGACATGCCTGAGCTCAAGAAGCCGCCGTTCTCCTCCTACGACAGCTACGAGCTCCTCTCGCGCAACAAGCTCCCGCTGGTGAAGGACGATCCCAAGACTCTGGAGCTCCCCAACCGGCGCGTGCTCAAGACCAAGCTGCTCGAGATCCTTCCCAAGGAGCAGCTCAGGATCAGCGCCAGCATCAATCAGCCCAAAGGCAAGACCTTCCTGCCCCTGTTGGAGGTGAAGGCCAAGGTGGGGCAGTCGTTCATCGTGGCGGGGCAGAGCTACAAGGGTGGCATCCTCGTGCTCGTCATCCGCGTGGTGAAGTGAGCCTCACTCGGGGTCCGCTGCTGGCGGCAGCGTGATCCGGAACGTGGTGCCGACGCCCGGGGTGCTCGTTGGCTCCAGGAGCCCGCCGTGGGCGTCGATGATGTTTCGCACGATGAAGAGCCCCAGCCCCGAGCCGCGCCCGCTCTCCTTGGTAGTGTAGAAGGGCTCGAAGATGCGGGTGAGCTCGTTGCTCTCCATTCCCACTCCGTCGTCCGACACGTCCACGATGATGGTCTGCTTCGTGCGAGTGGCCCGCACTCGAAGCGTTCCACCCCGCTCGCGCATGGCGTGGGCCGCGTTGGTGAAGAGATTGACGAAGACCTGGGTGAGGGGGCCGGAGAAGCCGCTGACCAACAGGCCTGACGCAGGCACGTGCACGTCCACCGTGATCGAGCACTCCGACAGCTCGTGCTCACAGAAGGAGAGCGCACGGTTCACGACCTGGGCGACGGGCACGGGCGCCGGAATGCTCCCGGCAGGCCGCGCGTAGCCCACCACGTCCCGCGACAGATCGAGCACGCGTTCGGCCGCTTCTTCGATGCGGGCCAGCCGCTCGGAGGACTCCGGCGGCAGGGAGTCGGAGTTTCTCTGCAGCTGGTCGGCGTAGGCCACGATGGAGGTCAGGGGATTGTTGAGCTCGTGCATGATTCCGGCCGCCAGCTGCCCGAGGGCCGCCAGCTTTTCAGTCTGGATCACGCGGGAGCGAAGATCTGCGAGGTCTCGTTCGTGTCGCTCGATGGCTTCGAACGTCCGGGCTTGCTCGAGGAAGCTCTCCAGGAGGTCCGCGGCCCGCAGCAAGAAGTGCTCTTCCTCCGCCGTCTCGGGACCATCGCTACCCAGGCGCAGCGTGGTGGCGTGCGTTCCAATGGGCACCACCCGCTCGTAGGGTAGCTGGGGGAAGGGACGGGTCGGGCTGGCCTCGGCGCCGAGAGAAGCACCGCTCGGCTCCACGCCTTCCACGACGCCCACCCGAGGCACGACCACCGCCACGCCCAGCCCTGGGAGCTGCCGCGCGATGCCTCTCACGAAGTCCCGGCACAGCTCTCGGGTGCCCTGATCCGCGCGCAGTTGAGTTGCGAGGGTGAGCAGCGCCTCCAGGCGATGAGGCGGCAGGGCGGCGGGCGGCCGGGTCACGCGGCTCGACTCGGTCGGCGCCAGATCCCGGGCGTCGGAGTGCAAATCCCCGGAGGATTTTCCTCTCCCCCTGTCGTTCGCGTGTCCGCTCATCGCCTGACGCTCTCCGGGTCCGAATCCGCGCTGGCCTTCTCCAGGTCCAGGATCTTCGCGCCCCCGACGTAGCTCTTGGTCTCGTACTTGGTGATCTTGCCGACTTTGCGAACGATCTCCGCCATTCGCTCCGCCTCGGACATGATCACCGAAGCAGCGTTGTAGAGTGGGGTCTCCGAGTCCAAATTACGACGCAACAGCTCTGCGTATCCAATGACGCTGGTCAAAGGCTGATTCAGCTCATGGGCAGCGGCGCCGGCGAGCTCCGCCACGATGGCTTGCTTCTCTCGATTTCTGAGCTCTTCTTGGGCGCTTTCCAGGCGTTTCTCCATGCGGAGCTTCTCGCGGATGTCCGTGAAGATGCCCACCGAGCCGACGACGCGGCCGTTCTCCACGATCAACGAGGCAGAGAGCGTCACCGGGATGGGCTCCCCCGTGGCGCTGACCATGTCCACTCGGTAGTCCTCGAGGCGCCCGGGGCCGTTGACGTTCGGATCCCGGATGTTCTGCATCACCTGGCGCGCGATGCCGGCGGGGTAGAGCTTCTCCACGTTCAGCTTGCCCACCACCGTTTCCGCCGGATAGCCGAAGATACGGGACGCCGCGCGATTGAACAGCAGCACCCGTCCGCTCACGTCCGCCGACACGATGCCATCGACGGAAGCCTCGATCACCCGCTCGAGGAAGTCCTTGGTCTGGCGGAGCTCGATTTCGGTCTGTCGCTCCTGGGTCACGTCCCGGAAGGTGAACTGCACGGCGTCTTCCTCGTGGAGCACCGAGCTGAAGCTCACGTTCAGCACGATGCCGTGCTCGTTCTTGGTGGTCGCGTCGATGTCCACCTCGCGCGGATAGAAGCCCTTGGCGAATCCGGACAGGAGCTTCTCGGCGAGCTCCGGGCTTTCCCCCAGCAGCTGGCCGAGGGGCATGCCCATCAGCTCCGTTTCCGAGAACCCCGTGATCTCGCGGGCTCTTGGATTCGCGAACAGGACTCGGCCGGTCTTGTCGATCACGACCATGCCGTCGGCGGCGCTCTCGAAGATGTCCGCGTAGCGCTGGAACACGCGGGCTCGGCGCTCGGCCTCCACCCGGGCGAAGGTGCTCTCCTGGGTGGCATCCCGCAGCGACTGCAAGATCCGCGCGTTTCTCAGCGCGATGGCAGTGGCGTTTGCCACCGTGTGCACCAGCGCCAGCTCGTGGTCGGCGAACGTGACGCTGGCGCGGGAGCGCAAGAAGATCACGCCCATGGGGCGGTTGTCGTGGGAAATGGGCACTAGCCCGAGGGACGTGAACTCCAGAGACGTTTCCCGTTGGCGCACCATCTCGAGCAGCGGATGCGCTTTCGCGTCACGGATCACGAGGGCTCGCCCAGTGCTGAGTACTTCCCGGATTTCCGGGTAGTTCGCCAGCTCGATGGGTAGGTCCTTCAGCTCCGCGTCGTCGCTGGTGGCCACGACGTAGCCGATGTCGCTCTTGTCTCGAACCAAGACGATGCTGCAACGGTCCACCCGTGCCACCTCTGCAACCCGCTGCACCACGGTGAACAGGATGCCCCGAATGTCCAGCGTGGAGGCCAGCGCCTGCGTCAGCTCCAGCACCGTCTGGGAGTCGCGCTCCCGGCGACTCAGACGCTCCACGTAATCCCGTACCCGCATCTGACCCCGGATGCGCGCGACGAGCTCGGCGGGGCGGAACGGTTTGTGGACGTAGTCGTCGGCCCCCGACGAGAACACGCGTCGGATCTCCTCGTTGGAGTCGAGGGCGGTGAGCACCACCACCGGAATGTCCGCGAGCCGTGAGCTCGCTCGAAGGTGTCGCAGGACCGCGTAGCCGTCGGGATCCGGCATCACCAGATCCAGGAGCACCACGGCGGGGGTCTGCTGCTCCAACCAGGCCAGCGCCTCTGCACCACCCGCAAGCTCCACGACCGATAGGCCCGCACCGGCCAGCGTCTCTCCCAAAACGTGGCGGCTGACGGTGTCGTCATCGACGACCAGGATAGGACCGTCGGAGCCCACGATTCCCCAATGTTACGCGCTCCGGCCCGGTTCATGCAAACAGCAGTGAGAAAGTCCCGCGGTTCTCCTTGCGCAGCGTCACTTGTGTTGGCAGAGTCCGCCCGCCATGCGGAAAGGGTTGCCTGGCATCCCGACCTTGGCGGACCTCGGCGCCTTCGCTCGCTTGTTCGAGTTCAGGGCCGTCTCTCGTTGGGTTGGTCTTGGCTTGGTCATAGGTGTCGTCGCCGGTCTCGGCGCTGCGGCGTTCTACGTGGGCATGGATTGGATCCGGCACACGATGCTGGGTGTCGGTGCTCACATGCCGCCGCTCGAGCCGCACGGGGAGCACTCGCTCTTCGGTGAGGTTCCTCCCGGAGAGGTCCGCAAGTGGGTCATGGTCCTCTCGCCGGCCTTGGGCGGGCTCATCTCCGGGCTCATCGTGTTTCGCTTCGCGCCAGAAGCGGAAGGCCACGGAACGGACGCGCTGATCGAATCTTTCCACCGTCACGGTGGCCGCATTCGCCCCCGGGTGCCCATCGTCAAGGCGCTCGCGTCGGTGGTCCTGATCGGTACCGGTGGCAGCGCCGGTCGCGAGGGGCCCATCGCCCAGATCGGCGCGGGCTTCGGCTCGGTGCTCGGCTCCGCCCTGAAGCTCTCCGCTCGGGAACGCCGCTTGATGCTCATCGCCGGCGCGGCCGGCGGCATCGGCGCCATCTTTCGCACGCCCCTGGGCGCCGCGCTGTTCTTGGTGGAGGTGCTGTACAAGGACGACTTCGAGGTCGATGCGCTCGTTCCCGCGGTGCTTTCGTCCGTGGTCGCCTACTCCGTGTTCACCATGTTGTTCGGCGAAGGGACCATCTTCGTCACGGAGAAGCACTACTCCTTCGATCCGCGTCAGCTGCCCCTCTACATGGTGATGGCGGTGTTCGCCGCGCTCGTGGGCTGGATCTACATCAAGGTCTTCTATGGCATGCGGGACCGCGTGTTCCACAAGCTGAAGATGCCCAACACCATCAAGCCCATGTTCGGCGGCTTGGCCGTGGGTCTCTTGGCGCTGGCTGCGCCGCAGGCGTTGGGCGCCAGCTACGGCTGGCTGCAAGAGGCGCTCCTGCCCCGTCACCACGTGCTGCCCATTGGTTGGATTGGCGCGGGAACGATGCTCGGCATCGCCCTCTTGAAGGTGCTCACTACCTCGCTCTCGGTTTCCTCTGGGGGCTCCGGAGGCGTGTTCGGTCCTTCCGTGGTCGTGGGCGGCATGATCGGCGGCGCCTTCGGCTTCGCCTTCCACGAGTGGTTTCCCCACGTGGTGCCGCAGCCGGGAGCCTTCGTCATCGTCGGCATGGCGTGCTTCTTCGGGGGCGTCGCTCACGTGCCCATTTCCTCCCTGGTGATGGCGAGCGAGATGACCGGAAGCTACGACCTGCTGGTGCCGCTGATGTTGGCGGAGGTCGTTACCTTCACCCTGCTCCGCCGCTTCACGCTGTACGAAAAGCAGGTGGGGACGCGGCGGGATTCCCCGGCGCACGGTGCGGAGTACGTCTTGGATCTGCTGCAGCACGTGCGGGTGGGCACGGTGTTCGACAAACAGCCGGTCAAGCCGCTGCCGGCGTCCACGCCGCTGGCGGAGGTGCTGCGCGTGACCACGGGCTGCAACCAGACGGTGTTCCCCGTCGTTGGGCCGCGAGGCGAGCTCTCCGGCATCGTGACCCTGGACACGGTGCGCGCGTTCTTCTTCGACGAGGAGATGGGCAAGCTCGCCATTGCCGCCGATTGCGCGATGCCGCTGGTCACCGTCACTCAAGAAGACACGCTCGCGGTCGCTTTGGAGCGCTTCGCTTCGTCGCACTATCCCGAGCTACCCGTGGTGGACTCGGAGGGCGGCGGGGAAATCGTCGGCATGCTCAGCTACGAGCAGCTGCTCCACACCTACAGCCAGGAGCTGGTGCGGCGCCGTAGCGGCATCGACGAGAGCGGCGTGGAGAGCAAGCCCGCGGCTTGATCAGCCGGCGTTGGGATCGCGCGGGCCCGGGGGGAGCGGGTGCCCGAGCAGCGTCTGATTTTCCGCTTCCTGTTGTTGGTTCGGCGCGGATCCCGACGCGGTCTGCTGGGGGATCGGCTGGGTCGTCGGAACGCCACCAGGGATCGGCGCGCCCGGATACTGCGCGACGGGTTGGGTGACGGGCTCCGGCGCCGCCGGCAGCGGGGCGACCGGCGTCGGCGCTGGCGCCTGGGGCGCCACGGGTGCCGGCGCCGCCACGGGTGCCGGCGTGGCCACGGGTGCTGGCGCCGCCGCCACGGGGCCAGCGCCGCCGCCATCACGGCAGGGGCCGGCACGCTCAGCTCCTCCGACATCGGTTCTGGATCCACGGGCTGCATGCCGCGTTTGATCACCGGGAAGCCGAGGGCGAACACCAGGATGGTCACCAGCACGCAAGCGAACACCACGACGGGCAACGAATCGGTGCCCGCAATGCCTGCCGACACCGGCAGCGTCGCCAGCACGCCGGCGGCCATGCCGCGCGGCATGGCGACGGTGACCAGGTTCTTCTCGTCGGAGGTGAGACCGCTCGCGATGGTCGCGATGCGCGTGGCGGGAATCCGGGCTGCGAAGAGCAAGCCACCCAAGATGGCGCCCAACAGCAGCAGCGAGATGGGCCCCGCCAGCATGGCGCCGATGAACACGAAGAAGAAGGACTTGATGATGAACGCCATCTGGCGATGGAAACCGCGCACGGAGGTATCGAGCTGGGCGCGCTCTACCAGGCCGATCTTCTTGGACAGCGACGGGGCGTTCCCCAAGATCACCGCCACCGCCAGGATGCCGAGGGCTGCACTGCCGCCCATCTTGTCGATCACGACGTACAAGATCAGCAGCGCGGAAAGGGTGACGGGGTAGGCGTGCTCGCTGTCCTGTAGGAACTTGAGCAGCAGCAGCCAGATCAGGCCGGCGACCAAGCCGATGGCGAGACCGATGCCGAAGGAGCGCAGCAATGCCACCGCGGGGCCGGCGGCGCCCGTGTTGCCCTTCACCATCACGTCGATGATGGCGACGGTGCTGACGACGCAGAACGCGTCGGTGAGGGCCGACTCCAGGTTCACGAGGTTACCGACGCGGGGCGCGACCCGCGCCTGCTGCATCGCGGGCATCACGATGATGGAGCTCGAGCCGCCCAAAATGGCCCCCAAAAGCCAGCCGTGGGTCCAGGTCCAGCTGGCCGGCAGCCAGCCAACCCAGGCGGCCAGCATGCTGACCACCGCCATCATGGACGCGGACGCCAAGAACGACAGCAGCGCGAGCGCGCTCGAGCGTGGGGCGGCCTTGCGCAGCTCGCGCAAGCGTAGCGCCGTGCCGCCCTCGAACAGCACGACCACCAGCGTGACCGCCGCGAAGTACGGCGCGATGGCGTTGAGTCTCGGCTTCGTCACCAAGCCGCTGACGGGACCGAGCAGGATGCCGGCGAGAATCAGCCAGATCACGTCCGGGATGTTCGTGCGCTGGAAGATGATCTCCCCCACCGCGCCGATCAGAAAGATGCCCGCGATCGAAAGCAGAAAGAGGGTGACGGAGTCCATGGCGACCCGAGCACTGTAGTGCAACGCTGCCGTTTCGGCATAGGTCCGGGGGCCGGCAATCGGCCTTCGGCCGGGTGGACCGGGGTCGAGGCGCTCGATATAGTCATGGCTCGGTGTCGCACTCCCGCCAGCACCCCTACGGCTCCCCTCCAGAAGTCGATGAGCTCGAAGAACTGGGTGACGACGCGATCGTCGCGCAGCAATCCGCGGCTCACGCGCCACAGCCTCGCGTCAACGTGGCGGTGGACCAGCCCAGCGTGGTGGTCGCGGAGCACCCGGAGGAGATGGATCCCTCCGAGGTCATCGCGACCCGGCAGATGAACGCCCTGCCGGGCACGTACGATCCCACGATGGTGATCCGACGGCCCTACTACCCACCCCAGGCTGCGCCGCGGGCGAGTTGGCTGCCTTGGGTGATCTGGGGCATCGCCGGGCTGTTGGCCTTTGCCTTCGGAGGGCTTCTGGCGTTGCTCTCCGCCCGAGGCAGCGATTCGGGTCAGGGCCAGCCCGATGCTCCGCCGGTCAGCGCGCCGAACCAGTAGCCCTTGCGTTATTTCGTGAGGTCGGCGGCGGCGGACACCACGGTGAACTGCTTCTCCAGCGCCGGGCGAACGGCCGCGGCATCGCCGACGACCACCACGACCAGGTGGGCGACGTCGAGGCGCTTGGCCTCGCTTCGAATGTCCGAAAGCGTCACTGCGGCGATGTCCTCGGGACGCTTCTGGAACCAGTCGTCAGGGAGTCCTTCCTCGAACAGCTCCGAGAGATCGTTCGCCATGCGATCCACGTGCTCGAGGTGCGCTCCCAGTCGGCTGACGCGATCGGCCCTCGCCCGCGCGAGCTCGTCCAAAGTGATGGGGCGGTCGCTGGGGGCGGCGCGCAGCTCTTTCAGGAGCTCCGAGAGGGCCGGCGCCGTCACGTCCCGCTGCACGCTGGTGGACACGATGAAGGCTCCGAACTCGCGGCTCTCGACCACCGTGGAACGCGCGCCGTAGGTGTAGGCGTGCTCCTCGCGTAGGTTCTTGTTGATGCGGGAGGTGAACAGGCCGCCCATCGCCCCGCTCAAGAGCTCCCGCGCTTCCAGCCCCGGCTGACCGAGCCGGGGAAACGGCTGTGCGACGAACAGCGCGCTCTGGACCGCCCCCGGGCGGTCCACCAGCACGATCTGCGTGCTCTCCGGCGCCGGCGGCGGGGCCGGCGGCGCCGACGCCTCGGCTTGCCGGGCGCGCCACGCGCCAAAGGCGCCGTCCACGGCCTTTCGAGCTCGCGACAGGTCCAGATCGCCGACCAGGATGACGGCGGCCTGCGCCGGCGTGACGTGGCCGTCGTGGAAGCGTCGGAGGTCCGTGATGGTCAGCTTCTTCACGTCGTCGAGACTGCCGTCCGTCGGCGCGCCCAGGCGCGGGCCGAGCAGCAGCCGGAACCCAGCCAGGGTCGACAGTCGTTCGACTCGCTGTCGATCCGCGGTGAGGCCGTCGAGCCACTCGGAGCGCACGCGTTCGAAGGTCTTCGGGCGGAACGCGGGTCGCTCGACGATCTCGGCGAGCAAGGAGAGGGCGCGCGGAACGTCGGCGGGCAGGACCGTCAAGCCGAGCTCGGAGCTCCGGCGTCCGGTGCTGCGCGAAAGGGTCGCGCCCAATGACTCGATGGCTTCCGCGAGCCCCGTACTGTCGTGATCCTTCGTTTCCTCGCTGGCAAGCCGCGCCGTGAGCGCGGCAAGTCCGCTCTTGCCCGCAGGGTCCTGGTTCGAGCCGGCCCGCAGCAAGACGCGCACGCTCACGACGCGCGCGGGGCGTCGGAGCACGTACAGCGTGAGCCCGTTCTCGAGCTTGGCGACCTCCGGGGCCGGAATGCGCACGGCGTCGGCGGGCCCCGGTTCCGGAACGTGATCGCGAAAGTCGGCGCTGGGCGTGGCGCGCGCCGCCGGCGGCGCGCCAGCCGCCGGCGCCGCCGCGGGACCCTGCGGATGGGTGCACCCGCCGAGCACGAGCGCGAAGAGGAGCGCGCGCTTCACGGTTTCTCCTTGGTGGGCACTGTGGTGACCACCAAGCGGTGTCCAGCGCCGAGATGCGTTTGGACGACCCGCGCTACATCTGCTGCGGAGACGTTCTCGAGGGCACGCACGTAGCGTGGCAGGCCTCCGGGATCGCCCAGGTAGTGATTGAATCGCTGCAACAGGCCAGCGCGACCGGATTCGCCGCCGGGGCCGTTGAGGAGCTGAAGGTTGTCGTACAGATCCACCAGCAAGCGCCGCTTCGCTCGAGACAGCTCGGCGGGGGTGGGCCCGCTCTTGCCGAGCTCTTCGAGGACGGAGCTCAGCCCCGCTTCGAGCTCCTTGGCGTCGTGCTTGCCGGCCACCATGGCGCTCACCTCGAACGTGCTCGCCAGCTGGTTCGAGTCGAGGCTGGCGTCCACGTCACTGGCGATCCGCTTCTTGACCACCAGCTCGCGATAGAGCCGCGTGGCCTTGCCGCCCGCCAGTACGGCTGCGGTGACGTCCAGCGCGGCGTCGTCCTTCGAATAGGCCGGCGGTGTGATGTAGCCGAAGGCCACCTTGGCGAGCTCTACGGTCTCCGGCACCTCCACGTGCCGCGCCGCGGCCAGCGGAGGCGTGGGGGTGCGCGCGCCGGCGGCCGGCTTGTCACGCTTGCGGAGCGGCCCGAAGTACTTCTGGATCAGCTCCCTTGCGCGCTTCGGCTCGAAGTCTCCCGCCAACGTGAGGGTGGCGTTGGAGGGTGCATAGAACGCCGTGTAGAACGCCCGAACGTCGTCCATGCTGGCGGCATCCAGGTCCTTCATCGAGCCGATCACCGCACCGTGATACGGGTGCCCCTCGGGATACAGACCGTCCAGCAGCGCCAAGCTGCTCTTGCCGTAGGGGGCGTTCTCGTAGCTCTGCCGGCGTTCGTTCTTGACCACCCCTCGCTGAACGTCGAGCCGCTCCTTGGTCAAGCTGTCGAGCAAGAACCCCATGCGATCGCTCTCGATCCAGAGCGCCAGCTCGAGGTAGCGGGCGGGGACGGTCTCGAAGTAGTTGGTCCGATCCCAGCTGGTCGTACCGTTCACGTTGGTCGCTCCCGCTGCCTCCAGCAGCGCATCGAAGCGATGCCCCACGTGCTTCGAGCCTTCGAACATCAGATGCTCGAAGAGGTGGGCGAAACCGGAGCGGCCCTTGGGCTCGTTGGCCGGTCCCACGTGGTACCAGAGGTTGACCGCGACCAACGGTAGGGAGCTGTCGCGGTGGAGGATGACCTCCAGGCCGTTGTCGAGCTGATACTTCTCGAACCGAATTTCGGGAGGCGGCGGCAGCGCGGACGCGTCCGCGCGAGCCGGCAGGGGCGCGTGCCCGAGGACGACCAGTGATGCGGTCAGAGCGAGAACTAGACGAGCGAGCTTCACGACGACGGGTGTACCGCCGAACCCGCCGGCGCGGGACAGTATTCCGCGCCGGCGGTTTGCTCGCCGTCAGAGCAGCTTGAACACGGAGTCCAGCGCGCCGGCGAGGGCGGAGCCGCCCGGCACCAGGCCCGCGGCGCTCTTCATCGCGCCCAGGTAGTCGCCCTTGGATAGCGCATCGACGGAGTTGGCGGCGGCTGCGATGGGGCCATCGCCGGGGATCAACGCGGCGTACTCTTCGCTTCCGGGGGCGGGAGGTGGGCCCTTGTCCTGCGAGCCTTCCTTGGAGCAGGGCGATGGTCCGCTGCCCGGCTTCGCCTCGGGGTGCTCGGCGTAGTAGGTGTCGAGCTGCTTCTGACACGCGTCCCGCAAGTCCTTGGCCGCCAGCAGGTACACTTCCTTGGCTTTCTCCGGCCCGATCTCGATGTTCTCGTCGGAGGCCTTCTGCACGCCGGTGACCAGCGTGTCGATGGCGTTCGTGTCCTTGCCGGCGAAGGCCGCCTGCAGCACCCCCACCAGCGCGATGGAAGACGCCGCAGCGGTCTGACTCCGCTGGCTGGCGGCGAGGAACTTGCCGTACACCGTAAACAGATCGTCAGTGGGCTTTTCGTCGCCGTTTTCCATGCCTGCCAGCGTCTGCGTCAAGCCCTTGGCCTGCAGCGTGCACGAAGACGTGGATTGGAACGAGGCCCCGATGGTGGCGTTCACCGCGTTGATCTGATCGCGCAGCGCCGTCAACAGCGGCTGCACCTTCTGGCTACGCTTGGCGTAGGCCATGAGCTTTGCTTGCGGCGCGCCGGCGAGCTTCTGACCCTCCTTGGTGAAGGAGTCTTCCAGCATCAGCGTGGGGGATTGCGGCGAGCCCAGCACCTTGATGGTGACGGACACCTTCTCTTTCTTGAGAGCCTTCACGGCATCCACCATGCTGGGCATGGGACCCATCGGACCGTCGGCGCCGCCGCGGACCTTCTTCAGGGCTTCTGCGAGCTTGTCGTTCGTGGTCTGGGTCGCCTCCTGGCAACGCGCCAGCTCCTTCTCGCTGTTGTCCGCCAGGGCCGCTTGCGCCTTCTGACTGCGCTCGTGCTTCTCCTGGGCGTAGTCGCTCCTCGGTTGGGCGCCGGGGCGAGCCATCAGGGCTTGGCAGCCCACGGTGGAGCCGAGCAGGGCGAAAGTGAAGAGGCAAAGTGTGGTGCGTCTCATGGCAGCGGTCCCTCGGGTGAAGGCGGGCGTCGTGCCCGCGCGGCCGCCCTGAGCAATGCGCGTGCCGTTCACTTCGAGGCAGAAATTTCCGGCGCGCTTGCCGGCGCCTGCGGCGCCGGCGCCACGGCCGCGGCGTGCCCCTGGGGCCCCCACGCCACGACTACCAGCGACGGCCTTCCGGAGCGTCCTTCAGGGGTGGTTCGTCGCCCCGCACTTCCACCAGGGGAATCGTCTTGGACACCTCGAAGTAGCGTTCGCGCATGCGCTTGAAGCGGGGGCGATCCGCGGTGAGGTCCTTCTTCTCCCGGGGATCCGCCACCACGTCGAAGAGCAGCCACTTCTCGTCGTCGCCGGTGGCGATGAGCTTGTCCGTTCCCTCGATCAGGGCCCGCCGTCGGTTCTCGAGGTTGTCCCGGGTGAGGTCGACGATCACCGGCCGCGGCTCGGGATCCGCCCCGAAGACCTCGGGCACCAAGCTGGTGCCGCGCAGCGGTGGTTTCGCCGCCACGCCCATCAACTCCAAGATCGTGGGTGCCAGGTCGATGTGGCTCCGAGGCACGTCGATGCGCCGCGCCTGGCCGCCTGGTACGTCGATGAACAGCGGAACGCGAACCAGCTCCTCCCACACCTCGTAGCCGTGCTTCAGGTGTCCATGCTCGCCGAAGCTCTCGCCGTGATCCGCGGAGACGATGAAGGCGGTGTCTGGACCCCAAGGCTGACGCTTGGCCCAGCGAACGAACGCCGCGACCTGGGCGTCGGTGTAGTGGATCTCCTGGTCGTAGCGATCCCGCGGTTGATGCCCCCAGAGCGGCTGGTCTTCATAGGCCACGTAGGGCGCGTGGGGATCCATGTAGTGGAGGTAGGCGAAGAACCGCTTCCCGTCGCTCTGATCCACGTTGACCTTGCGGCTCAGGATCCTCTTGGCGGCCTCGGTGAGCCGTTCGCCGGTGACGTTCTTCTCGTCCGGGTTGTTCATGACCGTTCCGGGCAGCACGAACAGCTCGTCGAAACCCTGCGCCAGGCCGCTGGCGGGGAAGAAGTACGCGTGGGCCGCCACGCCCAGCGCGCGACGGCCCGCGGCGCGCAGCCGTTCCCCCAAGAACAGGTTCTCGGGCATGTACTGAGTGAAGAAGTAGCCGTTGCGCGGCATCTCGCTCGGGTACTTGCCGACCATGAGCGGCGCGACGCTGCGCGCCGTGGTGCACGAGATGGAGTAGGCGCGAGTGTAGCTGACCACGGTCTTTTCGTAGCCGGTGAGCCACGGCGCGATGGGACGTGGATAGCCGTTCCAGGGCATGTCCCAGCGCATACTGTCGATCAAGATCAGGACCACGTTGAGAGGGTGGTTCCGCGTTGCCCCGACATCAGGCCGAGAAGCATCGGGTAGCGGCGTCTGCTTGGCGACCGACGTCACCGGCGGAGCTGCGCTGGGTGCGGCGCTCGCCGTGGGCTCCGCGTGATCGCAGCCCAGCACTCCGACCAGCGTGAGGGCGACGAGCCAGCGACTCATGGCTCGGGTCGGGGATTGCCCGTGGGCACGGGCTCGGTCCCGCCGAGGGCTTTCCACACCGCGCTGGCCCAACGATACCCGCCGGTCCAATCGGGATGCCGGCCGTCCGCCATGCGCGGGAGGTTCAGCTTGGTGGAGTCGAAGTAGCGACAGTGCCCCAGGTTCTTCTTGAGCAGCTCCAAGAAGCCCGTGTCCTGCTTCCACGCCGGGGGACCGATCCACAGGCACGGGCGACCGCGGGTGTCCTCCACGATCTGTTTGATGGCGGGCACGCGGCGCTCCGGAGTGGGATCGAACAGCTCGTTGGAGCCGAGGGAGATGAGGATGACGTCCGGGTCGTACTTGTACATCGCGTCTTGGAGCAGCCGCTTGTTGCTCCAGCTCAGCGTGCTGGAGGACACCACGCTATCGATGTAGTACTTGCGACCGTCCGCCTGCAGGATGGGGCGCAGGTAGTTGCCCACCAGCGGGACCATGGAATCCCCGACGTGGAGGATGCGCTGGGCCTTGGCGGCGGGCACCACGCCGGCATCGGTCTCGATGGTGAGGGGGCCGTCCTTTTGCGGCTTGGGAGCGCTGGCGGCGGGTTTGGCCGAAACGCTGGCAGCCGGAGGCGGCGCGGACGCCGCGGGAGCCTCGGGCTCCTTGGCGTGGGCGGGCTTGCCCGGCGTGGACTCCTTGGAACAGCCGACGGTGAAGAGAAGCGCGAGGATCGCGAGACGCACGCTGGGATTTTCGCCCGAAAGCCGCATGGCGGGGCAAGCTTGTCACGTCACTCGGCGGACCGCGAGCGGTGTAAGCTCGCCGCCGTGGAGCTCCGAAAGCTGCCCAAGGTCGACCGCATCGTGAGCGCTCCTCAGCTCTCGGAGCTGTCGGAGCGGGTCGGACGCCGGGTGGTGACGGCGATCGCGCGGGACGTGATCGGCCGGCTCCGGAGCGAGGTGAAGGCGGGCAGCTCGGTGCCGACGGACGACGAGGTCGTGCGGCGCGTGGCTCGAGAAGTGGAACGGCGAAGCCGCCTCGGTCTGGGCCGCGTGGTCAACGCGACCGGTGTGGTGCTGCACACCAACCTGGGCAGGGCACCCCTCAGTCGCGCGGCGCTCGAGCGCATCTTCGAGCTGTGCGGCGGCTATGTGAGCTTGGAGCTCGACGTCGAGTCCGGCAGCCGCACCCGCCGCGGCCTGTCCGCCGAGGCGCGCATGGCGCGCTTGGTGGGCGCGGAGGACGCGCTGCTCGTGAACAACAACGCTGCCGCGGTGCTGCTCGCCCTGAGCACCATCGCGGCGGGGCGGGACGTGATCGTATCCCGTGGAGAGCTCGTCGAGATCGGCGGCGGCTTCCGCATTCCGGAGGTGCTGGCGCGCTCGGGCGCGCGCCTGGTGGAGGTGGGCACCACCAACCGAACGCGGGTGAACGACTACGCGCGCGCCATCGGAGCCAGCACAGCGTGTTTGCTCCGGGTGCACCCCAGCAACTTTCGCATCACCGGGTTCGCGGAGCGCCCCGAGCTGTCGGAGCTGGCGGCCCTCGCGCGGGAGCGCGAGCTGCCGTTGATCAAGGATCTGGGCGGAGGCCTGGTGGTCCCGCTGCCGGAGGTGGCGAGCGAGGCCGAGCGGGAGCCGAGCGTCCAGGCCTGCCTCGCGGCCGGTGTCGATCTGGTGTGCTTCAGTCTCGACAAGCTGTTCGGCGGTCCCCAGGGAGGCGTGGTCGCGGGCAGCTCCCGTTGGGTGAGCTTGCTCCGGGAGGATCCCCTCGCGCGCGCGCTTCGGGTCGACAAGCTCACGCTGGCAGCGCTCGAGACCGTGCTCGACGCCTACGAACGCGACGCTGCGAGCGAGCTCCCGGTTTTCCTGCTGCTTCGCGCACCGCTGGAGGAGCTTCGGGCTCGAGCCGAGGCTTGGCGGGCCGCGCTCCACCCGCATCCCGCCGAGGTCATTTCCAGTGTGGCGGCCATTGGTGGGGGAACGCTGGCGGAAGCCCCCGTGGAGTCTTGGGCACTTCGCGTCCCGTGTGACGACCCCGAGGACGCCAGTCGACGATTGCGCGCGGCGCTCGCTCCCGTGCTCGCTCGCATCGAAGACGGCGCTGTCGTGCTCGATGTGCGAACGGTGTTTCCCGGTGAGGACGGCGAGGTGATCCGAGCGCTCCAAAGCGCGTTTGGCGGGGGTCGAAGCGCTCGCTCAGACGGTGTAAGCTAGCTAGCGTGACCCGTGCACCTCGCTTAATCGGGCTGCTTCTGTTCTTGGGAGGGCTCATTGCTTTTTCTTCCTGTTCCGTAGACCCGAAGGGGACCGGGGCGGACAAGCAGGACGGCGGCGGTGGCACTGCCGGCGGAACCGGGGGCGCCGGCGGCGTGGCGGGCGACACCTGCTTCCCAGGCGCCAAGGTGTGTCCCGACCCCAGTGGCAAGCCCATCTGCCTTCAAGACAACACACCCGACAAGGGCTGCGGAGCGTCCTCCTGCGAGCCGTGTCAACTCGCGCACGCGAGCGCCAAGTGCGCGATCGACGGCAGCTGCGTGATCGACCAGTGCGAGACCGGCTACGAAGACTGCGATGGCGTGCCCGCTACCGGCTGCGAGACGGACACCCAGAACAACCCCACCCAGTGCGGCTCCTGCGGAAACGACTGCATCGCGACGCACGGGAACAATTGGAAGTGCAACGCCGGTCAGTGCGAGGTCACGGATTGTGTGCCGCCCACCACCGGGGACTGCGACGGCAACAAGCAGAACGGCTGCGAGGTCGATCTGGAGACGGATCCGCAGAACTGCGGATTTTGCACCAACTCCTGCGCCGCCGCCAATGCGAACACGACCTGCGCCACTGGGAACTGCACGATCACGAGCTGCCAGTCGCCCTACGACAATTGCGACGGGATCATCAACAATGGCTGCGAAACCAAGCTCTCGGAAGATCCCTCCCACTGCGGCGCGTGCAACAAGAAGTGCAACGGCACCAACGGCATTGCGGGATGCCTGCTCAGCGTATGCGTGATCCTGTGCGTGGCCCCGTACGATAACTGCGACGGCAACACCGACAACGGCTGCGAGAGCAACCTGCTGACGGACGTGAACCACTGCGGCAAGTGCACCACTCAGTGCAATCCGCAGCACGTGAACAATGCCCTCTGCAAGAACGGCGGCTGTGACTACGACAGCTGTCAGACCGGCTATGGGGACTGTGACGGCAACCGCGCCAACGGTTGCGAGACCAACCTGAACACGGACACCAACCACTGCGGCACCTGCACCAACGCCTGCAATCCGCCCTCTGGCGGCTCGTCCGTGTGCAACAACGGTACCTGCGGCTTCGACTGCACCGGCGGGCTGCTCAAGTGCGGTGCGGGCTGCGTGGACTCGAACACCGACGAGGGCAACTGCGGCAGCTGCGGCAACGTGTGCACGACCAACGTGCAGAACGCGTCGCCGGAGTGCCAGAGCGGCAGTTGCGGCTTCCTGTGCAACACCAGCTACACGAAGTGCGGCAGCCAGTGCTTCCGTTTGAGCACGGACCCCAACCACTGCGGCAGCTGCACCAAGGTGTGTCCAGGCCCCACCGCCGGCACCGGTACCGCTACTTGTAGCTCCAGCGTCTGTGGCATCAACTGCACGTCACCCACGCCCACGAAGTGCGGCACGACCTGCGTCGACACCACCAGCGACAAGAACAACTGCGGCGGCTGCGGCATCGTGTGTCCAGTGCCGGCCAACGGCGCCGCGGTGTGCTCCGGCAGCAGCTGCGGCATCACCTGCAACTCCGGGCTGACGGGCTGCAACGGCGCCTGCGTGGATCTGACTTCGGACGATCAGAACTGCGGCAGCTGCAACACCGTGTGCGGGGCCAACGAGCACTGCGACAACGGCTGTGTGTGCGATGCCGGCTACACCGACTGCAACGGTACGTGCTTCAACTTGCAGACGGACAAGAACCACTGCGGAAACTGCAGCAAGGTCTGCGCGCCAGGTCAGAGCTGCGTCGGCGGAACGTGCATGGGCGGCAGCGCGGACGCCGGCGCCGACGGCGGCTAGCTCCGCAGCGCGTCCGCCACGAAATCCAGGCGGTCCTTGCCGAAGAACAGCTCGTCCCCGACCACGATCACGGGAGCGCCGAACACGCCGCGGGTACGAGCTTCCTCCGTGGCGACGCGGAGGCGGTCCTTGACCTTGGGCTCTTCGATGAGCCGGAGCAGCTCGGATCCGTCCCCCGAGAGGCCCTGCACCACCTCTGCCAGCACCTGGGGATCGGCGATGTCGCGATCTTCGGCCCAGTAGGCGCGAAACACGGCCTCGATGTACGCGCGCTCGCCGATGCCCAGGTCGCCGAGGACGAACACGCCGCGGAGCGCCTTGAGCGTGTTCATCGGAAAACGCGACGGCCAACGAAACGGTACGCCGTGCTTGTCGCTCCAGCGCTCCAGGTCGCGCAGCGAGGCCCGCGCCTTCTCGGGGCTCGACATGCCCGGAGTCTGCGGCGCTTCGAGCAGCTTGAAGAGTCCGCCCAGGAAGAACGGCCGGTAAACCAAGGTGGCGCCCGCACTCGCAGCTACCGCGGGCAGCTGCAGGGTCGCGAAGTAGGCGTTGGGGCTAGAGAAGTCGAAGAACAGCTCGATGGTCTTCATTGGGCGCGCCTCCGGAGGTTACGGGTCAAGGTCAGTAGATCTTCCGCCGCCGCGAAGATCTCGTCTTCGTTCAGCAGTACCAAGTTCGCGGCGTCTCCCAGGGGGATGAAGCAGTCGGCGCCCGTCACCCGGGCAAAACGAACGCCGGGCGCATGCTCTAGCGCGGCGGTGGCGAGCGCCTCGGAGACGCCCGCGCTCCGCCGACATTCGTCCACCACCAGGAGAGCGCCGGTCTGTCGTGCGTGGTCGAGCACCTCTTCCACTGGAAGGGGAGCGAGGAAGCGCAGATCGAGCACCCGCACCCGGGCGCCGCGCTCCTCCGAAAGCCGCCGCGCGGCGCGCAGGCTCATCAGCACGCCGTTGCCGTAGGTCGCGATCGTGAGATCCGGCGCCTCGGCGTCGTACACTCGCGGCTTGCCGAAGGCGGCGGCTTGGCCCGTGCCGGACGCGGTCCACAGCGTGTCTCCCTCGGAGTGGAGATCTCGCGTGTGGTAGAGCGCGATGGGCTCCACCACGACCACTACGCGCCGCGCTTGGCGCGCCAGCGCGAACGCCGCGCGGTACAGCTCCAGGGCGTCGTCTCCGCGGGCGGGCACCATCACCACGATGCCGGGAACGTCCCGCAGCACCGCGATGGAGTTGTCGTTGTGGAAGTGCCCGCCGAAGCCCTTTTGGTACGCCAGCCCGGGGATGCGCACCACCATGGGGTTATCCCACTGCCGTGCGGAAAAGAACTGCATCGTGGCAGCCTCGCCGCGCAGTTGGTCTTCCGCGTTGTGCAGGTAGGCGAGGTACTGGATCTCCGGAACCGGCAAGAGTCCCAGGTTTGCGGTGCCGAGGGCGATGCCCAGGATGGTCTGTTCGTCGAGCAGGGTGTTGAACACGCGCGCCGGGCCACCCTTGGCCAAGAGGCCCTTGGTGATCCCGTACACGCCGCCCTTCTTCGCCACGTCCTCGCCGAAGATCAACATCTCCGGGTGATGCTCGAGCCCCTCTGCGAGGGCCGCATTGATGCCCTGGGCCAGAGTCAGCGGTGCGCTGTTCGGCTGGCGTTGCGGTACGTGCGAGAGGGTCGGGCTCACGATGGCGTCCATCACCTCCGCGCGGGATCCGAGGCGCGGGCGCGTGACGGCGCGTTCTGCCTCGCGCGCCACGCGCTCGCCGACGGCGGCGTCGAGCTCGAGCACTTCTTTCGCGGTCATCGCCCCGCCGTCCACCAGGGAAAGGGCGGCGCACACCAGCGGGTCCCTCTCCTCCGCGGCGGCGATCTCCGCGGGTGGCCGATAGCCGGTGTCGACGTCGCTCCCCGCGTGGCCGAGGAGGCGCACGCACGAAAGATGCAGCGCCGCCGCCGTGCGCTTCTGGCGCACGTGCGTCACGGCCGCCTGCGCCGCCCGGAAAGTGGCCGCGAGATCCCAGCCGGGAGCCGAGAAGTATGCCACGTGGGGCAGCGCTCGGAGCCGCGTCTCGATCCAGCCTTCCGGAGTGCGCACGCTGATGCCCAGACCGTTGTCCTCGCACACCAAGAGGAGCGGCAGCGTGAGGCGCTGGTGCAGCACCCAGCCGGCGGCGTTGAGCGCTCCCAAAGTGGTGCTGTGGTTCAGACTCGCGTCGCCGAAGGACGCGACGGCGATCGCATCGCGGGGGGATTCTGCGGCCAGGCCCAGCCGGGGCCGCCGCTCGAGGCCGAACGCCAAGCCCACGGCGCGGGGCAGGTGCGAGCCAATGGTGCTGGTCTTGGGAATGATGCCCAGCGGTTTGCTGCCGAACACCTTGTGCCGTCCGCCGCTGGTCGGCTCATCGCTGGAGGCGACCAAAGAGAGCGCGATGTCTCGGACGGCGTCGACGCTGGGCAGCGCCCGCGCGCGCTCGACCACCAGGGCTCCACTCCGGTAGTGCAGCAGGCTGGGATCGTTCGGCCCCGTGAGGCGTCCCAGCACCACGTTCGCTTCGTGACCCGAGCTGCAGATGGTGTAGTGCCCCGCGCCGCGCGCTCGCAGCTCGTGAGCCCACAAGTCGAGGTGACGCGCCGCGAGCATCGACTCCAAGAGCTCTCGACCCAGACGAGCGTCGAGGTCCCAGGGCGATGGCGCCGAAGGCAGCGCGCCGGCGAAGGTGGTGCGGAAACGAGTGACGAGATGCCGAATGCGGTCGAGGGACATGGCGAGAGGTGGGTCGAGGGTAGGGCGCAATGCCGGCCGTCGAAAGAGCCGATTTTGCCCGCAGCGCCGACGCGCTACCCTGCGGCGATCGGGTCATGGCCCAGGATGAGAACGTAGTCATCTCCGAGCCGCCTCGGCCACCGCCGGACGCGTCGGACGAGCCGACCGTGGTCGATGCGGCGGGTCGAAAGAACGACGACACCGTTTCGTCGGACACCGCGGTGACGGCGGCACGAAGCAGCGGCGTCACCACCGCTTCGCCGCTCATTCTGCAGGGCGAGGAGCTGGCGCGGGCCATCGCGCTGTTGCGCTTGGTGGTGCTGGCGGGTCTCGCCGGGCTGGTGGCGGTGTGGCTCCAGCCGCGGCCGTCTCCGGGTCGCGCCCTGGCGACCATCAGCACGGTGATCACGGTGCTGGTCTCCTTGGGGCTCTTGGTGGAGCTCCGCGACGTGAACAAGCTCGATCGCCGAAAGCTCTTGGTGCAGGGCCTGAGCTGCGTCGTGACCATCCTCGCGATGACGTACTACGTGGGTGTCTTCTCGCCGACGATCATCGCGATGTACATCGGGATCTACTTCTTCGGGCTGAGTGATTCCGTCGCCAGCGGCTGGACCATCTACGCGACCGGAGCCTTCGGGTATCTGGTGCTCAACGTGCTGGCCATGCTCGGCGTGATTGCCACGGACCAGGCGGTGTTCCAGCTGGTGGACCCGCAGCCCGCCGCCATGTTCGCCGTGCTGTTCGTGTGCCAGGTGCTGTTCGCCGCCACCTTCTGGATGGCGCGCCGGAGTCGTGCGGCGACCCTGGCCGCCTTCGAACGGCTGGAGCGCGCAATGCGTCAGATCAAGAAGCGCGACGCGCTGCTCGACGAAGCGATGGCGGATCTCGAGCGCGAGCGTGGGGCCAAGCTCGGGCGCTTCACGGACCAGCAGGTGGGGGAGTACGCCGTGGGTGAGGTCATCGGCCGCGGCGCCATGGGGGAGGTGTACAAGGCGTGGCACGAGCAGAGCGGACGGGCCGTGGCGGTGAAGTTCCTGAACCCGGCGTTGGTGGGAGAAAGCGCCAGCGTGGAGCGCTTCTTGCGCGAGGCGGAAGTGGCCGCCAAGCTCGACAGCCGCCACGTGGTCCGCATTCTGGATAGCGGCATCGCGGATGGCGCCACGCCCTACCTGGTCATGGAGCTCTTGATAGGAACGGACCTGGCGCAGCAGCTCCGCGAGAAGAAGCGGCTGGGCATGAGCGCGACGCTGGCGCTCGTACAAGAGGTGGCGCAAGCGCTGGCCGCCGCGGACGACGCGAACGTCGTTCACCGCGACCTCAAGCCTCAGAATTTGTTTCACGCGGAGCAAGGCGGCGAGCGCCTGTGGAAGGTGCTCGATTTCGGCGTATCCAAGATGATCGACGATGCCAGCAACCTGACCATGGGCGCCGCCGTGGGCACGCCCAGCTACATGTCCCCGGAGCAGGCGCGGGGCGAGGACGTGGATCACCGCGCGGACGTCTTCGCGCTCGGCGTGATCGCGTACCGGGTGCTGACCGGACGCCCTGCCTTCACCGCACCGGACAGCGTGACCACGTTGTACAACGTGGCACACGTGCAACCCGTGCGGCCGAGTGATCTCGTGCGCACCGGCATCGACGTGGAGCGCGTGCTGGCCTTGGCGTTGGCCAAGGACAAGAAGCGGCGCTTTTCCTCGGCGCTGATGTTCGCCACGGCCCTTCGCGAGGCCGCGCGTCAGCGCCTCGACGAACGCCTGCGCCGCGACGCCGACGAGCTGCTCGACAAGCAGCCGTGGGGCCAGGACGTGCTGGTGAAAGTCGCCTGATACAGGGAATGTTGGCCCGCCGCGGAAGCGACGCGGCGCGACCTTTCCGCGGCGCACCAACATCCAGGCGGTGATTGCCGCCGCGGAACAGGGCGGGTAAGTCAGTTTCCATCGTGCGCTTCCCCGGTCGTCGCAAGCACAAGCACTACTTCCCGGTGCACGAGCGAGACCCGCTGCTCCATCACGCGGGCCTCGACGTGCCGGAAGCGAAGGTCCACGTCGTGGGTATCGACCAGACTCTGGTGGACGTGGACGCGCGGGTGCCGGACGAGCTGCTCGGGCGCTACGAGCTCACCAAGGGCAGCTCCATGCTCATCGATGACGAGCGCGCGGTGGCGCTGTACGACGAGCTGTTCAAGGGCGGCCGCATCTCCGCCGAGTTCGCCGGCGGAACCGTGGGCAACACGTTGCACAACTTCTCGCTGCTCGCGGACGACGCCGCCATTCTGCTCGGCGTGATGAGCGACCCGATCCGCTTCGGGACCTCCGGCTACCGCTACCTGTCCACCACCTCGAGCCGTGTGAGCTTGGATCACCTGCAACCGGTGGACGGCCCCATCGGCCGCTGCTTCGCGTTGATAACGCCGGATGGCGAGCGGACCTTCGCCATCAGCGCTGGCCACATGAACGATCTCGCGCCCGAGAGCGTGCCGGAAGCGGTGTTCGACAGCGCTTCTGCGCTGGTGATTTCCGCCTATCTGATGCGGGCTCGGGATGGCGAGCCGATGCCCGAAGCCACGCAAAAGGCCGTGTCTTACGCCCGCGCGCGGGGGGTGCCGGTGGTGCTCACCCTGGGTACCCGCTTCATCATCGCCGATCGTCCCGAGTTTTGGCGTGGCTTCATTCGGGACAACGTGGACGTGCTGGCCATGAACGAAGAAGAGGGCGAGGCGCTGACGGGAAGCGCGGATCCGCTGTTGGCCTGCGACCGCGCCTTGGAGTGGGCGGACTTGGTGCTGTGCACCGCGGGGCCCATCGGGCTCTATCTGGCCGGCTACACCGACGACGACGTCAAGCGACAGACGCGCTACCCGCTCTTGCCCGGCGCCATCCCCGAGTTCAATCGCTTCGAGTTCAGCCGGCCCATGCTGCGCAAGCTGTGCCAGACGCCGGTGAAGGTGTTCGCCCACATCGCGCCGTATCACGGGGGGCCGGCGCGCATCACCAGCTCCAACGGCGCGGGGGACGGCGCTCTCTCTGCGTTGCTTCACGACATTTCCGCGAACCGCTACCACCGCACGCGGGTGCCGACCTCCGCCAAGCACGTGCGCGAGTTCCTCACCTACTCTTCCATGAGCCAGGTGTGCCGCTACGCGAACCGCGTCAGCTACGAGGTCTTGGTGCAGGCGTCGCCGCGCCTGATGCGCGGGCTCCCGGAGCGGGAAGAGGGCCTGGACGACGAGAAATACTGGGCCATGTAGCCCCGCCTTGACCGAGACGTGGGTCGTGCGTATACACCGTGTATACTTCATGGCAAAACACGCGAAATCACTCAGCGGCAGGGTGGCGGTAGTGACCGGCGCGGCGTCGGGCATTGGCCGCGCCCTGGCGGAAGAGCTGGCGCGCCGCGGGGCTCGGCTTGCGCTCTTGGACGCCAACGAAAGCGGTCTCACGCAGGTGGCATCCAGGCTCGAAGCGCTGGCCCTGCCGTGTGACGTGCGGGACGAAGCGGCGGTGGCAAAGGTCGCCGCGCGCGTGCGCGACGAGCTGGGCGCTCCGCATCTTCTGTTCGCGAACGCCGGCGTTGCGACCGTGGGCCCCACCTTGGACGTTCCCATCGCGGACATTCGCTGGGTGGTGGACGTCAATCTGATCGGAACCATGATCGTCGCCCAACAGTTCGTCCCGGAGATGGTCGCCGCCGGTCGCGGTCACGTTGCGTTCACGGCGTCCATCGCCGGTCTCATCGGAGCGCCGGGAATGGCGGCCTACACGGCTTCGAAGTTCGGCGTGGTGGGCATGGCGGAGTCGCTACGGCTGGAGCTGCTCGGGAGCGGCGTGACCGTGACCACGATCTGCCCCGGATTCGTGCGCACGGGGCTGCACGCAGCGACGCGCTATCACGGCGCTGCCTTCGCCGGATTTCTCGATCGCGCCCCGAGCTGGGCGGGCCTGGGCGCCGACGCGGTCGCACGCCGCAGCATCGACGCCACGCTGCGCGGCACCCCGATGCTCACCCTCGGCGTGGAAGCCGCCGCCACCTGGCTCAAGCGGCTCTCGCCGTCGGTCTACGTGTCCCTCGCGGCCCGCGCCTCGCGCCGCGCGGGGCTGTTCGCCGGGGCTCGCGCCGCAGCGACAAACAAATGAAACGGTCAGCGCTTCTTGGCGATCTCGTCCAGCGTGGCGCGAAGCGCGGGTAGGGCTGCAATGTCCTTGGGACGGCCAGCGCGCTCCTTGATGCCGATGAGCGCACCGATGCGCAGGACTCGGATGTGGTGCCCGTCGCCCAGCGCCACGTCCACCGAATCTGACAGCAAAGCATCGTAGTCCCGGCCGCCGTCTATTTCCCCGAGGCAATCCACGTCACCGAAGGTGGTGCGCAGGAGCTGGTGGCCCGGGCCGATCAGGTGACTGGCCGTGGGGGCGAGCTTGCGCGAGTCCCCACGGTAGGTGGCGTCCATTTCCTCCAGCGCACGGAGCAGACGCTCCACGTTCTCGGCGCTCCTCCGGTGCACGATGTCCACGTCGAACGTCGTAACCGGTGCTCCTTGAACGACGGCAGAAAGCACTCCGACCAGTATGAACTCGACGTCGTGGGACGCGAGCACGATCAGAGCATCACGGTACCGCGGAGAATCCATTGGCGTCGCGAATCCGTTGGATCATCTCGACCAGTTGCTCCAGTCGGCGGAGGCGGTCGTCGGGCGACAGGGCGAGCATCTCGCGTATCAACGTGCGGTCGACGCCGTCCGCGTCGGTCTCGCCATCGGCCTCGCGTCGAGGGCTCGAGTCGCTCATTGGCCCAATATAGCCGTTCGACGCCGCGACGGCACTCAGTAGTCAGCGGCGCGCCACCAGCGTGACTCCGGCCACCACCAGCGCCATGCCGATCCACATGCGCTGCGTGATCACGTCGCCGAACACGCTCCTCGAGAGCAGCGGCACCAGCACGTACACCAGGGCCACGAAGGGCGCGGCGACGGCCAGGGGCGTGCGCTTCAGCACGCTGAGCCAGGTGAGCACGCTGATGCCGTACAGCGCGACGCCGACGATGAGCCACGGGCTCCGAACGAGCGAGGCGGGCGCCGCGGGATCCGCTCCGGTGAGGGCGGCCTTGCGGAGCAGGAGCTGGGCGCTGCCGTTGAGCACCACCGTGGCGATGGCGAAGAGCAGCGCGGCAAAGCTCACGGCAGTTTCTCCAACAACGCGAGGACGCCGAGCTTGACCGGCGAGCGATGGTGGGAGGCGCCGCTCCGGGCGAGGATCTCCTCGCGGTGGGCCACGTAGTAGTCGTAGGAGTCGGCGATCATCTCGGCGTTGGACCAACGCGGCTCCCAGCCGAGCTCCCGGCGGGTGTCGCTCACGTCGAAGAACAGCTCGCGACCGTACATCAGCGCGTGGTAGGCGCCGAGGGGCGAAACCCCGAGGGCGCCGGTGGCCTGCATCGCGAGCTGCGTGGGGCCGAAGGGCAGGGAGCGCACGGGGCTCTCGCTCCCCGCGTGGCTCACCAGCCCTTCGAGCAGCTCTCGCAGGGTGCCGAAGCGCTCCGCGCCGGCCAGATACACCGCCGGACCCTTCTTTTGGTCCGCGAGCAAGCACACGGCGGCCAGGTCGTCGGCGTGCACGAACTGATAGCGATTGTGTCCGGAGCCGAGCAGGTACACGGGGCGCGAGCGGCGCACCCACTCGAACAGGATCTGGAAGATGCCGAGACGGCCGTGCCCCAAGATGGTGCGCGGCCGCACGATGGTCACGTCCAAGCCCTGGGCGGCGGCGCGGGCCGCCAAGCGCTCGCCGACCAGCTTGGCGTGGCCGTAGGCTTCCCCGGGGCTTGGCGGCGTGCGGCGATCCACCGGGTTCTTCTTGGGCACGCCGTAGATGGCGCTGGAGGAGACCAGCACCACTTTCTGGACGTTCGCCTGCTTCGCGGCCTCGAGCACCACGCGAGTGCCCTTCACGTTCACCGTCCAGAACTCGCGCTTGTTCTTGGCCAGCGGCACCTGGGCCACGTCGTGATGCACGATGTCCACGTGTTTGAGAGCGCGGCGCACCGTCTCCGGGTCGCGCACGTCCCCGCGAATGAGCTCCACGTCGGGGCCGAGCTCGGCGTTGTCCGCGATGTCGAGCACGCGCACCTGGTCGCCGCGCTCGAGCAGCCGCCGCACGACGATCTCGCCGAAGTAGCCGGCGCCGCCGGTGACGAGCACGCGCATCAGAGGTCGATGCCCTGCGCGCGGCACCACTCGATGCTACGCCGCATGCCTTCTTCCAGCTCGACCTCCGGGGCGTAGCCCAGCTCCTGTTCGGCCTTCTCGATGCTCACGGCGATGGACGCCGCCAGCTCCCCGGCCACGTGCACGTCCTGCCAGTAGAGCCCCGTCATCTGCACCAGGGAATCCACCAGGCGCGCGACGTCACAGCCGAAGCGCGGCAAATAGCGCGGGCGGATGCTCACGTTCAAGATGCGCCCCACGGTCTCCAGGATCTCGATGAAGGAGTACGGGCGCTTGTCGGCGATCCAGTAGGTTTCCCCCGCGGCGCGCTCCACGCTGCGGGCCAGCAGCATGCCCTGCACGGTGTTGTCCACGTAGCTCATGCTGCGCAGGTTGTCGCCGCGACCGAACACGATCGGGTGGCCGCCCTGGATCATCTTGAAGAAGCGCGTTTGCCGGTGCGGCTGGTCCGGCCCGTAGAACCAACAGGGCCGCAGGATCACCCCTTCGATGCGGCCGGCGCGGTGGGCGTCGAGCACCAGCCACTCGCTCTGCAGCTTGGACAGGCCGTAGTTCAGGTACGGCCGCGGCGGATCGTCTTCCTTCATGAGCCGCGCGGGATCCACGTTGAGCCCGGCGGGGGAGTTCGAGCTGACGAACACGAAGCGCCGCACCTTGGCCCGCACCGCCGCGTTCAGCAGTCGGCGCGTGCCATCCACGTTCAGCTTGTAGAGATCTTCCACGCGGTGGGGATGCACCACGCCGGCGCAGTGGAACACCGTGTCGATGCCGGTGAAGAGCTCGTCCGAGAGCACGGGGTTCGTGAGATCCACGCTGTGCGCTTCCACGCCCTCGAGCTGCACGGGGGACAAGTCCACGTTGGGCGCCGACAGCACCCGCACCGCTTCCGGCTCTTGCTTCACCGGTCCCCCCGAAAAGCCCTGCGAAAGCGCACGCACCAGCCGGGTTCCGAGCCAGCCGGGGGCGCCGGTCACCAGCACGCGGGGATCTGCCATGGGGGCCGATTAGCGTGGCCCGCCGCCCGCAACAAGATCCGCGGGCTTGCCGGCGATCCGCAGATCCCCCTGGCGCCGGGTAGTGCCCTCGCGATCGAGCTGTTCCAGGAGCGGGATGGCCTGCTTGCGGCTGACGCCTGCCAGGTCCTTGAACTCGGGGACGCTCATTTCCGAGTGCTCCGCAAAGAAGCCGTGGACCTTCGCGCGCACCCGCTCCAGCTGCGCCTCCGAGAACCACAGCGTGGACAGCCGCCGCGCGCGTCCCTCGCCTTGCAGCTTGGAGAGCGCCGCGCGCACGCGCTCCGGGCTCTCCCCCGTCTTCTTGATCAGGAACGCCTCCACGGCGCCTTCCAGGGCGATCTCGTCGAGCAGTGTGAGCAGCGCTTCCGCGGCTTGCTTGGCCGCCGGTCCCGCGGTCTCCGCGAACTCGGGCAAGCACACCACGCCGTGGTCCACGCGCACGCGGCCGCTCTTGGCCGCGCGCTCCACCGCCAGCTCCGCCAGGGCGCGGCCGCACTTCTTGGCGAGCACCGCGCGCGCCGTCTCCAGCGACAGGCCCGCCTCGTGAGGGCGCTCCGCGTGGTACTCTGCCAGCAAGCGGGTGAGCTCCGTGATGCGCCGCTCGAGGTTTTCGGGATGCGTGAACTCGGTGCCGCCGGGCAGCACCAGCGTGTCCGCCGGGCCCTTGCGGCGCTTGCCGCCGAGGGCGCGCGCAATCTCTCCGGGCTCGATGCCGAAGCGCCGCTCGGCGTCCACGCTGTCCAGCGCCCGGGGTGCCGAAAGTGCGAGCAGGCCGCCCAGGGCGGCGAGCCAATCCCCGCTGGCGAGCTCCGTGAGCGTCTTCGCGCGCAGCTCCCACTTGGCCGCATCGCGCCGGCGGGGCAGGGGCGGCGCCGCCGCATCGATCACGCGACCGCCGCCCAGCACGGCGCCGTGATCCCGCGTCGAGCGAAAGCCGCGCAGCACGTAGCCGACGCGCCCTTGGCAGGGCAGCGGTGCGTCCAGCGCGAGGTGCGCGACGCCCTCGCCGATGTGCGTGAGGCGCGCCGTGCGCCGCGTGGTGCCGACGTACACGAGCACGGACGTGCCATCGCGCAGGGACGTGCCCGGCAGCGGCGTGAGCGCGACGTCGAGCCGCTTGCTCGAGGGCAGCTCGGCGTCCGCGCTGATCACGTCCCCGCGGTGCACGTCCGCCACGTCGACCCGCGCCAGGTTCACCGCGACGCGGCTCGGCGCGCGCACCTCGCTCCGGCCTTCGCCGTGCACCTCGAGGCCGCGACAGGCCGTCTCTTGCCGCCCGCTTTCCCCCACGACCCACAGCGCGTCGCCCGCGTGCAGCGTGCCGCGGGTCAGCGTACCCGTGACCACGGTGCCGGCGCCCCGCACCGAGAACACGCGGTCGATGGGCAGCCACAGCCGCGCGCTCTCCGCCGCCGGCGTCACCCCCGCCGCCATGCGGCAGAGCTCCGCCCGAAGCTCCTCCACCCCGCGCCCGTCCGTGGCCGAGGTGGGCACCACCGCCAGCGTCTCGAGCCCCATGCTCTCCAGCGTAGAGCGGATGTCCGCTTCGGCCAGCTCCAGGGTCTCGGCGTCGACCAGGTCCGCCTTCGACAGCGCCACCACGAAGCGCCGGATCCCGAGCAGCGCACACACCCACAGGTGCTCCCGGGTCTGCGGCATCACCGCGTCGTCCGCCGCCACCACCAGGAGCACGCCGTCCACCCCACCCACGCCGGCGATCATCGCGTGCACCAGCTTCTTGTGTCCCGGCACGTCGATGAAGCTGATGCCCGTCTCCGGAAGCTCCGCGAAGCCCAGCTCGATGCTGATCCCGCGTCGCTTCTCGTCCGGCAGCCGGTCCGTGTCGGTGCCCGTGAGCGCACGGATCAGCGTCGTCTTGCCGTGGTCCACGTGACCGGCAGTCGCAAACACCACGCGTGCATCAGCCGTCGCCATGAAAAGGACGCAAACGATAGCATCCACCTCCCTGCATTTGTTGGTCCGCCGCGGGAACCTCCCGTTCCGGGGGCCCACTCGCCGGCGGGGCGAGCTCGCGGTCCGCCCCAGGTCGAAAAGCGGACATTTGAGGCCGCGCCCTCGCGGTACCCCCCTCCGACGTCCGCTTTTCGGACAGCGTCAGGTGTTGTCGCGGCTACTGCCGGTCAGGCGCGGCGACCGCGCGCGCCTTGACGTCCGGATGGTGGGGCTGGGCCTCGCCCGCCTACTCTTCAAGCGGATTGCGAAACACTTCTTGCAGCGGGAGGACGACGCCAAGAGCGCTGAGCTCTGCCTCCGCGGCTCCTTCAAAGGTCGTTCGTGACCAGGAGGCACCTTCTCTGCGCCAGACGTCGATTCGTTGGGCGTCGTGGGCGACGAGGGCAATTTCCATGAGGGAGGGGACCTGCTTGTAGTTCAAAAGCTTCTCTCCCTGGTCGTAGTCCTCGGTCGACGGGCTCAACACTTCGACGAGGAGCGTGGGGTTCACGATGGTCGTCCCGGTGGGGTCTTCCGGATCTCGCTGCAGGCTGTCGCAGACGACGGAGACGTCCGGATACGTACCGAGCCCTGTCGCCTCGACCCGAATCCGCAGATCCGAGTTGAACACGCGACACGGTCGACCGCGCAGCTGTGTGCTCAACAGCGCAGCGATGTTCACCGCGATGGCGGAGTGGTCCGGGGTGCCTCCCGCCATCGCCCACACCTCGCCGTTCAAGAACTCATGCTTTACAGGGCTGAGTTGCTCGAGATCCACGTACTGGCGGAACGTGTAGCGCTGCCGTGCGAGCTGGCTCACGCGAGAAAGCGTAGCACACGGTTTCGCAGGGCGACGCGACGGGGCTCGCGCCGCCCCGACATCCAGATGCAAGAACGACTACGTTGCGCGGCGCTCGACGGTGCGGCGGGCGCGGCGTTCGGCTTCGTCGCTTTCGGCTTCGAGCTTCTTCGTCTCTTTGAGGGCGGCGCGCATGGTCTCTTCCGACCAGGCGAAGGTGCCGAAGGCCCAGTCCCACAGCGGGGAGCTGATGCCCATGTTCAAGTTGAAGAGCTTGAAGTGGTGCACCGCGTGGGCGCGGCGCAGGAGCTTGCCAACGCGCGTCTTCGGGTTCCGGAAGTGGTGCGTGTAGTAGTGCGTCCAGTCGTAGAACAGGTATCCGGCGCAGGTGCCGCCGAACAGGATGAACGCTTGGGTGTGGGGCAAGAGGAGCCAGTCCACCGTGAACAGCACCACGCCGATGGGCCAGCTCATGAGCGGCGGGGCCACCAGGCGCAGGCGGTCGTTCGGGAACTCGTGATGCAGGCCGTGCATCAGGAACAAGCGGACGCGCGCCTTGGGGTCGTTGCCCGGGTCCCAATGGAACGCGAACCGGTGCAGCAGGTATTCCAGCAGCGTGAAGCCCAGGACGCCCGCGGCGAACAGGCCGATGCGTCCGAGGCGGCCGGGCTCGGAGGAGAGCGCGAGCACGGCGCCGTAGACCACGGCCCAGCCGAACCACACCCCGGGCATGATGGGGTGCGAGCTCGCGAGCACGTGCTCCACGAACGGGTTCTTGTACACGCGGATGCGGTTGATCTTGCGGTTCTCCGGGCTGGGGGCGCCGATGGTGCCGTCCCAGCGCTCCACGGTCTCGTTGAATTCGTCAGTGAATTCGAACAGAGCCATGTTCAGATCTGCCCGCCTGCCGTGGCGGCCTGGACGTCCACCAGCTCGGGAGCATCCGCTTGGCGGTCCTCTTCGGGACAATCGAAAGGCGCCCGGCCCACCTGCACCGTGCCCAGGCTGGGGATGAACAGCGCCAGGAAGTGCTGCTGGAAGAAGAACCACCACATGCTGCGGTGATTCAGCCGCGGATCGATCTTGTCCTTGATCTTGTCGTGGGCCGCCGCGGCATCCGCCCAGTGCAGGTTCGCCTGGTTGTGGTGCACGGTGTGGTAGCCGTTGCCGAACAACAAGAAGTTCAAGAACTTTCCGGTGAAGTTCCGGGAGTGGTTGTGCTCGGACCACGGATCCGTGTGCACGTGCTGGGAGTAGTTGAAGAGCATCACCGTCCACAGCGCGAAGAACGCCGGGATGCCCAGACCGAACACGTAGGTCTTGAGCCCTTCGGCGACGCCGTAGATGCCAATGGCGAGGCCGGCCATGGCCACGTGGCTACCGTAGGTCACCACGTACTGCGTGATGATTCGGCGGTAGAGCGCGGGGTTTCTCTCCTTGGCCTGGCGGATGAAGTCCTTGATCCAGAACCCTTGGTAGTACGCCGAGACGAAGAAATACGTGCTGGCCACCAACACGTTGTGCTTGTTGGTGATGCGCCAGGTGATCGTCGCGTCCCCGTGCTTGTTGATGTACTTGTGGTGGTTCAGGTTGTGGGTCGGCGTCCAGGCGAACACCGGGTAGCCGTAGAACACCGAGATCCAGTGCGAGAAGAGCTGGTTGGCCTTCTTGGTCTTCAGCGTGGGGCGGTGCATGTGGTTGTGCGCGATGACGGCACAGCTCACTGCGAAGTACATGCTGAAGGGGAACAGCACCCAGCGCAGATCCGGACGGACGTAGTGGGCGACCACGAGGCCCGGCGTCAGGATGAGGGTCCAGAGCAGCGTGCGGTAGTCGGCGGGGTGTTTGGGGAGCATGGGTCCTCGGTGTTCGGGAACGGTCCATCCGCAATTGCCGTTCACCGGCCGCGGCGTCAATCGTCTGAGTGCCCAGAGGGGTAGCGCGATCCGCCAGATCTGCGAATTTTCCCGGGGCTACTTGATCTCCGTCACCTCTGGCGAGCGCCCAGCGAGCGGGTGCTATTCTCGCGAAGAGCGCGATGTTCCGGCGTGTTGCTCTCCTCCTGGCCTGCTCGGCCGTGGCCGCCGCCTGCGGTAGCCGCCCGAACCGCACCCGCGACGCGGCCATCGCCACGGGCGCCGCCGTGGCCGCCGCAGGCGTGTACCGCGCCACCACCGGCGGCTGCTGGGCGGCGTGCCCGCCCGGGCGCTACTGCAACAGCGCCACCGGCACCTGCGACGAGTTTCCCCAAGGCTCGCCGCCCGTGGCTGCCGCAGCAGCGGCGCCCGAGGCCAACGACTGGTGGCGAGCCGGAGACGCCGCGTGCCCCGAAGGCGCCGCCCTCGACGAGGACGAGCCCGTCATCCTGTGCACGCGCCCGGACGGTACACCGCATGGCCCTGCGACGTTCTTCTACTCCAACGGCCGCCGCGAGTCCGAAGGCGAGTACCGCGACGGCAAGCCCATCGGTGTGTGGCGCCATTGGGACGAAGACGGTCACCCCACCAAGACCGAAGACCTCGGCGGGCAGTAGGCCTTTTCAGATTGGGTTGGTCCGCCGCGGAAACTACAGGGGCAGCGGCGGCGTTGGGGGGCGAGAGAACGCGCGCGATCCCACCCGGCATGGTGCCTGAAGGCCAGCACGAGCGGCGACGCGCTTCCCGCTCTACACTTCCGGCGTGCGCCGCGCGGTCGTCGTTGCTCTCGTGCTCATCGCCCTGGTGGGCGGGGCCTGGTGGTGGCGCCAGAGCCGCGGCGTTCTGCCGCCGGCGGTGGCCAGCGCGCGCTCCACGGCGGCCACGACGCACCCGCCGGCGCGGCGCGACAAGCGCCTGGGCGGTACGGACGTGACATTTCTCGTCGCCTCCGACACGCACTTCGGCTTCGGCTCCTCGGAGCGGGACCTGCTGGGCGCGCTGCACGACCCGGTGAAGGACCCGAAGGGCACCGAAGCCGTCAACGCGCGGGCCATCCGCGACATGAACAGAATGCCCGGTCGCCCCTGGCCCCAGCGGCTGGGGGGCACCATTGAAAGGCCCCGCGGCCTGCTGATCACGGGAGATCTCACGGAGAACGGCGACCCTTGGCAGTGGCGGTACTTCGTCCAGTACTACGGCCTGAACGGGGACGACGGCCTGGTGCACTACCCGGTGTTCGAAGCCTTCGGCAATCACGACAAGCACCACAGCTGGTACGTGTTGGATCGCGTGCGCGAGCGTCACGGAGGCATGCGCTACGCCTTCGACTGGGACGACGTGCACCTGGTGTGTCTGGGAGAAGCACCGGACGACGCCGGGCTCCGCTGGCTGGCAAAGGACCTGAGCGCCGTCGGCGGGGAGCGTCCCGTCATCCTCTACTTCCACTTCCCGCTCCGGGGCCCGTTCTCGGACGACAACTGGTTCGGTCGCGGCGACTACCGCGAGCGCTTGGCGCGCGCCCTCGAGGGGCACAACGTGATCGCCATCTTCCACGGGCACTATCACGCGTCCGGCCGCTATCGCTGGGCGGGGCACGACATCTACAACGTGGGCGCCGCCAAGCACCTGCGGCACAGCTTCGCCGTGGTCCGGGTGAGCGACGCTCGCCTCCGGGTGGCCTCCTGGCACTACGGCCTCCACGAATTTCAGTGGTGGCACGAAAAGCCCATCAACGGCGCGCCGGGCAAGGAAATCTCCGGCGGAACGCGGATGGACGGCGGCATGCTCTTGGACCCGCCCTGAGGCCGGACTGCCGCGAACTTGGCCCCGCGCTCCCGGCTCTGCTGTGGATCGCGTGGGGACACCGTGGACCTGGACGCACCCTTCGATCTGACCGAGAGCACCATCCCACCGCCGGTGGTCGAGCGCGCCGAGCGGCGCCTCGAGCGCTTCGCGCTGGAAGTATTGACGCTGACGGAGACCGCCGTCGTCTCCGTGGTCGACGTCATCGGCGACGAGGCCCGCAGCACCATCGTCGGCCATGCGCCCTTGCCGGACGGAGAAGAAGAAGTGCTGCTCGAGCTCTGGCTGCAAGAGGTGTGCGTCACGTCGCTCCGCCGCGTGCCGTCGCTGTTGCGCGCGCTGCTGCCCGCCAGCACCGCGTCCGTGGTGCCCGTGACCACGCCGTCGGGCTTCTCGCTCTCGGTGGCGATGACCCCGCCCTGCACTTCGCCCCGCGCTCTCGCCCGCGTGCAGGCCTTGGCTCTCGACCTCGTGCTCGAGCTCGAAGCGGACGAGCGCGCCCGCCAGCGCCGCGCCGTGCCCGCGCGGCGTCGTCGTGCCCGCTCCGGGATCCGGCGGGCGGCGTGAACCGTGCGAGTTTCTTGCCCCGAGGCCCGAACCTCGGCCATGCCTTGGGGGCGCCCAGCGCAGATCGTGAGGTAGCAGGATGGCCAGCGCGCAGATGATTTCCGATCTCGAGATCGCCTCTCGCCCGATGGGGGTGGTGGTGCGACGCGGCGACAGTGACATTCACGAGCTCAAGCCGCCGCCGCCCTCGTCTCGCCGTCAGAGCGCGCACCTGGCGACCATCATCGGCCTGGGTGAAGATCTGTTCGACGAAGCGCGCGTCACGATGCCGCAAATCAAAGAAGAGACGCCGCGCCCCGCGACGCTGATCGACGGCGTGGACGACGACTGCGCGACGGCGCTCCAAGCCGAAGCCGAGAGCATTGCCGCGAGCCTGTGGCCGAAGGCCGAGCGCCCGACGCTCCGCACGCGGATCCAGCTTGCTGCGCGCGCCGTCGCTCGAGAGCTGTTCCAGGTCGCCCTCGACGTCGTGGATGCCGCCTGGCGCTGGTCCCACGGCGCCCCGCGAGCTCTCGAAACCTGACGGGCATCGCGCCGCCCCGACAATCAATCGTTGCCGAAGCGGAAGCGCTCGCGGCCGTCTCGCGTGGCCAGCACCATCGCCTTGCTGGTGCCCAGGAGCGCGATGGCGTCGTCCGTGCCCGCCATCTGGCTCACGGACCAGGGCGCTTTCACGTCCCACAGGCGCTTGCCACTGGCGAGGCCGAAGGCGACGACGTGCTCTTCGCTGCCCGCCACGGCGGTGTAGCTGGCGACGATGGTGTGCGGCGTGACGACGCCTTTCGGTGAGCCGGGGCGCGCGGCCAAGGGATTGTCCGGGTGCAGCGCCGCGCTCCACAGCAGGCGGCCCTTGCCGAAGAAGCCCACCATGGGAGACTCGGTGCCTTCCGGGCGCGTGCCGAAGATCGCCCAGCCGTCGGGGGTCTGCACCATGCCCTTGGCGTTGAGGGTCGGGAACCTGGACGAGCGTAGGCCCAGTTGTTTGGGGCAGGGATCCGGAACGAAGAAGTTGTAGCTGCCGCGCACGGTCGTGCTCACGCAGCTCCAGGACGTCTGCTCGGGGCCTGCGGTGTCGAGCGCAAAGCCCGTGCGACTGGGGGGCAAGCGGAGCGCGTCGTCGCGCTGGGTGTCGTGACAGTCGGCCTTGGCGTCGGCGGGGCTCTGCTTGCCGGTCGCCAGATCGATGCCCAGGGCGCGTCCGTCGGAGAGCAACACACGCACGTTTTGCCCGGCGGCGCAGAAGCGTTTGGCCTTGTCCCCGAGGGTGGTGGTCCACTGCCGCGCGCCATCGCGAAGCACGTAGGCCGTCAGCTCTCCGGTGGGAGAGGCGAGCAACAGCCGGCCACCGACCAGGGCCGCAGAATGTTGGTACGCCGCGGAACCAAGCTCCGCGGTCTTCCACAAGAGCTTGCCGCTCTTACCGTCGAAGCCGCCGTAGGCGTCGCCCGATTTGCCGACCTCATGGAACGAGAACACGAAGTCCGTGGCGCCGTCGCCGTCGAAGTCGGCGAACATGGGACGTCGATTGTTCGCGTAGTAGCGCGGGGCGGCGGGCTTCGCCGCGGTGGGCGGGGGCGCCGCGATGCCCGGGATCGGCGGGCGCGGCATGGTCTTGCCGGCGGACAGCCACACCACCAAGCCCGCGCTGGCTGCGGCCAGCACCAACACCGCGACGGCGATCGCGACGAGAGGCGCGCTGCTGCTCGGTGGAACCACGATCACCGGTGTTCCCACCGGTCGCTCGCGGGACGGGTCGCGCTCGATCAGCGCGCTGGTGCCGCAATACGTGCAGGTGACGAAGTCCTGCGTGGGATCGAGCTTCACGTGCGCGCCGCAGTTCGGGCAGCGCGCGCTCACCAGTCGCGCCATGGCTGCGAGTGTAGCCCTATGGCCGAGGGCGCTAGTGCGCTAACCTGCACGGGTGACGCCGGCCGTCGCTTCGATTCCTGCTGGAACGGTCATCGGTGGCGATTTCCGCATCGTGGCGCCGCTCAGCGCCGGGGGCATGGGCGCGGTGTACGTGGCGGAGCAGGCGTCCACCGGCAAGCGCCGGGCGATCAAGGTGATGCACCCCGCGTTGGTGGCGGATCCGAGCTTGCGGGAGCGCTTCGTGCAAGAAGCCAAGGTGGGCGGGCTCATCGCGAGCGATCACGTAGTGGAAGTGGTCGGCGCGGGGGTAGACCCCACGCTGGGGGTGCCGTGGATCGCGATGGAGCTGCTCGAGGGCGAGGACCTCGGCCACTACCTGCCCGGGCGCGGGCCGATGTCCATGGATGAGGCGCTGAGCGTGCTCCGGCCTTTGTGCCATGCCCTGGCGGCGGCCCATGCGGCGGGCATCGTCCATCGTGACGTGAAGCCGGAGAACGTGTTTCTGGCGGCCACCCACAGCACCACGCACCCGACCATCGTGAAGGTGCTCGACTTCGGCATCGCCAAGGTTGCCGCCCAGGCGCGGCAGACGGCGACGGCGGCCATGGGCACGCCGCTGTGGATGGCGCCGGAACAGACGGAGCTGTCGGCCAAGGTGTCGCCAGCGACGGACGTTTGGTCCATCGGGCTCATCGCCTACTGGCTCCTCACCGGGCGTGCTTATTGGCGCGCGGCGCACGCGGCGGAGGCGTCCATGCCGGCGTTGATGCGCGAGATCTTGTTCGAGCCCCTGGAAGCGCCCAGCGTGCGGGCCGCGGAGCTGGGCCTGGCAGATCGCCTGCCGCCCGGGTTCGACGACTGGTTCGCGCGCTGCACCGTGCGCGATCCCGCGTTGCGCTACGCCACGGCGGGAGAGGCCTTTGCGGCGTTGCTCGGCACGCTGGGCTTGCCGGTGAGCTCCACGTTTCACCCTCCGCCGATGCCGAGCTCGTCCAGCATCGCCCGTTCGGTGATCCCTCCAACGGCACCGTCGCCGATGGGCGGCACCCTGCCGCTGTCCGAGCACCAGGCGTCGGAACGCGGGGTCACCGCTGCGTCCGTGGAACGCCCGGCCGCCGCCACGGCAGCACCCACCAGCCGCGCGCTCCCGGAGCCGAAGAAGTCCCGCGGCGGGCTGATCTTCGCGCTGATCGGCGCAGCGTGTTTGCTGCTGGCGGTCGGCGTGGTGGGCGGCTTCTTGCTGTTCCGGCCGGGCCACCGCGTGCGCCGCCCACCGCGACCCGTGGTGGCGCGGACCTTCAAACGCGCGCCCAGGCCTCCGCCGGAGGTCGCGCCCGAGCCGAGCGCGGCGCCCACGAAGCGCACGGCGCCCCGACCCGCAGCAAAGAAGAAGCCGGAGCTGCCGCCCTTCGACGCGACGGAAGCGCAGCGCAACGTGAAGCAGCAGAGTCAGTTCGCGGCCTTCGGGTGCAAGAGCATGAGCGGACCTTCTGCGCTCTCCGCCACGGTGGTGTTCGCGCCCGCGGGCCACGTGAAGACGGTGCAGATGTCCATCAAGGACACCACCACGCCGCGCGGCCAGTGCTACAAGGTGCGCTTGCTTTCGACGCGAGTCTCGCCTTTCAGCGGGGAAGCCCAGAGTGTCGGCGCCAGCGTGAGCTTCTCGGAGTGAGTCATGGACATGCGTCGCGGCTTGCGCAAAGGGATGGCGGCAGGGTCGCTGCTCGCTGTCGTCGCCTGCAACGGACAGCGCGCTCCAGCGGAGCGCCGTCTGCCCGTTGCGGCCGTTCAGCCGCCGTCACCTGCGGTCGAGACGCCGCCGTCGCCGGCTCGCCGCGCGCAGGCCGGGCCAGCGCCTGGCGAGAAGTGCGTCGGCTATCGCGAGGCGTTCGACCGCGGCATGGCCTTGGAGAAGACGGGGGAGCACGCCGCCGCCATCGCCGCCTTCGACGACGCCATCCGCGCGCGGCCCTACGACGCGCGGGCGCGCCTCGAGCGCGGCCGGGCCCGCCTGGTTTCCGGCCACCCCAACGTGCGTGACTTCGATCTCGCGCGCTCCCTCACGCGGGATCCGAGCATCGTGCGGGAGGCGTGGCTGCTCCGCGGGCGCGCGCTCTCGGCCCAGCCGAAAGAAGCGCGGCTGGCCTTCGCGATGGCGCTCTCCCTCGGCGCTGCCGAAGCCAGCGCCGCCCTCGCCGGCCGCTCTGCTTGCACCGCCACGTGGACCACCGCCGGCCTGCCGCCGCTGCCGATCGTGAAGGGCTGGCGCGGCGTGCTCGCCCAGCGGCGCCTCGTCGGCTGTGAAGAGCCGGACACCGCGCCCGCGTCCGACGCGGCCGCCCGCGCGGAGATGTGCCGTGCCTGCGAGATGGGCGGCAGCTTCTCGAAGGACGACCCGTGCGGCGGCGATCCGCCCTTTCGCATTCCGATGGGCTACATGCACTGCAGTGACTTCGTCACCCTGGTGCAGCCCCTGAGCGGCGGCCGCTTCTACGTGGACGAGGGCAACGGCCCGCCGCTGCAGCCGGCGACCGGGGGCTACCTGCTGGATCTGGGGAACGTTCCGGAGTTCGAGTGGAACAGTGGCGACTTCGAGAGCGAGGACGGCACGATGTTCAACGGAGTCCGCTGGGCGAGCTCCACCCTGGAGCTCGATCCGCCGCCCTGTCCCATCGACACCACGAGCGACGTCGACATTCCGACGTCCAGCGGCTGTCAGGCGGGCCCCGGCGTCCCCCTGAGCACGCCGCGCACGCGCCGCTGGTACGACTCGAAAGGCGTCGCCCGCCTCGAGGTCCAGGAATACGGCCCCGCCGTGACCGTCAGCCTCTCGGCCCACGGCGCCAAGCTCGACGGCGGCGGCTGCCACGAAACGATCGCGCTTTGACCCTGCCGCCGGCGTGCTAGCTTGCTGCTCGCATGGCCGAGATCACCGTGGACGAGGATCGTCTGCCCGTCGTCGTGGTCACGTTCCCGGATGTCGTGAGCATCGAGCAGCTCGAGCGGCTGTTTGCGCGCTACGAGCTCCTCTCGCGACGCCATCCCCGGGTGGCGTACATCATCGACTTCAGTCGTTACAATCCCGTGCTCGGTCCAGCGGACGTGCGCAACGCCACGTCGGCGTTGCTCCAAAAGCACCGGGACGTGCTGCTCCGCTCCACGGTGTGCGAGGCGCGCGTGGTTCCGGGCACCTTCATGCGCACGGCGCTGACGGCCTTCGACGCCGTGAGCCCCAACAAGTGGCCCTGCGCGCACTTCGCCACCATGTCGGAAGCGGAAAAGTGGGTCGCTGATCAGCTCGCGCGTCCCACCGCGCGACGCTGACGGTGTTTGACGCTTCATTTGTTGGTCCGGCGCGAACCCCGTCCCGCGCCGGACGTCCCTAGGGCGAAGTCTGACGCATGTCCGAAAAGCGGACATCAAACGGGGGTGCGGCGAGTGAGCGGCCTCGAATGTCCGCTTTTCGGACGCGGCCGAAGCGTGGTGCGACGCGGCACGGGGGGCACGAAGCGTCATCCGGTGGTGACGCGCCAAGCGAGGTTGCGTCGTGGGTCGGCCAGGTGCCAGCCGTCGGGTGAGATTCGGACGTCGTAGATGTCCTCGGTGAATGCCGCGAGTTTCTTCAGGGGGGAAAGGCTGGCCACGATCACTCGCTGCTTGGCCTCCGACAAGATGAGGGCTTGCCCCAGGCTCGGCGCGACAACCAAGAAGTAGGGTTTGCTCACCTTCAGGAACTCACCGCGCGTGAGCTTGCCGTCATGTCGCTCGAGCACCAGTACCCCCTTGCTGGCGTGCACGAGCAGCCGGTCCGCGGATTGGGGCTGGATGTCCTGCATGTAGCCAAAGCCGGTACCCATCAAGCTGTCGGCAAAAACCAACGCCTCATCGTCGAGGTGGGCCTCGACGATGTCGTTGGTGTGCGTGGCGAACAGTCGCTCTTCCTTCAGCCTCAATTTCGTCAACTGCCAACCCGAGCCTGAGCTCGATGTCCACCTGACTACCCGCGGCGCCTCACCTGGTCGCTGCACCGCGACGCCTTGGGAGCAGATCCCCACGCGCACGCCATCTTGGACGAAGGCCTCTTGCTCGCGAAACTTGCTTTGCGGCCGCACGTCGAAACCCGCGGCGGCAAACGCCTCGATGTCCGCCTCGCCGAACGGCACAACCTCTTGGTCCGGGGTGAGCTGGTCGATGGGCATCGGCTCCAGGGTCGGCTTCTTGCTCCGGCGCGCGGGAGCCTTCTTCGCTTTCCCCTTCTTGGTCTTGGCCTGAAGCTTCTCCACGGCTTCCTTCAAGCCGGTTGTCGTCCAGAACCGATCGCCGATTCGCAGCGTGGGAAGGTCGCCGATCGTGGGTCCGAGGGACAAATCGGGATGTGAGTAGCGCGCCAGGACAGTGAGCTTGTCTTGGTCCCAGTACAGCAAGCGACAGACGCCGTTGGACACGCTGGTCATCACGCGCCCCCCAACGGCCGCGGACACTTCGCCCCCGCCGCTGGACGCGGCGACCTCGGCGCCGCTCTCCAGTGCAACAATCACCGTCCGCTTCGTGGTCCCGATGACGACATGTCCGTCATCGATCCAGTGCACCCAGCTGAAGCCCTGGTCGTAGTCCGGCATGCGGTAGACAGGGCGAACCGCGCCGTCTTCCAGCACGAGTAGCTCGGTCGCCCCGTGGTTGTAGAACAGCCGGCGTGGCTCGGTGTGGGCGTCGAGCAGTGCGCGATGGCCGCGCACCGCGATCATCGCGTTGAAGACCATGCCCTTGGGCCACTCGACGTCCGGTATGCGCTTGACGCCGTGCAGCCAGAAGACCCCGTACAGCCACTTCGCCGGCTTGCAGTCCAGAGATCGAAGCGGGGCCGGCAATTCGACGCGGTCGACGGTGGGCTCGATAGGAGTGAGAGGGAAGGGTTGCTCTTTGGCCGCCTCGAGAAACTTGTCGAGCTGAGCACGAACGGCGGCCTCGTTCACAGCTTGCTTCGCAGCCTCGAGAACGGGTGAGGGCTGGGGCTGGGCGAGGCTCGGATCCACCGGCCGCGTCGAGCCGGGCAGCGCGGGCCCCGGACTTTTCGGAAGCTCTTCCTCGGGCTGCTCGACTGCGTTGAGCACGACGCCTTCCAGCAGTGCGTCGCCGGCTTGAGCCGACAAGAGCGCCGCGAGCTCGTCGAGGGCGGCTCGCTCTCTACCCGGATGCGGCAGAAGCGAGACCACGGCGAAAGGACCCGTGAACGCGAAGCCGAGGGAGCCCCCCCGGAAGCTGCCTGCGGCCTTGCCCAGGCGTGTGAGCAACGCTTCGTCGGGTGGCGCTGCGAAACGAAGCTCTACGTTGAATCCCTCGTCCAGCCAATCGCTGGGGTTGAATCCGAACAGTTCCGCCATGGTGCAGCACGGTAGGCGCTAACCCTAGTCGGCGCAACCAGGACCAAGTGCGACAACCGGAGAGACCCGGTTCCCCTTCAACGCGCGGCCGCACAGGCATCGCTCCGTGATGAAAGCCCAGGGAGCGCTGTGTCAGCGCGACGCCGGCAATCGGCGTCGCCACGGCGCGGCTTCTTCCAGCTCGTAGGCCAAGGAGAAGAGCGTCGCTTCCCGGCCTTCGGCTGCAGCAAAGTGGCTGCCGACCGGTAGCCCGCGTTGCGACATGCCGAGCGGGACGCTCATCGCCGGTGTGCCCGCGATGTTGTGGATCGCCGTGTAGCCCGCCAGGGTGCCGATGCGCTCGAAGGCCGTGACGCGATCCAAGGTCGGCGCCATGGTGCCGACTTCCCACGGCTCCACCGGGATCGTCGGGCACAAGAGCACGTCGAAGCGCTCGAGGGCGCGGCGCATGTCCGCGCCCAGCTCCGAGATGGCGGCGTGGGCGTCGGTCACCGCGCCCGGTGGCAACGTGCGAAACCACTCGAGCACCTCGAGGGTGAACGGCTCCAGGTCGCGCTCGTCCAGGGGACGGCCCAGGAGCGGCTCCATCATTTGACACAGACCCACCAAGGCCTGCCCCGCGAGCACGAAGAATGCGTCCGTACGCGCGCCGTCGATGGGCGGGGGCGGCGTCTCTTCCACCTGGTGACCGAGTCTCCGGCAGAGCTCGATGGTGCTGTCCAGCGCGGCGCGCACCTCCGCCGTCGGCTTTCGGCCAAGCACCGTCTCGTCGTACCAGCCGATGCGCAGGCGCTTGGGGTCCACGTCCGCCACGAAGCCGATGGCGCCATCGACTTCGGTGAGCGAGTACAAGAGCGCGCTGTCCGCCACGCTGACGCTCAGCGCGTGGTCGCTCACGAGCCCTCCCATGTCGTCCGGCGCGGCAGAGACCAGGCGCCCCCGGCCCGGCTTGAAGCCGAACACGCCGTTCATGGAGGCGGGGATGCGAATGGACCCGCCGCCGTCGCTGCCGTGCGCGACGCTCACCATGCCCGACGCCACCGCCGCCCCGGCGCCCCCGGACGAGCCACCGGCGGAGCGTGAGAAGTCCCAAGGGTTGTGCGTCACGCCTTCGAGCAGCGTCTCCGTGCTACCGAGCAGGCCCAGCTCCGACGTGGTGCTCTTGCCCAGCACGATCAACCCGGCTCCGTCGATCCGCCTGGAGTACTCCGTCGCTTCTCGCGCCACGTTGCCTGCGAACAACCGCGAGCCCATCGAAAAACGCAGCCCGGGGTACGGCGCCGCGTCCTTGACCAGGAACGGCACGCCCGCGAGCGGCCCGGACAGCTTGCCTCGCGCCTTTTCGCGGGCCCGCTCGAAGTCCGTTCCGGCCAGCGCGTGGACAGCGGGCTCCGTCGCCTCGATGCGCGAGATGGCAGCGTCCACCAGCTCCAACGCCGTCACCTCGCCGCTCGCTACCAGCTCTGCCTGGGTGATGGCGTCCAGCCGCCACAGCTCTTCCGTCATGCCAAGACCCACCTTTCAAAGCCGCCGAGGAGGTTCCGCGGCGGACCAACCCCCTGGAGCTATCTCAGCTTGTCCGTGACCTCGCGGAGCTCGGGGCAGCGTTCCGCCGCGGCCTTCAGCTCGGCCTTCGCCTCCTTGCGGTACAGCCCCGCCTTCGCGCGTCGCACCCGCTTGGCGAGCGTGCGGGCGCTTTCCAGCGGGTCGCCCGTGAGGTCCACCAGCGCACACAGGCGTACGAGGCGATAGTCGTTGACGTCCTTGGAGCAGCGCTCGAAGGCGCGCGCGCGGTCGTCGGTCGACAGCGCCTCGAAGGCCGACCGCGCGAGAGCGAGCGGCCCCGTGGGGTAGAACCAAGTCTCGGGCATCACGGCGCCGGCCTTGGCGAGGGTGCTGGAGACGAGGGTGCCCAGAAAGACCTGGTCGGGCACTCCACGCCCCCATTCTTCCGCGAGGGTTCCTGCGATCTCCTGAGCGGCGGCGGGATACTCGGCGAACAAATCCGCGACGCTCTCGAGCGGGACCTCGGGCAAGTCGTACTCCCGCCGATGCATCGCCACGAACGCCGCGAGGGCCAAGGCGGGCCCTGCCGCCTCCGCGAGGGCTCGGCCGGCTTCGGTGTAATAGGGCGCGGCGAACCGGAGGCCCCGAGGCGCCGCGCGCGCCATGACCAGCAGGTTCCTCCACAGCGGATCGCTCGCTTCGCCACCCTCGGGCACCCAGGCCGTCGGCGCGTCGAGAGGGCCGGGCGGGGCCAAGCCCAACCACTTGAGTCGCGCCGCGGCCCGCATGGGCAAGCCATGGGCGGCGAAAGACGGATCGGAAAGGCTGTCGCGCGACAAGAGCTCCAAAACACGCCGCTGCTCGTCGGTCAACGTGGTTGCGGCGCGCAGGCCGGGATGCGGCTCGAAGAACAGTCCGAGCAACGCCGGAAGGGCTTCCGGGCGCGGCTCGCCACCCTCGAGCACCTCGAGCGCGGCGCTCGTCACGCGCACTCTGTCGTTTGGCGAAACCTCCGCGAGCGCCGTGCTGAGATCGCCCCCCAGCCATGGACAGCGCCAGGGCAGGACGTCCTCGAAGGAGAGCAATTCCGCGAGCGCCTTCGGGGGCATCGGCTCCCGCTCGCAGCGATGCAGCCACGCGACGCCGTCGTCCCGCGCTTGGAGCGTGCGCTCGGCATCGGCGTCGCCGTATCTCGCGAGCATGCGCAACGCGAAGAGCTGGCTGATCTGGGCGAGTCGATCGCCTTCCGAAGCAAGGACTTCCCGCAGCTTCGCACAAGCCTCCCTTCGCTGGTCGTAGACGAAGCTCACGAGGAAGGCCGCCGAGCTCCGGACGTCGGCGTCTGGGTCCGCCAGCAACGCGAGCAACGTCGGAAATGCCTTCGCCACGAGCGAACGGAGCTTCTTCGGGCGCCCCTTGCCGTACTCCTGGGAGAGCTTCGGATCCGAGAAGTCGAGCCCTCGCGGTCGCGTCCTGTGGTCTCCGGTGAGCACGTCGCCCACAAGGCACAGCGCCTCGGCACGACCCACCGTCTCGTGCTCCACGATGCAGAGCAGCACCTTGGTCGCCGCTTCGGCCACGGAGTAGAGCTTGCTCGGGGCGAACAGCGTTTCGCGTAGGGTCTCGAAGGCGTCGCGGCGGGTCTCGTCGTCTTCAGACGAGAGATCGGCCAAGTCTCCGCCATTGTCGATGGCGCTACCGTAGGCGTTCTTCAGCTTGGCCCAGTCGATGGAATCGATCAGCTCTCCGGTCGACGACATGGCCGCGCACTATCGATCATCGGCGACCCGGGCGAAAGCCGTGCCGCGGACGTTTCGCGTCCGTCACCTGCTCGCCACGCCGCCTTGCCATACGGCCAAGATGCACCCCGCAAGCGACACCCATCGCGTCGTGGCCATCGACATGGGCTACGGCCATCTGCGTCCGGCCCACGCCCTGGCGGACGCCCTCGGCAGCGAGGTCCTGCACGCGGATCGGCCGCCCCTGGCGTCGACCCGAGACCAACAGCAGTGGGACTACGTGCGGCGCTACTACGAAGCCATCTCCCGCGCATCACGCTGGCCGCTGCTCGGCGCGCCGATGCGCGGCTTGCTCGACTCCATCACGGACATCCGCGATCTGTACGGCGAGCGGGATCAGTCGAGCCCCAATGCCGGCGTCCAGATCTTGGAAAGGATGATCCGTTCCGGCTTGGGCAAGGCGCTGGTGGAAGATCTGAGCGCCGACGACGCCATCCTGGTGACCACCTTCTACATGCCGGCCATCGCGGCGGATCGCCGTGGCTACGATCGCATCTACTGCATCGTGACGGACAGCGACATCAACCGCGTGTGGGCGCCCATCGATCCCGTCAACACCCGCATCACCTATCTGGTGCCCACGCAGCACACCCGTCGCCGACTCCGCGCCTACGGCGTGCCGGAGGAGCGCGTGCGTGTCACCGGTTTCCCGTTGCCGCACGAGCTGGTGGGCGGGCCCGACATGCACGTGGCCAAGCGAAATCTCGCGACGCGCCTCGTGCGTCTCGATCCCACCGGCGTGTTCCGCAACGAGCTGCGCCACACCATCCCGCACTTCTTGGGCGCCATGCCCATACGGGACGACGGCCCAGTGCTGCTCACCTTTGCCGTGGGCGGTGCCGGCGCCCAGGCGGATCTGCCGCGCTTCGCGCTGCCCGGCCTCCGCGGCCTGATCGCCGACGGCCGCCTCGAGGTCGCCCTCGTGGCCGGTGTGCGGCCCGAGGTGCAGGCCAGCTTGCAGAGCGCCGTCGAAGAGGCCGGTCTCGAACGTCACCTCGGTGGCGCCATCCGCATCCTGCTCGAGCCAACGTTCGAAGAGTACCTGCGCCGCTTCAACGAGCTGCTCGCGCGCACCGACATCTTGTGGACCAAGCCCAGCGAGATGACGTTCTTCGCGGGCCTCGGCCTGCCGCTCATCTTCTCCCCCGCCGTGGGCACCCACGAGCGGTACAACCGCCGCTGGGCGCGGGAACAGGGCGCCGGCCTCAAGCAGCGCAACCCGCACTACCTGCCGGAGCGCCTCAAAGACTGGCTGAAGGACGGCACCCTGGCCGCCTCCGCCTGGAACGGCTTCCTGCGCGCGCCGCGCTTCGGTCTCTACGAAACCCTCGAAGCCATCGGCGCCCACGACGCCCTCCGGCGCCTCTCGGGCCCGCAACAACTGGCGCAAGCGAGCTGAGCCGGAGCTATGCTCCCGCGCCATGGATCTCAAGCTACTCGCGTCCACCTTTGCCGCCGTCTTCCTCGCCGAGCTCGGTGACAAGACGCAGCTCGCCACGCTGACCCTGGCCGCCGGCAGCAAATCCCGCCTCGCCGTGTTCGTCGGCTCCGCCCTGGCCCTCACGGCCACCTCCGCCATCGCCGTGCTCGCGGGCGACGCCCTTACCCGCGTCGTGTCCCCGCTTTGGCTGCGCCGCATCGCAGGCGTCGCATTCCTGCTGCTCGGCGCGCTGTACCTACTGTCCCGCGGCGATTCCTGAGCCCTCAACGTCCTGTCGACCCCGGGTTCAGACACACGCCCGGCCTTCTTCGTTTGTATGTCGGAGCGGCGCGAATCCCGTCGCGCCCCTTGGTTCGCCACAGGATCCGCGCTATCCGCTCGTGCGGAAGCGCTCGGTACGCTGGTGCGGCCCTCGGTCTTCAAAACCGATGGGGGCCTGGTGAAAGCCAGGCCCCGGCAGGTTCGATCCCTGTGCGCTTCCGCCAACGCCGGCCGCGTCCGAAAAGCGGACATTCGAGGCCGCTCACTCGCCGCACCCCCGTTTGATGTCCGCTTTTCGGACATGCGTCAGACTTCGTCCTAGGGACGTCCGGCGCGGGACGGGGTTCGCGCCGGACCAACAAAATCAGGGCTTCTGGATCCAGAGATCGACGTTGCGATCTTCCGGTGTGCCCGGCGCTTCGCCCGGGATCCAGCCGGAGACGTAGTCGAGCACGCCGAGCTTGCGGCCTTCTCGCGCGACCTTGTCGCCCATGTCGTTCCAGTCGAGGTTGGTGGCGTGCACGCGGAGCCAGCCGTTGTCCTCGTCCCAGATCTCGATCACGCGGAGCTGGTTCGGGAAGTCCGCCAGCGCGCTGGTCATCACCTCCCACCACGAGTGCCCGCCGCTCTGGGGGCCGATGACGCGGACGCGGTTCTCGTGGCTGTGGCCCACGAAGCTCAAGAGCACGTTGTCGTAGCCGCCGATGAAGTCGAGCCAGGCGTCCGGCGTCACGGCGTCGGCCTGCACGCTGCCGCCCAGGCCGTGGCCGTCTCCCAGGGAGGTGACGGCGTGGTGGGAGGCGAGGCTCACGATCTTGCCGTCGGTCTTGGCCTGGTCGAGCAGCGGCTTGATCACCGTGTCGATGTCGCCCTGGCGGATCAGGCCTTCGGAGCCGCCGCTCTCCGCGGCGGTGTCCAGCACCAGGAAGCGGAGCGGCGTGTCCGGCACGTCGAAGGTGTAGATGGCCTTGCCCGACGCCATTTGCGCGGAGCCCACGCCGTGGCCGTCGCCGTCAGCGGCGATGCGGCTCATGAGCGCTTTGCGGTCGAGCAGGTGGCGATTGGGATCCGGTACCACCGGGCCCTTGAAGATCGGTCCGCCGGGCTGGGACCAATCGCGAGTGCCGCCCACGGAGTTGTCGCCCAGGGCCTCGGTGTCTTTCTCGGCGGTCACCGGCAGGTTGCCCTGCACCAAGATGTCGTGGTTCCCCGTCACCCAGTACCAAGGCACCGTGAGCCCGGGGGCGGTGAACGGATCCTTGCCGTCGTTGTTCGGGCCCGGCACTGGATCGTCGTCGGCGCCGGAGTCGCACTCCACCTTGGAGGCGCCATCGAGGATGGCCATCACCCAATCCACCTCGTTCTGCTGAGAGCTGTCGGCGTTGTCGCCGCCGAGGAGCAGGAAGTCGAAGGGATCCTTCTTGCTCACGGCGTTCACCGTGCGCACCGCCGCGTTGAGGATGCGGCACTCGAAGGCATCTTGTGGGCGGAATGCGCCGGCCGTCAGCCCCGCGGTGTCGAAGGCCGCGAGGCGCGTAGGGGACTCGTCGTCGGCGAGCTGCAAGTCGGGCATGTGGACGAAGCGCACCAAGCGCTTGGGAGCCGCGCCGGGCGCGGGGGGATCGCTGCCGTCCGGCGTGCGCGTGACGTAGCCCTCGCCGGGGCCGGTGACGAGATCGCCAAAGCCCTCGGCCAGCATCGCGTCGCGCTCGGCGGGATCCGATGGGCTCCGCGCATCCGCAGGGCTCATCGGCGCGAGCACCGGAGTGAGGGTTTGCTCGTTCGTCAGCAGCACCGCGGGAGACAGAGGGTTTCTTGTCTCTTCCGTGGAGCTGCAGGCGGAAAGGAGAAGGGCAAGGGCGACGGCCGGCAGTAAAGGCTTCACCCTCCAATGTTACTTTATGATGACGTCTCCGAGAAAGGACGGTGGCGGTGGCATGGCGCCGGGCATCGACGCCACCCAGGCGGCGTAGCGGTTGGCGCGCTCCGCCAGCTCTTCGAGCGGAAGTCTTCGCGCCAGGCCCAAGGCGAGTACGGCGGTGTAGGCGTCCCCCGCACCTACGCGGTCTCCTGCATCGTGCGGGATGGCCAGGCCGTCGCGGCTCACTTCCTGCGCGTGGGTGTAGAGCGTGGAGCCGCGAGCGCCGCGGGTGAGCGCCACGGTGTGCGCGCTCCGGAGCAGGAGCTCCACGGCGTCCGTCACGGCGTACATCTCCCTCAGCACGGCGGCTTCGCCTTCGTTCAGCTTGATGGCGTCCGCCTGCCGGATGGCGGCGTCGATCGCTTCGCGGGTGGTGTGCGGCGGGCGCACGTTCAGGTCGCACACGCGCAAGAGCGTCGCACCGCCGAGGGCGCGTGATAGCTCTCCCGACGCCAACGGCGTGCGCTGCGCCAGGGTGCCGAAGCAGATCACGTCTGCGCTCTGCAGGAACGACGCTTCCGGAGCTCGAATGCGATCCCACGCGGCGCCTTGCGCCAGCGTGAAGTGCGGCTCGCCGTCTTCGAGCTCCACGCGCACGCTGCCCGTCGGCGCGGCTGCATCGACTTGCACCGCGCTGACGTCCACGCCCTTCGCAGAAAGCTCCGCTACGGCACGCCGGCCCAGCTCGTCGTTCCCCACGCGGCTCACCAGCGCGGCCTCGGCCCCGAGCACCGCGGCGTGATAGGCGACGTTGGCGGCACCGCCACCCAGCCGCGGGCCGTCCGGGAACAAGTCCCACAAGAGCTCCCCCCAGGAGACGAGGCGCGTCATGTTCGCCCAGCGTGGCACCGAAACGGCCTTGGTTGAAGGACCCGGCGCGCCGTGCTTGGCTCTCGGCCCCCATGGCCCCTCGGCTCTGCATCGCGCTCGCTGTCGTCGCCCTCGGCGGCTGCAACGCGCCCGCGCCCCCGGACTCCACCGGCGGAACGGACGTGGCGGCGGGGCCCTGCGGCCGCGGTCTGGTGGTGGTCAACACCGAGTACGCCTCGACCAACGTCTCGCTGCTCGGCTTCGACGGCACGGTGCTGTCGTCGTCGTTCGTCTCGTCCGCCACCTCGGACGCCAAGCTGTCGGTGCCCCTCGGGGCGGACGTGGCGGTGCCCACCGCGGCGGCGAGCGGCGACGAGATCGTGCTCTTGGATCGCTACCCCGCGTCCGTCATCACCTGGGTGCGAGTGAAGGACGCCCACGTCACGCGCCAGCTTTCCGTCGCCACCGGCTTCGGCGCCAACGTGAAGGACTACGTACCCCTCGGCGAGCACAAGGCCTACGTCACCCGCTACGAGCCCAACGGAGATCCCGGCCAGGAGCCCTTCGACGCTGGCGACGACGTCCTCGTGATCGACCCCTCCGTGCCCGAGATCACTGGGCGCATCGACCTCTCTTCCGCCATGGAGGATGCGACGTTCTTCGCGCGGCCGAGCCGAGCCGTGCGGGTGGGGGAGAAGGTATTCGTGCTGCTCGAGAGCTACTCCCTGTACTGGGACTCGGCGCCGTCGCGCATCGCGATCCTGGACAGCGCGTCGGACGGCCTCGAGAGCGTGGTGATGCTCGGCGGACTGGAAGGTTGCACCGGACTGTCGCTCTCGCCGGACGCCGCACACCTGGCGATCACGTGCTCCGGCGACTTCGCCCACGGGTCGAACCCCGACCCCAAGACCTCCGGCATCGCCCTGGTGGACGTCGCCACGGGAACGCTCTCCCAGACCCTGCCGGCTGCCGAGCTGGGCGACGCCCCCTTGGGCATGTCGCTGAGCTGGGCGTCGGAGGATGTGCTCCTCACCACCACCCTCGGGACCTGGTCGGGGCGCCCGGACCGGCTGCTCTCCTTCGCACCGGCCCAGGGCACGGTGCAGGAGCTGCTCCGCTCCCGGGAAGAGCCCTTCACCCTGGGGGACGTGTTGTGCCAACCCGAGTGCGGGCTGTGCTTCGTGGCGGACGCGGATCGCGGCGTGGTCCAGCGCTTCCAGCGCCTCCCGAGCGGTGAGCTGGACGTTCCTCAGGCCGTGGCGGTCGATACCCGCGTCGGTCTGCCCCCTCGCTACCTAGGATCCTTCTGATGGTCGTCGACGTCCTGATCGTCATCTTCGCAATCCTGTTCAGCATCCGGCGGCTGGAAGCGCGGCGCCGGGAAGCGGAGCAGTTCCCCAGGGTGCCCGTAGACGTCTTCGAGCGCTACAAGACGACGGCCCTCAGGGTGAACAACCTTGGTGCCGGCATCTGCTTCGGGAAGCTGGTGCTGGACTACGGCTTCCAGTACTTCGCCAAGGTCTACCAGCTGCCCTGGAACCTGGTGCGGGGCGTGGGCGCTTCCATCTTCTTCGGCTGGCTCGCCCTCTTCATCTGGACCCTGGTGCTGAACCGCCGGAACAAGCGTTTTGCCGAGGAAAACGGCATCGACCTGAGAACTCCCATTCCCGAGCGCTCCCCCTGAGGGCTTTGGCGGGAAGGTCGCGTTCAATCGGGGCGTAATCAGTCTCGAGCATGCGCGACAAGGATGTCACGGTCGACACCTTCGGAATCCTCATCTCGGGGCTTCTCGAAGCGGAGCGCGAGGAAGAGCCCGTCAGCGAGCGGAGCCGCCACGCCAGCGGGGTGTACGCACTTTCGACCACACCGCTCGCGCCCCCCGTGGAGTGCGAGCTTCCGCCGGAAGCCTAAAGCACGCCCATTTCCCGGCCGACGCGGGTGAACGCGTCGATGGCGCGGTCCACCTGCTCCGGCGTGTGCTGGGCGGAGAGCTGAACGCGAATCCGCGCTTCGCCCTTGGGCACCACCGGGTACGAGAAGCCGATCACGTAGATGCCTTCGCCCAAGAGGCGTGCGGCCATGTCTTGAGCCAGCTTGGCGTCTCCGATCATGACCGGGACGATCGGGTGGATGCCGTCTTTGATGGCGAATCCTGATTTTGTCATGCCGGCGCGGAACCTCTTGGCGTTGCCCATCACGCGCTCGCGCAGCTCGCCACTCTGATCCAAGAGGTCGAACACGGCCAGGCTGGCGCCGGCCACGGCGGGGGCCAGCGTGTTCGAGAACAGGTACGGCCGTGAGCGCTGGCGGAGCAGCTCGACGATTTCCTTGCGCCCCGTGGTGAAGCCGCCGCTGGCGCCGCCCAGCGCCTTGCCCAGGGTGCTGGTCAGCACGTCGATGCGGCTCAGCACGCCGTGGTGCTCCGGCGTGCCGCGGCCCGTAGGGCCGATGAAGCCGGTGGCGTGGGAGTCGTCCACCATCACCATGGCGTCGTAGCGGTCCGCCAGGTCGCAGATCCGATCCAGCTTGGCCAGGTAGCCGTCCATGCTGAACACGCCGTCCGTGGCGACCAGGCGCAGGCGCTTGTCTTGGGTCTTCTTCAGTGCGGCCTCGAGCTCTGCCATGTCTCCGTTGGCGTAGCGGTGGCGCTCCGCCTTGCACAGCCGGATGCCGTCGATGATGGACGCATGATTCAGGGCGTCGCTGATGATGGCGTCCTCCGCCCCCAGCATCACCTCGAACAGGCCGCCGTTCGCGTCGAAGCAGGACGAATAGAGGATCGCGTCGTCCGTGCCGAAGAACTTGGAGATGCGCGCCTCCAGCGACTTGTGCAGGTCTTGGGTGCCGCAGATGAACCGCACGGAGGAGAGCCCGAAGCCGTGGCTGTCCAGAGCCTGCTTGGCGCCTTCGATCACGGCCGGGTGAGACGAGAGGCCCAGGTAGTTGTTGGCGCAGAAGTTCAGCACCTCCTTGCCGGCGGAGCGGATGCTGGCGCCCTGGGGCGTCGTGATCACCCGCTCGTCCTTGTACAGCCCCGCTTCGCGGATGCCGGACAGCTCTCGCTGGTAGATCTCCCGTGCTCGCTGATACATCGCGTCCTCCCGTCAGAACTTCAGTACGACCTTGGGGAACGTCTGGATGCGCTCCTCGAAGGCGTTCTTGTCGTACTTGTCGAACTCCACGATGGGGCCGTCCCCGCGGTTCAGGATCACTTCCCAGATGAGGTCGTGGATGTTCGGGTCTCGGCTCTCGAGCAGGTGCCGAGTGATGTGCCAGGTTTCCGGAATGCGCCGGCCGATCACGCTGTGCATCGCGATGCCGTCCACGATCACGCGGTCGAAGCTCTCGATGATGGCATCGCCGCTCTTGAGGCCGAACAGGATCACGTCCCCGCCGCGGCGCACGCAGTGGATGGCGTTGTTGACGCTGGAATTGAGGCCGCTCATCTCGAGCACCACGTCCACGCCCACGCCGTCCGTGAGCTTCTCGATGTGCGCCGCGAGATCCGGGTCGTGGGAGTAGCCGTCGGGGCTGTCTCCGGGGGTCAGCACCGCGTCGGCGCCCAGGCGACGCGCCATGTCCGCGTGCACCGCCACCGGCTCCACGCCGATGATCATGCTGGCGCCCAGGGCGCGGGCGATGGCCACGGCGAACAGGCCAATGGTGCCGCAGCCCACGATAGCGACGCGCTTGCCGCGCAGGTTCACCTTGGTGCAGGCGTGCACGGCGTTGCCGAAGGGCTCCTGGATGGCAGCCACCTCGGGGCGGATCTTGGAGGTGTCCGTGCGCCAGATCACCTGCGCCGGCAGCTTCACGTAGTCGCCGAAGGCGCCGTCGTAGCTGATGCCGATGATCAGGTCGTCGGCGCACACGTGGGCGTCGCCCACGCGGCACTGGTAGCAGACGCCGCAGTAGATGTGACTCTCCGCCGCGACGAAGTCGCCGACCTCGAGGCCGTAGCTGCGCTTGGCGTCGCTGCCCACGGCGACGACCTCGCCGAACAGCTCGTGGCCGATCACCCGCTGGTTCTTCGGCTCACGCAGCGCCTTGGACTCGTTGTCCAGCGAGCCCAAGATCATGTCCTTGAACGCTTTGCGGAACCAGATGCCGCGATCCGAGCCGCAGAAGCCGACGTAACGCGGCTTCACCAGCACTCGGGAGCGATCGTGATAGTCCGTGCGCTCGTCCAGTGTGATCTTGGGAACCTCTTCCATCCGCAGGCCGCGAGACTCTTCCCAAGGGTCCTTCTCGCGGTCGTACACCAGCGCGCGCATGAGCTCAGGCATGGCGCTCTTCTACGACCGTGACCCGGCGAGGTCGAGCCCAGTCGAGGGGGAGCACAAAACGACCATCGCCGCGCTGACGCAGCGCGGCGATGGCGATGTGCGGGGGTGACCCCGGTTACTTCTTCTGGGGCAGCTTGAAGGGCAGCTTCAGCCGACCCGCGGTGCTGGTGGCGGTCGCCGTGGCTGTCGCCGACGGGGCCGTGGTGGCCGAGGGCGCCGCCGAGGCCGAAGCCGTGGCCGACGGAGCCACCGAGGCCGACGGCGCGGCGGATGCCGAGGCCGAGGCCGTGGCCGAGGCCGTGGTCGTGGCAGCGGGCGCTGCCGCATCTTGCTTGGCGACCTCTTCCGGCTTCACCTTCTCGATGTAGCTGGAGAGGTTCTTCGCGAGCACCCAGCCCGGGGACAGCTCACCCACGCCGGAGGGATAGTCCACGAGCATCCAGGTGTTGCCGTAGCGCGCCTTGCGGTTGACCAACGTGCCGGGGCTCAAGGTAGCCACGAACGACGTGCTCTCGTCCGCTTCCTTGTACACCTTGGTGTTGAACACGGTGACCTTCACCGTGCCGCTCTCGTTGATCTCCTTGTCGCCGTAACGCTTGAGCTCGTCCTTGGGAGCCTCGGCTTCCTTGGGCTCTTCCTTGACCGGCTCCGGGGCGGCCGTGGCGGAGGCAACGGGCTCGGGCTCCTCTTCCTTCTTCTTACACGCGAGAAGGGCGCCCACGATCAACACCGCTGCGCCTGCCGTAGTCCACCTGTCGAGCTTTCGCATTGCCACTCCTCCTACTCGAGGCCGGACCCTACAAGACTTTTGCCCGTTCGCCCAGACACCCCGGAAGGCGCCGAAATCCCGCGTTCGGCGCCTTCCCTGTGGGGAGGAGGGGTCAGATGGAGTAGCCGACGGTGAACAGGATGCGTGGGACGAAGCCCTCGAATTTCACGGTGTTGGAGCCGTCCGGGCTGGCCGTGGAGCGCAGATACATGGCCCCGCCACCGCCGCCGATGGTGAAGCCACCGTCGGACACGTACTGCCCGCCGAAGTCGAGGGCGGCGCCATAGGTCAGGAAGTCCACGTCAGCGCTGCCGGTGCAGGGCCCGGTGCACTCCGCCTTGGACGTGGTGCGCATCGCCATGAGGGAGGGGCCGACGTAGAAGCCGTTGGCGCCCTTGCTGCCGGTGTAGAAGTGGTAGCCGAGCTCGGCGCCGTAAGAAGAGAACGACGTCTTCACGTTGGTCGTCTCCACCGAGACGGACGACATGTACGGGTTCAGCATGATGGCGTGATGCTTGGCCGGCAGGTACTCCACGTTGGCGCCGATGCGGCCGAGCAGGAGCGACAGCGGATTCAGCGTGAGCGCGACCGGATGAAAACCGCTTCCCGTGTCGCTCGAGGTGCCGCGATCCCGAGGCGTGCCGTCGCTGCCGGCCGGGGTCGGCGTGAACAGCGGCGTGGTGGAAGCCTCCTGGGCCGAAGCGGTGAGGGGGGCCAAGAGACAGAGTGAAAGAAGTACAGACGAAAAGTGAAAGCGCATGATTCATCCTCCGTGAAAGAGCGCGGTGTGCGACGCGCTCTCACTCAGTCGTACGAGGCCTTCGCTCCGCACTCTTCCCCCGCCTTCGGGCGCAACACCGCTGTGACACCGGGTGCGAAGGACGCTTTCCGGCGGCGCCGTGCCGATCGCCGGAAGGTCGATTTTTTCGCTGTTACACCCGTGTTACGCGGCTTGCATGGGTGCCGAGAGGGCGGACGTCGTGGTGTTGGGGCTCGGCGGGATGGGCAGCGCGGCGGCCCATCACCTCGCGCGGCGAGGAGCGAAGGTGCTGGGCATCGAGCAGCACGGGATCGCGCACGCGCTCGGCAGCTCCCACGGGGAGACGCGGGTGATCCGCCGGGCGTACTTCGAGCATCCGGACTACGTGCCGCTCTTGACCCGCGCGTACGAGCTTTGGGACGAGCTCGAAGCACAGACCGAGACGAAGCTCTTCGAGCGCACCGGCGTGCTGTTGGTCGGTCCCCGCGACGGCGTCGTCGTTCCCGCCGTCGAGCGCGTCGCGAAATTGTACGGCATGGAGCTGTCGTCCTTCCCTGCGGCGGAGCTGGCCGAGCGCTATCCGGGATTTTCGGCGAGCCCCGACGAGACGGCGGTGCTCGAGCACGACGCGGGTTATCTGCTGGTGGAGGAATGCGTGCGCGCTCACGCGCGGATCGCCCGAGAGCACGGCGCGCGGCTGTGGACCGACTGCCGCGTGGACGAGTTCGGCCAGGACGAGAGCGGCGTGTGGCTTTCGACCGAGCGGGGACGCGTGAGCGCGGCGCGCCTGGTGGTGTGCGCCGGGCCGTGGAGCGAGCGCTTCTTGCCCGAGCTGCCCCTCGAGGTGCGACGCAAGGTGCTGCTGTGGCTCCGCGCCGAGCCCCGGGCCTACTCGCCCGCGGACGGCACGCCGGTGTTCGGGTTCGAGGATTCCGGGCGCTTCTTCTACGGATTTCCGGCCCTGGAGCCCGGGGTGGTGAAAGTGGCGCTCCATACGGGCGGGACGCGAGTTTGCGCGGCGGACCGACCCCAGAGAAACCTGGAAGCGGCGGACGTGGACGAGATCAAGGCGCTGTGTCGAGCGCACCTGCCCAAGGTGGAGCCCGTGGTGCTGCGCCACGCGGTGTGCATGTACACCATGACTCCGGACGAGCACTTCGTAGTCGACCGCGACGACAACGTGGCGTTCGCCGCGGGGCTATCCGGTCACGGCTTCAAGATGGCGCCGGTGATCGGTGAGGCGCTGGCGGATCTCGCGCTCGACGGTCGCACGGAGCTGCCCATCGGGTTCCTGTCGGCGGCGCGCTTCGCTCACTGAATCGCGCGTAGGTCCGAGCGATCTTCGCCGAAGGAGTACACGGGTGGCTTGCCGATGGGCGCGTCCGCGTTCAGCGTCTGGCCTCCGTCCACGCTCTGACCGGTCCACACGTCGAACCAGGTACCTGGCGGCAGGTACACGCTGCGGCTGGTGGCGCCTTCGGTCAGCACCGGCGCGACCAGGAGCGCGTCGCCGATCATGAGCTCGTCGCTGACGCCGCGGCTCCCGGGGTCGTCGGGAAACACGAGCATCAGCGCGCGCAGGATGGGCGCGCTCGACGTCTGGGCGTCGGCGGCCAGGGCCTTGAAGTCCGGCGCCAGCGCTTGGTGGATGCGCGCCATGCGGGCGAAGTGGGCGGTGGTCTCGGCGTCCTTGTCCCAGGCCCAGTTCTGGTCCCGCATGTTGCCCTCGTGGGTGCGGAAAATGGGCGTGAAGGCGCCGAGCTCGGCCCAGCGCAAAAACAGCTCCTTGCTGCTGGGGCCGCCGCTGAAGCCGGCGACGTCGTGGCTCACGTAGGGCTGGGCGGCGAGGCCGAGGTTCAACAACGCGGGCACCACGGTGGGCAGGCCGTCCGTCGTGCTCCAGGTGCACTCTTGATCGCCGGCCCAGGTGATCTGCGTGGCGCCGGTGTCTCCGGTCCAACCGGAGCGCGTGATGAAGGCGAAATCTCCGCCCGGCCGTTGTTCTTCCATCACCTCGCGACTCAGGCGATGCCACTCGATGGGATAGCGCTGGTGGGCGGCCATCGCGTCGCTGCCGTCGCTCGGCACGGTGTCTATTGGCACCCACTCGCCGAAGTCGGCCATCCAGCCGTCCATGCCGAGGTCGTTCACCATCTTCGCGAGGTAGCTCTTCACGTAGGCGCGGGCTTCGGGCTTCGTGAGATCCGGATGTGAAGCGTCGCCCGCGGGGGAGGCGTGCAAGTACGTCGCGCCGCTGTCGTCCTGGATCAAGAGCCCTTGGGAGTCCATCGCGGCGAAGTGATCGAGCTTGGGCATCACGAAGGGATTCGCGTAACCCAGGAACTTGAGCCCGCGACCGTGGAGGTCGTCAATCATGCCGGCGAGATCGGGATACAGCGTCTCGTCCGCCACCCAGCGGTACTGCACGCCGTAGCCGCCGCCGGCGTTGGTGCGCGCCCCGGTCCAGTCCTGCACCCACAGGGCGCCCACGGGCACCTGGGCGGCGGCAAGCGCGTCGGCCTCCGCCAGCACCGCGTCCTTGCCGCCCTGCACGGCGATCCAGGGTGAAAACGCCCAGTCCGGCAGCGGCGCCGGCCGACCCGTCTCGTCCCCCAGCTCGCGGATCACGTCCAGCGGCGTGGGACCGTGCAGCACCACCAGCTCCAGCGGCGCCGCGCTCTCCGCCTCCAGCCAGGCGACGCTCTCGTCGGTCTTGCACACGTCCGCGAGCACTCGCGCCCCCGTGCGCAGGAGCGCCCCGAAGCCGCGCGCGTCGAGGAAGTACGGCATCGGGTAGTACGTGGTGTGGGCGTTGCCCGCGATGGTCGCCAGATCTTCCGGCCCGTCCCGACCGATGCCCTGCTCGCTCACGAACAGCGACAACGCCTCGCCGCGCTGGTCGATGCCATTGTACTGCTCTCCGAAGCCGTAGAAGCTCGCCTCGGCGTCGCAGGCGAAGGGCAGCGCGATGGACCTGACTCCCTCGTAGCCGCTCGCTTCGATGCGCACGAGGCTCGCCCCCGCCCTGAGCGGGGAGATGGTGACGGTTGCCTTGGCGCCGCCGTCTCCGGACAGCTTGGCGACGAAGCTGTCGCCGCTCTTGGTGCCGCCGTCGAAGTGATTCACGAGCACGGTCTCCTCCGCGTCGCGCACGAAGCTCCACATGCCCAAGAGGGACGTGGACGTCTCTTCATAGCGCGCCAGCCGCACGCCGCCGGTCAGCGAAAGTACCGTGCGCCCGTCCACGGAGAGGCTCACGCTGCCGTCGCTGCCCACCTGCGCGCGGGCGCCGTCGGAAAACGTCGCGTGGTCCGTGCTCGCGCTGCCGCTATCGGAGTCGTCGCTGGAGCAGGCCGTGGCGCCAAGCAGGGCCGTCATGCCCAGGAGCGTGAGAAACCGCATGTCTCCGAGTGTGCCACGTTCATGGCTTTGGGCGCTCCTCACACATTCGTGGGTGCCTGATTACGATGACGGGGTGGAGGGACGTGCCTCTCGCCTGGGCCCCGGGTTTTCTGGCCCGGCGCGGAATCAGCCCGCGCGCGCATCCCGCCCATTGCGGAACGAGCAACGCCAGGGCACGCCGAAGTAGCTCTTCTAGCGAGAGGCTGCGGGCTTCGCCTGCGAGCTTCTTCGTCGCCTTCTTGGCTTCGGCCCTTTTGAACCCTTGGCTCGTGAGGGCCAACAGGAGCTTGTCTTGCTTCTCCCGCGCGTCGGCATCCGCAGCGTCCTCGGTGTCTGAACGCCTTCGCTGACGAAGGCGAATCTTGTCTTCGACGTACTCGCGGCCGAAGGTCTTCTTGGCCGCGTTCAAATTGTGGCCTCTGCAATAGATCCGACCATTGGAGGATCCATCCCACCACCGATGCCGGTAGCTTCGACCACGACCTCCAGCTCCCGGCTCACGTGGCTCATCAGATCCTGGGCGTGCTCGAGTTTTGCTTTCAGGCTCTCTCTCCGGCCCAGCTCGAGCTCGCCGATCAGGGGGGATCGGTCGCGCCCCAATCGGTTGCTATGTAAACTGATTTTCCTGCGCCAAAGACCCCCACGCGTCCCCCTTCTGCCCTTCTCGAGCCTGCCGAACCCTGTCGAATGCAACGATCAGGGGCTTCGGACGCGCCTAGATCAGTTGCTATGTAAACCGATTTCCGTGCACCCCAGACCCCATCAATTCCGCGGGTCCACCCCGGCAAAGCCCACGCCCTTCGTTCGGCGCGGAATCAGCCCGCGCGCATCGCGCTTACCGCGGAACGAGCAGCGCCAGGGCACGACGGAGCAGCGGCGGCGGCACCTGTCCGTCGCTCTCGCCGGAGTGGCACCGATGGTGGTCAACCCAGGTGAACAGTGGGTCTAAGCTCCAATTGCCGGTGCGCTGGCGAAGGTCGCGCAGCTGAACAGCGACGACCTCTCGACTTCTTCCATGTCGATGCCAAGCACCGAGTCAATCCGTGCTCGACGGCGGAGCTCGACGGTCCTCAGCGCGGCCGCCTCTTTTCACGTCCCAGTCAGCGAAACGTGGGGACAGGCGCACCAAGTTCGACGATCCCTCAGGGCCCCGACTTCGTCGCGAGCCGCTGCGGAACACTCGAAAGTGTGGGTGTCCGCGCGTGCCCTGGGCGTCAGTGGCTCACGCCGGCCACGGAGAGCGTGACGGCCAGCACCAGGACGCCGTACTCGAGGGCGCCCTTTGGCAGGCGCTCCGACAGGCGGCGGAGGCGCTTGCCGACGAGGTTGCCGCCCAGGATGGCGACGGCGCCCAGGGCCGAGAGGGCGAGCACGTGGCGATCGAAGAGCCCCGCGCCGGCGTAGCCGAGGATGCGGCCCGTGTGCATCACCACGGCGGAGGCGGCGATGGTGGCGACGTAGGGAATGCCTTCCAGTCCCGAGGCGAGCAAGAGCGGCGCGACGAGGAGCCCGGCGCCCCCCGCGGCGCCGGTGAGGGCGCCGACCACGAGACCTGCGGGTGCGAGGGCAGTGACGGGCACCGTGAAGCGCAAGCGCAGGGTGGCCCGGGCCACCGCGAGCAACGTGATGGCGACCATCAGGACTTGGACCGCCGTGGGTGGGATCCACGCGACGGACAGGCCGCCCAGCAGGGCGCCGGGCAGCGCGCCGAGGGCGAAGGCGAGGGCGCGCCGGCGATCGACGGACGCGCGATACATGTGCAACCGGTGCAGGTTGCCCAAGAGCAGCGCGGGCGCGGTGACGGCCAACGCCTTGGACGGTCCCCACAGCACACTGAGGGAGAGCAGCAGCATCAGCCCACCGCCCATGCCCGCCATCGTGGTCACCACCCCCGCGACCACCCCCAACGCCACGACGATGACCAGCTGCTCCATGGCCTCAGCCTGGGGCCCGAGGGCATATCCGTCCAATCGATTGATTTTCTGATATCCATAAGCAATTCCGATGGTGTCCGGGTGATCGAAGAGCTGCGCCACTTCCTGCTCGTGGTGGAGCACGGCACGGTCACGGAGGCCGCGCGTCACGCGCACCTTTCGCAGCCGGCCCTGTCGGCATCACTGAAACGACTCGAAGAGTACTTCGGCGCGCCGCTCCTGTTCCGCGGTCGCGCGGGCGCAACGCCCACGGCGGCGGGCATGGCGCTGGTGCCACGAGCGGAGGCGGTGCTCGCGGCGCTGGGCGACGCGCGGCGCGCGGTCGCGGAGATCGAAGGGCTCAGCGCCGGCGAAGTGCGCGTCGGGGCGAGCGGGACGGCAGCGACGTACCTGTTGCCCGAGCCGCTGGCGCGGTTCCGCAAGCTGCACCCCGACGTGCGTATCGTGCTGCGCGAGCTCAGTGCGCGGCGCGCTGCCGCGGACGTGGAGCGCGGCGAGCTCGACCTCGCCGTGGTGAGCGACCCCGGGGGCGAGCTGTGGATGCGCGACGAGTTCGTGCTGGTCGGCTCCCGCAAGGTGCACACGCCGGACGCGCCGATGATCACGTTCTCGACGGACACGACGACGCGCCAGAACCTGGACCGTCACTTTCCGGACGCCAACATCGTGATGGAGCTCGGGAGCATCGCCGCGGTGAAGCGCCACGTGCGCGCCGGCATCGGCATCGCGCTGCTCAGCCGCGCCGCGGTGCAGGCGGATCTGGACGCCAAGCGCCTGGTCGTCGTGAAGAGCGACAAGACGCCCATCCCGCGGGAGCTCCGTCTGGTGCATCGCGGGCGAGAGCTACTGTCCCCCGCCGCCGCGGCGCTCCGCGCGCTCCTGCTCGAGCGCCAGAAGAAGCGCTGACCCGCGCGCCGCGCGCTTCAGCTCCTTCCAGTGTTCCGCGGGGGCTCGCGCCGCCCCGACATACTGGTGGAGCACCCGAACGAGTCGGCCAGGCAGACGCCGAAGAAGGCCTTACTTCTTGGGAGCGGGCGGCGTGGTCTCGCTGATGGGCGGGCGCTTGGCGAGACACTTGTCGATGTTGTTCTTCAGCTCTTGCGCTGCGATCTTCGGCAGCCGCGGGCGGCCCATCACGTCGGTGAAGATGCGATCCCAGGTGATGCCGCCGTTCACGCCGAAGCTCATCCACACGAACATGGCGCGGCCCTTGATGTTGGCGAAGGGTGCGCCGCCACCGCGACCGCCGAACCAGGCGCGGGAATCGCTCGAGTTGTTGCGGTTGTCGCCCAACACCCACACTTCGCCGGGCTTGACGAAGTACGGACCCTGGCGGCCGTCGAAGCGATCGTCTTCGAACAGCGTGAGGTAGGCGTAGTCCCCGAGGTACTCGACGAAAAGCTCCCCACGCTTTTCCATCTGCTCGTCCCCCTCGAAGAACTCGTAGCTGCCCACGTCGCAGTTGGGCACGCGCCAGCCGTTGATGCTCGGGTGCCCGCCCTCCACGGTGAGCGTGTCCCCCGGCAAGGCAATCACGCGCTTGATGAAGTCCTGACGCTCGTTGGCGGGGTTCGGATCCGGGTACTCGAACACGATCACGTCGCCGTGCTTGGGCGGCAGGCTGTTCCACAGTCGCTTGTTCGTGAACGGTATGTGAGGCCCGTACACGAACTTGTTCACGAAGATGTGATCCTGGATCTGCAGCGTGGGCAGCATGGAGCCGCTCGGGATCTTGAAGGCCTCCACCACGAAGGCGCGCAGCAACAGGGCCACGCCCACGGCAATGCCGATGGACTCCACGTACTCCCGGAGCTCGCCCTTGCGCCAGCGCCCCAGGTGGCGATCCACCTGCTCCGCGGCGTCTTCCAGGGACTCCTTGAACTCGCGCTCGTCGAAGGGCTCCGCCTGCATCGCGTCCCGCAGGGACTCGAGGGAGTCCTCCAGGGACTCCCGGGCCTTGCTGGGCACGTGGCGCTCGATCGACTTTTCGTTCTTGCGCCGGATGCGCTCGGCTTCGTCCAGAAGGTGCGCGGCTTGCTCGAACTGGCGCCGGAGCTCCGGCGCCAAGTCCGGTCGACCGCCGATACCCACCTTGCCTGCCAGGGGCAGGTTGTAGCGGTAGTGGTAGAGCACCATCTCGAACACCGTGAACAGCACGATGCCCACCGGAACGGGCTGGTCGTAGACCCAGAAGCGGAGCTTCGCCAGGCCTTGGGCCATGGGATCCGGATCCGCCGGCTTCAGCACCCAGATGGTGACGATGGCGAGCAGAGCAGGGACCACCACGAACCACAGCGCGTAGAACGCGTTGCGGTACAGCCTGGGGTTTTGTGCGGGGGGAGCTGCCGGTTCGGCCAAGGTTCGGCTTGCCTTCTACCTGGATGGACCCGGCCGGGCAACCCCGGGAGCTTGCCCTGCGTCTTGCGAGGTGAGCTCAGGGGGCATCGTCGATCTGCACGACGTAGTCGACTTTCGCCGCGCGATCATCGCCCACCTGCGCCGGGGGCGCGCTGCGGCCGACCTTGTCGCTGTGGTCCACCACCAGATAGTAGAGGCCCTTGGGTACGGCGACGTAACGCTTCCAGGGCTGCCCGGCCGAGAGCTGCTCGTCGAGATTCGGCGGCCCAGGCAAGAGCGCTGGCCCCGGGTTCTTCACGTACTGTTCGATCATCTGATCGCCCAGGTTCTTCGCGACCAGGAACACGTCCACTGCGGGAGCGCCGTCGAGGGACATCGTCATGTACAGCGCTTGTCCGCTCTCGGTGACCTCGAAGCCGCCGATGAAATCTTGCTGGCCGCTGTGCACTTCCGTGCGGTCGTTGGCCAGCGTGACGCGCTCGCTCTTGATGTAGAACGGCTTGAAGGGCTTCTGCCCCTTGGGGATGTAACCGAGGCCGAAATCCGTCTCGCCCTTGTCGTTGTAGCGGATCACGGTGAAGCCCCGCTGCAGCTGCCCGTCGACGATCTGCCGGCCGAGCTGGTCGGGATTGATGCCGGTCATCGCCATGCCGCCGCGGGCGAAGGAGCTCTCCACCAGGGTGGTGGCGAAGGAGCTGGCGCTCACCTTGCGCGGCCGGAAGTAGATGTACATCGCGCCGTCGTCATCTACCTGGAAGTCCGGCGCGTACTCGATGAGCCCGGAGGCGGTGAAGCCGATGCGACCGGAGAGGTTGGTCCAGCCGTAACCCTTGCCGCTGTACTGCACGACCAAGCTCTTGCGCGTGTCGTCGTCCAGGATCGTCTGGTTGCAGCTGTCCGCGAAGAAGCGACCGAGCACGGGCTGGTCGTCGCTCAGCTTGAGCGGTGCACCGCGACGCGTCATCTCGAAGCAGAAGCGGTCCAGGCCGAACTTCAAGATGTCGAAGCGCAGCGACTTGTTCTTCGGGTTGTTGATCACTCCGGGGCCCAGCACGCCCATGGCGTTCGAACCGAGGGACTCCTTGGAAGGACAGCCGGAAAGCGACAGCGCCAGGAGACAGAGCGCGAGAGCGAGGGGGATGCGGGCGCGCATGGCGGCCCAGCATACAGCCGACGACGCTCGTTGACAGCCTGCTGCCGATGGCCAAAGTCTCGAAACCATGAGCCATGTCGCCGTGATCGGAGCTGGGGCCTGGGGCACCGCGCTGGCCCTGCTCTTGGCGGGACAGGGGGAAAATGTGGTGCTGTGGACCTGGCAGCCGGAGCACGCTCGCGCCATCGAGCGGGACCGGGAGAACCGAGAGTTCTTCGCCGGCTTCCCCCTGCCCGACGCCATTCGGGCCAGCTCGGAGCTACCGGACGCCCTGGCCGAAGCGGATCTCGTGCTGTTGGTCGTGCCCTCGGACGCGTTCCGCGAGACGCTCGAGCGCGCCAAGCCCCAGCTGCCCGCCGGCGTACCGCTGGTGAGCGCCACCAAGGGCATCGAGAACGACTCGCTCATGCTCATGAGCGAGGTGATCGAGGACGTGCTGGGTTCCGACGCGCGCGCGCGCTCGCTGTTTCTGTCGGGGCCGAGCTTCGCGAAGGAAGTGGCGCTGGGCATGCCCACCAACGTGGTCGTCGCCGGGGACGATCAGGAGCTGGGGGTCGAGGTCCAGAAGCGCTTCGCGACGGATCGCTTCCGGGTTTACTCGAGCGACGACCCGGTGGGCGTGGAGATGGGCGGCGCGCTCAAGAACGTGATCGCGATCGCCGCCGGCGCGTGCGACGGCCTGGGCTTCGGCCACAACACCCGCGCCGCGCTCATCACCCGAGGCCTCGCCGAGATCTCGCGCTTGGCCATCGCCAAGGGCGGCAACCCGCTCACCCTCGCGGGCCTCGCGGGGATGGGGGATCTGGTGCTGACCTGCACCGGGGAGCTCAGCCGCAACCGGACCGTGGGCTTCGAGATGGGCCAGGGCAAGAGCCTCGACCAAGTGCTCGCGAGCTTGGGTCACGTGGCCGAGGGCGTGAAGACCGCCAAGAGCGCCCACCAGCTCGCGGCGCGCTTGGGCGTGGAGCTGCCCATTGCCGGGGAGGTGTACCGCGTGCTGTACGAAGGCAAGGACCCCCGGACCGCGGTCCGGGACGTTCTGACGCGGCCCCTCAAGAAAGAGTGGGATTGAGCTTTCGTTGGTCCGGCGCGATGCCCGTCGGTGAATGCCGGCGCGGCCCTTTCCGTCCTTCGAAACGCGGGACAAACTTGCCCCGCGGCCCGAGCCGGATGATGGTCGACGGGGTTTTACCGTGAAGCACTTCGCCTCCATGACCATGGGACTCGCCGCGCTGTGCCTCACGGCGACGGCGGCAGCGCAGGGATATGGCCAACCCGGCTACGGTCAGCCGCAGCCGGGTTACGGTCAGCCGCAGCCCGGCTACGGTCAGCCCGGCTACGGGCAGCCGACCTACGGCCAGCCGGGGTACGGGCAACAGCCCGGCTACGGCTATCCCGCACCCACGTACCCGGTTCCGTCGCGCTCCAAGAAGCGGGACGACGTCGAGATCGGGTTCTTGTACGCGACCAGCGTGGCCTATGGCGTCGGCACCGGCGTGTGGTTCTCGTCCGAGGTGGGCATCAGCGATCCGGGCTTGTTCCTGATCCCGCCGGCCCTGCTCGGCGTCGCCGCGCCAGTGGGCGTGTACTTCATGGATGATCCGGAAATGCCTCGCGGCATGCCGGCGTCCGTCGCGGCGGGCATGGCCATCGGCGCGGGTGAAGGCATCGGCATCGCGAGCTATCAGTTCGTGACCGCGGACGAAGAAGACGCCTGGGGTTTCAAGGGCCTGGCGCGGGCCACCACGCTGGGCGCCACCTTGGGCGGCGTCGGTGGCTACGCCGTGGGCTACTACCTCGAGCCTTCTCCCAAGAGCACCCTGCTCACCACCAGCAGCGTGCTCTGGGGCACCACCATCGGTACCATGTTCGGCTACGGCGCCAGCGAAGCGGGTGTGGGCTACGGCATCGCCAACGACTCCGCCGCCCTCGGCGGTCTCATCGGCTACAACATCGGCCTGGCGGCGGGCGCGGCCAGCAGCGTGCTGTACATCCCGAGCTGGGAGCAGATCGGTTGGATGTGGGCCGGCGGCGGCATTGGCGCTGCGGCGTCGCTGCCCGTGTTCTTGTTCTACGCCGGCGAAGATTCACCCCCCGCCAAGCGCGGCTTCTTGTTCATGGGCACCGCCACCACGCTGGGCATCGCCGCGGGCGCCATCTTCGCGTCCGGCTATGCGGACGAATACGAGATCGGCTCGGAAGACTCGGCGCCGGGCAATCGCTTCGCGTCCCTCACCAGCATCGCTCCCATGGCGTTGCCCGGTGGCGGTGGTGGCGTCCAGATCGGCGGTATTCTGTACTGAGGTCGGGTGAGCGGGCCCGCCCCACACATTTGGTGGTAGCTTCAGGGCCCGTATGGCGACGCTTCGCTACTTCCCGCCGGAGGGGCAGCCGGTGCTCCTGCCCATCCACAAGCCGGTCACCACCGTAGGCCGCGCGCTGGGCAACGACGTTCACCTGCCGGACGACACCGTCAGCGACCACCACGCGCAGATCGTGTTCAACGGTCGGGACTTCCAGCTCGAAGAGGTGGATCGCGGCGCGGAGATCCTGATCAACGGCAAGAAGAAGCGCCGCGCGCGCCTGGTGAACGGAGACCGCGTGCAGCTCGGAAGGGCGCAGCTCGGCTTTTCCATGTTCAGCGAGCTGCCCACGGCGACGGAGCCGGATCGGGACAGCTCCGACGGTTCGAGCAACGTGCTCGCCAGCCTCCGCCGCCTGCACACCTTCAGCGAGCGGCTGATGACCACCAGCAGCGTGGACGAGCTGCTCGAAGCCCTGCTGGACGACATCATCGAGCTCACCGGAGCCGCCCGCGGCGTGGTGCTCTTGGTGGACCCGGGGGAAGGGCAGAGCTCCACGCCCCGGGTGCGCGCTTCGCGCAACGTGAAGCGCGAGGCCATCGAGGACCCCTCCGGCGCCATCAGCGATAGCATCGTGCGCCAGGTGCTGGAGTCGAAGCGCCCGGTGATCGTCAGCGACGCGCTCACGGACACCAATTTCTCGAAGAGCGAGAGCGTGATCGCGCTCAAGCTTTCCAGCGTGATGTGCGTGCCGCTGCTGTCCCAGGGCGAGATCATCGGCGTGATGTACGTCGGCAACGACGAGGTGAAGCACCTGTTCCACCGCGAGCAGCTGGATTTGCTCACCATCTTCGCGGGGCAGGCGTCGCTCATGCTCCAGAACGCGATGCTGGTCAGTGCCCTCAGGGCGGATCAGCAGAAGCTGAAGACCGAGCTCCAAGACAAGCGCTTCGGAGAGATCATCGGCGCCTGTCCGGGAATGATGGAAGTGTTCCGCAAACTGCAGAAGGTGGCGGCCACGGACATCAGCGTGCTCATCACCGGAGAGACGGGCACCGGCAAGGAGCTCATCGCGCGGGAGCTGCATCGTCGCAGCAATCGCGAGACCGGCCCCTTCGTCGTCGTCAACTGCGGCGCCATCCCGGAAAACCTGATGGAGAGCGAGATGTTCGGCCACGTGAAGGGCGCCTTCACGGGGGCCGTCGCCAGCCGCCCGGGCAAGTTCCAGCTGGCGGACGGCGGCACGCTCTTCCTCGACGAGATCGGCGAGCTCACCCTGCAGCTGCAGGTGAAGCTCTTGCGTGCGATCCAGGAGCGCGTCGTCTACCGCGTTGGCGACAGCCGGCCGGAGAAGTGCGACATCCGCATCTTGGCGGCCACCAACCGGAACCTGGAGGACATGATCAAGACCGGTGAGTTCCGGGAAGATCTGTTCTACCGCCTCAACGTGGTGAACCTGTGGCTGCCTCCGCTGCGGGAGCGTGGGGACGACGTGTTCATCATCGCCAAGGCGTTGCTCAGCAAGTACGCGGACGAGCTCGGCAGCCAGGTGAAGGGCTTCTCCCCGGCAGCGCTCACCTCCATCAAGAAGTATCCCTGGCCGGGCAACATCCGGCAGCTCGAAAACCGCATCAAGAAGGCGTTGGTGCTGTGTGACAAGACCTTGCTCGATGCCGAGGATCTGGATCTCGGTCCCGAGGCGCAGGTCGCCATCGTGCCCCTCGAGAAGGCGAAGGAAGACTTTCAGCGGCGCTACGTCTTGGAAGTCCTCGAGCGCAACAACGGCAACCGCACGCAGACCGCCCGGGATCTGGGCGTGGATCCGCGCACCATCTTTCGCTACCTCGAGAAGGAGCAGAACCCGATGCCCAGCGGCGCCGGCGGTGCTCCCGTGGATCGCGGAGAGTAGCTCCCACGGCCCTCCTTCGGGCCTTTTCGGGGGAATGTTGGCTCGCCGCGGAACCCCACGTTCCGTCGCCTGCGCGGCCCGGTCCGTCGCGCCGCGCCGCTACTTGCCGCCCAGCTTGGCGCGGAACGCCCGCACGACCATGTCGACGCAGGCGGGGATCGACAGCGTGCTGGTGTTGAGCATCAAGTCGTAGTGCAGGGGGTCGGCGACGTCGGCGTTGAAGTGCTGGCGGTAGAACGCCACGCGTTCCGCGTCGATCTTGAGCACCAGTGCGCGGGCCTCGCCGTCGCTCAGGTCTCGCCGCCGGGCGATGTAGGCGATGCGCTCGTCCAGCGGAGCGTAGGCGCGGACTCGCAACGTGCGATCCGGATCGAGCAGGAAGTGGGCGCCGCGGCCGACGATCACTCCCTTGCCATGACGGCCCAGGGCGCCGACTACCTTGCTCAGGTTCTTCAGGTAGTCGTTGGGGGCGAAGGTGTCGCCGTCCATCAGCTCCGTGACCCACTGCTCGATGTTGTCGCGGGCTCGCTCGTCGAGGGACTCCACCAGTTGGCGCCGCACGCGGGACTGCCGCGCGATCTCGTGAACCAGATCCTGCGAGTGGTACTGAAAGCTCAGCTTGGCGGAGACCTTCTTGCCGATCTCCGCGCCCCGGCCGCCGAACTCGCGGCTCATGACGATCATCGGCTTTTGCTCGCTGTCCGCGGAGCGCCGCTTGGAGGTGACCTTCTGCTCCTCCACCCAGCGGAGGAAGTTCTGATTGACGAGCTGCTCGACGCTTCGGGGCATGGTGTTCGTTCATGATAGCGCGGGGGCGCTGATTTCCGCCAAGGACGGATCCGCGCTGGGACGGGAATTTCATTGAGGAATCCCGAGGCGCTCGACGCGACGTGCGGTGTTGACGGGATTTCGAGGCATTGGTAACTTGCATGTTACCAATGCGGCAATCGCTGGAAAGCACACGAGAAATCGCGCTGGATGCGCTCGGCAGCGCGGTCCGCCGGCAGATTTTGGGGATCCTGGCGGCGGGTCCCGTGTCGGTGGGGGACATCGCCGAACAGCTGCCGGTGAGTCGACCCGCCGTGTCCCGTCATTTGCGGCTCCTCACGCGCGCCCAACTGGTGACTCACGAACGGCGCGCGACGCGCAACGTGTTTCGTCTGAATGGCGACGGCTTCCAAAAGGTCCGCAGCTATCTCGACGAGTTCTGGGACCAGGCCTTGCCCCGATTCGCCGCGCGCGCCGAGGCGCTGGAACGAGAGGGCCGCTGATGCTCGAGCGCAGCATCGTCGTGCGCTGCTCTCTCGCGGCGGCCTTCGAAGCGTTCACGACGCACATCGACGAGTGGTGGCCGCGGAGCCATCGCCGCTGGTCGGACTCGGTGCTGGTCCTCGAAGGCCGTGCCGGCGGACGCTTGTACGAACGGAGTGCGGGGGGCGAAGAGGCGTCCCTCGGTGCCGTCACGCACTGGGAGCCGCCCGCGCGTCTCGGCTACGACTGGTACCCCGGAAGCGGTGTCGACGTACCCACCCACGTGGACGTGCGCTTCTTCGTCGACGGCGATCGCACTCGCGTGGAAGTGACGCATTCCCTCGGGAAGGTCGCGCGCGAGCTCTGGACCGAGCGCGTGGCGCGCTTCGAGCAAGGCTGGGGAGCGGTGCTGCCGGCCTTCGCCGGTCACGTGGAGACTATGGAGAGAGGGAACAGCGGATGAAAGAGTATCGAGCGTCCACCACCATCGCCGCCCCGGCGGAGCGGGTCTGGGAAGTGTTGATCGACACGGCGCGCTGGCCGGAGTGGGATCCGTCCTGCGAGAAAATCGAGGGCAGCGTGGGCCCTGGGCACAAGCTCAAGGCCTTCAGCAAGCTGTCTCCGGGCCGCGGATTCGCCGTCAAGGTCACGGAGCTCGCGGATCAGCGCCGGATGGTGTGGTCCGGCGGCATGCCCCTCGGCCTGTTCAAGGGCGAGCGCACCTTCGAGCTCACTTCCCGTGGAGACAGCACGGACTTCAGCGTGCACGAGGTGTTCTCCGGGCCAATGCTGGCGCTGATCGGCGGATCCATTCCGGACATGACGCAGGCGTTCCAGGGGTTCGTGGAGGGACTGAAACGGCGGGCCGAAACCGCGCCGTAGAGGGCGCCGCGCCGGGGCTCGCGCCGCCCCGACAAGACCTGCAAGCTGCACGGGGTCGACGAGCGGAAGACCGCGCTACGATGCGCGGCCATGCGTGTCGAGATCCCAAAGCTGTGGTTGATTGTCCTGATGCTGACGCTGGGCGCGGCGTCGTGTCGCGGTCACGGTGAAGCGCCAGCGGCGAGCACACCACCGCCGGTGGCTTCCGCGCCCGCGGTGGCGTCGCCTGCTCCGGTCCTCGGCAGCGGTGGGGACTTCCGCACGGAGGACGAGAAGAACACCATCTCCGTGTTCAATCGCGCGGCGGCTTCGGCCGTGTTCGTCACGGAACGTCGAGTGGTGGTGGACTACTTCGCCGGGCGCGCCATGGAGGTGCCCGCGGGCTCGGGCTCCGGCTTCGTGTGGGACGACCAAGGCCACGTGGTGACCAACTTCCACGTGGTCGCCAAGGCTCGCAGCGTGACCGTCACGTTGCAGGATCAGAAGACGTATCCCGCGGAGGTCGTCGGTACGGAGCCGCGGCGGGACATCGCGGTGCTCTTGATACATGCGCCCAAGGGCAGCCTTTCGCCCATCACGCTGCCGGCGCCGAACGGCAAGCTGGAGGTCGGTCAGAAGGTGCTGGCCATCGGCAATCCCTTCGGCCTCGATCATACGCTGACCACCGGGGTGATCAGCGCTCTGGGGCGCGAGGTGGACGGCATCGGTGGCGTCACCATTCGCGACATGATCCAGACCGATGCCGCCATCAATCCCGGCAACTCCGGCGGTCCGCTGCTCGACAGCGGCGGTCGGCTGATCGGGATGAACACCATGATCTACTCCAAGAGCGGCGCCTGGGCGGGCATCGGCTTCGCAGTGCCGGTGGAGACGATCCGGCGCATCGTGCCGCAGATCATCCGCACTGGGCGCGCCGAGCAGGTGGGCTTCGGCATCCGCATCGATCCGCAGCAGCGGATCGAGCGGCGCCTCGGCATCAAGGGCATGGTGGTGCTCGGCGTGCTGCCCGGATCCCCCGCGGAGAAGGCGGGCCTCACGGCCATTCGTCAGACGGCGGACGGCTGGGCCCTGGGCGACGTGATCGTGCGCGTCGGCAAGGATTCGGTCGACGACTACGACGACCTGTACAACGCCCTCGACGGCAAGAAGCCCGGCGAGCGGGTGAAGGTGGAGGTGGTGCGCGAAGGCCAGCACGTCAGCCTGGACGTCGATCTCGTCGTGGTCCAGTGACCATACTCTCGGGTATGCTCCAAATCATGAAGAGCCGAGGGGCGGTGGAGGAACGTATCTTCGCTGCGGCGCGCAAGCTGGCGTCGGAAAAGCCGCTGGATCAGATCGGCCTCTCGGACGTGGCGCGCACGGCGGGGGTCAGCTGGCCCACGGTGAAGCGACACGTCGGCAGCAAGGCACGCTTGCGCGCCGCCCTCGAGAGCGAAGAGCCGGAGCTGTCGGGAACCCACCCGGACACCCGCAGCCGATTGCTTTCGGCGGCGGCACGAGTGTTCGCCAAGCTCGGCTACGACGGCGCCACGCTGGACGGCATCGCCGCCGAGGCGAGCCTCACGAAGGGCGCGGTGTACTGGCACTTCCAGAGCAAGCTGGAGCTGTTCGTGGCGCTGGTGGACGCGTTCGTCGCCGACCAGGTGAGCCACCTGGCACAAGACGTGGCCCACGCCAGCACCCAGAGCCGTGAGCGCTGGCTGGACCTGGTGCTCGGCGGCGCGCTCACGCGGGCCCGGGGAGACGGCGCGCGGCTGTTCGTGGAGTTGGCGGCGGAGAGCCGCGAGCCGGCGGTGCGCCAGCGGCTGGCGAGCGCGCTCTCCGTGCGGCGGCAAGCGGTGGCGGAGTTGCTGCGCAGCCCGGAAGCGGCGCTCCCCGCCGACGTGGACGCCGCCGTGCTCGCTGCGCTGGTGGTGGCGCTGCTCGACGGCGCGGCGCTGGCGGACGTGGCCGGCGCGGCCATCGAGCCGGCCCACGCGGTGCTGACCTTCGCGCGCATCCTCGGGCGCGAGCCCAGCCGCGCGCGGGCGCGCTGATCAGAAGTCCAAGCGAGCGGCCACGCTGGGGACCACGGTGAGGAACGTTCCGAATCCGTCGTCGGGGCCCAGGCGAAGCAGACCCAAGCGCGCCGTGCTGCCGTCGGAGAAGGCGTTCGGGACGTCCGGTAGCTGCTGACTGCGTTCGTTCTTCGCTCGATCGCGGTCGCTGGTGCCGACGCGCGCCGTGGTGGGTGCGAACATCACGAACATCGCCACCCCCGCGTCGACGGCGAAGCGCTTGCTGACGCGATAGCCGATGCGCACCTCCGGACCGGTGAAGGGCACCCACAGCGAGGGGCTCTGCTCGGGGATGTCCACCGGCTCCGCGAAGTCGTAGGTCAGGGTCTGCCCGCCGGTCGCCACCGTGGTGGCCCGTCCGCGGAAGGTGCCGGATCCGGAGAAGTCCGCCTTGGCCCGCGCTGCCCCCAGCCACACCCGAAACAGCAGTGGAGTCCGCTCGAAGAACTGATAGCTGGCAGACAGAGCCGCCGCTGGGCCCCTCAGCTTCGTGGTGTCTTCGAAGGCGGTGGCGGTGGACGGGAAGTCGCCGCTCGCGCTCTTCTGCCGTGTCACGCTCTCGGACAGGCTCAGATAGCCGAGGAACAGCTCCAGGCCGAGGCCGCTGGTGAGCTGGTAGCCGCCCCGCGCACCCACCAAGAAGCCGAACGGTCGCGAGCGATCGGAACAGCCGGCATCGCTGCAGGCGGCGTCCGCACCACCCGCGAAGCTCCGCGCCAGCGCGGGGCCGCCCAGCGCCTCGAGATACAGGTGTGGCTCGAAGAAACTCTCCCGCCACATGGGGTTCGAAAGGTCACGCTCCAGCGCGACGCGGAGCACTTCTCGCTGGCCGGACCGAACGGAGACCTCACGGCGCCACGCCAAGAAGCCCTCTGCAGTGACTTCCACCTGGTGCTTTCCGCTCCTCAGCTTCCCCTCCCACACGCCGTTGCCCACCGTGACGCCGTCGACGTCTACGCGCGCGCTGGTTGGGGTGGGATCCACGCGAACGGTGGCGTCGAGGCGCGTGGCCGACAGGCGCAAGGTCGTGGTCTGGTTCGGCTGGATCTCGGCGCTGCTGGGGGGCGCGCCCATGTCCCCCTCGCCGCGCAGCGCTACGCTGTGGACGCCGACGGACAGACGCCCGTTCCATGGCGTTTCTCCCACCACCGCGCCATCCACCAAGACCGAGAGCTTCGCGCCGGCGGCTTCCTCCACCCGCAGCGTCCCGGATCGCGCGAGGGCGACGAGCTTGGCGTCGACGGATTTGTTCTGACCGCTCGCGAGGAGCAGCTGTGCCTCGAAGGGCTCGTAGCCTTGCAGAAAGACGCGAACGGTGTGGCGCCCAGCATCTAGACGTAACGGCGCCGGCCGCGGTGTGAGCCCGCGCTCCAAGCCGTCGACCACGATGGTCGCACCCGCCGGTGTGCTCGTCACCGTGAGCGAGCCGACCGATTGTCTCAGCTGCCGGACGGCATCCGCGACGAGCTTCTGGTCCTGAGCGTCGAGCTTGTCGCCGAACGAGCTCTGCAGGCGCTCGTAGGTTTCCAGGGCTTCGGCGTTGCGATGCAGCTGGCGCAGTGCGATCGCGGCGTTCTTCAGAGCGACGGAGGTGGGAAACAACTCCACCGAGGCGCTGAACTCCGCAAGCGCCGCGTCCCACTGCCCGTTCTGGGCCAGCTCTATGCCGCGCAGGAAGCGCTGACGCGCCTCCTGACGGGCGTCGCCGTTGGCGGGGGGAGCATCCGGGCCGGTGTCGGCGTTGGCCCTGCCAGCAGCCAAAGTGAGACTCAGCGCGAGGCACACGAGTGCAGCGAGGCGACGGATCATGAGGGGCGGCATCCTAACCGTCGAACTCGCTGGTCGACGTGCTGAGCTCGGGCTTCTTCTTGATCGCGGGCTTGGCCTTCGGTTCCGGGCGTTTTTGATCGGGCAGTTTCGGTGGGGGCGTGCTCGCCGGCCTCGCCGCCGGAGCCGTGGGCTTGGCTCGGGTGTCGTCGAGCATCAGGCGGTCAGGGAGCAGACCCTCTCGGGTGAGGGCCACGCGCACGTTCTTGTGTCGGTCCCCGAGGCTCAGGTCCACTTCCCGCGTGTCCCCGACTGCGCCGGACAGCTCGATCCCGCCGTCCGTCACCGAGAGCAGCTTGCCGTCGACCTTCACCTGGGCCCCGGCGGGCTCGACCGGCAGGAAGTAGCTCTGGGACTTTGGGGCTGGCTCCACGACAGACGGAGTGACCGTCGCGCTGGCCGGCGCCTCGCTGGCGACGGGCGCCGGCGGCAAAGCTGGGGCTTTCGGATGCGACGTGGCGATGACGGCGGTGGCGACAACCGCGCTGATGCCGGTGACGCCGAGCACGACGATGGGCCATTTGGCTCGGGGTTTGGGCGAGTCTTCGGCGCCGGTGACGTCCGCGGTGTGGGCGACGCCTTGGGCCGTCGACTTGAGCCGGGGTGCCACGGAACCACGCTGCTCCGTCGTCACGCTCACGATCTCGGAAGGATCCAGTCGGTCGCCGCCGAGCGCGGCGGCGAGGGCGTCTCGCAGAGCGCCCGCATCGGCGTAGCGGTGCTCCAGATTCCGGGAAATGGCCCGTTGGGTGATCTCCGCCAGCTCGGCCGGCACCCACGGTGCGCGATCTTGGAGCGGAGCGATCTCCGCGGTGAGGATTTCCACCATCAATTCCGCGAGGCTGGTCACGCCTTCGTAGGGTAGTGCTCCGGAGAGTAGCTCGTAGAGCACCATGCCCAACGACCACACGTCGCTGCGGGCATCGATCTTTCCCGCGCCGCGTGCTTGCTCAGGAGACATGTACAAGGGCGTGCCCAGCATGTTGCCCGTGTGTGTGAGCGCGGCGTTGGTGTCGGAGAAGTTCTCGAGCACTTTGGCGATGCCAAAATCGAGGATCTTGACCACGCAATCGCCCGCATCTCTCCGCGTGATGAACAGGTTTGCGGGCTTGATGTCACGATGGAAGATGGAAAGCTCGTGGGCTCGGCTCAAGCCGGTCGCGGCTTGCAGCGCGATCTTGCCCGCTGCCCGCGGCTCGATGGCGCCGAGCCGAGCGATGGTGTCCGAGACATCTTCGCCGTTCAGGAGCTCCATGGCGATGAACGGCCACCCCGTCGCTGCGTCGGTGCCCGAGTCGAAGACTTGCACGATGTGATCGCTCTCCACCGCCGCGCCGGCCTTCGCCTCTCGGAAGAAGCGCTTCACCAGCGCCGGGTGCGACACCAGATCCGGGGATGACAAGAGCTTCAGCGCACAGCGTTTCAGCGTGGTGCCGTGCCGGGCCTCGTAGACCGCACCCATTCCCCCTCGTCCGACCAAGCGCACGAGCTCGTAACGTTCGTCAATCACGCGACCGCTGAGGTCCTCCTCGCTGGTCTCGCCCATGCTGTCGTGCAGCGGCGTGGTCTTGTCCTGGCTCATTCCTTGTCTCGTCGGCGCCGCAAGATCGCCGTCATTGCGGCCAAGGCCCATAGCAGAGCGCTCGGCGAAGGTGCAGAGGGGCGGGCGACTCGGCAACCGCAGCCGCCATCGTCGGAAGGCGGCGCGCTCGCGCCGCCTTCGGGAGCAGTGCCGCCATCGGACGAGCCGCCGCCGCTTCCCGAAAGGTTCACGCACTGGCCGCCATCGCACACGAAGCCAAGGGCGCAGTCCGCCGCGACCTTGCAGCTCGAGCGACAGCTTCCCGTCTCGGGATCGCACAGGAACGGCGTGCAGGCCGTCTTCGGGCCGCTGACTGGCTGACTGGCGGCGTTTGCGTCGACGCACACCGCCGATGTTTGAACGCACTGACCGTTGGCGCAGGTCATGCCGTCGCCACAGCTCGTGCTCTTGTCGGGGTAACTGCACGACGTGGGGTCGCCCTTGCAGCTACCAGCGCACACGCCGTCGCCGTGGCACGGTTCTCGAGCACCACGGGGATCGCCAATGACCGCGACGCACAAGCCCGGCGTGGCGGCCTCGTTGCAGGCCTGGCACTGACCGGTGCACGCCGAGTCGCAGCAAACGGAGTCGGCGCAGATGCCGCTGGCGCATTCGGCGCCGTCGCTGCATGCATCGCCGTTCGACTTCTTCTGGCACTTGCCGTCGGTGCATACGAAGCCCGTGGCACAGTCGGCCACGGTGGTGCATGCCTTGGTGCAGGCGCCCTGGGCGCACACGTATCCGGAATCGCAGCCCTGAGCGGCTGCCGTCACGCAGGTGCCGTTGCCGTCGCACTCGGGAGCGGGAACGCTCTGGGTCTCGGTCGCGCAGGTGGCGCTGCCGCACTCGGTGGTCGCCGCGTACAATCGGCACGCTCCGGCGCCATCGCAGGTACCGATGGTGCCGCAGCTCGAGGCTGGCTGGCTGGCGCACTCGTCGTCCGGATCGTCTCCGTCCGGGATCATGCCGCAAACGCCGTCCTTGCCGCCCTTCTTCTTGGCTGCCGAGCACGCGCGGCATTTGCCGCCGCAGGCGGTCTGGCAACACACACCGTCCACGCAGCTGCCCACCAGGCACGGATTCGCTCCGCTGCAGGCGCAGCCGAAGTCCACGCACTGCACCTCCGCGGGGTCTTGGAAGTTGCTCGTGCTGCCGGCGACGAGGATCTGTCCGTTCGGTAGAAGATCGGCCGTGTGCGTGAAACGAGCGATCTGTAGGGTGCCGCCGGCGCTCCAGGAGTCTCCCGCGCGACTATAGACGAAGGTATCGGAGCTGCCCGAGGCGCCGCTGTCGCGGCCGCCGATCAGGTAGGCCTTGGCGCCATTGCCAAAGGGCACCAGCGCCGTCTCTTTTCGATGGTACGTCTGCCCGCCGACGACCAGGGAGCCAGCGCTGCTGAACGTGCCCGCGGTGGGATCGTAGAGTTCGGCGGTGGAGAGCGTATTGCTCATGTAGTCCACGCCACCCACGACCAGCACCTTTCCATCGTCCAGCAGCGCAGCGGAAAACAGTGAGCGCGTCTCCGCCATACTGCCCGTATTGGACCAGCCGGAGCCCAACGTGTAGACCCGGGCCGACTGCATTTGCGCGATGGTTCCGTTGCTCCCCCCGGCGACCAATACGCGCCCATCGGCCAGCTTGGTAGCGGTGTGGCCATCTCGGGCAAAGCCCAAGTTGCCGGCGTTGGCCCAGGTGTTGGAGCTGGGCAGGTAGCGCTGGGCGGTGCCGGCGCCGGTCACGAGCACGGAGCCGTCGTCCAGCAAGATCGAGCCGTGATTCCAGCGATCCACGGCCATGTCCGCAGCGGGGGACCAAGTCCCGGTGGTCGGGGAGTAGAGCTCGGCGCTCTTCAGGTTGTAGCCGCCGCTCACCAATACGCGCCCATCTGGCAGGGTGGTGGCACGGTGACTGCTGCGCGAGACGCCCGGCGCTCCCGTCGTGGCGAAGGCACCGTTGGAGTACAGCTTGGCTCCGAGGACGCCGCCGCACACGAGGAGCTTGCCATCGTTCAACACCGCGGAGGCGCCAGCACTGAAGATGCCGGGAGTGGCGGTCGTCGACCAGGAAGGATCGACGAGCAGGGGCGGAGGTAGGGCGCCGTCGAACCGCACCTTGATGGTGCACGCGGAGCTACCCGGCGGGGTGACGGGGCGCCCGAACGGTGAGACGGGACTGCGGTCCGCGGCGCAACCTTCCAGCGCAAGTTGCGCCCGATGGCGTTCTCCGTGACCGTCCTTCACCCAGGGCGGGTCGATCCGAAGCCGCGGCGTGCCATCCGCTTCCAGCAGCTCGAGAGTGTCGTCCACCAGGCGCAGGCCTTCGACCCGCGTGAGCGCGATCTCGTAGCTGAGCTCGGGTCGCGCAGGCCGCTGCTCGAACACGACGAAGTCCTCGACGCCGTGCGGGCTCACGCGTTGCAGCACGTCCGCACCCTCGGGTCCGGCGGCGGCATAGACGCCGAGACCTCGCGCTGCGGCGAGCGCTTCGGAGCGCGTACCAACCAGGCGGAAGCTGGCGGCCACCCCCGAGCGCTCGGCCACTACGTGCACGGCACCATCCGCCCGGAGAGGCAGTGTCACACGCGCGGGGCGGGGCTCGTCCCCGGTGGCCACCCAGGTCACGCCGTCCGCGCGGAGACGAACCGAATGGGGCGGCGCCAAGGCACCGAACTGCCGCTCGATGCGGGCAACCCGGGCCACTGCCTCCGGGCTCTCGGCCAGCGAGGGGTCGCCGGACGACGGGCTACCGCCGCTGCTGCACGCCGTGGTCAGGGCCACGACCGCTCCCGCGGCGAGCTTGCGACGCCGAGCAGTCAGGAGCGCGAGCAGCAGTAGACCGAACAGGCCCGCGCCCGGTGAACCGCCGCGTCTCGACGCGCTGCAGCCTCCGTCACTTCCGCTGTCGGCGGAGCCTCCGCTCGTGCACTTGGCGCCATCGCAGTAGTACCCCGAGGCGCAATCCTGGGTCTTGCTGCAGCTGTCGGCGCACGCGCCGCTGGAGGTGTCGCACAAGTACGGCTCGCAGCTCACGGAGCCGCCCTCGGCGGGCAAGCTCGCGCTTCGGTCGTCGGAGCAGATTGCGACGGGCTGAACGCAGTTGCCGGCACCGTCGCAGCTCTTGGCGCTGCCGCAGCTGGTCTCCGTGCCGGGATACACGCACTTCTGTGGGTCGGCTCCGTTGCAGGTGGACGCGCACTCGCCGGAGCCCGTGCAGGACGGCCGTACGCCGTGGGGGGCTCCGGTGACCGGAACGCACTGGCCCAGGGTGACGTCGCAGGCCTCGCATTGGCCATCGCACACGGAATCGCAGCAGATGCCATCCACGCAATGTTGGCTGTCGCACTGGTCATCCGTGCTGCAGGTGGTGCCGTTCGGTCGATGCCTGCACTCCCCGCCAATGCACTCGAAGCCGGCGACGCAGTCGCTCGCGTCTCCGCAGCTGCTCTTGCAACCGCCGTCTTTGCACAGATAGCCGGTAGTACATGCACCATTGCCGCCGTCGGTACAGGCACCCTTGCCGTCGCACACGTCCGGATTGACTTGACTCTGGTCGTCGATGCAGCTCGAGGGGGCGCACACCGTTCCCTGCGGGTGGAGTCTGCACGCACCCGCGCCGTCGCAGAAGCCATCCATGCCGCAGCTACTCGGGTCTTCGGTGGAGCACTCGTTGTCGGTATCGAGACCGGCGATCACGGGCTGGCAGGTGCCGTCTTCCCCCTGGCCCTTCTTTGCCTGGGTACAGGCCATGCAAGTGCCTGCGCATGCGTCGTCGCAGCACACGGCGTCCACACAGTGGCCGCTGTAGCATTCCGAATCCACGTTGCAGGCGCAGCCTTGGCTCAGACAGAAGATCTCTGCGCTGGGGCCCACGCTGCTCAAGCTGCCCACCAAGAGCACGTCGCCCTTGGGCAGTCGAGCCGCGCCGTGGTCACGTCGCTCGGCGAGCATGGGAGCGCTGCCCTTTTGCCAAGTGTCGGAGGAGGGCGAGTAGAACAGAGCGTTGTCTTGAGACCCCGAGCCAGACACGGAAGTGCTGTATCGCCCGCCCGTGATCAGCACGCGCCCGTCGTCGAGCAGCGTTGCGGTGTGTTGTTCCCGCAACGGTGTCGGGCCCGGCATGTCGGAAGCGTTCGACCACGCGTTCGTGGCTGGGTCGTAGAGCAGCGCGTCCTTCTTGCTCTCCACACCGTAAGCTCCGCCCACGATCAGCACCCGGCCGTCGGCGAGCTTCGTGGCGGTATGGTCTATGCGTGTGCCCGCCGCGCCCAGGTCTCCCGCCGACGCCCAGCTCCCCGTGCTGTAGAGCTCGGTGTCATTCGTCGTTCCCACGTCGGGGTAGCCCCCCATCACGAGGACCTTGCCGTTGTCGAGCAGCGTCGCCGTGTGGTTGCCGCGCGGATGTCCGAGTTTGCCGGTCGGGCTGAACGTCTTGGTGCTCGGATCGAACAGCTCGCAGGTGTCGAGCTTCACGTTGCCCGCGTAGCCCCCTGCAACGAGGACCTTGCCGTTCTTCAGCGTGGTCAGCGTGTGTCGGTTCCGTCCTTGGCCCAAGGAGCCCGCGGCAGTGAAAGAGCCCGTGCCCGGGTCGTACAGCTCCGCTGCGGTGATCAGCGCGCCATTGTCCCCACCCGCAATCAGCACTTTCCCGTCGTTCAACAGCGCGGCCTTGGCGCCCGTGCGCGCGGACGAGAGGCTTCCGGTCGACGCCCAGGTTCGCGTCACGGGATCGAACAGCTCCGCTGCGGCCAACGCCCCCCCGCCGAGCTTGGTCCCACCCGTCACGAGCACCTCGCCACTGATCAGGGCCGTCATGGTGAAGCTGAAGCCGCGCGTCTGCACCATGCCGGAGGTCGCGACCCACGGCGGGTCCACCAGGATCGGATAGCGGAGGCCGGCCGAGTCCCAGCGCACCTCGATGGTGCAGTGGTCGCCGCCGGGGGCGATGGTGGCGCGCCCCCAGGGTGGTCGCGGGTCGCGGTCCGCGGCGCAATCGACCACATCGAGGGAAGCCGAACGCCACGTTCCATCGGCGGTGGTCAACTGCGCCGGCCCGATGCGCAGGCGCGGCGTGCCGCTGCCGTCCAACAGCTCCACCACCCCCCCAACGGAGCGCAGCCCCTGCGTCTTGACCAATCTCAAGTCATATCGAAGCACAGGTTCGGTCTTCTCGCTGCGGACCTCGACCCAGTCTTCCAGCCCGTGTTCCACGTTGCGAACCTGGACGTCTCCGCCGTCCGGGCCGGCGCCGGGATAGCGATCGCCACGCAGCGGTGCGTGGGGCGCGCCGCGAAGTCGAAACGCAAGCTCGACGTTGCCGGTCCGGTCGACGACCCGGGTCAGCGCGTCGGCATGAAACGCGATCTCGAACCGACCCGTCGCGGCGTCGACTGAGCTCGACTCGTTCGGCGGGCGCGGTGGGTCCGAGCTGGAGCACGCAACGACCACCCACGTTGCCAGCAGTGCGATGCTGAACCTTCGTCCCACGAACCGATCTCCTTCCCGATCCCACGACTTTCGCCTCTGCCAGGCCCGGTGACCAGCGCCTTCCACGGGCGCTGGTATTTCCAGCCCTCCCACGGCGATTTGCGCCTGGCGAAATCCGAGTAGAGTGGCGCCCATGCCCATCCTGGATTCCGTCATCGACGCCGTCGGCAGCACCCCGATGGTCCGCCTTTCGCGCATCGGCCGAGACCTCCCGTGCGAGCTCCTTGGAAAGCTGGAGTTCTTGAACCCGGGAGGCAGCGTCAAGGATCGCATCGGCGTCCGCATGTTGCTCGAGGCGGAGAAGGCGGGCCGCATCAAACCCGGCGACACGCTGATCGAGCCCACCAGCGGCAACACGGGCATTGGTCTGGCGATGACGGCGGCGGTGCGTGGCTACCGGATGATCATCACCATGCCGGAGAAGATGAGCCGTGAGAAGCAGGTGGTGCTCGAGGCGCTGGGCGCCGAGATCATCCGCACGCCCACCGAGGCGGCGTGGGATTCACCGGAGAGCCACATCGGCGTGGCGAAGCGCTTGAAGGAAGTGATCCCGAACTCTCACATCCTCGACCAGTACGGAAACCCCGACAATCCCAACGCCCACGAAGAGGGTACGGGGCAGGAGATCATCGAGCAGTGCGGCGGCAAGCTCGACGCCTGCGTGCTCACGGCGGGCACCGGCGGCACCATCACCGGCGTCGCCCGGGCCATCAAACGCGCGATGCCGAGCTGCCAGATCGTGGGCGTGGATCCCGAGGGCAGCATCTTGGCGGGCCCCGGGGAGATCAAGAGCTACAAGGTGGAGGGCATCGGCTACGACTTCATCCCCGACGTGCTCGACCGCAACCTGGTGGATCGCTGGATCAAGTCGAACGATCGGGATTCCTTCCGCACGGCGCGCCAGCTCATCCGCCAAGAGGGGCTCTTGTGCGGCGGCTCCAGCGGCTCCGCCGTGTGGGCGGCCATGCAGGTCGCCAAGGACATGCCCAAGGGCTCCCGCATCGTCACCATCTTGCCGGACTCCATCCGCAACTATCTGACCAAGTTCGTGGACGACTCCTGGATGCGCCAGCATGGCTTCACCGAGAGCGACTGGGAGATCGGGAGCATCGGGGACATCGTCCGTACGCTGCCGCCCAAAGAAGTGATTTGCATCGAGGACGATCGCACCCTGGAGGACGCGGTGGCGGCCTTCAAGGAGCATGGCATCTCGCAGATGCCCTGCACGTCCGGCGGTCGTCTGTCGGGCATCCTCACGGAGACGGATCTCTTGGGCCTCTTGGTGCGCAATACCAAGCGCACCACGGCGCTGGCGGAGGTGATGGTGCGTCGGGTTTCCACCGTGGCCCCGCACGACGGCGCAGGCCTGTTGCCGGCCATCTTCGAGCGCGGCGAAGTCGCCATCGTTGTGGACGACGAACGCCACGTGCAGGCGTTGCTCACCAAAATGGACTTGATCGACTACTTGTCGAATCGTGCGCGCCGTACGCGAGCGACATGACCAGCAAGCAATCGAGTCTCGGCCCTTCGGGCGTGGCTGCGTTCTGGCTCTGCGACGACCACACGGAGATCCCCCTGGGGCCCGGTGAGTTCGTCGTGGGCCGGGCGTCGGACTGCGAGATCGCCTTGCCGGAGGACTCTCTGCTCTCGCGTCACCACGCGCGGCTCTTGGTCAAGGAGCAGGGTGTCGAGGTCGAGGACCTGGGCAGCACCAACGGGACGCAGGTGAACGGCACTCGAATCGTGCGCCGGACCAGCTTGCCGCCGGGGGCTCGGGTCACCTTTGGCGGCTTCCAGCTCGAGCTGCGGCAGGGCGTACCCAAGGCGATGCGCAAGAGCCGCGAGACGTCCCCGGAGGTGCCGCGCATTCGCGCTTCCCTGCTGCCGCCGCCGGATCGCGAGGACCGCACGGATCGTCTGACCGTGTTCGACGCGCTGGCGCCGGAAGTGGTGGAGGCGCTCGCCAACGGTCGCATCACTCAGGCCAAGCGCATCTTGGAGCCGTGCTTCGAGCAGGTGCTGCGCGACGCCGAGCGCGTGAAGAAGGTCGATCAGCAGGTACTGGACCGTGGCGCCGCCTTCGCACTGGAAATGGCGCGTCGCACCGGCGAGGGCCTGTTCGTGGACTTCGTGATTCGCCTCCACGTGCTGGGTCGCAAGGTGCCGAGCGAGGTCACCATCGAACGCCTCGAGAAGGTGGTGGAAGGCGTAGACGTCGTGGACGACGACCTGGCCGACGAGTTCTTTTCCCTGCTCAGGACCCTGTCACCGGAGCTCGACGCCGCGGAGCTGATCCTGTGCACGCGGCTGGAGACGGCGCTGCGCAAGGTGGGCAGTCACTCGCCCACCATCCCCGGGGAGCCGGTCTGACACTCGCGGGCGCGTCCGCGGATGCGAATTTCCAGATCGTTCGACAGCGCCCAGCCTAGGACGCCGCCCGGACGGATGCCAAAGTCCGTGCGGTCGATGGTGAAGCGCGCTTCGGCTCGCAGGCTGCGACGGCTGCGCTCCACCTGGACCGGTATTGCCACGGTGCGGGTGTGGCCGCGGAGCGAAAGGCGACCGACCACGCGCACCTGCTCGCCGGCCTTTGGCTCGACCGAGAGGGACTCGAAGCGAGCTTCGGGATGGTGCTCCACGTCGAGCACCCGAGCTGAGAGCACCAGATCCGTGAGCATCTCGGAGCCGGCGTCGATGCTCTTCAGATCCGCGCGCACCGTGAGCCGTACGGCGCGCCCCCGGTCCAGGATCACGCGGCCGCGCCAGCGCGATACTTTCACCGGGTAGTGACCGCCCAACGCCTTGGCCACCACCGTGAGGCGAGAGCGGTGAAGGTCCACGCAATAGGCCACGGGCGCCTCGGGCTCCTTCGCGGTTGGCGGCGCGCGCACCAGCTCTGCGCGGGGCGCCGCGCCGCCGCAGCCCCCGAGCAGCGCGGCCAGGACCAGCCAGCGGCTCACACGCTGATGGCGTCCTTGCGGAAGTCGCTGCCGGCGATCTTGACGTTCACGCAGGCGGGCACCTTGGAAGCGAAGGCTTCGTCGAGGGCGGGCCCGAGCTGGGCCATCGATTCCACCCAGTAGCCCTTGCCACCCACGGCCTCGACCACCTTCTCGTAGTGGGTGTAGTCGAGGGCCGTGGCGACCGCGCGGTCTTCGCCGTACATGGCCAGCTGGCCCCGGCGGATCTGAGTCCAGCCCGCGTCGTTTCCGATCACCGCGATCACCGGGAGCTTCTGTCGCACCATGGCCTCGAACTCCATCGCGTTCAGGCCAAAGGAGCCGTCGCCGTACATGATCACCGTGCGCGCCTCCGGGCGGCACAATGCGGCGGCCATGGCGTAGCCAGGTCCAATGCCCAACGTGCCCAAGGGTCCTGGATCCATCCACAGCTGCGGCCACTCCAGGGGAATCACGTAGGCCGCAGTGGCCACGAAGTCCCCGCCGTCGCCGATCACGATGTCGTTCTTGCCCAACCGCTTGCCGACCTCGTGACACACCCGGAGCGGGTTCGGCGGATCTCCGGCGGCCTCGATCTCGCTCTTCATCTTGGCGCGACGCTTGTCTTCCGCCTCGCGCACCTTGGAGAGCCAGGCGGGCGCTTTCTTCTCGCCCACCGCACTGAGCAGCTGCTCGAGCACCAGGCCGCTGTCGCCGTGGATGTGTACGTCCACGCTGCGATTTCGCCCGAGCTCACTGCCGTCCAGATCCACCTGCACGATCTTCACGTCGGGGTTCCAGGTGCCCGGTCGCCCGTAGTCCACGCGGAAATCGAAAGGGGTTCCGAACACGAACACGACGTCGCTCTCGACCATGGCGTGGCGGCGGGAGCGGGTGAACAAGCTCGGGTGAGCGAAGGGCAGCGCGCCCCGCGCCATGCCGTTCAAGAAGAACGGAACCTGCACTCGGTCCGCGAAGGTCTTCACGATCTCGCGGTTCTTGGACCAGCGGATCTGCGCACCGATGATGAAGCTCGGCCGCTCCGCCTTCGAGAGCAGCTCCGCCGCCCGAGCGATGGCCGCGGGATCCCCCGCCGGGCGTGGGGGCTCGAAGGGGCTGGTGAGCGGCTCGTCGTCGTCCGCGTAGTTCATCAAGAGGTCCAGCGGCATCTCCAAGTACACGGGGCCGGGCACGTTGGACTGCGCGATGCGGAAGGCGGAGTCGATGTATTCCTTGATGCGGCGGGCTTCCGGGACCTGCACGCTCCACTTGGAGATGGGCCGCATCAGCGTGACCGAGTCCATGTCCTGCAGTGAGCCCATGTCGCACAGCGCCTTCGGTCCTGCGCCGCCGATGCAGATCATCGGAACGCCGGCGCGCTGGGCGTTGGCAACGGCGGTGACCACGTCCGTGATGCCGGGGCCGGCGGTGACGAGGCAGACTCCGGGCTTGCCCGTTACTCGCGCGTAGCCGTCCGCGGCGTGGCCCGCGGTCTGCTCGTGACGGGTGTCCACCACGCGGATGCCTTCGTCCAGACAGCCGTCGTAGATGGCCTGGATGTGGCCGCCGCAGAGCGTGAAAACGTGGTCGATGCCCTGTCGCTTGAGTGCCTGCGCCACCAGGCGCCCGCCGTGAACCTGTGCCATGGGGGCGCACTATAGCCGAATCGGCGGCGCCCCGCGGCCCGCGAGTCGTTGTAGGCTCGGCCAGCCATGGCCGGGTCGAGCTCAGCAATCGTCGTCGCCCGCGGGGTGGTGAAGGCCATCACCCTCGCCGTGGGGGGGCTCACCACGGTGCTGTGCTTGATGTCCGCCATCGGCCACTTCACGGCGAACGGTTGGGTTCGGGTCTTGGGTGCCGTCGTGCTCGCCGTGCTGGTGCCCGCGGTGATCACCGATCGGATCTTGCCGGACGACGATCCTTCCCGCGGGAAGGGCGTGCCCACGGAGGTGTTCGCGCTCACCTGGATGGGCTTCGCCGTCGTGTTCGTGGTGGCGCTGGGCGGCTTCACGCGAGGACTGCTCGCGAAGGAGGGCGATCGTCTGGCGTCGTCCGGTCTTTCCGCCGTTGGCAGCATCGCGTGGACGCTGGCCGGCGTGCGCGCGCCGGAGAAGGCGACGCCGGAGCCCTTGGCGTCGGCGTCGGCGTCGGCGCCGATCGCCGCCCGCGTGGCGCCGAGCGCGGCGCCCACGGCGAGCGCCAGCGCGCCGCCGGTCGTGGAGCAGCCGGACGCCGCCGTGGCCGCGCCGCCCCAACAAAAAAAGAAAGATCCGGCGGACAGGACTCCCGCGGAGCTGTTCAAGGCCCTGGCTCCGGCGGTGGTCAGCATCGGCATCAAGGCCCAGGGAGACACCGAGGGCGGTGGTACCGGCTTCTTGGTGGACGACAAGGGAACGCTGGTCACGAACCATCACGTGATCGCTCCGGCGCGGTCCCTCTCCGTGAAATTCATGAACGGCGCCGTGTACGACGACGTGGACGTGCTCGCGGACGATGCGGCTCGAGATGTGGCCCTGCTGGCGATCGACCTGAAAAAGCCGAAGAGCGGCGACCCCCCGAAGGTGGAGCCCGTGACGCTGGGAAACAGTGACGAAATCCAAGTCGGGGAGCGCGCCATCTCCATCGGCAATCCGCTGGGGCTCGATCACACCCTCACGGACGGCTTGGTGAGCGCCCGGCGCGTGTACGACGGCAAGAACTGGATCCAGATGTCGGTGCCCGTGTCGCCCGGCAACTCCGGCGGCCCACTGTTCGACATGAAGGGCCGCGTGATTGGCGTGACCACCGCGCAGATCGGCAGCATGTTCGGCCGCGCCCAGAACCTGAACTTGGCGGTGCCCGTGAACGACGTCAAAGAGCACCTGAAGAAGAGCTACCCCGGGCGCCACAAGGTGGGCGAGTCCGGCGGCAGCTCGCATTGGTGAAGCCGTGCGCGCCAACGTCGTCTCCGTGATCTTGTTCGCCTTGCTGGCGACCCTCGGCGTGTCCTTGTGGATGCGTCCCAAGCAGCCGCACACGGGTGCGCTGCCGCGGGCCTCGGCGTCCACAGCGCCCTCTGCTTCTGCGCGCCCTTCCGCTTCTGCGCCGGTGGTGGCGGCGCCGAAGAGCAGCGGTCCGCTGCCCCTCACGCCCGCCAAGCCCAAGCCCAAGCTCGGCCGGCCCCTGCGGGTGGTGGCGCCCGGCTGGGACCTCTTGGCCCCGGTGCTGCTCGAGATCGAGCGCGACAAGGGCAAGAAGGACTTCGGTGGTGCCGGGCTCGCGGTGGAAGCCAAGGCCGTGGACGACATGTCGGCGGTGGAGGGCGCGCTGGCGCGGGGCGGTGGAGACGAAAGCGGCGCCGACGTGGCACTGATGCCGCTGCCCGCCTTGGTGGCCTCCTACGACAAGCTGAGAGCGTTGGACCCGGTGGTGTTCTTCGTCACCGGCTGGTCGGCGGGGCGCGAGATCTTGACTGGGCCAACGCTATCGCAGCTGCCGGCCAAGGGAGAGCTGGTGGTGGACTCCGGCAAGACGCCGTCGTCGACCCTGCTGGCGTTGTTCTGTCTGGATCAGTCCGGCGTGGCCCCCGAGCGCATCAAGCTCGATGGCGAGAAGCCGGAGCTCGTCGCCGTCAGCCACGAGCAAGACAAGGGCGACGACGCCGTGAAGCAGACCAGTGTGTTGGTGTCCACGGCGGATGCTTCGCGACTGATCCCGTTCGTGGCCATCGCGCCGCGATCCTTGCTCGAGAAGAACTCGGACGCGTTGCTCGGTTGGGTGAAGGGCTGGGTCGCCGGGCAGAAGAAGCTCTCCTCGGATCCACCTTCGGCGGCGCGCAGCATCGCCGCGCTGAAGGACGCGCCGGAGCCCATCGCCCTGCTCGCACGGCTGGGAGAGCTTTCCCCGGCGTCGCTGTACGAGAGCGCGGAGCTGTTCGGCTTGTCGGGCCGAGGCGCCGTCACGCTGAGCTCGCTCTTGACGGAGACCTGGAAGCTATGGCGCGCGGCGAGCCTCACCAACGCGCCGCCTCCGGAGTCCATGCCGGTGGACGGCCGCATCGTCGCGGGGCTGGTGCGCGCCGATCCCGAGCTGGCCGCGCCGCCGGAACGGGCCGCCGACAAGAAGAGCGAGGGCGCGCCCAAGACCGGCGCCGTGCTGCTCGTGCGTCGCTTGCGTGGCGCCACGCTGGACGAAGACGCCGCCCTCGAGGCCATCGGCTTTCTGGCGGGCATCTTTCCGCGCTCTCCGCTGCGCGTGACGGTGCACCGCGGCGGCGCCGCGGCCAGCAAGTCCCTGGCGGGGCGCGCCGTGGATCGCTTCGGCCTGACGCCGGATCGCGTGACGGCCGGCAAGCTCGCGCCCAAGCCCGGCACCATCGTCAGTATCGAAGTGCTGAGCGTCCCCTGACGCTTCCTTGTGTTGGTCCGGCGCGAGCCCCGTCGCGCTTCAGTGGACGGCGCCGACCAGCCAGGAAAAGGCCGGGACCAGCACCTCGTCGGGGCTGGCGCCGCCGTGGTCGCCGGCGCTGGTGCCGTTGCCCATGGCGTCCACGGTGAAGCCGTGGTCGCCGAACACCAGCACCAGGGTGCGCGGCGGCAAGTGCATCAGGTGATTGGCGATGGCTTCCGCCGCTTCGTCGGCGAGGGCATCGAGGCGCTCGCTGATGGGCGCGCCGGGCACGCTCAGGGCGGACTCGACGATGTCGAGCTTGAGCAGCTCGCGCTGTCCGGTGCGGATGCGGCGCAGCGTCGCCGCAGCGCGACCGCGGGCGACGGGGATCTCGCTGTCGGGGTGGGTGCCGATCTCCTTGAGACCCGCGGGTCCCTTGCCGATGAGCTCCACCTGCACCTCGGTGGTGGAGGGCAGGGCGGACCACAGCAAGAGCCGCTCGGTGAGGGCGGCGTGGCCGCCGACCAGCATCTTGATGCGGTCATTCACACGCAAGCCGAGGTCGAAGCGCATGCCGTCCACGAGCACCAGCTGGATGGAGCGCGCTCCATGCAAGCGACCCATGCGCAGCGCGATGTCCGGGACGTCGAGCACCATGGTGGGGCGCTTGCCCCGCACCCTCAGCGCGTCGAAGGCTTCGCTGTAGCTCTTGGCGAAGCTCTGGGACCAGGTCTCGAGCACCTCGCGGGCGTCGTCGTCGGCGAGGCCGCGAGCCACGGCGTCCGCGAGGGGAACGTAGGCGGAGACGAACATGCGCTCGACCACGGCCAAGGGCTTGGGACCGCGGGCGGCGGACAGCTCCATCATCCAGGTGCGCCAGTCCACCTCAGGCTCCGGGGCGGCTTCGGTGTCGGCCAGGGACGGCTCCGGCACCACCGTGGGCGGCTCCGGTTCGGCGGCTTCCACCACCGGGTCGGCGTCGGCCTCGGGGGCCGGCTCCGAAGCCTCGGGCTCGGCCTGCTGTGGGGCGCGGCTGCCGAGGGCATCGCTCACGAGGGCGTCGTCCTCGTCGGACAGCTCGCGCTCGTCGCTGGAGTCCACGTGCTCGTCGAAGAGCGCCGCCATGGCCTGCGCCAACGCGTCGGCGTCGCTGCTCACGGCCTCTTCTTCGGCATCGTCGCCGCGCACGTCGCGATAGATCGCTTCCACCGCCGGCGGCGCTTCCGACAGCTCCATCGTGGCGCTGCTCTGGGCCACCTCCGGCGCGGCCAACACCACCTTCTTCTCACCGCTCTCGGCTGGGGCGTCGGGCTCGTCCAGCTCGCCCACGATGTGGCTCAGGGCCGTGGGCTCGTCGTACACGGCCAGGTGCCGGTCGTCGTCGCTCAGCAGCAGGCGCACGGGGCGTTCCTCCGTCGCCGCCAGCCACCAACGGAGCACGGCGCTGTCCTCGGCGTCGAGGGCGCCGGCGAGATTGGCGACGCCCGCCAAGGTTCCGAGGGACAGGCACAGCCCGCTCTTGCCGACTTGGCGGGCGCGATAGAGCTGGTCCGAAAGGGACGCATCCAAGTCGCTGGAAGCGCCCACGCCTGGGGGCGATGCACCCCGCCGCTCGAGGGCGTCTTCGATCGCGCTCTCCATCACGAGCGCGAGGCGACCGCGGGCCGCGGGGGTCGGCGCGTCGATGTCCACCACCAGCAGACCTTCGCTGGCGGCGCCATGAGTGAGCTCGGTGCGCAGCACCTCACTGACGAAACGGGAGTGGCGACGCACCAGGTGCGTCTCGGGGTTCGAGGTCGCGGCCCAAGTCATGCTCGACCAATGGCAAAAACGCGAGATTCGGACCAATTTTGAGCAATTTGGGGTCAGCTGGGGGCCGCGCGCCCCGTGCCGAGAGGGATCACTGGGGCAAGCGGGGGTCGGCGTCGCGACGGTTCTCCCGGTTCAGGGATCCCTCAGGGTCTCGCGCCGCACCGACACTCAAATGAAAACGGCGGAGGACGAACGACGGAATTGTCAAGCCGTGAATCATGGATTGTCGCCGTGGCGATCGTCATCGATCGCACGTCGACCCGTTGACGACACGGGGACCGAGAAATACTCTTTGTGTCGGTTCCCTCTGCAGAGCGCGAGAGGAGCGCAGTAACGAATCCCGAACAAGCCATCGAACCAGGACATCGGAAGCACGACTGAGAGCTAGGCCCGGATCGCTTCACCGGGAAGCCGGAGGTCATGAAGAAGGTGCCCACCTAGCTAGCGCTAGGGGTTCGAACTACGCACACAGTCCCTACGGCTCAGGCGGTAAGGAACCCATGAACGGGCCGACGCGAAAACGTCGGCCCGTTCGCCTTTTGTTCGAGCGTGTGGACTTTTCCCGCGAGACTGAAGCGTTCCTTGGCCTTCCGCTTCCATGCGCTCTCGACTACCGTCGGACGACGAGATGCTGCACACCTTTCGGTTGTCGTCGTGGGCGCTCGGGCTGGGGCTTTTTGCGGCGGCGGTGTCGGGCGCGGGTGACGCGTCGGCCGCCAAGGTGAAGGGTCGGGTCGCGAACTGGCAGAACCTGTTGAACCCCGTGTGGTCCGAAGCCCGGGACCCCAAGAAGCATGGCTACTCGTTCCGGGAACCGTCCCCCACGGTGCGTACGGACTTCCGACGCTTGTTCCCGCACATCCCCAAGGAGCTGTGCGTGGCGCTGCTGTCCACGGAAGCGCAGAAGCCCCCGAAAACACCGATCTTGATCCGGGTCGGCGGCGGCCGAACCACACCGGTCACCATCGTGGTGCCGCCCGGCACGCAGCTGCAGTTCAAGAACACGGATCCTTTCAAGCACCGCCTCTACGGCGTGGGAATCAAGACGTTCCAGCCCAACGACACCATCAAGGGGGGCGCTCGGGACTGGACGGTTCCGGCGGCTGGTTCCTACGAGATCCGCGACGAGCTGGCGCCCAGCCTGCGCTTCTGGGTGATCGCCGAGCCCAAGGTCGCGGCCATCGCCTACCCGTCCCTCAAGGGTGACTTCCTGCTCACCGTCGACAGCGACGGTCCTTTCACGCTCCAAGCCTACTTCTCCGGCAAGCCCGCGGGGCCCGCGAAGCCCGTCGAGCTCAAGGGTCGCGACGTGGACATGTCCCGCGACCCGATCAAGGTCGCGCCGGACAAGAAGAAGGGCAAGGACGACGACGACGAGAAGAAGAGCGAATAGATGCTGCTCTCCCGCTTTTGGTACGTGGTTCTCGGGCTGCTCCTCGGGGCGGCGGTGTTCGTGCTGTTCCTGGCCACGAGCATGTACAACCGGGCCGGCGCTCGCGCCATGGGCGAAGCCCTCACTGCGGACGGCCAGGTCGTCTCCTGGTATCTCAAGGACGACGCCCGGCAGCGCTCCGCGCAGCTCATCAAGTTCGCGGTCAACGGCGACATCGCCAAGTACCTGGCGAAGAGCAGCGAGAGCGAGTCGAAGGTTCCCGACGAAGCGCGGGAGAAGGTCGGCGCAGCGCTCCGCGCGGTGCACGACAAGATCGCCGACGACTCCAAGTTCGACGCTGTCTTCGCCGTGGACCAGCACGGGCGCGTGGTCGCCTACCTGGGCTACGAGCAGGCGAGCGGCCTCGACGACTTCGAGCTGGGCGGCTACCCGGTGGTGGCGGACGCCCTGCACGGCTACATCCGCGACGATACGTTGGTGCTCGATCGCCTGTACCGCGTGGTGACGCGACCAGTGGAGTTCGATCTCGGACAGCTGCCGGCCGGCGCCATCGTGGGCGCGCGCATCATCGACGACCGCTTCGCGCGGGAGCTCTCCAAGCGGACCAGCGCGGCGGTGGCCTTCTACACCAAGGGCCAGCGGGTCGCCTCTGGGGCTCCGGAGGGCTTCGACAAGAGCCAGCTGGACCAGATCGTCAGCGACTTGCCGGAGCTCGACTCCGACAAGGAGTACCAGGAGAAGGGCCGCAGCAACGTGCGCACCCTGGGCGGGGGCCTCGGGGTGCAGTACACGCGCATGCCGGGCGAGGCCTGGGAGCTCGGGGCCGGCTTCGCCGTGGGCCGGGCGCCGACCCACGTGAGCAGTCCCGTGGGCTTCTTCAAGAAGGCCGACGACAAGGACAAGGCCCAAGCGAACATCGCGCTGGTGGTGGCGCTGGCGGCCCTGGCGATGATCCTCGGCATCCTGTTCACCCTGTTCGAGCACAGCCGCCCGCTGTGGATCTTCCGGCGTGAGGCTCAACGGCTGGCCAAGGGCGAGACGGATCAGCTCGCGCCCAGCAAGTTCCGCGGCGCGTATCGCAAGATCGCGTCCGACTTGAACGACGGCATCGATCAAGTGGCGGCCAAGGGCGGCGTGCCTCGCCGAGCCGCGGACCTCCAGCAAGTGCTGGGCGACTTGCCGGCGGAGCCGCAGATGAGCGCCTTCAGCTTCCCGGGGGACTCGGTGGATCCGGAGACACCCGCGGCGCCGCCGAGCCCCGCGGACCATCCCGCGGTGAAGCCGAAGCCGCCGGCGCCCAAACCCCAGGCGGTGCCGCCCCAGCTGGAGACCACCATGCCGTCGGAGCTCGGTCACGTTGCGGGGCCGCCGCCACGCCGACCGCCCCCACGCCGGCCGCCTCAGGCCAGCGGCAACGACGCCGAGGCGGACGGGGCTGCGGAGTGGCGTGCCGTGTACGACGAGTTCGTCGCCACCAAGAGTCAGTGCGGCGAGAGCATCGACGGCTTCACCTACGAGAAGTTCGAGCAGACACTGAAGAAGAACCGCGACGCCCTGGTCAAACGCCACGGCGCGGCGAAGGTGAAGTTCTCCGTGTACGTGAAGGATGGGAAGGCCGCCCTCAAGGCCAGCCCAATCAAGGAATGAGAACTCTCGGATTTGCCACAGGCCTCGTCGCTGCCTGCGCAGTGACCCAGAGCGCGTGGGCGACCGACGTGCGGGATTTCAGCGGCCTCGGCACTCAGCAGATCGGACGCGCCGGGGCCTGGGTGGCGCGGGCTACCACGCCGCTGGCCACCTTCGACAACCCCGCCGGCCTCGCCGGTCAGCGCACGGGGGCGAGCGCGGACGTGGCGGTGGTCGCAAACTCCGTCTGCTTCACGCGAGCGGGAGATGGTTCCCAGCTCGACAGCGGCGGCGTCGGGGTTCCGTATCCGGAAGTGTGTAACGACAAGAAGCTCGAGCCGCTGCCCGCCATCGCTGGCGTGCTCCACGTGATGGATACGTTGGGCATCGGTCTTTCGGTGGCGCCGCCGAGCTTGTACGGCGGCATCAAGTTCCCCGACACGGTGACCGGCAAGAACCGCTTCGGCGTGCAGACGGAGCTGCCCTCGCCGGGACGCTACATCTTGCTCGAGTCCGGCGGCGTGTACCTGAACACCACGCTCTCCGCCGGCTTCGAAGCGGCGCCCGGCTTGCGCGTGGGCGCCGGGTTCATCTGGGGCCTCGCGAACCTCAAGCTGGCCAACGCCAACATGGCCCTGAGCCCCACGCCGCAGACGGATGGAACCTGGCTCGACCCCTGGGGCAGCGACGTGCGCGCGGAGATCGACGTCAGCGACATGTTCATCCCCGGGGTGGTGGTGGGCGCGCTGTACTCGCCGATCGACATGCTGGACGTGGGCCTCACCGTCACCGCCCAAGAGGCTTTTGACGGGCACGGTCAGCTCACCACCCGCGCCAACTACTGGTCCTCCACCGGCGGCTTGTTCAAGAACCCCACGGTCACCAACAGCGACGACATCGAGGCGGACCTGGCCCACTTCCGCTTGCCGAATCCGCTCGACGTGCGCCTGGGCGCGCGCTTCCACATGCCGCGCGTGGGGGGCGACATCCAGCTCGGCCAAGAGCGGGATCCTATTGCGGACGACGTCTTCGACGTGGAGCTCGATCTCTCCTACACGCGCAACAGCGCGTACCGCGCGGCGGAGCTTCGCTTTCCTGCGCGGCCGGTGATCGAAGTGCAGGGCACCGGCGGCCAGGTGCCGCAAGACGCAGACGTGGACTTCAACGTCAAGGGCGACACCCTCGGCGCGCGCCTGGGCGGCGACTTCGTGGTGTTGCCCAATCGGGTCGCGGTGCGCGCGGGCGCGTTCTACGAGCCCGACGTGCAGCGTCCGGAGTACCTGAACGTGGCGTTCCTCGCGTCGCGCCGCATCGGCCTCGCAGGGGGCGTGCAAGTGCGGCTCGCCTTCGTGGACGTGGAAGCGAGCTACATGCACGTGTTCTTCGACGACGTGGACAACGGCGGCAACGGCCGCTTGCGGGTGGTCAGCGGGGACGTCAGCGCGCAGCCCGTCCCGAACCGTTCGCCCTACGGCATCAACGGCGGCAAGGTGACTCAGAGCGTGAACATCGTGAGCCTCGGGGCCCGCGCCCGCTTCTGACGATTGATGTTGGCTCGTTTCCGCGGCGCCCCAACAAACACCCGGAAAATCGGCTGAAAAGCCGAGGCTTGGGCCGGCCCGGGGGCTTTGCTAGAACCCATGCCGGCCCTAGACGGCTCTAAGTCCCTGCACCAGGGAAGGTCGACTGACATGAGCGAACCGAAACTCCACAACGTCATCATCATCGGGTCCGGTCCTGCGGGGCTCACGGCCGCCATCTACGCCGCGCGGGCCAACCTCGCGCCCTTGTGCGTGGAGGGCTTCAATGCCGGCGGGTTGATCCCGGGCGGGCAGCTGATGTTCACGACGGACGTCGAGAACTACCCGGGCTTCCCCACCGGCGTGACGGGTCAGGACATGATGGCGAAGTTCCGCGAGCAGGCGGAGCGCCAGGGCACGGAGCTCATCACCGCCGACGTGCAGAAGGTGGATTTGTCGGAGCGTCCCTTCAAGGTGTGGGTGGGCGAGGACGAGAACGAGCTGCACCTGGCCAAGACGGTGATCATCTCCACCGGCGCGCGAGCCAACTACCTGGGGCTGCCCAGTGAAGAGAAGCTCAAGAACAAAGGCGTCAGCGCCTGCGCCGTGTGCGATGGCGCGCTGTTCCGCAACCAGGACGTGGTGGTCGTCGGTGGCGGCGACACGGCGATGGAAGAGTCGAACTACCTCGCCGGGCTGTGCAGCTCCGTGACGCTGATCCACCGGCGCGACGAGTTCCGCGCGTCGCAGGTGATGCAGGAGCGTGTGCTCGCGAACCCGAAGATCAAGGTGCTGAAGAGCCACGTGGTGGAGGAAGTGCTGGACGTATCCCAGGACAGGGTCACCGGTGTGCGGGTGAAAGACCTGAAATCCGGGGACATTCGCACGCTGAACGCGGGCGCCCTGTTCGTGGCCATCGGCCACACGCCCATGACGGAGCTGTTCAAGGGGCAGCTCGAGACGCACCCCAACGGCTACCTCAAGGTGGAGCCGGGCAGCACGCGCACCAGCGTGCCGGGGGTGTTCGCTGCGGGGGACGTGGCGGATTGGGTCTATCGCCAAGCCGTCACGGCGGCGGGCACCGGCTGCATGGCGGCGCTCGATGCCGAGCGCTGGCTGGGCGAGCACGGCGGGCACTGAGGTCTTGTCGGACCGCGAAGAGCTCCTCGAGCTGACGCGGGCGCTTCGGGCGCACGTGGAGTGGCAAGCTGCGACCGGCGCCTTTGGGCTGCCGGTCGCGGAGCCCGGCCGGCGTGAAGAGCCGCCGCCGCGCGTCGAGCCGCCGCCGGCACGACAGCCCGCGCCGCGCGCGGAGCCGGTGGCGCGGGAGGAGCCGCGAGAGCCAGCGGAGGCCCCGGCGTTGGGCGCGGAAGAGGTGCGCGCGCGGCTCACGGTGCTCTCACAAACGGTCGCGGGCTGCAGCGCGTGCCGCCTCCACGAGACGCGGACGCAAACCGTGTTTGCTCGGGGCAACGGCAGCTCCGGGCTGTGCTTCGTGGGGGAGGGGCCGGGAGCCGACGAGGACGCCCAGGGCATTCCCTTCGTGGGGCCGGCGGGGCAGCTGCTCGACCGCATGATCGGCGCGATGGGCTTCGAGCGCGATGACGTGTACGTCGCCAACATCGTGAAGTGTCGGCCGCCCAAGAACCGCAAGCCGCAGCCCGACGAAATGGACGCTTGCCGCGGTTACCTGGAAGAGCAGCTCGAGCTGCTACGCCCGAGCGTGATCGTGGCGCTGGGCGCCACGGCGGTGCAGGGCCTGTTGGGCACTTCGGAAGGCATCACGCGGCTACGGGGTCGCTGGAAGCTGTACAAGGGCATTGCCGTGATGCCCACGTTTCACCCCGCGTACCTACTCCGCACACCTTCCGCCAAGCGGGAGGTCTGGAACGACTTGCAGGCGGTGCTCCGGCAAATGGGGCGACCGATCCCGTCGTCCGGAAAATGACGCTGTCGCCGCGGGCCGCCACCTGGGCCGCACGCGTGGCCCGGGGCTTCTTCATTCTGCTCGGCATCTCGCCGTTCTTGCCGCGGCTGGTGGGCGGATTGCCGGTGCTGGGCGCCGTCAGTCACGCCTTCGAGGCGTGGTTCACGTTTCAGTGCAATCGCGATCCGGCGCGCACGCAGCACTTCCTCGGCGAGCTCTTGCCGGTGTGCACGCGCTGTCTCGGCATCTACTTGGGGCTGGGGCTGGGCGCGGCCATCTTGCGCCCGCGGCTCTCGGTGTGGCCGCTTCGCGTGTGGGTGGGGCTGGGCGCGGTGTTCATGCTGCTGGACGTGGCGACGGAGCTCTTGGACATGCGGCCCGCGTGGGCGCCGCTGCGCTTGGCGACGGGACTGTTCCTCGCCTACCCGGTGGGCAGCGCCGTGGTGTGGGCGCTCCGGGACTCCGCCAATCCTGACGCATGATGTCGGGGCGCCGCGGTGCCGCCAGCGGCTTGGCTTTCCGCGCCGGCGCGGTGTCAACGCGTTGACACGCTGCACTCCGGCGCGGCGCCCGATCCCCCAGAGCTCTCCGGCGCTTCTCGTGTGCACATGACGGATGCCGCGCCGGCTTTGCCGTTGGTTCGCGTCTTGCTCACGCTGTTCGGAAATGCACCGTCTCCACACTTTCACCCTGGGCGCGCTCGGCGCGCTGCTCATCGCGGGTCCCGCGGCTGCCGCTCAGACCATCGGCGACGAGGACCATCACATCAAGATCGGCGGCTTGCTCCAGGCTTGGGCCAACGCCCAGCAGGACGCGGCTCCGGACGGCGGCACCGAGACGGAGATGTATCTCCGTCGCATTCGCCTGATGGTGTTCGGCAAGGTCGAGAAGAAGATCAGCTTCTTCATCGAGACGGACAACCCGAACTTCGGCAGGCGCGGGGATTTTTCCGGCCGCATGTTCATCCAGGACGCTTACGTGGAGTACGAGGTGAGCGACGCGCTGCAGGTGGCGGCGGGTCTGATCTTGGTGCCCTTTTCCCACCACGGCATGCAGGGCGCCACGAGCCTTCTGGGCCTGGATTACCACGCGGCCTTGATCCGCTATCCCACCGGCAGCAACCTGGTTTGGCGCGACACCGGCGTGATGGCGCGCGGGATGCCCTTCGGCAACGTGTTCGAGTATCGCCTCGGCGTGTTCAACGGCGTGCACGGGGACGCGACCCCGGCGGCAAAGACGAGCGGCGCCAGCGCGTGGTCCCAGGCGACGGACCCTCGGAATCCGAGCGACGCGCCTCGGCTGGCCGCGCGCGTCACCCTCAACGCGTTCGATCCCGAGGGCGGCCCGGGCGTGGGCGGGATGTTCTACGACGGCATCTATCTCGAGCCGAAGCCCGAGGGGCTGGTGTCGCCGAAGACGGTGCTCTCCCTCGGCGGGTCGCTCGACTGGCAGCGAAAGCTGAACGTGCAGTGGGCCGCAGCCCCAGCCACCGGCACGCGCCAGGTGGCCTCGCGCAGCGACTACGTCGCAGCCGCCGGGGACGTGTTCTGGGACATTCCGGTCGGCCCGGAGAAGATCATGAGCGCGAACGGGCAGGTGGACGTCTACTACTACGACCACGGCGACCGCCGCTCGCCGGACGCCTTCTACGCGGGCTCGGCCACCATGTTCAGCGGTATCGGCGTCGCCGCCGAGGCGGGCTTCCGCTACGACATCGTCGAGCCCGTGGTGCTCTTCGATTGGTTCGACTCCAAGGAAGCGAACGGCAAGGACGGCGACGTGGTGGGCATCGCCGGCGGCGTGAACACCTGGCTCTCGGGGCACACCACTACGCTGAAGATGCAGGCCGGCGCCGTGAAGACCGGCGACCAGCGTTGGCTGATGACCGGCACGCTGCAGGCGCAGCTCTTGTTCTGATCACTCGTAGAGCTCGCCGATGACCCCGGCGTAGCGCTCCCGGATCTTGTCGCGGCGAGGCTTCAGCGTCTCCGTGAGCTCGCCCGCGCCCACGCTGAGCTCGCGCTCGAGGACGGCGAAGCGCTTGATGCGCTCGAAGCGGGAGAGGCGACGGTTCACGTCGTCGACGTCCAGCTGGATCAATGCGCGGAGCTCCGGATCGTGCGCCAGATCCGCGAGGGCGTCGCTGCGCTTCTGCTCGCGGGCCCAGCGTTCGGCTGCCGCGGCGTTCAGCGTGAGCAGGGCCACCAGATAGCGCTGGCGATCGCCGACCACCACCGCCTGGGAGACCCAGGGCGACGCGGCGAGCAAGCGCTCGATGTTCTGCGGCGCGACGTTGCTCCCACCGGCCGTGACGATCACGTCCTTCTTGCGGTCGATGATGGTGAGGAAGCCGTCCGCGTCGATGCTGCCAATGTCGCCCGTGTGCAGCCAGCCGTCGGCGTCCAGGACCTCCGCCGTGGCCTCCGGCTGCCCGTGGTAGCCGCGCATGAGGGTAGGGCCGCGGAGCAGTACCTCGCCGTCCGCACCGACGCGCGCCTCGACGCCTTCTACTGGGAGGCCCACGGTGCCGAAGCGATAGCGCCCCGCGCGGTTCACGTGGGACGCGCCGCAAATCTCCGTGAGGCCGTAGCCCTCGAGCACCAATATGCCCACGGCGTGGAACCACTCGGCGAGCTCCGGAGAGAGCGGCGCGCCGCCGCTCACGGCGAAGCGCAGCCGCCCGCCAAAACCGGAGCGCACCTTGGCGAGGGCGATCTTTTCGGCGTAGCGGAGCCGGGCGGCGAGCAGGCCCGAGGGCTCTTCGCCGCGCTGGCGCGCGCGCGAGGCTTGCAGGCCAATGCTCACGGCCCAACGCCAGAGCCGCTCTTTCACGCGGCCCTCCGCGGAAACGCTCTCGTTGGCGACGGCGAACACTTTCTCGTACAAGCGCGGCACGCTGGCGAAGAACGTCGGCCGCACCTCGGCGAAGCTTTCCATCATCCGGTGCATGGCGTCGGCAATGGCCGTCCGCAGGCCCACGGCCACCGCCGTGAGCGCCACCACGCGAGCGAAGATGTGCGCCAGCGGCAGGAACAAGAGCTGCTCGTCCCCGGGGCCGAGCTCCACGGCCTCGGACAGGGCGCGCACCTCGTGGAGCAAGCTCTGGTGCGTGAGCCGCGCGCCGCGGGGCGGGCCGCTGGTGCCGGAGGTGTACACGATGGTGGCCAGATCTTCCGGGCGGATGCGCGCTTGGCGCTCGCGCACGCGCTCGTCGGGCTGGGCCAGACCGCTCGCGAGGAAGTCGCGATAGGAGCGCACGGCGATGGGACCCGCGGGCTCGAGGCTGGGCACGTCGGAGATCACGACGGCGAGGGTGACGTTCGTCGGTGCAGCCGCGCGCAGCGCCTCGAGGTGGGCGGCGTCCTCGACGAACACCACGCGAGCGCCGCTGTTCTCGAGGATGAAGCCGAGCTGTTCCGCCGTGGACGTGGGGTACACCGGGACCGTCACGGCGCCCGCGGCCAGGATGCCGAAGTCCGCGATCAGCCACTCTTCACGCGTGGACGCCATCAGCGCCACGCGATCCCCGTGCTCCACGCCGCAGTCGATCAGGGCGGCCGCGAGGCCGCGGCTGGCCTCGGCCCACTCCCGCCACGAGGTGGTGCACCAGCGGCCGTCGCGCTTGCTCCGCAGCGCGACGGCGTCACTCTGGGCTCGGGCGTCGAGCAGCTCCGCGAGGTGATGGGACACGGACGCCGCAGGCGCCGGCGGCTACAGCCCGAAGACGTAGCCGAGGGACGGCTCGATCACGGTGCCCGAGGTGGGCAGCATGAACATGATGTTCAGGTTGAGCTGGATGCCGCTGCTGGGGGACAGGGCGTACATGGCGCCGCCGCCGATGTTCACGAAGCTCTGGCCCAGCTTCTTGTAGGCGTCGAGCTTCTGCTCCTTGCCCAGGATCGCGCCGCTGCCACTGTCATTCGCGCAGTTGGTGTACGCCTGTGTCCCCACCTGAGAGGCGCCAGTGTTCGGATCCTGTGCGCAGTCCACCACCGTGACCGGGAGCTTGGCGTCCACCTGGGCGATGCCGCCGCCGCCCGCCACGTAGGGGCGGATGCCCTTCTTGGCGAAGGGCTGCTTGCCGAACCAGTAGCCGATGCGCACCTCGCCGTGGAAGGGCAAGAACTTCTTGTCGCCTGCCGAGGGGCCGCCGTTCAGCGCGTAGCCCGCGCGGGCGCCGAGGGTGAGGTTCTTCCCGAGCACCCGATCGAAGCTCAGCATGATGCGGGTGGTGGCGGGTGCCATGCCGGTGCTGATCTTGTTGGCCCGAGCGGGCTGGGGATCGAAGTTGTACTGGTTCTCCGTGCCCTCGTAGAAGCAGGCGAAGCCGTTGTTGTTCTGGCTGTCCTGGGAGCACACGTCGTCGCCGCCGACGATGGCCAGGTCCTGCGCCACGTGGAAGCCGATCCAGTTCTTCTTGAAGGGGCCGCTTGGACCCTCGCCGGACTGGCACACGCCGCCCTTGCACTTGCCGCTGGGGCAGTCCGCGTCGATGTCGCAGCTCTGGGCGGTTTCGCAGCTGCCGTCCACGCAGGCGAGGCCGCCCTGGCACTCGCTGGTGCTCTCACAGCTGGCGCCCCAGCCCTTGGTGCCGCCGCCGCCGCTCTTGCAGCCCGGGAAGTCCGGCGGGCATTCCACCTCTTCGGCGCAGCGCGCGGGAGCATCGCGATCCGGGAACGCCGGCGGCTCCGCGTCGGTCTTGCCCACGATGTTGAACTCGAAGGGCTTGCTCTTGGTGCCGAAGGTGTCGATCACGTCGCCAGAGGCGTCGTGGGCCCGCACGTAGACCTTGAGGGCGCCGGCCAGCATCGTCGCGGAGCAGGGGATCTCGGCCTGGAAGAAGTCCCCCCGCTTGGCCATCTTGATGGTCTTCCACTTCTCGCCGCCGAACTCCTTGTAGCGGAGCTCCGCTTTGACCGCGTCTTCCTCCGTGGTGCAGCTCATCGGGATGGGGCGCCGGGTCTGCACCTCGGTGATTTCCGGGCTGCACTCCATGGTGCCCGCCACGTCTTCGCCCTTGGGCGGCTTGCTGCCGTTGCCACCGTTGTTGGTGGGGGGCGTGCTGCCGCCGGCGTTGGCCTGAGCTTCCGAGAACGCCTTCTTGGTTTCCGGCGTGGCCAGTGCTTCGTCGAGCTTCACGCCGGGGTCCGCCGCGAGGGCCTGGGCGAAGGCGTCGGCGGCGCCCTTCTGGTCCTGCTTGCCGCTACCGCGCACGATGCCGACGTACATCCAGGCCCGAGCGATGACGCCGGCGCTGCACTTGTCGCCGCAGGCGTTGATCGTTCCGGTCAACACGCCCTCGGCCTTGTCGAAGTCGGTGGCCAAGTAGTGAGTGTTGATGGCCTCGTCGATCTTCTTGTTGGCTGCGGCGTCCCGCGGGGCGGCGTTGGCGCCGGCCGCGAGCAAGAAGAGGGCAACGAAGAGGAGCCAAGTCAGAGAGCGACGATGCACGAGATGGGTTCTCCAGGGGGGTATTCAGGGTTGTCGCGGGAGCCTCGGGGGTTCGGCGCCGCCGCCCCCCAGCGACACGTCAGGGGGCTCTCGAAGTCAGTTGTTACCGGTCTTCGGGCAGCCTTCCTTGGTGCCTTCGGTACGCACGAACTGAACGCGGCGGTTGAGCGCCATGTTCTGGGGGGAGGTGTTGGGCACCAGGGGCCGATCGAAGCCGTAGCCCTTGAACGTGAGCCGGCTGGCGGAAACGCCATGGCTCACCAGGTACTTCATCACGGAGCCTGCGCGCTGATTGCTCAGCCGCTTGTTGTAGGCGGCGCTACCGCGGTTGTCCGTGTGGCCTTGAACCTCGATCTTGATCTCGGGGTTCTTGTCCAGCACCTCCACCACGGCGTCGAGCACCGGGTAGCTTTCCTTGCGGATGGTGGCCTTGTTGTAGGCGAAGTGGATCTGCTGGGTGATCTTCACCTCGCAGTCCGTCACCACCACCAACGCGGGCTTGGTCGGACAACCCAGCGGTTCCTTCGTGGCCGAGCCGATTTCGTTCGGGCACTGATCCTTCACGTCCGGAACCGTGTCCTTGTCGTTGTCGGGATCGGGACAGCCGTCTTCGTCCTGGTAGCCGTCCGGATCTTCCGGATCGTTCGGGCACTTGTCGGCGCTGTCCAGGATGCCGTCGAGGTCGTTGTCCACGTCGGGGCAGCCGTCCTCGTCGAGGTAGTTGTCCTTGTCCTCGGGCTCGAGCACGCAGGAGTCGACCGAGTCCGTCAGGCCGTCGCCGTCCGTGTCCGGATCATCCGGGCAGCCGTCTTCGTCCTTGTAGCCGTTGAAGTTCTCCGGCTCGTCCGGACAGCCATCCTCCGGGTCCAGGTAGCCGTCGCCGTCCCGGTCTCCCGGAGCCGGCTTTGGCTTGGGAGCCTCCACGAAACCGCGTTCCGCGCAATACTGGGGCGGCGACAGGAACACCGCCGCATGCGCGTTGGGCTCCGCGATCCAGAGGTGCTTCTGCGCCTTGGAGACGAAGCCTTGCTCCAGCTCGATCTCCGCGAACTTCAAGTGGCTCTGGGCCAGTGCGAGCTCTCGCGGCGCGCAGCGAACGGCGCCGTTGCGCTCGGCCTGCTTGGTGAGCTGGCTCAGCCCTTCGATTTGACCGCGCAGCTTGGGTGCCTGTGCACAACCGGCAAAGGCGATCACCAGTACGGCGATGACGAGAGCGAATGCTCGAAGCGGACGCGGCATCAGCGACCCCCTCCACGATGCGCTTCACGCGACAAGCGAATGGCCTTGTCCGCGTACTCCTCTGCAGTCTCGGCCAGCGTTGCAGCGTCGCCGTAGTCGGCTTCGGCGGCTTCCGTTTCCGCTTTCTCGAGGTGCGCTTTTGCGTAGTAGTACTCGTAGGGAGCGTACTTCTCCGCGCCCAGCTCCTTCGCTTCCTCCACCTTGGAAGAAGCGGAGTTCGCCTGAATGGCATAGAGCGTGTTTCCACACCCGGTCACCGCCACGAGCAGTACCGCGGCTGCACCTATCCAAGTCCCGCGCCGCCCTGGCATTTCTTTCCGAGCCTCGCCTTGTATTTCGCCCATCCGACGCCCTCGGCTGACGAGCCGATTTACGCTGACGCGACGCTAGCAACGGGCGGATTAGCCCGTCAACAACGGACTCCGTCTCACGCCGCGACAACACCCGTTTTCGAGGCCGATACCCGTGGGTATGGCGGGCCTGGAAGGATGGACCGGTGCCGGACCCCGGGCCGGTGGCGCGAGGTTCCGCGGCGGACCGACAAGAGGACTCAGATGCGGCGGAAGACGCCGATGACCTTGCCGAGGAGCATGGTCGAGCGGAAGTCCGTGGCGCGCACCAGGATGGGTGCCATCTGCGCGTTGGCCGGCTGGAAGCGGACGTAGTCGCGCTCTGGGTAGTAGTACTTCACGGTGGCTTCGTCGCCGATCAGCGCGACCACGATGTCGCCCCGCTCCGCGGTGGCCTGCTTCTTCACGAAGATGTAGTCGCCGCTGAAGATTCCAGCGTCGATCATCGAATCCCCGCTGACGCGGAGGCCGAAAACGTCCCGTCCGCCGCGCACCATCATCTTGTCGATACGCACCGTATCGATGACGTTTTCGTCCGCCAGGAGCGGCGCTCCCGCGGCCACGCGGCCCAGCACCTGGATCTCGATCAGGTCGTCCTCGTCCGGCTGGGCGACGGCGTCTTCCACCAGCTTGAGGGCGCGGCTCTTCATGTCCTCGCGGCGGAGATAGCCTTTGCGCTCGAGAGCGCGCAGGTGATCGTTCACGCCGTTCGTGGACTTGATGCCCATGTGCTCACCGATCTCTCGAAGGGTGGGCGGATAACCCCGCTCTTGGATGGAACGGCGGATGAAGTCCAGCGTCTGCTCTTGGCGCTTGGTGAGTCCCTGCATGGCCCCGACAGAGTACTGAACGGGTGTAGGCCCGTCAAATTCTGTGCCTAACTTGTGGACGGCCGGCCGGAAAGCTGGGGATTTTCCACAGCTTACACTTCACCACATCTGCCCCGCGGAACTCAGAATTTTCCGCTGATGGACAGGAACGTGAGCTTGTTGTTCGTCTCCCGCAGGCGGCCGAGCAGCATCCGCACGATGCTCCACAGCACCTCGTAGGCGAGATCCTTGTGCAAGAAGAGCAGATCGTCGAAGCCATCTTTGGGGATCGCGAGCAGGCGGCAGCGATCGTGCACGCGGGCATCGGCGGAGCGCGGTGATTCATCGAGCAGCGCCATCTCGCCGAACACTTCACCAGCGCCCAACACGGCCAGCGCTTCTTCTCCCATGCCGGGCACTTCGCGACTGATGCGCACCTTGCCTTCGAGGATCAGGTACAGCTTGTCCCCCGCGTCGCCGTGCTGAAAGATCTTGGTCCCCGTGGCGTGCGCCTCTTCCGTCGCCACGCGCGCGATCAGCTCCAGGGCCTCCTGTTTGAGCCCTGCAAAAAGATCGATCTGCCGGAGTTGCTCTACGCGCTCGCTCATGGGAGGGCCGGAGAACAATACCTCCCAATCGCGTGTACAGCGACTTTTGTCGAGTCCTGCACGCCCGCGCAGCCTGAAAGAATGATTGTCGTTCCGCCGCGGAACCACCCTCCACGCCCGTCGCGGCCCTGGGCGCGCGCGGCGCGCCCAGGGTTCGGGTCCGCACGACCTTTGGAGCTGAATCGCCATTGCCGCGACTCATGCCACAGTGCACGCCCAGAACCGTTCTGTTCCGAACGAATGTCGGAGTTTGGACAAGCGCTCCCGCAGCGGTGATTGGGGGGTGCCGCGCGCGCAGAACCGTTCGGTTCCGAACGAATTTCAGAGCGCCATCCCGACTTGCGCTGCAGCCGGTGACACTCGCACAAGGTGCGAGGCGGGGTGCCGCGCGCCCGAAACCGTTCGGATCCGAACGAATCTCGGCGGTCGGACCACCCCGCCATTCCGACTCGCGCTGGAGCTGGTGACGCTTGCGTCGGACCACCGTCGGTCGCGCCGCAACGACGACGTTTGCGCCACCCCTCGGCAGTGGTGTCGGTCGCGCCGAGAACCGTTCGGATCCGAACGAATCTCGGCGGTCGGACCACCCCGCGCCATTCCGACTCGCGCTGGTCCGTCACGCAACACGCAGGTAGCGCCCAGGTGCGACCGGGTGCCGCACGCCCAAAACCGTTCGGGTCCGAACGAATGTCGGAGGTCGGACCATGGGTGCCGCGCGCCAAAAAAAACAGGTCGGGTCCGAACGAACTTGGGAGCACGGAGGACGACTGGAGGCATGACGTTGCGCCAGGTGCGAGCGCCGGGGTGCCGCAGGTCGAAGACCGTTCGGGTCCGAACGACCCGTCAGGCCAGATCTCGAGCGACGTCACGCCAGATCGCGAACCAGGCGTCGAGTCAGAGCGCCGCCAGCTCACGACACCCGTGTTCGACTAGCCCCACTGTTCACCTGGGTTGACCACCATCGGTGCCACTCCGGCGAGAGCAACGGACAGGTGCCGCCGCTGCCGCGCGTCGTTCGAGGGCGGACCAAGCGGCCGGAATGTCTGCAACGATGGCGATCCGAGACGAGTGCGAAGCGGACGACAGAATTCGACACCGCGAAGACGATTTCGGTTGACGAGATTTCGGACGCTCCGCGCTCTCATTTCGTCGCTCTCGTTCGCACAGCGCCTGCGCGGCGCACGTGCGCCCACTGGGCGCGCGTTCGAAAGCAAATCGCTCTTCGAGCTGTCCCCGTCTGCGAAAGCGTCTCGAGAGGGCGCTGAAGAAGGCGAAATTTCCCATGGTATGCCCGGGGAAACCACGGGGGTTTGTCATGTCATCGTCCAAAGCCATTTCCGTAGAACCGTCTGCCACCGAGCGCACTGCGCTCTCCGCACTTCAAGACCTCTCCAATCGCGATCTCTGGTCCAGCGCGGTCGTGGCCAACGCCGGTCGGCGCAAAGCCACCGCGCACTTGGTCGCCCACCTCGCCGAAATCGACCGGCGCGGTGTTGGATCAGGCAGCCGGCTGGAATGGTCGCGGCACGGGGTTGGGCCCCCGTGCGGGGTGTGGGGCGCAGCCCCACCGAGAATGCCGGCGGGGCCGGCGCCGACTGGCATCGAATGAGCACAGGCGCGGGGCGCTGTCGGTCTGGACACGTAATTCAACCCTACTCCTCCATGTTCGACTTCTGCGTGCGTGGCCTCGGGATGAGCGAGGGCACGGCGTACCGGAGCATCGCCGGGGCGCGGGCAGCGCGCTCGTTTCCGGTCGTGCTCACGCTGCTCGCGAGCGGAGATCTGCACCTTTCCGGGCTTTCGCTCTTGGCTCCGCGGCTCACGCAGGAGAATCACACGGCGCTCCTGGAAGAAGCCGCCGGCAAGACCAGCACGGGGATTCGCGTGGTGCTCGCGCGCTGGTTCCCGAAGCCGGACGTCCCGGACCAGGTGAAGCCGCTGCGCACTGGCGGAAAGGGTCCGGCGCCCGGCGTGGAGCCGCTCTCGGAAGGGCGCTTCGAGGTGCATTTCAGCGCTGGCGAGAGCCTGAAAGCGAAGCTCGAGCACGCCCAGAATCTGATGAGCCACGTGAGCCGAGACCTGGAGATCGTGATCGAACGGGCGCTCGACGCGCTGATTCGCGAGCTGGAGAAGAAGCGCTGGGGCAAGACGGACAAGCCGCGCCACTCCCGCGGAACGAAGCCGGGCGAGCCCGGCCGTGCAGCCCGGCGCGAGGTGTACGAGCGCGACGGTGCCCAGTGCTGCTTCGTGTCGGAGTCCGGCGTGCGCTGCACGGCAAGGGCGTTTCTGCAGTACGACCACATCGAAGCCACCGGCATCGGCGGTGGCGATGGCGCCTCCAATGGTCGGGTGTACTGCAGGAGCCACAATTTGAACGCGGCCAAGAAGACCTTCGGCCGCGAATACGTGGAAGACAGGATACGCCTTCGTCAGCGAAGGCGCTCAGACACCGAGGACGCTGCGGATGCCGACGCGCGGGAGAAGCAAGACAAGCTCCTCTTGGCGCTCACGAGCCAAGGCTTCAAGAAGGGCGAAGCCAAGAAGGCAACGGAAAAGCTCGCCCGAGAAGCTCGCAGCCTCTCGCTAGAAGAGCTACTTCGGCGTGCTCTGGCGCTGCTCGTTCCGCGATAGGCGGGCTGCGCGCGCGGGCTGATTCCGCGCCGAGCCGACAAGCTACCCGGTGGGAAGAATCGTCGCTGGGTCGCCGCTTGTGCGAGAGGACCGACTCAGGTGAGCACTGGGGTTAGTTCGCCTTTCAGCGAACTAGCGAGTAAACCGCACCCGAATCGGCGGCGTGGTTTTCGCGACGGGATTGCCGGCCTTGTCCGTGCCGGCGGTGTAGCTCTTGCGGAAGGCGCAGCTGCGAGCGAGAGCACCGAAGCCGTAGCCGGGATCGCTCAGCACGCTGACGTTCTTCGCGCGGCCGCTGGCGTCAACGGTGACGGCGATGGTGACGACCGCGTAGTCGATCTGTTCCATGTCGGCGGCCGCGGGGAAGCCGCAGTCGTTCCAGTTACCGCCGCCGACGAGGCCCGCGGCTCGCGAAAGATCCTTGCCGCCGCCGCCGGTGCCCACGGCCGGGCCGGGTTTGTCTCCGGTGCCGCCCTTCTGGCCACCGGCCTTGGCCTTCGGGTTGCGGACGGCGGTCTCGCTGGTGCCGTTGGAAGCCGTGGTGCCGCCGGCGTAGTGATCGCCGGTCCCGGTGACGAAGCCGTCACCGGTGAGATCGAGGGGAGCGTCGGGATCCGGGTCGGCGGTGAGCACCTTGCCGGCTTGGGCGGCCTCCGGCGCCGGGTCGTCGTAGGGGTTGTCGCTGACCTTGTCGTCCTTGGGCGCCTCCTGCTTGGGCGGCGTCTTCTCCGGCTGCTTCTCCTCGGGCTGTTCTTCCGGCGTGCTCACCTCGGGCGGGGGCTCGAAGTTCACATCGTAGGTGGCGCGAAGCCGTTCCTGCACCGTGCTCTCCACGGAGGACGCGAACTGCGCCATGTACACCAACGTGGTGATGCCCTTCGCAGCGGCGGCGCCATGAACCAGAAACGCTCCCGCGATGCCGATGGCGAGACCCACGCGCACCTCGTGACGCCCCAACGCCAGAACGCGGCCGAAAGGATCCGGCCGCACGCCTCGGCGAGAGGCGCTGCTAGGGCTGTGCGGGCCGGGCGGTGCGTCCATGGAGGGAGATCATTTGGCCGGAACGGTGTCGACGTCAGTCCCCTCTTTCGACACGGCGAATGCGATCTTTGCCACGCCTGCGCGCTTGAGCAAGTCCAGGACGTGGATCACGCGGCCATGTTCCACTTTCCGATCCGCGCGGATGACTGCGCGAAGGTCCTTGTTCTTGGTCTTTGCGTCCTTGGCCAGCTGCTGGATGGACTCGTCGCTGGGTACCGGCTTCGAGTCCACCACGGTCTTGCCGTCCGCCGTGAGCTCCACCGAGAAGATCTGTTGGACCTCCTCGCCGCTGGCGGCCTTGGGCAGGTCCATGGGAAGGCCCTGAGACACGATGATGCGGGCCGTCACCATGAAGATGATGAGCAACACCAGCGTGACGTCCACCAGCGGCGTCACGTTGATGCCGCTGATCAAGCCGTCGTCGTCGTCGTTGGTTCCGCCGGCCACCGATCAGTCCTCGTCTTCTTCCGGCTCGCGCTTCTTGCTCGACTTCTTCTCGACGACCGGTGCTGCGGTGCCCGCGTCCACCGCCACCAGATGCGCGAGGAGCACTCGGCTCAACGCTTCCGTGTTGGCGAGGATGGCCTTCGCCTTGCGCTGAAACACGTTGTACATGGCGACCGCGGGAATGGCGACGGCCAGACCCACGGCCGTTGCGACCAACGCCTCGGCGATGGCGCTCATCACCTCTTGCGGGGCCATGGTCGAGGCTGCCGCGGCGGCCTGGGCGGCACCGGGGTTCTGGCGCCCGAGCGCCTCGAAGGCCTGCACCACGCCGATGACCGTGCCGAACAAGCCGATGAACGGCGCGTTGTTGCCGAGGGTGCCCAAGAACGCCAACCGCCGCTCGAGCTTCATGCGTTGCAGTGCGGCGGCGCCCTTCATTGCCTCGTCTGCCGCCTTGGCTCCGCGATCCGCCTCCAGAAGGCCAGCGCTCACCACGGCCGCCTCTGCGCTCGGGGACTTCTGCATCCGCTGCTTGGCGCCGTCGAGATCGCCATTGCGGAGCAGATCTCTCAGTTGCGACGCCAGGGAGGCCAGGTCGTCCCGAAGGGACCAATAGAACCACGCCCGCTCCAGCATGATGGCCACTGAGATGATGCTGAGCACGATCAACAGCCACATGACCCAGCCAGCGCCGAAGTTGCTCATCAGGCGCTGTAGCCACTCAACGAGATTCATCTGTTCCGACCTTCTGTCCTGGTTCGTGCCTACATAGGGCGGTGGGGGGCACTTTCGAAAGGGGCCCTTCGGTTACCATGGAATGGCGCCCCGAGCCTACCGGAACAGACGAGAAGACCAGGTATTCCGGACCCTTAGACTATAGCTCGTGGGGCATGAGGTCGTGCGGGGAGCGGAAGAACTGCTGCGGTGAGTAGGCACCGAGGCAGGACACCCGGCGGGTGTAGATGTCCGCGTACATGTTCACCTGAAGCCCGAACATGCTCATCTCGTGCTCTTCCTTGAGCAGCGAGCCCCAGTAGGGGTGAAACGCCGCGTCCACCCGTTCCACCAGGGATCCGTGCTCGGCTTCGACGTGGCGAAGTTCCGTCCGGATGCGCTCGATGGCTCGCTTGATGCGGGTGCGCTCGGCCTCGCGGTCGGCGCCGTTGCCGTTTTGCGCCTTGGCGTGCTCCTTGTACCGCGCCTGATAGAAGCGAAGCTCATCCTCCAGCTTGTCGCGGATCTCGTAGAGCTCACGAATGCGGGTCATGTCCGGAAGCTCGGCTTCCAGAGCCGCGACTTCGCTGTCGAGCTCTTGGATGATCATCGCCGTCCGCCACGACGACTCCTTCTTGGATCTCAAGATGTCGCCGTAAATGTGGTCTCCGACGTAGAGCACGGCGGATCCGCGTACCCCGGTGAGGCGTTCGAAGTCCCGCAGGTTCCCGCCTTCGTACACGCGACCGCGTTCCAGCGCCTTGACGTGACGGAGAACCTCGCCATCCCGCTCCATGAACGGACGCCCTTCCTGAAACCACACCGGCTTCTGGGCGGAGCAGACCACGACGTCGAAATAGTGGTGCCAGCTCGGGTACTCGGCCATGGCGCTGCCGAGCAGGAATCGCAGCATCTGGTCGGTGTAGGCCCACGGGGAGTTGGTCAGCAGGAACAGCTTCTTCCCCGAGGAACGCAGCTTGTGCAGCGTGCGAGCGAGCTCGGCATCGAGCTCCACGAAGCGAGCCAGATCCGCCGTCACGGTGGCGTATACCGCGCCATCGCGATGAGCTTCGTCGATGGCGGCCCGGACGTCGGCGAACACGCGATCGAAGTCGACTCGTTCGCCGCGTTGCTCGAGGGACTCCACGATGGCGGCGTAGGCCGTGACCTCGCTGAGGGCGAAGAGCGTGTCGATCCAGTGGTAGCGAGGCGTGTGCGGACGGATGCGCTTGTGGTGATACAGCTCGAGCAGAGCGTCGCGCTTGAGCCGCTGCATGCCGTGGTAGCCCTTCAACACCATCTTGTGGCGGTCCATCTTCAGGATGTGACCGTGGCGCTTGTCGATGAGCAGGCCGCGAATCGGAAAGCGAGTGTCGTAGGAGAGTTGCTTCAGGTATGCGGGGTAGCCGCGCTTCACCATGCGCTCGACGGTGAGCTCGATGCTCAGCGCGTCCATCGCCGCCTGATTGTAAATGGCGATGGTGTAGTCCATGTCGAACCCGACCCACTCGATGCCGCTCATCCGCAGGTTTCGGTTGACGAAGACGCGGTCGATTCGCGGGATACGGCTGCCGGCTGCATCGCCTTCGGAGATCCCGGGCAGGGGAAGGAGGAGCTGCCGGTCGGTGGCGGGGGACGCTGGCACTGCTCGCTCCGGTGTAGCGCGGAACGGGCCCTGGTTCCCGTTTTTGACGATTTCGGGCCCGGGGCCGGCTCAGCGGGTGACGCCGTGACCCGCGGCGATGCCGTCGACTCGGATGCGCGCTCCGTGGCGCAGCATTCCGCCGCGCGTGGGGTCGTTGCGAAGGAACAGCGGCGTGTCGAGGTCGACGACTTCGAAGCCTCCCTGGCCGGCCGCCAGGCACGCAGAGGTGGTCATCGCCAGCGAGCTCTCCACCATTCCGCCCACCATCAGGCCCAGGCCGAAGGAGCGCGCCGTCGCGATCACGTCCAAGGCCTCGGCGATGCCCGTCTTCATGATCTTCACGTTGACCACGTCAGCGGCGGCTTCCAGGCCCAGGCGCACGACATCCGCGGCGCCTCGCGCGCTCTCGTCGGCTGCCACGCGCACGTGCGCGCGGACTCGCCGCAGGCCGTCCAGATCTTGGGCGGGGGTCGGCTGCTCGAAGAGCGCGATGCGCTCGCGTCCGACGGCGTTCACCAGCTCGATCGCTTCTACTGCGTCGAAGCCCCCGTTGGCGTCGAGCACCAGGCGCGCGTCGGGGGCGACGCTCTTGATTGCGTCGAGACGGGCGCGGTCGAGCTCCACGCCTTCGCCGACCTTCACCTTGAGCATCGAGAAACCCGCGGCGACGGCCGCGCGGGCTGCGCTCACCGCGCTGGGGACGTCGCCCGTGACGATGGTGACGTCGCTTTCGAGCTCGGCCACCCTGCCGCCGAAGAAGTGCCACATGGAAAGGCCCGCGCTCCTCAGGGCGGCGTCGAGCACCGCGGTCTCCAGTGCGCAGCGCGCGCTGGGAGCGTCGCCGCAGGCTTCCCGGATGCGGTTCGCGAGGTCGAGGAAGCGGCGAGCATCGCTGCCGAGCAACGCCTGCGCTGCGTCGCGGACCCGCTCCAGCGTCCTGCCCTGCGTCTCGCCGCTCACCACCGTGAAGGGCGCCCCTTCGCCGAGCCCGACGCTGCCGTCTCCCAGGGTCACCTGGACGAGCACGTTGGCGGCGACTTCCTGCGCGCCCCCGGCAATGCCGAAGGGCTCCGTGAGCTCGATGTCCATGGGCTCGGCCGTGATGCTCACGATGTGGGACATGCAGAGCAAAGCGTAGTCCTCTATTCTCGCCTACGTGAAGCCACTCGGTATCCTGGTCACGGGCGTTCCGGTTCCCTTGGCCCAAGAGCGCCGCGGCAGCTTCGTGGACATGATCCGCGCGGCTCTCGCTGACGGCGGACCACGTCCGATCGTCGCCTTCCAGGCGGACGCGGACGACGCCCTGCCGGCGGCCGCCGATCTGGGGGCGCTGCTGATCACCGGCTCCGCCGCCAGCGTCACGGAGCGCGCGCCGTGGATGCTGCGTGGGGAGGCCTGGCTCGCCGGCGTGGTCGCCGCAGGACTACCCGTGTTCGGTCTGTGTTTCGGCCATCAGATGTTGGCCCAGGCCCTGGGTGGGCGCGTGACGGCCAACCCGCGCGGCCGGGAGATCGGCACCGTCACCATCCGGCGGGTCGCGGACGACGAGCTGCTGTCGGATTCGACCTTCGACGCCAACATGACTCACGTGGATTCCGTCGTGGAGCTGCCTCCCGGGGCTCGCCGGATCGGTGAGAGCGATCTGGATCCCAACGCGGCCATCCGGTTCGGCCCCCGGGTCTGGGGCGTGCAGTTCCACCCCGAGTTCGACGCCACCACCCTTCGGGCCTACGTCCGCCAGCGGGCGGACGTGCTGCAACGGGAGGGATTTGCTCCGGAAGCGCTGGAGGCGGCGGCGTCCGACGCGCCCCGGAGCCGCGCTCTGCTCGCGCGCTTCGTGGCCCGCTTCGCTCAAGGTTAGCCGCCGCCTGCCGTTCGGCGGGGCGTGTGACACCTCCACCCAGAGTCCCGGGACGCAATGGGCCAACCGCGGACGCTCGCGTCTTGGGGGTGGTGTGTGCCGGAGGGGCGCTCCTCGCGATGGGCTTTGCCCTGCGAAACTGGTTGCAGCTGGCCCGCCCCGGCGCTGCTTTGGTGCTCGCGCTGGTGGCGGCGATGGGCTTGGGCCTGGCGGCGGCCGCTCGTTGGGGAGCGCCACCCCGGCGCATCCTCGACGCCCTGAGCGCCGTGATCGCGGTGATGGTGGGACTCGTGAGCCTGCTCTCCGGCGGCTTCGTGGCGGGGCCGCTCACCTGGGGTCTGGTGGTGCCCATGGTGGTGCTGGTTTTCGGCGACGTGGGCCAGCTCGGGTTCTGGTTCGTGCTGCTACTCGGGGAGTTCGTCGGCATCCACGCCTACGCTCACGCCAACGCAGCTCTCTGGCGCACCAGCACCCCGCAATTCCTGCCCACCTTGATCGGCATCTTGGTGCTGATCACCCTCGTCGGTGTCGTTCACCAGCATCAGCGCCGTCGGCACCGTTCGGAGAAGGCGAGGCTGGCGAGCGCACTGGCAAAGACCGAGCGGCTCGAGGCCCTCGGTCACCTCGCTGCCGGCGTGGCCCACGACTTCAACAACCTGCTGACCATCCTGCAGACGGCGACGGACGAGCTGAAGAACCACGTGGAGGACGACTCGGATGCTCGCCGTGAGCTTTCCGCCATACGCTACGCGACGGATCGCGGAGAAGCCCTCACTCGCCAGCTCTTGCTGTTCGGGAGCAGCCACGCCGTTGGCAGCACGACCTTCGACATGCGCGAGATGCTCCGCATGTTGGACCCCGTGTTGGATCATCTGGTGCCGGCGAGCATCACGCGCCACATTTCCTTGCCGGACGGTCGCTGCTGGGTGAACGCGGAGCAACGCGCGATGGAGCAGGTGGTCGTCAACTTCGTGGTGAACGCTCGCGACGCGATGCCGGAAGGAGGGCGTCTCGCGATCGAGCTGTCGCGTCGCGACGAGAGCGTCGTGCTCACGGTTTCGGACACCGGTACGGGCATCGCTGCTCAGGTGATGCCGCATCTGTTCGAGCCGTTCTTCACCACCAAGCCGCGCGGCCGCGGGACGGGCCTCGGGCTCGCGTCGGCTCACGCAGTGGTTCGCCGGGCGAACGGCCAGATCGACGTGAGCTCCGAGCCGGGCGCCGGGGCATGCTTCACGGTGACGCTGCCGTTGGTGGAAGCGCCGGGGGCCGTCGACCCGAGCTTGCTCCCGCCGGAGCTGGACGCCGAGCGCCTGGGCGTGGTCGCGGTGGTGGACGACGAAGTCGCGGTGCTCCGCGCGGCGGGCCGGGTGCTCCGGCGCCGGGGCCACACCGTGCTCACGGCAAGTGATGGTACCGCGGCACTCCAACAAATTCTGAAGCATGACCCGCCGGTGGAGGTGCTCTTGACGGACGTGGTGATGCCGGCCATGAGCGGAGCCGAGCTGTTTCACTCTCTCAGCGAGAAGTTCCCCGAGCTCCGGGTGGTGTACATGTCGGGCTACGCGGAAGAGCGGCGGGTGACGGAGGACGTGAAGCTCGGGCTCGCGGACTTCCTGCCCAAGCCCTTCGACGAGGCATCTTTGAGCCGGGCGGTGGCCAGCGCTCTCGCCCGTCGCAGCTGAGCGCGTTGTTTGGCATGCTCGGGGCATGACGCACCTGCTCGCCTGCATCGACTTCTCTCCCGTGACCCGAGACGTGCTGGCTCACGCGAAGCGTATGGCCCAGGCGCTGGGTGCCGAGGTGACGGTGCTGCACGTGGCGGATCCCGACCCCGCCTTCGTGGGCTATGACCCGGGGCCGAAGAGCGTTCGGGACAACGTGGCACGTGAGCTGCGCGCGGAGCACCGCGAGCTCGAAGAGCTGTGCGACGCCATGCGCGGTGAGGGCCTGTCCGTGCGCCCGCTGATGGTGCAGGGAGCAGCCGAGGCTCGTATTCTGGAGCACGCCGAGCGCCTCGCGGTGGACTACCTCGTGCTCGGCTCCCACGGCCACGGAGCGCTGTACGATCTACTGGTGGGCAGCGTGGCGGACGGAGTGATGCGTCACGCTCGCGTGCCGGTGCTCATGGTGCCGTCACACCCCGGCGGCAAAGCTCGGTAGCGACGCGAAGCGACGAACGTGGAAGACGTCGTCGCCGAAGGCGGTGTACAGCACCTGCATGCGCTTGAAGTACAAGCCCACGTCGTGCTCGTCGGTCACGCCGATGCCGCCGTGGAGCTGAATGCCTTGGCGGGTGACGAAACCGCCGCCCTGGCACAGGTGCAGCTTGGCGGCGCTCACGGCGCGCTTGCGCTCGTCCGCGCTGGCGTCGGCCTGGAGCAGCGCGAGCAGCATGGTGCCCTTGCCCAGCTCCGTCTCGACGAACATGTCGACGTTGCGATGCTGCAGCGCCTGGAAGGTGCCGATGGCGACGCCGAACTGCTTGCGCTCCGTGAGGTAATTGCGGGTCATCCACAGCACCGTTTGCATGATGCCCGAGCCCTCCGCGCAGGCCGCCGCGGCGCCGTAGTCGAACACGTGCTCCAGCACGCCGGCTGCCGCGTCCGCGTCACCCACCAGGCGATCCGCCCCGACCTCGACGCCGTCGAGCTCGAGCATGGCCGCCCGGCGGCCGTCCATCGTCTTGACGGACTCGACCTTCACGCCCTTCATGCCCGGGTCGACCACGAACAGGGACACGCCGCTTTCGTCCCGCGGCCCGCCCGCGGTGCGGGCGCTGACCAGGATGTGCTGGGCCGCGTGGCCGTTGTCCACGAAACGCTTCTTGCCGCTGAGGCGGAAGCCGGAGCCGTTCTTCTCGGCCTTGGTTTCCACGTCCGTGACGCTGTGGCGGCTCTGGGCCTCCGTGGTCGCGAGGGCCAGGCTCGCGTCCCCCGCGATGGCGGGAGCGAGGAACTGCTCCAGTTGCGCCTCGCTGCCCGAGAGGGACAGCGCGCCGCCGGCCACCAGCAGCGGTACGTAGGGTTCGGGGACCAGCGTGGTGCCGAGCTGCTCGAGGATCAGGCCGGCCTCCACGAAGCTCATGCCGGCGCCGCCCGCGCTCTCCGGAAACATCACGCCGAGCCAACCGAGCTCGCCCATCTGTTTCCAGACCTTCTTGTCCCATCCGGTCTCGTCTTCGCGCAGGCGCCGCATGCGCTCCACGGGCGAGTCCTTCTTCACGAAGGACTGGACGGTGTCGATCAAAAGCTTCTGGTCTTCCGAAAGCTCGAAGTCCATGACTGGTGATTCCGTGGCTCAGGCCGAAGGCAAGCCCAAGATGAGCTTGGCGATGATGTTCTTCTGGATCTCGTTGGAGCCGGCGTAGATGGTCGCCGCGCGCATGTAGTTGAAGGCGGAGGGCACCCAGTACTCACGCTCGGGAACCACCCCGGGCTCGTTGAACCAGGAGCGGGCGTTTTCTCCCATCACGCTCATCAGGAGGTCGAAGCAGGCTTGCTGGATCTCCGTGCCGCGGAGCTTCAGGATGCTGGACTCCGGGCCCGGTGCGTGTCCGAGCTGAGCTCCGGCCAGCGCCCGGTAGTTCGCCATCTTCAATGCTTCCAGCTGCATCTCGATGCCGGCGATCTTGGCGCGGATCAGCTCGTCCTCGAGCAGCGGCTTGCCGTTCTGGTAGGTCTCCGCGCAGATGCGCTTGGCTCGGAGCAGCGCCCGAGCGCTGATGCCCACGCCCGCCACCAGGGTGCGCTCATGGCCGAGGAGAGCCTTGGCGTAGGTCCAGCCACGGTTCTTCTCGCCCACCAGGTTCTCCTTCGGAACCTTGACGTTCTCGAACCAGGTCTCGCAGAACGCCGGGGTGTTGCCGGTGGTGAGGAACGGCTTCACCGTCACTCCCGGGGACTTCATGTCGCACAGCACGAAGCTGATGCCCGCCTGCTTCTTCACGTCCGCATCCGTGCGGGCGAGAACGAAGATGAAGTCGGCGTATTGAGCGTACGTGGTCCACGTCTTCTGACCGTTGAGCAGGAAGTGGTCCCCCTGGTCTTCGGCGCGGAGCTGGAGGGACGCGAGATCGCTACCGGCGTTCGGTTCCGAGTAGCCCTGACACCACACCTCTTCGCCGCTCAGGATCTTCGGCAGATAGCGTTGCTTCTGCCAGTCGCTCCCGAACTGCATGATGAGCGGACCCACCATCGCCAGGCCAAAGGGGGAAAGGCGCGGCGCGCCCGCCAGCTCCAGCTCCTCGCTGAAGATGAAGCGCCTCGTCGCGTCCCACCCGGGACCGCCGTGCTCCTTGGGCCAGTGCGGGGCGACCCAGCCCTTGTGGTGAAGGATCTTGTGCCACTCCATCACCTCTTTCATGTCGAACTCGGCATCCGCCGCCGCCTTCTTGGCGAGGTGAGGGGGCAGAGCGCCGGCGATCCACTCGCGCACCTCTCGACGGAACGCCTGTTGCTCGGGAGAGAAGCTCATGTCCATGGCGTGATCCTCCAACGGCCGGGGCGCCGTCGCCCAGGCGGGCGCACCTTATATCACGCTCCAGTTGCGCTCCGGCGTGGCTTCGGAGATGCTCTGATCGTGACGCCGAAAGAAAAGACGATCGTGAAATCGCTGGTGGCGGTGGCTTGGGCGGACGGGACCGTGAAGGAGCCCGAGCGCGGGATGATCGAGGGCCTGCTGTGGGCGTTCGGCGCGAGCGACGAGGACGAGCAAGAGATCCTCGAGTACGCCAAGAAGAAGCGGACCCTCGCCGACGACGTGCCGGTGGACGAGCTGGAAAAGGCGGATCGCGAGCTGCTCCTGGCCCACGCGGCGCTGCTCACCCACGCCGACGGCAAGCAGACCAAGGGCGAGGAAAAGGTGCTCGCCAAGCTCACGGAGATGCTGGGTTTCGAAAAGGCCCAGGCCAAGCCCATCATCGAAGGGGCGCGGGACCGCGCCAAGAAGCTCGCGGAAAAGATCTGAGGCGGCTCTCGACTCGATGAGCGGCCTGCGCTAAAGGCCCGGGCCCCATGGGCTTTTCCTGCGGCATCGTCGGCCTGCCGAACGTCGGCAAGAGCACGCTGTTCAATTCGCTGTCCACCGCCAAGGCCGAGGCGGCGAATTTCCCGTTCTGTACCATCGAGCCCAACGTCGGCGTGGTTCCGGTACCGGACCCACGGCTCGACGCCCTGGCGAAGATCTACGCGCCGGAGCGCGTGGTGCCCACCACCATCCAATTCGTGGACATCGCCGGGCTGGTGCGCGGCGCCTCCAAGGGGGAGGGCCTGGGCAATCAGTTTCTGAGCCACATCCGCGAGGTGGACGCCATTGCCCACGTGGTGCGCTGCTTCACCGACGAGAACGTGACCCACGTCGACGGGCGCGTGGACCCGGCGGCCGATGTCGCCACCATCCACACGGAGCTCTGCCTCAAAGATCTGGAGACGGTGCAGAAGCGTCTCGATCGCGCCCAGAAGCAAAGCAAGGGCGGGGATGCGGTGGAGCGCTTGGCCATCGGTGTGTGCGAGAAGCTCGTCGCCCACCTGGATGCGGGCAAACCCGCGCGCAGCTGTGGCATCGAGGGAGAGAAGGAGACGGAGCTCGTCCGGCTGATGCAGCTGTTGACGATGAAGCCCGTGTTCTACGTAGCCAACGTGGACGAGGCGTCCCTCGGCGAGCTCCAGGAGAACGTCTACTACGGCGCGCTCAGCCGGCTGGCGGCGGAGGAAGGCGCTCCGGTGGTGCCCATCTGTGCCTCCCTGGAGGCACAGATCGCCGAGCTCGAGCCCGCCGACCGCCCGGAGTTCCTGCAGAGCGTGGGGCTCAGCGAGCCGGGGTTGAACAGCGTGATTCGCACCGGCTACGAGCTCCTGGGGTTGATCACGTTCCTCACCGCCGGGCCCAAGGAGTGCCGCGCTTGGACCATCCAGAAGGGCTGGTCTGCGCCCCAGGCCGCCGGGGTGATCCACACCGATTTCGAGCGCGGATTCATCAAGGCGGAGGTGATCTGGTGGGAGGATCTGGTCGCCCTCGGCAGCGAGGCGAAGTGTCGCGACGCCGGTAAGCTCCGCATCGAAGGCAAGGAGTACGTCGTCCGGGACGGCGACGTGGTCCACTTCAGATTCAACGTCTGAACGCATCTGCGGTGCCGGACTGATGTTGGCCCGGCGCGGAACCCCCCCGTCCCGGAGCTTCCGCGGCGGACCGACAATCAAACGACAGACATCCGTCGGTTGCCCGCACGCGCGGTCCGCGCTGGAGTTCGTCCATGACGAACGCGGCTCTGCTCCGCTGGGTTTCGTCGCCGGACAACCCCGCCGTGCGCCATCTGACGGTCGTATCGCCGCAGTAAGGGGTCCGCCCTTCGTTCCGTCACATGACCACGCCGTTCCTGCTCGGGGACCATCGCTCCGGATTGCTGGACATGCTCGAACGCGTCGCCGATCTCGATGCGACGCTGAGCCGTGGGTGCGGGCAGCGCTGAACGACATGGAAGCGCTGACCGCGGATGGCCGCGTGACACTGGGGAAGAACTACGGTCGCGCTCTGATGAGCCCGATCCCCCTCGAGCCAATCGGACATCCGTCGCGGCTTTTGACCTATCAGTGGCTCGTCGTTCGACGGCGCCTCACGGCTGCCACTCGCTGAACCGCACCACCGGGACGGGACCGCCGAAGTAGCCGAGGAAGCGTGCGATCCACACGAAGAACAGCCCGGCGAAGAGGGTGAGCGCCACGATGGTCAGGATGACGTTGGCGCGATGGCTGAGGCCCTTGCCGCCACCGCCGCGGACGAAACCCACCGCCAGGCTCACCATGGTGGCGATGTAGACGGGCGCCACGACCAAGACGAGGGGGTGGTAGTGCAGGCCCTCCAGCACGTGACCGTGGAGCACCGCGGAGGTTGCCCGGGTGAGACCGCAGCCAGGGCAGGGGATCCCGAACAGCCCTGCGGTGGGGCACAACGGGAAGTCCGAGGCGACCGCGGCGATCACCGGCAGTGTGCTGAGGGCCACCAAGCCCACGCGCTTCCAGCGGCCATCGGCGGCGCTGGGGGTGGTGGTCACGGCGACGGGATCGACTCCTTGCACGGCGGGCCGAGCATAGCTCGAATCGCGCGCCGTGACGGCTGGCCCAAAGAAGAAGGGCCGGCAGACGTCGTCTACCGGCCCTTTCTACGGCTGCTCGCAGCCTCACATGGGCGGCTGGCCGCCGCCGGCAGCCTGCCAGATCTCGTTGAGATCCCCGGTGAGGAAGTAGGGCCACAGGAACAGGTAGAGGATGGGGCTCGTCACCTGCGCGTTGGGAACGCCCGCCATGTGCTTCGCTTCCAGGACCTTTTCCGGCAGCTTCCACATCTCGATCAAACCGAGGATGGGGATGAAGAACATGATGGGGTTGAGGTCGTCCTTGCCGCGGAAGGCCTTGAGCTCGTTCACCTCCACCCACAGCACGTACAGCAGGTAGAAGCCGCAGATCATGCCGATCACGAGCTGCATGATCGGGTTGCGCGTGGCGCCGATGGGACCCGCTGCGCCGCCGCCCTGCATGGGACCGGCGCCGGGGATCGGCCCAGCCATTCCGCCGGGACCGGCGGGGATCATGGCGCCACCGGGTGGGGGTGCACCGCCGGGTCCTGGGGGAGGACCATAGGCACCCGCGGGCCCGGGCGGAGGACCATAGCCGCCGGCAGGCCCACCAGGGGGCGCGCCAGGCGGAGGACCGCCCATGGGATCACCGGGCGGTGGACCGCCCATCGGAGGGCCACCCATCGGAGGGCCGCCCATTCCAGGGGGAGGACCGCCCATGGGAGGAGCTCCACCTGGGGGAGGGCCGCCCATCGGGGGGCCACCTGGAGGAGGGCCGCCCATCGGAGGGCCGCCCATCGGAGGGCCGCCCATCGGAGGGCCGCCCATGGGGGGACCAGCCGGGGGAGGGCCGCCGGGAGTGGGGAACGCGGGGGGCGCACCGCCGGGCGCAGCGATGGTGCCGCCGAGGGGATCCGCCGGGCCGCCCGGAGAAGGCGGAGCGGCCGGCGCGGGGCGGGCGGTGCCGCAGCGGGGGCCGGCGGGGGTGCCGCAGGTGCGGGGGGGCGGGGGGCAGCGCCTGGGGAAGGTGGCGCGACGCCCAACATGGTGCCCTTCAGGGAGGGCTTGGGAGCCGCGGGCGGGGCGGGAGCCGCGGGCGGGCCACTGGCTGCGCCTCCGGGTGCGTCACCTGGGCGGGGAATGCCTGCGGGCGCGTTCATCATGAGCATGGTGCCCTTGAACTTCGGCGCCGCTGCACCTTTCAGGTTGAAACCGCACTTCGTGCAGGTCGTGGCGGAGTCCTGATTCTGTGTCCCACAGTTCGGGCAAAACACCATTCACCTCCGGGTGTCACCGGGTAAGCCGGCAAGCGCCGCCAGCCTACACGCCGAGGGGGCACTTTCTCAAGTGTATCGAGGCGCTTTCGTCGCCCTGACGGGGGAGGCATGGGGGTCTTGACACCTCCGAAGACCGCTCACTACGGTGCGCTCGCCCGGGCCCCCGGGTAGCGCGGGAAGCCGCGGCAAATCACCAGCCGCCGCCCGCCTCCGCGCTGACGCCCACGGAACTCCGAACATGGCTTTTTCCCTCAATGGGGAGCAGGAACGAGAGCTCGAAAAGATCCTCTCGCGCTACCCCAACAAGATGGCGGCGTGCATCCCCACGCTGCACCTGTGCCAGGAAGCCAACGAAGGTTGGGTCAGCGCCGACGTGATCCAGTTCGTTGCCGATCGTCTGGGCCTCGGGACGGCTCACGTGGAGGGGGTGGTCACCTTCTACACCCTCTTCAACCGCCACAAGCCGGGCAAGCACCAGGTCTGGGTGTGTCGCACGCTGTCCTGCGCGCTGCGTGGCAGTGAGAACATTCTCGACCACTGCAAGAAGCGGCTGAAGGTGGAAGAGGGTGGCACCACCAAAGACGGAAAGATCACTCTGCGCACGGCGGAGTGCCTCGCGTCCTGCGGCACTGCTCCCATGATGCAGGTCGACAAGACCTATCACGAGAACCTGACCATCGAAGGCGTCGACGAGATCCTCGATCGGCTGCTTTCAGACTGAGTCACACCATGCTCAAGCAAACCACGTATCTGTCCCACTCCTACGACAAGGCGGACGGCTACACCCTGGCCGCTTACGAGGCCGCGGGTGGCTACCAAAGCGCTCGAAAAGCGCTGGGAATGAGCCGCGAAGCCGTGGTCGAGGAAGTGAAGAAGGCGCACATCCGCGGGCGCGGCGGCGCAGGGTTCGATTGCGGCACGAAGTGGAGCTTCATGCCCAAGCAATCGGACAAGCCCCACTACCTGGTGGTGAACGCCGACGAAGGCGAGCCCGGTACCTTCAAGGACCGCACGATCATGGAGCGCAATCCCCACGCGCTGATCGAAGGCTGCATCATCGGCTGCTACGGCATCGGTGCTCACGCCGCCTACATCTACGTGCGGGACGAGCTGCACCTCGCCAAGGCGCGCTTGTGGGAAGCCATCGAAGCGGCGAAGGCCAAGGGTCATCTTGGTGCGCGCCCATTCGGCAAGGACTACGCGGTGGAGGTGTACGTCCACACCGGCGCCGGTGCCTACATCTGTGGTGAGGAAACGGGCCTGCTCAACTCCCTGGAGGGCAAGCGCGGCGAGCCTCGACTCAAGCCGCCCTTCCCGGCTCAGTTCGGCGCCTTCGGCTGTCCCTCCACGGTGAACAACGTGGAGACGATCTCGATCGTGCCCACCGTGTTCAAGATGGGTGGAGATGCGTTCAGCAAGCTGAGCGAGCTGCATCCCTTCAACGATGGCGGCGCTCGGCTTTTCGGTGTCAGCGGTCACGTGAAGAACCCCGGCATCTACGAGTGCGCGGTGGGGCTGACCCTGAGAGAGCTCATCTACGACCTGGGCGGCGGCCTCTCGGCGGGCACGGAAATCCTCGGGGTGATCCCCGGCGGCTCGTCCTGCCCGGTGCACCGACCGGACGAGGTGGTGAACGTGCCGAACGACGAGCGCTTCGCTCCCTATAACGGCAAGAGCATCCTGGACATCCCCATGGGCGTCGACACCTTCCGCGCCGTCGGCGGCATGCTCGGCACCTGCTGCGCCATCGTGCTGTCGGACGAAGCGGATCCGGTGCTCGCTTTCCACAACCTGATGCGCTTCTACCGCCACGAGTCCTGCGGTCAGTGCACGCCCTGCCGTGAAGGGTGTGGTTGGCTCGATCGCATCGCAAACAAGCTCGTGGATGGCACCGCCACGATGGAGGACCTGGATCGGGTCCACCAGATCGCCAGCGACATCACGGGCAATACCATCTGCGCCTTCGGGGACGGTGCGGCTCAGCCGGCGCTGTCCTTCGTGCGCAAGTATCGCAAGCACTTCGAGGACTACATTCTGACCGGCGGTAAAGGTCAGACCCGAAAGCTCGTCGCATGACCGTCGGAACCTTCTACTTCTCCGTATGCGCCATCGTGTGCGTGGTGGGGGCGTTGACCACGGTCATCGCGAAGAACCCCATTCGCGGCGCGGTGGGGTTGCTCGCCACCATCGTGGGCATCGCCGGGCTGTTCCTGAAGCTGGAGGCTCAGTTCCTCGCGGCCATCCAGCTCATCGTCTACGCCGGCGCGGTGGTGGTGCTGTTCGTGTTCGTCATCATGCTGCTGGGGCCGGATTCGCAACCGAAGCCCGGCAAGGGACGTCTGGCGCGCTTCGTCGGCGGCGGCGGTCTCTTGTTCCTGGCGGTGGCGGCGCTGGTGCTGATGGGCAAGGGCGAGCAGGCGCCCACGCCGCTCACCGCGCCGAACCCCGGCTACGGCTCCACGGAAGCGGTGGGCGGCCTCTTGTTCTCGACCGGCATCGTGCCCTTCGAGCTGGCCACGGCGCTGCTCATCGTGGCGGTCGTCGGTGCCATCGCGGTGGCTCGCAGCCGCCACACCAAGCGCGCGCCGAAGACCGACGCCCACGAGACTCGCCGGCTCTTCGCCGGCCCCCTGCACCCCCGCGACGCTCAGCACCCGCTCAGCAAGGAGGCCGCGGAATGAACCTCCTGGGTCAGATGGTGGAGCACTACGTGCTCCTGTCTTCCATCCTCTTCACCATCGGCGCCATCGGCTTCGTGGTGCGTCGCAACGTCCTGGTTCAGCTGATGAGCATCGAGCTGATGCTGAACGCCGTGAACCTGATGCTGGTGGCTCAGAACCGCATGCACGGCGACAGCATGAACGGGCAGATGTTCGCCTTCTTCATCATTGCGGTCGCCGCAGCGGAAGCTGCCGTCGGCCTCGCGATCGTCCTCTCCTTCTACCGCCTCCGGGCCTCCGTCGACAGCGACGAGGCGGACGCGCTCAAGCACTGAGCCATGGCAGAGCTCCTCAAGATATTCCCCGAAAGCGATTTCACGCTGCTCGCGGTGATCCTGTGTCTGCCGCTGATCGGCGCCTTCGTGAACGGCGTGTTCGGCAAGCGGTTGGGCAAGGAAGCCGTCACTCTGATGGCGCTCTCCGCCGTCGGCCTTTCCTTCCTGTTCTGCGTGCTGTCCTTCGTGATGTTGGCGCACGTGCAGCAGGGGGAGGAAGCGGCGCGCTTCACCTGGTCCGCCTGGAAGTGGCTGGACATCAGCGGCCGCTACGACATCGGCACCATTCCGGTGCAGGTGGCGTTCTCGGTGGATGCCCTCAGCGGCACCATGTCGCTGATCGTCACCGGCGTCGGCTTCCTGATCCACCTGTACTCCACCAAGTACATGGAAACGGACGCGAGCTACCATCGCTTCTTCGCCTACCTGAACCTGTTCATCTTCTCGATGCTGGTTCTGATCCTGGGCGACAGCCTGCCGGTGTTGTTCGTGGGCTGGGAAGGCGTGGGCCTGTGCAGCTATTTGCTGATCGGCTTCTGGTTCTCGGAAGAGAAGAACGCGGCCGCCGGCAAGAAGGCGTTCATCACCAACCGCATCGGTGACTTCGGCCTGCTGGTGGCCATGGCGCTGCTCGTCTACTACGTGGGCGCGCTGGACTGGTCCGGCATCGAAGCCAGCCGCAACTCGCTGCTCACGCCGGTCAAGGTCTGGCCCATCGGCAACAGCGTGCCCTTGGCAGACAAGTTCGCGTTCCTGTCGTTCTTGAACACGCCGCTCAAGGTGTCCGCGGCTTCCCTGGTGGGCTTCGCCCTGTTCCTCGGCTGCGCCGGCAAGAGCGCCCAGATCCCACTGTACGTGTGGTTGCCGGACGCCATGGCCGGCCCCACCCCGGTCAGCGCCCTGATCCATGCCGCCACCATGGTGACCGCCGGCGTGTACCTGGTGTGCCGCATGGCGCCGGTGTTCGTGTTGAGCCCGGCGGCGATGTTCACGGTCGCCCTCATCGGAGCGCTCACGGCGGTGTTCGCCGCCACCATCGCGTTCGTGCAGACCGACATCAAGAAGGTGCTGGCGTACTCCACGGTGAGTCAGCTCGGTTACATGTTCCTGGGCGTCGGAGTGGGCGCGTTCACCGCGGGCTTCTTCCACGTGATGACCCACGCCTTCTTCAAGGCCTGCTTGTTCCTCGGCGCCGGCAGCGTGATCCACTCCATGCACAAGCGCATCCACGACACGGATGCGTCGCAGGACATGCGCAACATGGGCGGCATGAGGAAGTTCATGCCCATCACCTTCGCCACCTTCGCGATGGCGTGGGTGGCCATCATCGGCGTGCCCGGTACCGCGGGCTTCTTCAGCAAGGACGAGATCCTGCTCAAGGCCTACACCTCCAGCATCGCGTCCCCGGTTGCCGGCGGAAAGCTGATGGAGATGACCCGCACCGGCCAAGAGGTCACGGCGCTCGAGCTGTGGCAGTGGCCGAGCTGGGGCAACACCGTGCTGTTCGCCTTGGGCGCCATTGGTGCCGTGATGACGGCCTTCTACATGTCGCGCCTGGTGTTCGGCATCTTCTGGGGTGACTTCAAGGGTTGGAAGATCGTCAGGAAGTGGAAGGAACCCGCTCACGACGACCACCACGATCACCATCATCACGATGCTTCCGAGCCCCTCGAGGGGCCGACCCCGAAGGAGAGCCCGTGGCAGATCACGGTGCCGCTCTTGGTCTTGGGCTTCTTGAGCATCGTCGGCGGCTTGCTGAACGCCCACCTCTTGCACATCACGCCGCTCGAGCACTGGCTCGAGCCGGTGTTCAAGGTGGCGACGGACGAGAAGCACGTGAAGCTCGCCGAGCACGGTGAAGGCCTGGTGATGATCATCGGCCTGTCCGCCGTGGCCATCGGTCTCGCGGCAGCCTTCTACATCTACATCCGCGAGCAGGGCGGCCCTGCCAAGGCGCTCGCGGAGAAGTTCCCCGGCCTGCACCAACTGGTGCTGGAGAAGTGGCGCATCGACGAGCTCTATGAAGAGACCTTCATCGGCGCCGTGGACTCCCTGGCGGAAGCCGCCGTGTGGTTCGACAAGGTCGTGGTGGATGGCGTCATTGCCCGCGCCACGGCGTTCATCGTCCAGGTGACCGGCTCGGGGCTGCGTCTGTTCCAGACCGGTCGCGTGCAGACCTACGCCGCGGTCATGGTGGTCGGTGTGGGGGGTCTGGGCTGGTTCTTGGTCGCCCCTCACGCTCGCACCAACATTGCCGAGAACGCCGGGAACTACCGCGTGGAAGCCGCCCCCGGCTTCGGCTACCAGTACCGCTGGGACGCCGATGGCGACGGCAAGTGGGACAGCGAGAAATTCGGCGACCAGACCAGCGTTTCTTTCAGCCTGGACCACGGCAAGACCAAGAAGGTGCGGCTGCAGGTGAAGAACGCTTTCGGTCGTGTGACCGAAGACGACGTGGACGTGACCCGGCCCAAGGCGGATCCCGCCGCCGGTAACACCGTCATTCAAGTGCAGCAGTTGCCCGACGGCACCGTCCGGGGCGTCGTGCCCGGACAGAATCCACAAATGCCCAATCCCCACGCGGCGCCGCGTGACGTGCGGAGGCCTGCGCAATGAGCCCGGTTGCTAAGTCGCTGTTCGAGCTCGTTCCATACCTAGTGGCGTTCGCCGTCGGCTTCGTGGTTCCGCGCCGCAAGAGCTGGCTGGAGCGCGTGGCCGTGGGCGTGGTCGGCGTGCTCGGCTTGGTGCTGATCCTCGGGCTGTGGCCCGAGAAGGCCGCCGGCGCCGCCGAAGCGGCTCCGCCCACGGAGTGGCCCGAGCTCCTGAACTTGATCGTGTTCCTGCCCATCGTCGGCGCGCTCGCCATCCTGTTCCTGCCGCGGCAGACGCCGAAGCTCCTGCGCCAGGTCACGCTCGGAATCCTGGGCCTCGATTTCCTCGCGTCGCTGCTGCTGCTGCGCGTGCCCATGACCACGGGCTGGCACTTCCAGTACGTGACGGAGTGGCTGCCGAGCTTCGGCATTCGCTACCACGTGGCGGTGGATGGCGTGAGCGTGTGGCTGATCTTGCTGTCCACGTTGACGACTCCAATCGCCGCCTACGTCTCCTTCGGCTCCATCAAGGGGCGCACCAAGGACCTGTGCTTCTCCTTGTTGCTCTTGCACGGAGCCATGCTGGGCGCCTTCGTGGCCCTGGATCTGTTCCTGTTCTATCTGTTCTGGGAGCTGATGCTGGTGCCGATGATCATTCTCATCGGCGTGTGGGGCGGCGTCGAGAAGATCAAGGCGAGCTACAAGTTCTTCCTCTATACGATGGCCGGCAGCGTGCTGATGCTGGCTGCCATCCTGTACATGGTGTGGACGCACCAGCAGGTCGCCGGCTTCGTCACCTTCGACTACCTGGCCCTGAGCCAGCTGGTGCTGCCGCGAACGGCCGCGTGGCTGTGTTTCGGCGCCTTCGCCCTGGCCTTCGTGATCAAGGTGCCGATGTTCCCGCTCCACACCTGGTTGCCGGACGCTCACGTGCAGGCGCCCACTGGCGGCTCCATCATCCTGGCGGCGGTGCTGCTCAAGCTCGGTACCTACGGCTACATCCGCTACTGCATGGGTATGTTCGCAGGCCCGGCCTGGAGCGCCGCGGCGAACCTCGCCGGCGTGGCGGTCGGGGGCGGCATCCTGTACGGCGCGCTCGTTGCCTGGAAGCAGGACGACATCAAGCGACTGGTGGCCTACTCCTCCGTGGCCCACATGGGCTTCGTGATGTTGGGCTTGTTCGCCGCGACCCACGCCGGGGTGCAGGGCGCCATCTTGCAGATGGTGAACCACGGCGTTTCCACCGGCGCTTTGTTCCTCTTGGTCGGGGTCATCTACGACCGCCGGCACACCCGCGAGGTCCGGGAGTTCGGCGGCATCGCCAAGGTGATGCCGGTGTACGCCGCGCTGTTCGTCATCGTCACGATGTCCAGCATCGGCGTGCCGGGCACCAACGGCTTCGTGGGCGAGTTCATGGTCATCATGGGGACCTTCGTGTCCCTGCCGCTCGGCTCCCACGGTCAGCTCCAGGCGGTGCTCGCGGCCTTCGGCGTGATTCTCGCGGCGGTGTACATGCTGAGCGTGGTGCAGCGCGTCTTCTTCGGACCGCTGTCGAACCCCAAGAACAAGGGCTTGGCGGATCTGAACGTGCGCGAGAGCGTGGCGCTGTCCCCGCTCATCGTCCTCATCTTCGTGATCGGGCTGTTCCCGTCGATCTTCCTGTCGCGCTCCGCGGACGCCGTGGACGCGGTCATCCAGCGCTACAACGACGGTCGCAAGGCGTACCAAGAGATGGATCCCGAAGCGACACAGGCGAAGCTCATGCCCCATGACGACGGGCCTCTGTTCAGCGGCTACCCCGAGCCGCCGAAGAAGGAAGGGGAGGAGTCGACCGAGGCTCCCACGCAAGCCGCGCAAGCTGCGCTCGGCGCGGAGGCCGGCCGATGATGAACGTCGTGTTCGGGTTGTCCCCCATCTTCGCGGTGGCTCTGGGCGCGCTGCTCCTGATGCTAGCGGAGGCCTTTGGGCGCCCCGCCTCGCCGGAGGGCATCGGTCCGAACGGTGAGGTCATCGACGCCGGGGCCGGCCGCTCCGGTGAGCTCGGGCTCATCGCGACCGTCATCCTGTTTGCCGGCGCGGTGCTCAGCGTCGCCGTGTGGATGGTCGGTCCCGAGAAGCTCAGCGGGCTCGAGGTCACCCAGCCTTACTTGGTGATGGACCGCTTCTCGATTTTCTTCTGCTTCGTGCTGTGCCTGGGCGGCGGTCTCGCATCGCTCTTGGCCGGCGGCTATCTGCCGGAGCACAAGATCGACCGCGGCGAGCTGTTCCCGCTCCTCTTGTTCTCCACGGTGGGCGCCATGGCGCTGTCCGCCGCCGGGGACGTGCTCAGCCTGTTCATCGCCCTGGAGACCATGTCCCTGGGCGTGTACGCGATGGTCGGCCTGCGCAGGAATCCGCGCTCCGCCGAGGCGTCCCTCAAGTACTTTTTGCTCGGCAGCTTCGCGGCGGCGCTGATGTTGTTCGGTGCGGCGCTCTTGTACGGCGCCACCGGCCACACGGATCTCGCCGGCATCGGCGCGGCCATCCAGAACATCGGCAAGGGCGGCAGCGTCGTGGGGGCCGCTCCAGTGCTCGTCGCGCTGGTGCTGGTGGTCGCGGGCTTGGCCTTCAAGGTCAGCGCCGTGCCCTTCCACATGTGGACGCCGGACGCCTACGAAGGCGCGCCCACGCCGGTCACCAGCTTCATGGCGGTGGCCGTCAAGAGCGCCGCCTTTGCGGTGCTGCTCCGCGTGCTGCTCGTTGGCTTCGGTGATGCCCGGCTGATGAGCTGGGCTTCGGGCTGGCCGCCAGCGCTGGCGCTCATGGCCGTGCTCAGCATGACCGTGGCCAACGTGGTCGCCGGTCGCCAATCCTCCGTCAAGCGCATGCTCGCCTACTCGTCCATCGCGCACGCCGGCTACGCCCTCATCGGCGTGGTCGCCGCCATGCGCAGCAACATGGGCGAATCCAGCGTGCTCTTCTACATGCTGACCTACACCGTCAGCACCGCCGGCGCCTTCGGCGCGCTGATCTTGTGCGGCAGCCGCGGCAAGGAAGCGGTGAGCTACGAAGATCTCGCCGGCGTGGCCAAGCGTCACCCCGCGGCGGCCCTGGCGTTCTCGCTCTTCTTGCTGTCCCTGGCGGGGGTGCCGCCCACGGCCGGCTTCTTCGGCAAGCTGTACGTGTTCCGCGCCGCGATGGACTCCCAGCTCTATGCCCTCGCCGTCATCGGTCTGGTGAACAGCCTGATCGGCGCCTACTACTATCTGCGCGTCATGGTGTTCATGTACATGCGGGAGCCCGCGCCCGGCGCCCCGGTGGCCGTGCCCATGCGCTCCGGCTACGTGGCGTCGGCCCTGGTGATCGCCGCGGTCTTGGTGTTGGCCCTGGGCCTGATCCCCGGCGCTTCGCTGGAAATGGCGGTTTCAGCGACGGTTCGTGGTGGCTGAGCTGATTCCGCGCTGAACCGACAAAACAAAAAAGAAACGGGGACGCGAAGTGCGTCCCCGTCTTTCTTCCATGCCAGACGTGAAGCTCAGCGACCGAGGTCGAACTTCAGCTCTTGCTTGGCGGTGCCGATGATGAACGGGTTGTAGGTGAGCTTCAGACCCGAGGCCTTCTCGGGAACCTCGAAGGTGACCCAGCCCTTGGCCTTCTCGCCCTTGCCGATGCGCACGCTCTTGAGGTCCGGCTCGCAGCCGCCGAAGGTGCTCGTGTAGGAGTAACCCTCGCCGTCGGTGATCTTCGCGTAGAAGGGGTTCACCGGAACGTCCTTGTCCGCGGTGCCCTCGATGCTCACCTCGACGCCGAGCTTGATGTTCCCCTTCTTGGGGCGGAAGTAGTACTTGACCTTGCACTCCTTCACGTTATCGATCGTCATCTTGTAGTCGGGGGCCGTGGCGGCCTCGCCAACGTTCCACACCTTGTTGGTGATGGGCGGTGTGGTGGCGGTCGGAACCGGGGTGGTGGGCGTCTCCGCGGTGGTCGTCGTGCTGCCGGTGGTGCTCGAGCTCTTCTTTTTGCAGGCGAGCAGAGCGCCGGCGATGAGCACGACACAGCCGAAAGCGGTCCAAGAGCTGGAGCGAATGTGCATCAGCGGCAAACCTTTCCGTAGCTGTTGAAGCCCCTGGCCGAGGGGCGGGCAGACCTTACACAGGTCGGAGCGGATTTGAAATCAGGGAGCGGCGCGTCCATGACCCACTACGGCCCGGACCTTGCTCCCCGAGGACCCGCGCCGTAATACGACCTCTCCGAGGCTCTTCTTCCCGCCGGGCGCATTTTGAGCAAGTATCTGAAATTACACATGAAGTACTTCAGCATGGGTGTTGGTCCGGCGCGGAAGCAGCGCGGCCTGCGTGCCACCTTCGTTGCCATCGCTGCCACCGCGGTAGTCGGCTGTGACAAGCCCGCAGCGTCGAGCGCGGCGACCTCCGCCTCCGCGGCGGTGGCCGTCGCGCCGTCGGCGTCGGGACCTCCTGTCACGCACGCCATCCCCGTCGCGGAGGACAAGGTCCGAGCCGTCGTGAACCCCAAGGGAGACAAGCCCTACGCCGGCCCCACGGGGAACGTCGCGGGCGTCGTGCGTTACCGCGGACCGAAGCCCAAGATGCGCGACGACGTGCTGGCGAAGATCCGGGCCAAGTGTGACGCCTCCAAGATGGTGTACGGCCCCGAGTTTCGCGTGGGCGCTGACGGCGCGCTGGCGGACGTGTTGGTGGCGGTCACCGGGTACGACGGCTACTTGCCGGCACGTTCGGAGGCGAAGCGCGTGGACGTCTCGGGCTGCGCCTTCGACCGTCGCACCGTCGTCGCGATGTTCGGGCAGCGGCTGGACGTGTACTCCAAGGACAAGGAGCCGTACATGCCGCGGCTGCTGGGCGCCTACGCCAAGGCCGTGATGGTCGCGGTGCCGGGGGGCGACGCGGTGAAGCTGTATCCCGACAAGCCCGGTCGCTTCGGGCTGACGGACGCGATGTACGGCGCGATGTACGCGGACGTGTTCGTGCTCAAGTACCGCACGGCGTCCGTCACGGGAACGGATGGGCGCTTCGAGATCAGCGGCGTGCCGGTGGGGGACCTCGAGATCGACGCGCTATTGCCGGTCAACATGCTGACCAGCAAGCAGAAGGTGAAGGTCGAAGCCGGCAAGACCACCCAGGTCGAGCTCACACTGGAGCCCGGCGACGCCGGTCACTGAGCGAGCGTCTGCTTCACGCGCTCGGCCACGCTCTTGGCGAGGGCGTCTTCGGGCGCTCCGAGATCGCCCCGCGCGCCGAGCCAGGTGCGCGCGGCATCGCGGCCCGCGCGGCGAGCGATGAGCTCGACGAGGAGCCACGACGCGAGCGGCGAGGGGGGCGCGCTGGGAGGCTCGAGCTCGGCGGCAGTCGACGAGGTGTGCAGCAGATCGCGTGCGACGAGAGCGGCGACCCAGGCGTCGGCGTTGCTGGCGTCGGCGGCCAACACCTGCTCGGCCTGACGCAGGCCGATGCCGGCGGCGCCCAGGGCGACGGCGCGCGTCGCGAGACGACCGGCGGGCAGGTGACACGCGTGAGCGAGGGACTGCGCGCGCTCGAGATCGTCGGCTCTCAGGGCGGCGTCGAGAGCATCGCGCTCGAGGGCGCTGCAAGGCGCCGCCAGGCCCACCTTGCGGCGGCGCTCGAGGCGCTCGGTGAGGGCGTCGTCGGCGAGGGCCTGGGCCGCGTCCGACGACAGCGCGCGGACACGCTCCCACGCGCCGGCGGGCGTCGGCAGCACGAGGGCGCGGGCCAGCGCCCAACGCCGCGCTTCGTCACGGCGCCCGAGGCGTTCGAGGGCGTCGATCACCAGCTCCGTGGACGCGTCGCTGGCGGGATCGAGGGCCACTGCGCGGCGTGCCTCGGACAGCGCGCGCTCCGGGTCTTTTGCCAGGGAACAGCGGGCAATCTCTTGGTGCAGGGGCGCGTATTCGTCGTCGAGATCCGCGGCTCGGGCGAACACGGCGTCGGTGCTCGGCAGCCCCTGGGCGCAGCGCACCGCGCCGAGGCGCGTCCACACTTCCGGGCTCTCGGGATCTTCCTCGGACGCGGCGCGGTAGTAGCGCTCCGCCAGCCCGAGATCGCCCCGAGCCTCCGCCAAAGCGCCGTAGGCGTAGGTGGCGTAGGCGGTCTCGCTCACCGGGCGGCCGTCTATTTCCTGGCCGTCCACCAGGCGCACCACGCTGCCGGTCGACAAGCCGCAGCCCGTGAGGCTCAAGGCCAGCGCAAACGTCGCGATGCGCATCATCGAGAGAGCTCGTCGCCCAGCGCAGCCAGGAACGCGTCGTTCTGCTCGCGCGTCCCGATCGTCACCCGCAGGCGGTGGGCCAGGCGACCGCCGCGTTGATGGAAGCTCCGCACCAACACACCGCGCGCCTTGAGGCCTTCGAACACGCGTTCGGCGGGCAGCGGCGTGGAGAGCCAGATGAAGTTCGCCTCACTCGGCGTGGGCTCGACGCCGGGCAGCGCCGCGAGCGCCTGCGAGACGCGCTCGCGCTCGGCCATCACGTGGGAGGTGACGCGGGCGAGCTCCCCCGAGAGCTCCTCCAGCACCACGGTGGCGAGCTCTTGGGTAGGGGTGGCGACGTTGTACGGCAGGCGTGCCTTGTCGAGCTCCGCGACCAACTCGGGGCGGCCGATGAGCCAACCGAGGCGCAGGGCGGCGAAGCCCACCTTGGACAGGGTGCGCAGCAGCGCGACGTTCTCGTGCTTGCGATAGAGATCGATGTGGCGCCGAGCCGCGTAGTCGGCGTAGGCCTCGTCGATGACGACCAGCGCGCCCGCGGCGGCTTCGATGATCTCATCGAGTCGCGCCGGGTCGGGCTGAGTGCCGGTGGGGTTGTTGGGGCTGGCGACGAACACCAGGTTCGGCGGTGCCATCGACAGCGCGCGGGTCATCGCGGGCACGGAAATGTCCCAGTCGGCGTCCAGGGGGACCTCGAGCACGCGCTGGCCCCGCACCTTGGCGCTCAGCTTGTACATCACGAACGTGGGGGTGGTGGTGAGCAGCGTGGGCACCGTGGTGCGACCCCGCGGCTGGCACAGCACCGTGAGCAACAACGAGATCACTTCGTCGCTGCCCACACCGACGAGAACTTCGTCTTCGCTCACCGCCGAGCGTGCGGCGATGGCCGCTCGCAGCTTCCGCGCGCGAGGATCCGGATAGCGATTCCACGCGGTCCGCGCTGCGACCTCCGCCAGCCGGGCGCGAGCAGCGGGCGACAGCAGGTCCGGCGCCTCGTTGGCGTCGAGGCGCACCGCGTAGCTCCCGGTGTCCGGAGAGTAGGCGCTGAGCTCCCGAAGCTCGGGGCGGAGCAGCTGAGCGAGCGAGAGCTCGGGCATGGCCGGGGATAGTACCCGGCTTTTGCTCAGTACGAGTATTCGAGCTGATAGGCCGTGCAGGCAGCGCCACCGGGCTGGTCGACGCGCACGAACAGCTGAGCATCGTCGGCGCCGAGACCGGAGCAGCTCAGCGTGGTTTCGGCCGTCCCGCCGGTCGCGCAGCAGCCGTGCACACCTCCGGGTGAGGTTTCCGTCGCGCCCTGGGCGCAGGTCAGCGTGGTGGTCCCCGAGGTGCACTTCGCGAAGATGCACACACGGAGGCCCGCGCTCACCGTCGCCTTGGGGTTCGGAGTGCAGCTCAGCAGGTTGTCGGTGCCCTTGAACGTGTACCAGTCGACGTCACCCGGGGCCGCGATGCCGCCCACCGTCTTCTTCGCGTCGCAGTCGTTGACGTCGTCCACCGTAGCGGCGGTGCTCTCGGCCTCGTTGGGTTCGTTCAGCGGATCGGGGCATGCGTTGGCATCGCTTGCGGCGTCTGTGGTGGCGTCGCTTGCGGCGTCTGTGGTGGCGTCACTTGCTGCGTCGACACCCGCGTCGCCAGGAAGACCTGCCGCGCCCGCGCTACCGCTGGAGCCAGCGGCACCTGCGCTGCCCGCGCTGCCCCCGCTGCCTGCGGAGCCTGCAGCCCCCGCGCTACCGCTGGAGCCTGCGGCGCCCGCGCCGCCTCCACTACCGAGGATGGTTGCAGGGTCTTCCGAGCCGCACGCGGAAAGAATGGCGACGACCAGCACGAGAGCGAGCTTCTTCATCGCTCTCAGCGTGAACGCTGCGTGACGCGGACGTTACTGACCGTTTCCGACACCGTCGTCGGAGTCGTCGTCGGTCGGCTCTCCGAGCACGAAATCTTGCCAGCGATGGCGCAGCGTGGTGCTTTCGGAAAGCTCCGGTACCAACGTGGCCGCCATGCTCACCGCCGTGAGAAACGCCTCGGCGCTGCGAGCGTCCTCGGGCAGGTTCGCGCGGGAACGCGCCGCGAGACGCTGCAGTCGGCCCAAGAGCTGGCGGGCCTGGACGCGGATGCCCTCGAGCGCTTCGTTGGAGAAGGCCGTGCGCGGGTCGTTGCCGGGAGGGAACAGCAGCGCGAAGGCGGCCGGCCGCGACTTGGCCAGACGCACCGGAACGTCCAAGGCTTCGGTCAGCTTGTCCGCCGCGGCGATGCGTTCGGACAGCTCCTCGAACGCGTTCTCCGCGAGGGCGAGGACCAACGCTTCGAGCGACTCGAAGTAGCCGTACACCGTGGCACGACCGAGCTCGGCTTCGCTCGCCACGCGCTCCACGCTGAAAGCCGCCCAGCCCACTCGCTCCGCCACGGCCCACCCCGCTCGAAGGATGTCGGCGCGACGCTGCTGTCGCTCGCGCTCGCGTCGCTCCGCAATTCCCATCACCCCCGATCGAACGCCGAGGTGACGCGAGCGTCAACGACTCACTTCCGGTAGGGATTCTTCTTGGATATGCCGTCGCTGGTGGCGGTGGCTGTCGGCGCGGGTTGGGGCGTCGGGGCGGGTGTGGGAGCGGACACCGACCGCGCGATCGTCTTTGGTTTTTGGGGTCGTTCCGGCGCGGAAACCGCGCTTGGCGCGGGCGCGACGCTGGGCGTCGGAGCCGGCGGCGCGGTGGGGATCTCCAACCCCGCGGCGCTGGGCGTCGGAGCCGGCGGTGGTGGGCTCGGTTCGGCCTGCACCGGCGTGGACGCTTTCACCAGGAGCCAGGTGCAGAGAAACCCGAGGAGCACCAGGGCACCCAGCACGAAGGGCCACAGCGGCCGTGGCTTCACCACCGGGATCACTTCCTCGGTGACGTCTTCGTTGCCTGGCGTGTGCACCGGCTTTCTGAGAGGGATGGGAAGCTCGGGGTCCGTGCCTGCTTTCAGGCGCCGGGTGACGCGCTTCTCGCGCTCTTTCAGATCCGCGCCCATCAGCGATTCGACGAAGTCCGACACTTCGGCGTGGCTCGCCAACCAACCGGTGTGGCGGCCGATGTGCTCGATGGCGTCCATCATCGCCCGCGCCGACGGAAAGCGGTCCGCGCGGTTCATCGCGCAGGCCTTGGCGAGCAAGTCGTCGAGCTGTGGCGCGACGCTCATGACGGTCGAGATACGCGGCACCCCGTTGATGAGGATCTGCGTCACCATCTTCGCGTCGTCGTCCTCCGGCCACGGCGTGGTGCCGGCGAGGGCGATCCACAAGGTGAGTCCCAGGGAGTAGACGTCGAAGTCCGGACCCACGGCTTCTCGCCGCAGGTACTCCGGCGGCAGGTACATCAGCTTGCCGACGATGTACTGCTTGTCCGTCTGCACCGAGGCGATGGCGCTCTTGGCGATGCCGAAATCGCTCACGCGAGCCACGCCGTCGCGACCGACCAACACGTTCTGAATCGAAACATCGCGGTGGAGCAGCTCCAGGCGCTGGCCGGAGGTGTCGCGGGCCTCGTGCGCCGCGTGTAGCCCGGCGAGGGCGTCCAGCCCGATGCGCAGCACGATCGGCGGCGGGATGGCGTTGCGTTTGAGCGCGACGCGATCCACCAGCTCTTCGAGGCTGGCGCCTTCCACGTAGTCGAGCACCAAGAAATGCCCGTCTTCGTCGGTGCCGACCAAGTGCGTGGCCACCACGTTGGCGTGGCGGATGTGGGCGGCGACGCGCGCCTCGTCCAGGAAACGATTCACTGCTTCCACGCGGTCCAGCATGTGCGGGTGCAGGCGCTTGATCACGACCAGGCGCTCGAATCCCGCCACCCCCACGGCGCGAGCGAGCAGCGCCGTGCCCATGCCTCCGCGCCCGAGCTCGAACAGGGGCTCGAAGGAACCGATGCTCACGCCGCTGGGCAGTGACGCTCGGTAGCTGGCGTTCATCAGAAGCGCCCCCGCGCTCCCAGTCGAAGCTCTCCGGGCGCGACCGCGGCGCTGACGGAAGCGTCCCCCCACTGCACCAGCTCGAGCCCGGCGTAGGCGGTGGCGGCTCCCACGATCACGGTGGAGGCGAGCAAGATGTCGGTGCGCCGCACCTTGCCACGCACGTCGTCCACTTGTCCGGTGGTGGGCGTGCTCGGCAGCTCGCGCTTGCCCGACAGCGCGTCGAGGCCGGACCAGGTGGTGATGCCGGCGAGCAGCGCCGTGGCGCCCGCGCCGGCGTAGAACCATCCGGGAGAGAGCGGACGGGGCTCGACGCGATCCCTTCGAGGCTCGCTCTTCGCTTCGGGACGCGTGGGTGGGGCGCTCTCGGCGGGCTGGCGGGTCTGGGCGACGTCTGCTGCTTTCGAGGTTTCCCCGGGCTTCACCGGGTGAAGCAGGATGCGGTAGCGGGCGCCGGCCTCCAGCGTCATCGATTCCTCCGCCTGGGCATCGGCATCCCCCCGGGCGATAAGCTGATGGTTACCCGGCAAGACGAAGGCTTCCCCGGCTTTCGTGGTCGCGCCATCCAGCGTCAGGGTGCAGGGGGTCGGCTCACAGGCGAGGTCGATGGCGGCGAGCTTCTTTGAAGCCTCCGCCAGCGCTTGCCGCGCTCGAGCGGCAAGGTCCGGTTCCGTCGCTTCCCGGGCGACGGCGCGCTTTGCCACGGTGGCCACCAACAAGTGGTCGTTCGCGCGCCGCGCGGCGGAGAGCGCGTTGGACAGCGCTTCGGCGTTCGGCACCGCAGCGTCCGCCTTCAAGAATGCCTTGGCCGCTTCTTGGTAGCGCGCGTGCTCGAACAGCTCGACACCCTCGTCGAAAGCCGACGCCGCCGTCTGCTCTGCAGGCTGGGCTCGTGCGCTGGAGGACAATGTCAGTGCGACCAGCAGCACTGCGCCGGGCCAACGGCTACGGACGAGGTCGATCATGCGCTACGATGCTCACTGTGACCCGACGAGGCACCTCTTGGCTAGTGCGCGCGTGCACTTTGATTGCGGCGACCACCGCGAGCTCGTGCGCGCTGGTGATCGGCGATCTGCCGGAGGGCGTGGACGGAACCGGAGGCGACGCATCCGTGACGTTGCCGGACGCGGGGCAAGATGCAGCGGAGGCGAGCACGGGGGGCTCGGCCGGCGCGGCTGGAAGCGGCGGCGCGGCCGGAAGCGGCGGCGCGGCTGGAAGCGGCGGAGCGGCGGGAAGCGGCGGAGCGGCAGGAAGCGGCGGAGCGGCGGGAAGCGGCGGAGCGGCGGGAAGCGGCGGTTGCAAGGCGACCTGCGATTGTGATGGGGACGGGCACAAGGCCAAAGGCAGTTGCGGGGGTGACGACTGCGATGACGCCGACGCCGACGTATTCCTGGGGCAAACCAAGTTCTTCGACAAGGCGAGCCTCCACCTGGGGTTCGATTACGACTGCAGCGGCGGCGTGGATCGAGATTTCAACGTGATCGACTGCGGCGGTCTGGCGCTGACCGGCTGCGCCAACAAGCCCGACGGTTACCTACAAGCCACGCCCTGCGGTCAAAAGGCGGACTTTGGCGGCTGTAAGGTGACGGGCGTGATTCCGCTACAGACCTGCGTCGACGATCCGAAGCAGACTGGCAAGACCGTGCTGTGTCACTGACCGCGGAGCGCGGCTAGCGCTTCAGCGGCTCGGTCCAACGTGACGTTGCCGTCCTCGGCGATGCGCTGCGCCACGGTCTCCACTTCGTCGCCTTCCGCGCCCGCGGCGGCGGCCACCGCTCGGGCGTGAAGGGACATGTGCCCGCGCTGGATGCCCTCCGTGGCCAAGGCACGGAGCGCGGCGAGATTCGACGCAAGCCCCATGGCGGCCGCGGTCTCGCTGAGCTCGGCTGCGGTTTCGATCTGCAGGATGGAAAGCGCGAGGCGCGCGGCGGGGTGCACCCGCAGGGTCCCGCCGACGACGCCGAGGGCCAGGGGCATCTCGAGCTCCCCGACGAGATCCCGCCCGTCGCGTCGCCAGATCGCCAGCGGCGCGTAGTGACCGGAGCGCGCGGCGTAGGCGTGCGCTCCGGCTTCCACCGCCCGCCAGTCGTTGCCGGTCGCCATCACTACGGCGTCCACGCCGTTCATGATGCCCTTGTTGTGGGTCGCCGCGCGGTAGGGATCGAGCTCCGCGAAGCGAGAGGCGTCCACGATGCGATCGATGATGGCGTCGCCATGGATGCCTTCGCAGCTCGCGTCCGCCGGGAGCTCGAGGTCCGCCGCGTGGGCACGGCAGGTGACGCGGACGCGCCGTCGGTCGCACAGGTTGCTCAGGATCCGGAGCCCCAACGTCGCTCCCGTCAGCTCCGCCGCTCGCGGCCCGACGGCTTCTGCCACGGAATTGACCAGGTTCGCTCCCATCGCGTCGCGGCAATCGACGAGCACGTGGACCACGACGATGCCGTTGCCCAGATCGCGCACCTCGATGGCGTGCGGGCCGCCGCCGCGTTCCACCAAGCCGGGAACCGCGTCCGCGGCGAGGGACAAGAGCTCCTCGTTGGCGTCCTCCAGCGCGCGAATGGCGTGCGCCGGATCGCTCACGTTGCGGAGCTCCACCTGGGTGGTCATCAGCGACTCCACCATCTCCGCCGCGAAGCCGCCGGCGCGACGCACCATCTTGGCGGCGTTGGACGCCGCCGCCACGACGCTTGGTTCCTCCACCACCATGGGCACCAAGCGGTCGATCCCGTTGATGCGAACATTGAGGGCCACGCCGAAGGGCAGACCGTAGGTGCCGAGCACGTTCTCGACGATCTTGTCCGCCGTGGCGGGCGCGAGGCCGCCTTTCGCCAGCGCCTTCTCGATGCTCTCGAGCT